>BEWT01000001.1 GCA_003116855.1 Desulfurococcaceae archaeon AG1
GTGTGGAGGGACGTAGGGGGTAGGAGGTGGTGGGGGTGGTGGAGCTGGCCTAGCATAGCCGCCTCTTCTGAGCATGTTTCTCTTCTTCAGTATAAACAGGGCTATTGCTGCTGCACCGCTGCCAGCTATGGAGCCTATTATGAGTGGGTTAGAGTACCAAGCCTGTGTTTGTGGGGGCGGTATTGCGCCTATATCGCCTCCACCGCCTCTGCCTATATCCCCGCCCCCTGGTAATGGTTGTGCTGTTGTTCTAGGTGGTGTCACCGGCTCTGTTCTCGTAGTTGTTGTGTTCCTCGGGGGTTGTGTTGTTGTCGTTGCCGCTGTGGTTGTTGTCTCTGGTGTTGTTGTCTGTGTTTGTGTCGGCTGTACCTGGGCTTGTAATGTATAGACCTCGATAATCATTGTTATTGTTATGTTTTGCCTGAGATCTAGCTCTAATACAGGGTCTGTATACTCCCTTGAACCAACAACCCACTTGATAAACCTATAATAACCCTTACCATCGCTTGTAGCATCCTCGGTTACCAATACCGCGATAGCATAGCTAGACTCCTGAAGCCTCAGAACCCTTGAACCAGTTAGATTGAACATCGAAACAACATCGCCAGAACCAAGATCAGTGATCTCTATAGGCACCTGAACACTTGCAGCCGAATAGTTACCCTCTTTTCTAAGGATGAAAGACATATAATAATTCTTAGGAGCAGGCCCTATAGTTGTTGTCGTTGGTGTTGTTGTGGTTGTAGTAGTAACCGGTGGCGGGGTTGTTGTAGTCGTAGTGGCTGGTGTTGTTGTCGTTGTGGTCGTAGTTGTACCTCCATACTTAGCGATGGGATCTGGGTCTAGGTTATATCTCACTAGCTCACTCTTCTCTGTAACGACTTCAACCCCGTTGATGGTTCTTATGGTTTGGCGTTGGAATGGTAGTTTGAAATCGTTGTTAATCAGATAGACTTCGGTGTAGGAGTCGTTGGAATAGCTCTCTTGACCCTCAGAGACAGTGTACGTATGAACATCGACTTTTTGGATAACTATGTATGCTGGTACCTTAACCCCCTTGATCGTTACCCAGGTGGTGCCATTCACGCGATAGTTTATATAGAATGTGACATTGCCTGTGTAACTGCCAAACAAATATATCTCTGCTATTGCGATAATGCTCCCTGAATCCTGGGACGATCTTGGATGGATCACTAATGGCATGGGCTGCTTGAAGACGACTTTAGTAGTCAGCAGGAATAATATATCCATCTCTTTAACGCTCCAGTTAGGGTACACGGCGATCATGGTCACAACTCTTCCCCTGATCCCGGTCTCATTAAAAACAGATGTTTGGTTGATGATATAATAATCGCCAGTTGCTGACTGGATGGTATATATGTCGTTTGCTGTTAAGGTGAAGTTATCCGGACCCTGGGGGTTATATACTCTCTCGTTACTATATCTATTGTAAAACCACTGATCCCCTACCTTGGGCTGTATGGACCCTGGTGACGTATATGTAGTCGTGGTTGTGGTCGTCGTAGTAGTCCCTGTTGTGGTGGTTGTAGTAGTCGTTGTGGTAGTGGTGGTTCCTCTATACTTAGCAATAGGGTCAGGATCTAGCCTGTATTCCTTCAACTCTTCCTTGCTGCTAACGATATCAACGCCCTCTATGTTTTCCACGAACTGGTAGCTGAAGGGTAGTTTGAAGTCATTGTTGATCAGATAAATTAATGCTAAAGAGCCGCTGGAGTAGCCTTGCTCGACATCGTATTCCTCGTAATCGATACTCTCAACAACCATGTATGCGGGAACCTTAACGCCCTTAAAATCCACCTGGATAGTACCGTTAACACGGTATCTCAGATTATATGTTATGTTGCCAAGATAAGTCCTACCACTACTACTCTCCTGATACTTGTCAGCCACCGCGGTAATGCTACCCGAATCCTGCGACGATCTGGGATGCACTATGAAGGCGAAGGGCAACGGCTGCTTGTAAGTATAGACAATCGTTTCGCCATATCCCGTGAGTTGTCTCTCCTCCTTAACCCTCCAGTCGGGGTAGATGGTATATAGGATCGTGTTTATCACAACACGATTTGCATTCAATGTTGTTTGGTTGAGTGTATAGT
This sequence comes from Desulfurococcaceae archaeon AG1, assembly GCA_003116855.1. Classification (GTDB taxonomy): domain Archaea; phylum Thermoproteota; class Thermoprotei_A; order Sulfolobales; family AG1; genus AG1. The sequence continues at coordinate 2,118 of BEWT01000001.1, forward strand.
AACCACCACTGGCTGACTGGATAGTATTTATAGTATAGCCTGCTAAGACGAAATTATCAGGACCCCGGGGGTTATATACTCTCTCGTTACTATAGACCTCGAAGAACCACTGATCCCCTACCTTGGGCTGCGTATCCCCGCTTGTAAGCAGCACGCTGGGTATATTCATAGATATGTTTGGTAATAGAGCTAGGATTAGGAGTATTGATAGAACCATCCTCTGGATCTTTGCCCAGCCTTGTCTATATCTATTCATAACAAGCTCCCCTAGATCTTATCACTGTTGATCCGCGTTACAGTATGGGCATTTAGCGCTATCCTCAGGTATGATCTTACCGCAGTTTATACAGAACTTATAACCTGGAGGAAGTCGGGGCGGTTGCTGAGGCCCTGGCGATTGCCATGGCGTCTGAGCTGGGCTTGGTTGTTGCTGCGGTTGCTGAGGCTGCTGATATCCCCACTGCTGTCCGTATTGCCACTGGCCCTGCTGCTCCTTTGTCCTACCAACTACCTCTTTCCTCCTCCTTAGAAACATATATCCTGCTCCTCCTCCAGCTGCTGCTCCAACAGCTATTATGGCTATCATGGTTGTGTCTATGGGGAACTGGGGGGCTTCTTCCCCTCTGAGTATAGCTTTTTGAGCATCTGTTATATAGTCATCTATGAATGGGAATCCTGGGTATAGGTTCTTGACTATCTGGAACCTCTCTATAGCTGCTCTGTATTGTTTCTGATAGAATAGCCTTAGACCCTCCTCATAGAACTTTATAGTCTCGCTCTCAACGTTATTGACTGAAAACCTTCTGATGATGTCATAGACATATGATGCTGGGACGAAGAAGTTGAATCCGGGGACCTCCCTACCGCTCTCAGAAGGATCTGCTGATCCGAAAGATGTAACAGCCACCACGATCCCGTTTGAATTAACAACAGGTCCACCGCTATTTCCGTGAGTAACGGTCACGTCTGACTGCAAAACACTCACACCAGCTGTTTTAGTCCTATAGCCACTCACAGTACCCTCTGTTATCGTAGGCTCTAGGAGTGTCTCCTCGCTTAACAGTTGGTGGAAAGTCACAACACCTGGGTATCCTAAAGCCCAAACCCTCTCTCCCACTCTTGCTATGTTCTCCTGGGCTACTCGGATAGATGGGGCGTTCTTTATCTCTATCTTGAGTAGAGCTAGATCCTCCTTTTCAAAGGGGGAGGAATACGCTATCCTCGCTGTATAGAACTTACCTATGTTAGCGAACCCCGAGACAACCCTGCCAGCACCAACACGCACATCTACAGTATAGTCCTGGATCTTCAGCTTATTGGTTAGATAAGCCCTGATTATATCCATGAATAGCTGTCGTACCTCCTCTTGGCTTGGCTGCTGACCTGTTCTCTTGATCCTTGCTTCAAGATACTTTTCAATAAAGTTTAGCAGGAGGGGGCGGACTTTGTCTAACTCGGATTGGAAGTCGTTAATAACATGCCCGTTTGTTATTATATAACCATCGCTAGATACAAAGAATCCTGAGCCGAAGCCTGTAGCGCTCACCTCTACCACAGGATCTAGCCCGACTTCTCGAAGCTGTGGTATAAAGTCCTCCCATATTATCGCTGCCTTCACTATAGTTACTATAAGCACCACAGCCGATCTTACTTTCTCAAGCATTATGGTTAGATTTATATCCCTCTGAATCTGAGCCGTGGTTATGCTAGCTATAGGGGATAGCAATCCTGAGACTAGTATGGCTGCCAACATAATTGGTAATATCTTTCCGGTGCAACCGATTCTCGTCATTATATCTACCAACTCCCCCGGTGGTAGAAAGATTATATATTCTGGGTTTGCAATTTTCTGCAAACCCGATCATTCCACAATATCTATTTCTGCTGGCAAAACGATTCCTATACTGGGCCTGGATGGTTTAGAGCAATGCTCTCATCGTCATTCAGGCAATGATCAATTAAACTTAATGGGAGCCATGTGCCGTTTGGCTTGTCAGTAGCCCATGAACCAACAGGAGTAGAGACCCCTGCTGATGGGGGTTAAAGTCTCTAGATGCACCTATGAAAAATAAAGTAATTGGAACGAACCTCATAGGGACAAACGGCTGTGGATGTTTTGTTAATTCTCGTTGGCAGACGATCTCTATATGGCAGGATCGTGGAGAGCGGTGATAGATGAGGTTATCTGGCAACAAGGTCTATGTGTATTCTTAGATAGTCTCTTAAGTCTCTTGTGATCAGAAAGTTCCTCTTAACATGCTGGTGTCCATTGGCACCAAGCATTCTTGCTAGCCATGGCTTCTTTATGAGCATGAGGGCTCTCTCGTATGCCTCTTCCATATTATTGACTAGATAGCCTGTCACACCATCTATCACCTGTAGCGGTATTCCTCCGGCTCTTCTCCCTATAACTGGTGTGTATTTCCACAGAGCCTCGCTTACTGTTAGTCCGAAACCCTCTCTTATTGATAGTTGGAATGCGAAAACCATGGATCTCTGGATAGCGTTTACCAAAAGATCGTTATGCTCGTTTATAACATACACATCACTAAGACCCTCAGTTTCTCTAAGAACCTCTTTATAGATCCTTTCCCCCTCTGGATCGTCGTCGGCAAAGGATCCTAAGAGCACTAGCTGCAGATTCTCCACCTTCTGTCTCAAAGCCTTATAAACCCTAACCACTGATTGGTGATCCTTCCAGGGGTCGAACCTAGCTACTTGTCCCACTAGGGGCTTCTCAGGATCTATCCCGTATTTAGATATAATCCTCTCAATCTCTGTCTGGCTTAGCGGCTTATTCTTATCGGTAAGAGGATCTATTGATGGGTGGGATATATAGATCTTGATCCCTCTGAGATCCCTAGGCACATATACACCGTGGGAGAATATAGCTGCATCATACATGGTAACAAAACCCCTTAGAAAGCTCCAGAACTGCTCATTGGGATCTGAGAGGTCTATATGGCATCTCCAAACCCACTTCGAGCTCCCTTTATTCTTATAAGATATCAGGGCAGCTGGCTGCGGATCGTGGATCACGATAACATCAGCGTCAGTATCGATTTTCCCAGCATTTATCTCGTTAGTCTCGAGATACTTCCTAATCATATCTCCTCCAAGCTTTAGCCCCTTATTACCCTGGAGAGCATTGTGGAAACTCTTAGTTACTTCAAAGAACTCCCTATCCCCGCTTATCACCTCCCACCTAACCTTAAGCCCTAGAGAGTTTGCTAGTGGAACGACGCTCCTAAGGATCTCGGCAACCCCTCCGCCTTTCTTTGTTGAGTTTATATGGAGGACTCTGGCTCCCTTTACATTCTCTGCTAGCTCCTTGATATACTCGATCTCATCTCTATCTACTATTCCAATATAATCCTCGATCCTTCTTGTTATATCCACACTCCCTACCCCATGGTATTTATATGTTTTCTCACTATCGCTCTTATCACGCTCATCCTTGTTAAAACACCTATGTATCTTCCCTCCCTCTCACTAACGATTGGCAAGAGCCCTACATCGCTATCGATCATGGTGTCTATAGCTCTGCCTATATCTTCACCCTCTTTAGCAATGATTGCTGGCGAGCTCATCACCTTAGTAACCCCCACCTTGCCAAGTATATCGGCGAAACCCACCTCGATATCTGTTCTCAGGAGCTCTATTATCTCCTCAGTAACGAGGGGTAGTTTGAGTATATCTTTTGCGGTAACAACACCGGCTGGCAGGTTCTTATCGTTAAGAACCACAGCTTTACCCTTAACCCCTTCTATCATTGGCCTCAGCGGCCTTCAAAGCAGTGTCTCTCATAAATACTAATGGGAATACAGCTTCAATAGCTCTTGACACCTCTTCCCCAAAGGTTCTTCCCTTGAGGAGTTTTAGCACGCGGGTCTCGTCGATCACACCCATATATGTGCCCAGATCGTCTACTATTGGTATCATTGGTATACTATTCTCACCCATATGTTTTATAACCGATATTAAGGGTGTGTCCCGAACCATTGTATATGGTGCCTCGTCGGAGAAAAGGATCACCTTCTCCCTGAGAACCTTGGTTAAACCCCTCAGCTTAACCATCACGGATCCTCTGAAGCCTAGGAGGATCTCAAGGATCCTGAGGGAAGTGATCACACCTCTAACCTTTCTTTCCCTATCTATTATAACAATCCTTCTAGGAGATCTCTTTGCAGCCAGTATATCTAAAGCTATAGCTAGCGGGTCATCAACGTAGCATGAGGGAACATCTACCAGAACATCGACAGCCTTTAGATCCTTAATCAGATCGTATAAGCCCATGAATATAAACCCCTAATACTTATCCGGACACATCTTATATCTATATGATCACCGATACTAAATACTAAATACTATATAGCCAAGTCCGTGCTCGTGGCATGAATACAGCTAAACAGCTAATATGACTTTTGATAGCTTTGGGGTCATGTTAAGTTGTAGAGGAGGCACTAAAGCAAACCCACTATGGAAAATAGCTCATCATGGGCGTCTAATGGGTCTTTATGAAATATCATTAAGAGGACAATCCGTAAGGAGAGCTCTATATCGACGGATCCCAGTTCTCAATCATGAATGCTTATCGCTTACTATTCTCTTACCCAAAATTAAGAATGAGAATATTAATGCTTTTTAACAATCCACTCTCCTCCATATCTTAGAGATCTGTTTATTGTTATCCAGTCCTGATAAATGTATTATAATTAAACACCATACTAGGTTAGATAGAAAGTGATAAAGCAATTTAGAATCCTAAACCCCTGGTTATAAGGGAGTGGATTATTAATATTATATGAGTGATGAGCTCGGGAGATGTGAGTGGTGAGCATGGTCTTGAGTGCTGATCCGCCCTGGGTTTGCGGTTACCAGGTTTCTTATTAGTAATACGGCTGGTTTTAGACGTTTAACCTCATATACTTCTCTATGAGGTCTTTAATGTGTTCGTTAGTTAGCACGTATATTTCGTGGTTAATACTCCTGATCTTCTTATCCATGAAGAGGCTAAATTCTTTCATGTCTCTACTGATACCTGCTAAAATATGTATTGGATTATAAGACGCGATCCTGACGTTATTGCTACTAATACATATTGATGACAAGATCTCAGAGAGGATCCCTCTGGAGACAGGGTTAGCTATAGCTTCTTCAAGCGTACTTGGTCTCTTAGAAAACATCTGATACCTATAACTCTTAATCGGCCTAGATCCCTGGGAGGCTTCCTTATCTTTTCCCATCTCGATTCCTTTCTTGATCTTATAGATCATCTCCATTATGGTGTTAGGTCCAACGGATCTTGGGATCAATATGGGAGCATCTACAGATGGCGAGGGCTCGATAGGACGCTTATCCCTATACCTCCTCATAGTGAGGATCAGGGGTAGCGGGTCTGTGATTTCAGAGGCTACCAGAAGATCTACAAGATAGCTGTTTTCACACGTGTTAAAATTAACTATTGTGAAGGGCCACCATAGTAGGAAAAGCTTTCTAGACCCATAGATCTTGACCAAACCCTCATGTGGTTTTAAGAACATGGCTTATCTAAATATAGTTATGCCTAGTAATAAAAACCTCTAACCATGGATCTTGGTTTTGCGTCATAGAGTCATTAAGATTTCATAGATCAAAGTATTTTTCCCTTAGGCTATTATATTAGGGTATTATAAGATAAAATATTTAAAAACTACTACAGGCTATTGTAAGTTTTGTGTATCAAGCTACTATAGGCGGGGCGGTGGTTATTTTGATTACGGTATAGCACATAAGTCTTCGGATCTAATGGTCTCCATTATCTATTTACAGATCCTAAATAGCTATTACACTGTTTGTTTTAGAGGCGCTTGAAATAAATTAAGATCTATTCATCCATTGAGCTTACTTCCCTGTATATCTTATCCCTATCACGGTCATCTATAGGCTCGCTTGAGAACTGGATAATCACGTTCTTGATTCTCGGGTCGATGCTGGTTATCTCCCTTATTATTCTCTCCCTCAGTGCTTCGAGAGCGCCTATGCTCTTCCTCGGGTCGACACCTATTGTTGCCATTATCACAATGTTATCTGGGGTTAATACATAGCTCTTAAGGTCGTCTATATCGACAACATCAGAGATCTTTGATATTCTGTTGAGTATCTTGAGCATCACATCTCTGGGAGCGGATCTTCCGATAAGGATCTCTATGTTTCTGTAGATAACTTGAGCAGATGCTACGAGTATTATAGCTGCGATCACTATAGATGCTATGACATCCACACTGCTGTTTATCCCAATCATATATAGTGAGGCGAGAGCAACAGAGTTCCCGCTAAGCGAGAATAGATCTTCAAGGATTAGTGTGAGGAATAATGGTCTCATCTTGGATGAGGGGTTTCTCCAGATCTCTCTCATCCTGTATACGTAGAGCAATATAGCTAGATCTATTGCTATCGCTATAGTTACTAGATAAGCTCCGCTGATCACATCACCATATAGCCTTCCTCCTTCATGTAGAGCCTCATAAGCTTGGGTCAATATATTATTCGCTATAGCTCCCACAAGGATCGAGACCGAGATTATGCTGGCTATATAGGGGAACCTACCAAAGCCAAATGGATATTTAGGCGATGGTTTCTTATTAACTGTAAATGACGCTAGGTATAGTATAAAGCTGTTAATAACATCGCTCACCGAGTGGAGTGTCTCGGCATAGAGTGCTAGAGAACCTACTATGATAAAGGCTGCCAGCTTAACAGCTGCTTGGGCGGCATTCAGAAGAACAGATGCTAGAAAGACGAGAGGCGTTTTCCCTGAAGTCGGCATATGTTTGTTCCACCCTATAGCCAATGATATTGTTAGTCTTGGAGGCTATTAAACATTAAACTCTGATCGTTCTAACCGCTTCTTTTATTAATGCTATATTAATCATCGAAGGGTTTGGTTTCATTGTGGTTGGTATCAACTCACGCGAACATATATGAAATCCGAAACGGCTAACTACAGCTAGTGCAAGACCTTCACGATTCGCTTAATAATAGGATTCCGTGCTTAAACAAGTCTTAAAATAGAATTGTAGCTATATTCTGTTCGAGGGATTCACGGGTAGCAGTGCTGGCGCTCTTACCTAATAGGTGATATAGTTAGTGGGTGTTACTTAAACATAGAAGCGACTATGCCTGGGAGATCCATATATACATATCTAACCCTAGCTAGTCTTGGAAGATAGAAGGCGGCTTTTGCTGATGGTGTTGCTATACATCTATACCCCAAGGTATTGAGAGGCGAGATGACACCACAGATTCCGGTGAACACCTTTACTCCCCTTGATATCAGAAGATCTATTAAGCCCTTTCTAGATAGCTCTTCATACACGTGGTGCGATGTGAACACCCATACGGGCTTGGTTGCACTGACATTTTTCTCAACAATAAGCCTGGCTAGATCCTCTATAAGCTCTACAGAGGCATGTGGACAGCCTATTAGTGCTGCATCGACCTCGTTGCATATAGCGTCCTCCGAGACTCTTCTGAGATCCTTATCGTCTATGGAGATCCTCTCGATATTATTAAGAGATCCCTCGATCCCTATTGCGTCGGGGGATAGTCTATCGATCATTACCAAACCCATACCTCCACTAGAACCTGCAGCTGCTAGGAATGCTTTCACCTCTTCATGACTTTGGGGTTTTAAGCCGACTACATATGGGATTCTTTCTCCAACCATTTCGCCGACTAGTAATCCTACAAGACCATAATCAATGATGCTTCTCACCCTTGCCTCTATATTAACCAGGATCTGGGGCTTTCTATTCTCATCAACCAGGAGCCCTGCTCTATAAGCCTTACCCAATATTGCTTCGAATAGGGCTAGGAGCCCGCTTTCTCTATTGCTCCTAGCACCATAGATGCTGTTAGCGATCAGAACAGCATTGCTCTCAGCCCATGCGAGGATCTCACCAGCTCTCGGCTCTCTATAATAGTAGGGAGTGCATGTGAAAGCATTGACACCCATTTCTTTAAATATACTCAGGATCTCTCTCTGTCCCTGTATGAATGGAGTACCATAGTTAAAGTAATAGCTGCTATCATCGTCAACAGATCCCGGATTAGCTGTGGTGTATACGTTAAATCTAGCACCGCCGTCGCGCAGATCTCTTAAGAGTGAGAGCCCCGCCTCGCCTATGTTGCCATAACCAACCCCCGAGATATGGGCATGGGATATGGGTATAAGCCTATCAGCTCCCATAGCCTCTCCAACCTTTATAACCACCTTTATAGCCTTCTCAAGAACCCAGCCCGCTTCTCCCTCATAGATCCTTTCCTCCTCTTTCGACAGATACATAGGGACTCCTAATATAGAAAGGCTAGGGCTGGATAATAACGTAACGGTTACTAGGATCCCTGGCTAGGCATAACGATCTCTGAGAAGTAACCCCTAGTCACCTGATCCTTTTCTCTGGGTTTTTCTTAGAAAGCTTATTACCTCCTTAGCAGCTGTTCCTGTTATTTCTAGCTTCGATAGCTTTTCCAAATAATCCTCCCACCCATACCCGTCTTTGGCCCATTCTTTATAAACCTCGACCAGCTTTTCATAAGCTTTCTCATGTATAGGGCAGAAGCCGTGTTCATTGTTGCTGGATGCATAGCCACATATGGGGCATCCCCCGGTTTTTATCCCGAGGAGCTTTGTTTCCGAAGGATCGATATTCTCTATGTTTTTGAGAAATCTCTCAATAGCTGTTCCAACCACGATCTTTGTCTTCTCAACAACATGCTCCCTTCTAAGCTCTCCTCTCCTTATCTTCTCCATCATTTCCTCAAAAGACCTGGTAAGATCTATTCTCGAGAGATCTGGGAAGTATTTCTCTATAGCTGAGTAAACCATGAGCCCTAGATCTGTTGCCCCGGATCCATCGACGTATTTCCTTCTAAACAGAGTCTCTATAATTTCAGCCCTGGTAGATTCTGTCCCTATACCCTGACTCTCCATCCATTTAAGTAGTGTTGCTTTGTTATGCGGAGCCTCAGGTCTTGTGTAGGATATAGCTATCCTTACCAGGGCTATATTTATCCTATCGCCTGGCTTAACGTTTGGTACAGTTTTCTCTTCTATTTTATAGAATGGATATGCTTCTAGCCACCCTTTATAAGTTATCTTGGTTCCGTGGAGCTTGTAAGCCCTACCGGCAACCTCTATATCTATGCTTACTCGATCTATTACGGCGGGATCCATGAATGTTGCTAGATATCTTCTAACCACGAGATCATAGATCTTTGCATGTTCCTTTTCAAGCCTCCTAGGGATCTCTCCCGTAGGATATATAGCCGGGTGTGCCGGGTCGTCCATGGGTCCGTTATTTGGTGTGAGGATCTCTTTCCTAAGGACCTTCAATGCTATAGATCTATAATCACCCAGCCTCCCAATGCTCTGGATAATATCCCTATGCCCTATCGATGCGGGGAGCTTCTGGCTATTTGTTCTCGGATAGCTTATGAGCGAGTCGAGGTATAGATCCTCAAGGATCTTGAGGGTTCTTGCTGGGGAGATTCTATATATTCTATGCGCCTCTTCCTGCAGATCTCCTAGGTTGAAGGGGTATGGTGGCTTGTATGAGAGAACCTCTCTCCTAACGTTTTTCACTACTGCGTATCCAGAACTTTTAGCCGTCCTGGCATATTCCTCGGCTAGTTGTTTTCTTTTGAAGGGCTCTTCAGCACTCTCTAGCTTATACCTCTTACCCGCTACTTCTATGTAGATGTTAACACTATAGAGAGGTGTAGGGACAAATGTGTTTCTCTCAATAGTATTTCTAACAACCTCGAAGAGGGTTGGTGTCTGGACCCTGCCAGCGCTCAGAACCCTACGCTCTCCTGAGATCTTGTTGAAAAGCATCATAAGAGCCCTCGAGACATTTATACCCCATATCCAGTCCATCTCATGCCTCGCCAACCCAGCCTCGATCATATCTATATCAGGGGGTCCCAGGTTCCTAAAACTCCTTCTCAGCTCATCCTCAACGAGGGAGGAGAACTTCATCCTCTTCATTTTTCTCACATCTCCCCAGTGTTTTACGATCATATAGCCGATCAGGGATCCTTCTATATCGTAGTCGCAGGCATTTATATAGGCCTTAGCCCTCGGAAGGATCTCTGAGAATGCTTTATAGAATCTCTCGAGATGCTTATAATCATCGTCGACCACATGCCTAGGGATCCATTTATACTCGAAGACAGGTATTCCGCTCTTATTAGTATCTATTGAGAATAGATGCCCTGCTGAAGGGATCACCACATACTCCTCACCATCTATCCTGAAGATCCATATTGGTACACCTTTATAGAGGATCTTTTTAGCTCTTCCATGGGAAATGGCGCTGGCTATCTTGGCAGCGGCTCTCGGCTTCTCAGCTACTATAGCTATACAATCATTACAGATCTTGCTCATTACCCTACCCTCATAAGGGCAGGGGGATTGTCATGGCTAACATTATGATCCACAGTATAGCTGCTACAGTAGCTCCTAACCCCGGCTTAGCCTCCCTATAGGCGGGGCCTGGATGGGATCTCATCCCAGTTGCTAGGAATATTATGAGTAGGAAGAACGCTATGGTTATGAGGATCTCGGCTCTGAGGAACATTGCAGCAACGATCATGGTTATGGAGATGGTCACGCCAATCATCATGTGGGTTCTCATGCTAACAAGAGATCTGAGAACCTGACCCCCATCAAGCTGTGCCACGGGAAGAAGGTTTAGGAAATGTATTAACATGAGGAAGTAGCCGGCATATGCGACTGGGTTTAGGATCACCACCTCGTTTTGCCCAGGATTTACTAACATGTTAACCATAAGCGTGAAGAGCAGTGGTGAGAAGCTTATCTCCTGAAAGCTTGTAGCCATACTGCTTGGGATCATATATGAGGTTGAGATCCCATAGATCGTAACTATAAGGATTGCCGCGAAGCCGGCAAGGGGTCCTGCTATAGCAACCATAGCAAGATCATCGGCTGTTGCTGGCAGGAATCTCATGAGTATCACAGCACCAAATGTACCCAACCCTATCCCAGGGGGTCCTGGTATGAAGTAGGGTGGTGTTGCTGGGAGTCTCAGGATCCTTGAGGTTAGGAAATGCCCCAGCTCATGTATAGCTAGGGGTCCTAGTATTGATAGGGCTAGTATTGCTACATATATGGATCCGAGTCTTAGGGATTCGGTTTCTATGCCGAATCTTCTCGCTATCTCAAGATCTTGAGAATACCACATATAGGAGGTTATGGTGACCGTAACTATAGATGCTAGCAATAGTATGATTATTGTTAGGGGGTTATAGTTCCTCCTCTTCCCAATATTATATATTCTTAGGTAGTAATTGCCATCTATGCTTAGCAGCTGTGGATAATAACCCATGCTTATGACCTCCCTGTATAGTTCTTTGAAATCCCTCTCAATGTTAGAGGGATCTTGGGGTGCTACTCTATATATATCAACCTCGATCCTATCCTCATCATCGCCTATAGAGCTCTCCTTATGATGATCAAGCACTATGAATCTGCGTTCTACAAGCGCTAGTACTTCTGTGATCAGCTCTCCCCATCTAGTGATATGGATATCCCAACTAATATTTAAAGAGTAGGCTTGTGTATTATTTAGCCCCTCCGCTGTACTATCTCGGGACCCTGGTTGAGAAGGCTAGGCCCTGGTGATAAGGCTCCAAATATTGTTAACGTGATCATAGAGATCCCTGCCAACTCTTCTGTGAAGTATGAGTATGATGAGGAGCTTGGCGTGATAAGCGTTGATCGCGTGCTATATACAGCAATGGTCTATCCATTCAACTATGGCTTCATACCAGGAACGCTAGAGGAGGACGGAGACCCGGTTGATGTGCTGGTTATAAGCGACCACCAATTCCTCCCCGGATCTGTGGTTAGGGTGAGACCAATAGCTATTCTAGAGATGGAGGATGAAGAAGGGATTGACGCTAAAATCGTTGCTGTCCCCGATGATAAGGTTGAACCGAGATACTCCAGTATAAGGGATCTAAAAGATCTGCCTGATATAATAAAGAAAAGGATAGAGCATTTCTTCCAACACTACAAAGAGTTAGAGCCAGGCAAGTGGGTTAAGATAAGGGGTTGGAGGGGGGCTGAGGAGGCTAGGAAAAAGATCTCAGACGCTATCGAGAGGGCTACGGGAAGAGGTAGTCCATAGGTGCTAGGAGTAGCGAGGATACCTCCGCAGCTGTGTGTAAGGTGTAGGGGTTCTCGATATCTTTGTGGGCTTCCATATTGTCCTATAATAGTTAATTCTATCTCATCCATGATTCTAGATAGAGTAGAGGGAGAAAGACTCGACGGATCCTCTCCCCCTAGCGTGTTTGTTGGCAGAGAGGGCTATCCGTGGGTGAGGGTATATCCCTCATCGCCCCCAATTAGGGGTGATACCTCGATCCATGAGGATCCGTCTAGATGGGTGCTCATGGATCTAGAGGAGTTCCTCTCACTCAGAATCTCTCTCGTGAGAGGGTATAGGGTATATAGGGTAAGTGATGCTATACAGCCACCTCGAGAGCTTGGAGAGATCATAGAACTATCTCTCAGTCCTGGGCCGGCTGATGTTGAGATGCTCTTTGAGAAGAAACCAAGAGGAGGCGTTCTTGTAAGCGAGACCACGCCACCAATGGGTCCTTCGGCTCCCCTCAAGAGGGTTAATATAAGCTCTATCAGACCGCTTGAGAAAGTTGTTGAGAAGGCATACAACGATCGTGATCTCACAGCTAGGGAGGCAGTGTTTATGCTATACTCCGGCGGGGTCGAGGTCCATAGGATCTCGAGGATCCTTAGTGTTGGTGCTATTGGTAAGAAGAGAAAGCTTGTTCCAACTAGATGGGCTATAACGGCTGTCGATAAGATCGTTTCCGACAGGCTTCTCGAACAAGTTAAGCGTTATAGCATAATAGATCGCTATATGCTCTATAAGAGAAAAGTTGATAGGAATCTCTTCATATCTATACTAGCACCCCACGCATGGGCTTTCGAGTGGGGTGAGGCATGGTATCCTGGGAGTACGTGGAATATGTGGGGCTCGGAGCCGTGGGTAGAGATTGATTATGAGGGGTATGGGGGTAGGGATAGCTATCCAGGTATAGGGGGCTGTTATTATGCATCAAGGCTAGCCTCTCTAGAGGCTCTGAATTCTATGAGGAGACAAGCTGCAGTGATAAGCTGGAGGGAGATTTATGAGGGTTTCAACCTGCCTGTTGGTGTATGGTTTGTTAGAGAGAATATGAGGGCTATGTATAGATCAGAACCCGAGATTTTCGACCGGTTGGAGGATGTTCTCAAGAGGGTTGCCGAGCTCCTCAGGACACCTATAAGGAGCTTTCTAGAAAGGTCAGGGGTATTCAGGATTCTTAGAAATAAAAGGATAACAAGCTATACGGGTTGAGCCTTGCTCCCCAAGAAGATCATAGAGATAAGGGTTTCCAAGGCCCTCTATAGATCCAAACTTCCTGATCTTGATTATAGCCTCAACCCATATCAGGGCTGCTCGTTCGGGTGTGTCTACTGTTATGCTATTCACTTCACGGGAATCGAGGAGGCTGCTAATAATTGGGGTGAGGTTGTTGCTGTTAAGGTGAATTTGGTTGAGGTTCTCAGGAGGGAGGTTATGCATACTACTAAGAAAGGGGTTGTTGGTGTTTCAACAATAACGGATCCCTATATGCCTATCGAGGCTAGATATAGCCTTACTAGAAGATCTATAGAGCTTCTACTTGCATATAGATTCAGGGTATCTATACAGACCAAATCGCCTCTCGTTCTCAGGGATCTTGATATGCTGAGAACCCATAGGGATAAGGTTGATGTTGGGATGACAATAACAACCATGGATCCTTCTCTCGCAAGGGTTATAGAGCCTAGGGCTCCACACCCGCTTGCTAGGGCTAGGGCTCTTAAGAAGATCTCTGACTCCCTGATCTATACGTGGATCTTCCTCGGACCAATAATTCCGGGGCTGAACGATAGTGAGGAGCATATCGAGGGCGTCATAGGTGCTGCTAGTGAGAGCAACAGTCTGGTAATATTTGATCTTTTAAACATATACGATAGAACCTGGAGCTATATGAAGGAGAGACTGGATCGAGATGAAGTTACGAAGATCTACAGGGTTGTGCGGTATGGGAGCAAGGGTTACTGGTCTAGGATAAAGAGCCTCGTGCTTAAACTCTGTACAAAATACGGGGTCATGTGTATCGACTTCCATCTCAGCGATCCCTTCGAGACCAACAGCTGGCCTAGTATCAGAAAAGCGGGATATATAGGAAGGGGCGGAGGGTCTCAGAAACGTCTTTTCTAGGGATCTCTAGCTCTGTATAGGTATCATACGCTTTATATACTCCTATCGCTATGAATGATGGGGCCTTGCTTGGCAACGATCCATCTCTATAGAGATGACTCGTATTTAAGGGAGTTTAGAGCTAGGGTTGTTAGCATCACGGACCGGGGCCTTGTTCTCGACAGAACAGCCTTCCACCCAGATAGTGGTGGTGTCTCCAGCGATACTGGATACCTGATCATAGGTGGTAAAAACTATAGAGTGCTTAAAGCTATCCACGATAGGGAGAGCGACGAGGTATACCACGTGCTTGATAGCTATGAGGGGATCTCCCCGGGCATGGAGGTTGTCGGTGTGATAGATTGGGATAGGAGGTATAGGCTTATGAGGCTCCACACAGCAGCCCACATAATATCAGCTATAATGTATAGAGACTATGGTGCTATGATAACAGGAGGGCAGGTCGAGCCTGAATATGCTAGGGATGATTTCTCTATAGAGAGGTTCGATAGACAGGTCTTTGAAGATGCTATTAGAAAGGCTAACGATGTTGTCAGAGCCGGGCTTGAGGTTAAGATCTATTATTTGAAGAGGGAGGAGGCAATGAAGATCCCCGGGATCGTTAAGCTTGCAGAAAAAATGCCTCCAGGATATGAAATCCTAAGAATCGTGGAGATCCCTGGAGTAGATGTGCAGGCCGACGGAGGCCCCCATGTTAAGAATACAAGCGAGATAGGGGAGATAAAGCTCTTGAAGGTTGAGAATAGGGGGAAGAATAAGAAGAGGATCTACTATACAGTCCCGTAAATACATAGTTATTACATATCCAGCAAAGTCTCTCTGGGGATCTATGTGAAGGTCGGGAAACTCCCAGCCGAGCTTCTCGAGAGATTCGTCATGAGCAGGATTGGGGTTATAGATCCTGAGGTTCTTGTAGGCCCCAAATACGGAGAGGACGCGGCTATAATAAAGATTGGGGGGTCGTATATAGCAGCCCATAGCGACCCGATAACAGCAGCTGTTAAGAACGCTGGGTGGCTTGCTATAAATGTTGCATCAAACGATGTTGCTGTTAGGGGTGCTATGCCTAGATGGGTGCTCAACACAATACTACTCCCCCCATCAGCTTCTATAGAGGATCTCGACGAGATCACGGGGCAGATAGATAGGGCTGCAAGAAGACTCGGTATCATGATTGTTGGAGGACATACCGAGGTTACAGACGTGGTTAGCAGGCTGGTTATAGTGTCAACTGTGATAGGGCCTGTAGTTGGGAGACCTATATCTACGGGAGGTGCGGGTGTTGGCGACATGGTTATAATGACAAAGACTGCTGGCGTAGAGGGGACAGCTATAATAGCGACTGATTATAGAGACATATTATTACGAAAAGGAGTGCCTCAAGAAGTACTGGATCGTGCGTTGAGTTTCTATGATATGATCAGTGTAGTTGATGAAGCACTGGCACTGGCTAAGAGCGATCTAGCAACATCAATGCATGATCCAACAGAAGGGGGGATCGTTGGAGGCGTTGCCGAGATAGCCTATGCATCAGGTAAAGGGGTAGAGATCTGGGAGGAATCGGTACCCATAGCACCAGAGACCCAAGAGATCGCACAAACTATCGGAATAGATCCCCTAAGGCTTATAAGCAGCGGATCTCTTATAGCAACAATACCTAGAGATCACGTGGAAGAAGCGATTAAGATCCTTAGGATGAAGGGTATAAAGGCCAGCATAATAGGCAAGGTTCTCCCAAGCGGTTCAGGTGTTACGCTAGTTAAAAAGGACAGCACTAGGATAAAGATCCCGATGCATGTTGATGACGAGATCTATAGGGTTAGCGAGATTATTAAGACCATATGATTATCCAGCACCTACATTCATAGACATATGTTGAAGATTAATACGTAATAGCCTAGTTCATCGTGATTGGATTGCAAGTGCTGCTTGGTGGAAGATCTCTCTAGGGTTTTTATCTAGATGGAAAGTTCTTCTCAAACTTTTAAACAGCTAAGAGGTTCTGGGAGATTCAGTCTAGCGGTTTAGACGTTATTTTCCAGCCACCCGTATGCTTTTCAGAAGCACTGGTGGAGCTGAAACTCTCTCCCTATGCTCTACCTCCTTTCCAAGCATGTATATTTTGCTCATAAGCATTTCATAGAAGTCGACTGAGACGACACCACCATTTATAGGGGCTACTATCTCTCCGTTTTCGATGAGATAAGCGTTTGTTATTGTTGCATTTAGATTTCCGCTCACGGGGTTTGAGAGCCACTCGCCTATAGTGCTTAGAACATATATGCCTCTCTTTGTGCTTCTGATCATCTCATCTATGCTGGAGGTTCCTGGCTGTATTGATAGATGGTTTGGACCGGGTGTTGGTGGTGATGAATAGCTTCTCCACGCATTCCCTGTAGATGCTCTCCCCTCTATTTTTGCTGTATAGCTATCATAGATATAGCTCTTAAGAACCCCTTTCTCGATAATGATATTCCTTGACGTTGGATGCCCCTCATCGTCAAAGGATCTAGCACCTAGGTATCTCGGATCCGAACCCTCATCAACTATAGATAGATCCTCAACAGCTATTCTGCTATTTATCTTACCTATAAGCGGGGATCTTCCGCGCTGTACTGCTAAAGCTGATATGGCTGGCGAGAGCATCACGCCTATGAAAGATGCAAAGATCCTGGGGGCTAGTATTAGATCGTATACATCATTCTCAGGAGCCCTACCTCCTATAAAGCTTTTAGCCATAGATCCAACCTTAACCCCTAGATCGTGTGGTCTGAGATCCTTTATAGATCTAGATGCGTGGTAATCGCCATAAGTACCCTCACCTTTATCGCTAGAAGCCTTAGCATATACATAGACCCACGAGCCCGTCTCCTCCCTGCTCACAGGACCGCCATATGGATTAATTATCTCCACACGGTGGTAGCTCGCGCTACAAGACCCTCTAACAGGCTTTGTCGATGGTGACGAGCTCATAACACCCTCTATCGTGCTTACGGCGATCTCCACAAGTTCTTCAGGCCCTATGCTAGCTATAGCCTTATCAGCAAAGCCTTCTTTAGAAACCGAGCCTAGTTTCTCGTTAAAGCCCCTCCAGCCAGGATCTTCAGGTGCTGCCCTAGCTATAGATATAGCCTTTATCACAGCATCCTCTATACCTCTTGGACTTAGATCCTGTGTCCCCACTATTGCAATCTTCTTTCCAATAGAGACCCGTATCCCTAGGGATTTCGATACCACAACCTCAGCCCTCTCTATATCTTCCGAGAAGTTAAGCGATAGATCTCTAGAGACAGAGTAATAGATTTCCGCTTCTGAAGCCCCGAGATCCAACGCCCTCCTATAGATCTTCTCTATATCTATATCAACATAGTTCGTCATCCTATCTCCCCCCAACTATTATTTCTCTCACCATTATGTGGGGGCCTCCATCACCAACTCTCACAAGCTGTCCATTCTTTCCACAACCCCCGAATACCGATGTCCTGATCCTAAGATCCTTCCCAACAGCCTCAACACTCTTCAAG
Organism: Desulfurococcaceae archaeon AG1; assembly: GCA_003116855.1. Lineage (GTDB taxonomy): Archaea > Thermoproteota > Thermoprotei_A > Sulfolobales > AG1 > AG1. The sequence goes on from BEWT01000001.1 coordinate 19,984, forward strand.
GTCTCCAAGATATATCCAGAGATCACAACACCCTTAACCATCTCACCGATCTCTCCATTTCTTATGAAGTACGAGGGTCCTGCAGAGAAAGTGAACGTACCAGCCCCTGTATCAACCTGACCCCCGCCAGCTCCTCGTCCTGATAGGTAAAGCCCATTTCTCGCCTCTCTTATCTGTTCCTCCACGCCCCACTCACCAGGTTCCATGTATATATTGGTCTGTCTAACTATAGGAGCGTTCTCAAAGTCCTGAGCCCTTCCATTGCCTGTGACCCCTACTCCTAGGAGTGGTGCTGAAGCCCTATCAGTTAGATATCCCCTCAGCACTCCCTTCTCAACAATCACTGTTCTCTCTTTAGGATTACCCTCATCATCATAAGGTACTGGGTATCCTCCCATAGCTAGCCCGTCATCGACTATCGTTACGATCTCAGAAGCGACCCTCATCCCAATCTTATCCTTAAGTATAGATGTCCCCGAAGCAACGAGATCACCTTCTGACGCGTGTCCAAAGGCTTCGTGGAGCAGTAGCCCCACGAGGTCCGGATCCATGACAACCCTCATCCTTCCAGGAGGAGGAGTTGGGGCTTTCAAAGCCTTTTTAGCAGTCATGCTTATATCCCTAGCAAAGCCTTCCCAATCGTTGTTCTGAATAAACTCCCACCCAGATGCCATTGAGCGGCTATCGTGGAGTCTCTCCATAGAGCCAGCCTCTCCAGCAACGCTGGTATGGGATATGCCTACGAGCACCACCTCCCATGTTACCTCAGCATCGCTAGAAACTACCGATCTAAAATCTCTCTGGATCCCGAGCATAGTTATAGAGGATCTTATTCCCTCAACCCCTAGACCAGCTCTATTAGTCTCTAAGGCAATCCTGATCTTCTCCTCAGGAGGTACTGAGAATGGATCTACACGTACATTGGGAGTCCGTTTCCCTTTCACATAGGGTCTCTCGGCTAGTGTGACCTGTTTCTTCGAAGCCTTTGCAGCAGCAACAGCGTTTTGGACGGCTGACATGAGATCCTCTGTGTTGGTGGAATTAGTTGCTGAGAAGCCAATCCTATTGTTGTAGAGAACTCTCACACCAAATCCAGCTCTGCTTGTCACTGAGTAGTCTTTCAAAGAACCATTATCTGCTCTCACCAGCTCGTATGAGTATCTATGAAACCTAGCCTCAGCGTAACTAGCACCGAGGGATTCAGCGTATTTAACCATTCTATATAGCACGTCAAGATCGTACTCCATAACTAGTCCCAAGGACTATACGTTAGAAGATATTAAAAGCCATAGAGATATCAAGGATAGAGACTCAAAGAGTTATAGGCTGTATTGGTATTATTGTGTCTTCTACAGCCCTAGAATGGTTATGTTTAGGGAGATCTTACCTAGACCAGTTCTTAGGTTTAGGAGCTCTCTATGCAAAAAGGATTCGTCAAGCTCTTACTGATCAGTTCTCAATAGCTTGGAAAACTTTAAGCTAACAGCTCGTCGACTTATGGATAGGGATCTTTACTAGCTATTAAGCTCTCTATAAAATTGTATCTTGGTGTGTTTGGCAAATGATAGATCCAGACCTGGTTGTGAGGGATGTTGAGAGTTATAGGGATTTTGCTGTGAGGTTTCTCGGAGAGATAGTATCGATCCCTACGGTTTCTCCTTGGGGTGAGGGTTATGAGGAGTTTGCAAGAGTCTCTAAAGAGCTTCTAGAGAGTGTTGGTGTCTCTGTAGAGATCCACAGGGTTCCCCAGGAATACGTAGACCCCAGGGTTCCTCCAGAGGGTAGGGGGAAGGCTAGATATATAGTGATAGCAAGGATTGGTAGCAGGGATAACGTTACCCTTCACTTCAACGGGCATTACGATGTAGTCCCCGGAGGACCTGGCTGGAGTGTTACAGAACCATTCAAACCAAGGATCGTTGATGGAAAACTCTACGGTAGAGGAACCACAGATATGAAGGGAGGTATAGCAGCTATAGCAACAGCTATGGCATCGTTATCAAAGCACGTTGATCGCCTGGGCATAGGTGTTGAAGCCGTATTCGTTCCAGATGAGGAGATCGGGGGATCAACTGGTACGGGATACGTGGTTGAGAAGGGCATGGTTAGGAGTAGATATGTTGTTATAGCAGAGCCCAGCGGTCTGGGGCAGATATATATAGGGCATAAAGGGGCTGTGTGGGGTGAGGTTGTTGTTAAGGGGAGGACTGGTCATGGATCAACTCCATGGCTTGGTGTGAATGCCTTTGACAAGGCAACACTGATAGCTAGGAAGATGTTCGACGAGCTTGTTCCAAGGATAGAGGCTAAGAAGAGTAAGTATACATATGATCTTGAGGAGGGTAATAAGGCGACAATAATGATTGGTGGATATCTAAAGGGGGGTGAAAAGATAAACCAGATCCCTGGTGAGGTTGTGTTCAGCTTTGATAGGAGGCTTATAGTTGAGGAGAGCATTGAGGATGCGTGGAGAGAAATAAAGGAGTTCATAGAGGATACTGCTAGAAAAGTAGGGGCTGATGTGGAGCTTAGGCTTGTTCACAAAATGGAGCCTGTGGTGGTAGATCCAGGCTCAAGGATCTTTGGCACGATAGAAAAGGCAGCTGAAAGGGTTCTTGGAGCAAGACCTAGAAAGATAGTATGTATAGGAGGGCTTGACATGAGATACTATGTCGCAGCAGGCTACGAGGCAGCTACATACGGTCCAGGCGTGCTTGGAACAGCACACACACCGGATGAGTATATAGAGATCGAGGATATGGTATCAGCTTCCAAGATCTACTCGTTACTACCGCTGATTCTATCCAGCAAAGGCTCATAGTATCTATTACATCCTATCAAGCCTGATCACGGTTCCTAGCAGTACTTTTAAACCATTCACCAGATCTTCATCTTTTGTATATTCATCCTTAGAGTGGCTCTTCCCACCAACAGATGGGACGAATATCATGCCGGTTTTTGAGATCCTCGCCATGTTTTGGGCATCATGACCCGCCCAGCTCCACATCCTCTTATAACTCAGCCCCAGATCTCTGCATACTGTTTCTATTGTTGATACTACTTCTTCATTGAAATAGGTTCTATCTAGTGTGAAGCTTCTCTTAATCTCGAATTCAAGCCCCTCTTCCTCGGCTATTGTTTCCCCAATTATTTTTAAGAGCTTCTCAGCCCTCTCTATGGCTTTGGGATCAGGGCTTCTGGCCTCTACTGTGAAGCTAGCAAACCCTGGTACAACGTTATGAACACCCGGGTGTATGTTGATCTTACCTATAGTGATCCTAATAAGGCCTTGGTTTTTGAGGGCGTGCTCACGAACCCCTATGGCGAATTTTGCAAAGCCTGCTAGTGCGTCTCTCCTAACACTCATTGGTGTTGTGCCTGCGTGGTTACTCTCACCCTTGAAAGAGGCTTCCCATACTGTTATAGCTACTATACCCATAGGTATCCCTATTTTAATGCCTTCTGTGTCGAGCTCTGGTCCCTGTTCTATGTGGAGTTCTAAGTAATATTTGGGAGGATTGTTAGCCAGGTTGTTTGTTCTCTCACCCTTAAACCCTGATCTTTCAAGGGCTTCTCCAAAGCTAACCCCGTCTCGATCCTTTCTACTATATATGTAGCCAGGATCATAGACTCCTGTGGATAATCCTGAACCCATTAAAGAGGGCGTCCACCTAGATCCCTCCTCATTGGTGAAGTCTATCAATGCGAGCTTATGCTTAAGCCTTATACCAGATTCTCTAACTATCCTAAGAACTTCTAGGCCAGCCACAACCCCTAGAGCTCCGTCATATTTTCCGCCACCTGGTACTGCGTCTAGATGCGATCCTATGGCTATCGTGTCTCTCCCCTCACCTATCTCTGCTATAATGTTCCCAGCTTCATCGTATTTTATCGATGCACCTAGGCTTCCAAGCATTTCTACCAAGAGTCTTCTAGCCCTTACATCGTTCTCATCGAGGGATAGTCTCTGCATCCCTTTCTCACTATCCCAGCCTATGGATGAGAATAGATCGAATGTTTTGAGAAATCTATCAGGATCTATCTTTAAACCTTCAACCACGTATTGCCACCGGTAATATTAAGTCGCTTGTTATTTATGCTTATTAAGCGCTTAGCAGCGGTCTAAATGGTTATGCTAAGCGATCATTGTAAGCTATTCGCAATATTAGCTGTGTAGTGGATGGTTAGTCGGTGCTGTAGATGAGTAGGGAGTTCATAGTGTCGGATCTAGAAGATATGTGGCTGGAGTATGATAGGTCGAGCGATATACTTTACATAAACTTTGGAGATGATGTTGAGGATATAGATGAAGCACTATTGGTTGGGGAAGATATAGTTGTGAGGATCAAGGGTGGGAGGCTAGTATCAATAACTATTAATAATTTCTCCAAAAAGGCTGGTATCGAGCTCTAGCTATTTAGAGCACAGTGCGATAGCAGTTATAAAACCTACTAGAGGGGTTATGAATGATTCAACAAAGGCGGCTACTAATAAGAGGACAGCGCCAATGAGTATTGCTGGTAAGAGGCTTCTAAGTGTCTGGGTAAAGACAGGCCTCTCGGTTCTCTTCCCCTTTTTCCATGAGACATAATCGATCAATGTGAATGAGAGTCTAGCAGATGCTGCCATGAACACGCTTATCCCAGGTATCTCGAAGATCCCGTGGGGTATTAGTAGGGCTGCTTTGAGTATAGATATATCAGAGGGGCTGAGCGTACAGCTAGGGATCGTTGATAAAGCCTGTCTAATACTCTCATCAATTCCCGAGTAACCTATAATCGCTCCTGTTGCAAAGCCTTGAAAAGCTATGAAGAGCCATGGACCAGCTATTGTTGGGAATAGCGCGAGCATTATCAAAGACACCATGAGATTATTGCCGAAAATAATGAGGGGTAGTAGGAGTAACCCATAAACACCAGAGCCTGAGATGGCCTGCTCTATCTCTCTAACCTTCTCACTAAGAGATCCGTAGAGGGTCTCTTTGACCTCTTCTGGTGAGAGCGAGCCTATTATTGCTGATACTACGAATAGCACTACCCCGATTGCTGCTAAACGTTTGATCCCGGGTCCCTTGCTCTTAAAAATATCGCTGGACACTCTATCCCTCCCAGTATGGTTCGCTATAGAGGATTTTATATTGCTTTTCAAGATCTCTCAGGCTTGTTGGGATCTGTTCAGCAAGGTGATCCCAAGGATCACTATGCCGGATACCGCTAGCGATATTCCGAGGATATTTATAGGCTCTACTAGCTCTCCTAGGAATATGTATGCAAGGATCCCGGCGCCAACGGGTTCTAGAACAGCTATAGTGGATACTATAGGTGCTTCTACATATCTCAGCATGTAGTTAAGCACTGTGTGTCCGCCTATCATAGGGCCTATCGCGATCGCTACGAATAGTGCGAACTCCCTCAGATCCGTAGTGAGGAGATTATAGCGACCCTCTAGAATAGATATTACTGCTAGGAATACTGAGGACCATAAGTAGGTAGGGATCACGTATTCATAGAGACCCGCGCTTTTCCTAACAATCCTTCCTATCACGAAATACCCAGAGGCTGCTAAGGCGCCTATTATAGACAGAATCGAGCCTAGTACCCATTCGCCAGCAAGAGAACTAGGCTCTCTATACGATGCTAACAAGCCCCCTGAGAGAGATATTATTATCAATACCCACTGCTTCTTCTCCAACCTCTCTTTAAGGATGGCATGTGATAATATCCCAGTAAATACTGGGTGGAGATCAACAAGCGTTGTGCTCACAATAACCGGGAGCAACCTGAGACTCCATATCCATGAGTAGAAATGAATGGCTAGAAAGAATCCTGATAAGACGGTGAGGAGCAGGTTCCTCTCCATAGACCTAGCTATAAGACCGAGCCTGTTGGTAATAATCGAGTAGAAAAGCAATATTAACACAGATATGAATAGCCGCCAGAAAGAAACAATGCTCGGAGGAGATGTAGTGGCTTTTATCAATATAGATGCAGATGATATTGATATCAAGGCTACGATAGAGAGGATAGCTAATGTTAAGGCCCTACTACCGGGTCTCTTCATCATGGCTAACCAGATCTAATAAGAAGGGTCTCCTATTAAAAGCCTGCTAAGATCGTCTTATCCCTCGTTATTTGAATAAAATGATAAAAAAGCTGATGGGATATCATGGGGGGAGATATTGAAGGGGCTGCCCCTCAAGACTGGAAGGGATTTCGTATTTCCTGGGTATAAGGTTAGGTATGCTAGGGAGTATTGGTTTAAGATAAGACATGCCGATATATATATAAGAACCGATGTTATTTCCAGAAGCATTAGAGGTAGGGTTGTCCACTATATAGAGATGATCGATGATAGGGGCTATATAGAGCTGGACGCGGTTGACATGTCTCTAAAGGCTGTTAGGATCAATGGATCCGAGGCTAAGTATAGTTATGATGGTTCAAAGATCACTATAATGATCCCGAGGGGTCTTGGAAATAATTTCCAGGTAGAGATCTTATACGAATCAAAGCCAATCAAGGGACTCCACTTTGTACTGCCTAAGAGTAATGACGATTACCCACAGATGTGGAGCCAGGGTGAGGCTGAGGATACTAGATACTGGATCCCTATATATGACTATCCTAACATGAGGCTAACCTGGACCCTTACAGCTGAGGTTCCAAGCATCTATAGTGTTGTGAGTAACGGTGATCTCTTGTCTGTTGAGGATATCGGTGATGGTTATAAGAGATGGAGATATAGAATGGATCATCCAATGCCTTCATATCTAATAGCACTAGCGGTCGGTGTTTTCGACGAGGCCGAAGAGGTTGTCGATGGTATAAAGCTCAGATATCTCGTCCCCAAAGGAATGGGTGGGTTTATTAAGAACTCCTTCTCAAAAACCCCCGATATGATTAGATTCTTCAACGAATACCTAGGCGTTAGATATCCATATAGATCCTATACACAGGTGTGTGTTAAAGAGTTCATAGTAGGCGGTATGGAAAACGTGACAGCAACCTTTCTAACGGACTTAACACTCCACGATGATATAGCCCATAAGGAGTTCTCATCAGATCCTCTGGTTGCCCACGAGCTAGCCCACCAGTGGTTCGGGGATCTTGTTACATGTAAGGATTGGAGCAACATATGGCTTAACGAGAGCTTTGCAACATACCTCGAAGCCCTTTATACGAGGAAGGATAAGGGTGAGGATGAATTTATATATGAGCTTTATAGCGATCTGAAATCGTATCTCGAGGAGTATAGTAAGAGGTATTCTAGACCTATAGTTATGAGGATATATAGGGATCCAGACGAGCTCTTCGATTCACACTCATATCCAAAGGGAGCCCTGGTTCTACACACGCTGAGGAATATCGTTGGTGAATCTAAGTTTAGGGAGGCTCTGAAGAGCTATCTCTCTAAATATGGTTTTGGGAATACAGATACAGAGGATCTTAGAAAGGTCTTTGAGGAAGTGAGTGGAAAGGATCTCGAGTGGTTTTTCGATCAATATGTCTATAGCTCCGGACACCCGGTCATAAGTGTGAAGGGAGAGTATGAGCCTAGGGATAGGATTCTCAAGATCTCTATAAAACAGGTTCAGGGTCAGGATAGCCTTGAAACCTACAGGATACCCCTAAGACTGCTGATAAGATTCCCCAACAGTGTTATTGAGAGAAAAATGATGCTTGAAGAGAGGGAGAGAACGATCTTCTTAGAAGCTGAGGAGCCTCCTAAATATATATGCCCCAACCCTGATTTCGATGCATTCGCCGTCTACGAGGTTGACGAGGATGTTGAGATCCTTGGGAACATGTTAGAAGATCCTCATGTCTTCTGTAAATTGCTAGCAATAGAGGGGCTGTCTAAAAAGACAGGCTCGAGGGTAGTCGAAATCCTTGCCAAAGCTCTTGAGAGGGAGAGCTTCTGGGGTGTTCAGGCAGAGATAGCTAGGGCTCTTGGAAAAGTGGGTGGGGAGGATGCAAAGAAAGCCTTGATCGATGCTCTGAAGAAGATCGATAATCCGAGATCCAGGAGAGCTATTGTGGAAGCCCTGGGCAACTTTAGAGGCGATGAGGAGGTTGCGAAAACACTTCTAGGGATCTTGAGCAATCCTAACGAGACATACTATGTTAGGGCTTCGGCAGCAACATCCCTCGGTAAGACTAGGATCGGCTGGGCGTTCAACGAGCTTGTGAAATACCTAGATACACCAAGCCACGCAGAGATCATTACAAGAGGGGTTCTTCAAGGGCTTGCCAATATTGGTGGGGATGATAGTCTCAAAGTGATCCTGAGATACCTTGAGCGTGATAAACACACAATGGTTAGGGTAGCAGCAGCATCATCTCTCGGGAAGTTCCCTGGGAGGAGGGAGGTTGTTGAGAAGCTCATAGAGATCCTTAGAACAGATCCGAGCCATAGGGTTAGGATAGCAGCCATATCATCTATGGAAGAGCTAAAGAACCCAGAGTTCCTAGAAGTCCTTGGAGAGGCTGCGGAAAAAGATCCCGTGGGTTTTGTTAGAAGAAGGGCTAGAGAGGCTGCAAAAAGGATAAGAGATCATATGGAGAAGGGTACAGAGTACAAACAGCTAAGAGAAGAGGTTGAGAAACTCAGAGAGGAGAGTAAAAGGATTATTGAGAGGATAGAGAGATACGAAGCAAAAGGGGCCGGTGTATAGCATGCAGATGGTCATACTAGCTGGAGGGAAGGGTGAAAGACTTAAACCAATAACAGATACAAGACCCAAGCCGATGATCATTGTTGCTGGCAAGACTATCATGGAAAGACTTATCGAGGCCGGCTATAGAGAGGGAATTAGGAGGTTTGTTGTTGTCACAGGCTATATGTCCGATCTTCTATCAAAACATGTGGGAGAGATAGCCGAGAGACTAGGAGTAGAGGTTGAGACTGTAAGGCAGAAAGAGGAGAAGGGAAGCGGTGATGCTCTTCTAACAGCCTCAAGCCGTATCTCTGAAGAGAGCATTGTAGTCTATGGAGATCTATTGATAGACGATAGCGTTATAAAGAAGGTAGTAAGCTCCAGAGCCCCACTAATAGTTGGTGTCCGCCATAAAGAACCCTGGAACTATGGTGTTATAGTTGAGAGATCCGGAGAAGCGGTGAAAATAATTGAAAAACCAGACCCCTCGGAAGTGAAGGGCGAGACTCTTGTCAACGCTGGTATCTATGTGCTAAGCCCTGATATGGTTAGACATGTTGAGAAAATCCAAGAATCGCCGAGAGGAGAGATAGAGCTGACAGACCTGGTCGAGATACTACATAGAGAGGGTAGAGGTTTGAAAGTGATGAGCATAGATAGCAGTGAATGGATGGATATAGGGAGACCATGGGATGTTTTAGAGGCTAACAAGAGGGTTATAGAGAAAATACACGAGAAAACAGTCCTAGGAGAAGTTGAAGGTAGCGTTACTATAAAAGGCCCTGTATATATAGGTAGGGGAGCAAGAGTAAAGGGGCATACTTACATAGAGGGCCCTGTATATATAGATGAAGGAGCCCAGGTGGGTCCTAACGCCTATATCAGACCATTCACCTATATTGGTAAAAACGCAGTAGTGGGCTTCTCTGTAGAGGTTAAGGCTAGTGTTGTATTCGAGGGTGCTAAAATGCCCCATCTAAGCTATGTGGGGGATTCTGTTATATGTGAGAAGGTCAACCTAGGTGCTGGTACGATAATAGCCAACTTTAGATTCGACGAGCAGCCTGTTAAAGTATGGGTTAAGGGTTCTAGGATAAGTAGCGGGAGGGTTAAGCTGGGAGCGTTTATAGGGGGTTATGTGAAGACGGGTGTGAATTCATCCATACTACCCGGGGTTAAGATTGGTGCCTACTCAATAATATATCCAGGGGTTGTTGTCTCTAAAGATGTGGAGTATGGTGGGGTTGTTAAATCATCGATATAAAACGATAATAATGGTTAGCTTCTCTTCTCTTCTTCCTTATCGATCTCTTTTATAACATCCCTTATAATATCCTTTAGCTTTGCATCGCTTTTGATCTTCTGCCTGGGCCTAGCCCTCCTGATAAGAACCTCTAGCAATTGATCCTCATACGGGACGCCTATAAATTCAACCCTACCATTAATGGCTATCGAGGGAACCGAGCTTACAGCATATCTCTGCGCTATATCCATGTTCTCGTAGGCCTCAACAACTATCGACACAATGTTGTTAAGACCGGCTCTATGCGATTCGAATGCAAACATGTTGGCCATGAGAACTGCGTATGGGCAGTAGGGGCATGAGGGTGTTACGATCGTTTCGATCACAACGTCCCCAGGGATCTTCTTTATCCCTTCTATCGTTTCTCTACTAAGTCCGCTCTCCCCCTGGCTTATCCTTATTACGGTCTCGACGAATGCTCTGATCTCCTCTCCAGCAGGGATTCCATAATACCTTATAGCACCATCTAGAAGCAGTATGGTTGGGTATCTATTCACATTATATTTCTTCACCTCATCGGTATCAACCTCCTCCTCGTAGATCCTGAGGTCGATCAGCTTCTTCCCACCAACCTCTGGCGCCTCGTCTCTTATTGTCTCGAGCATCTGCCTAGTCTGTTTGCAAAAATCACATCTATCGCTTAGGAATAGCATAAGGGTGACTGTTCCTTTCATATCGCTTAGAGCTTCTCTGAGAGCCTGTCTCTCATACTCATCAAAATCAGTCTTAAACCCGTAAAATACTGCCATCCTACTGCTACACCTCTTAATATCTCTACTCTCCGGCTTATAAGCGATAGATCACGGGTCTAGAAGGCTGGCAATACTCTTCTTCTCTACACGATCTCCCAACGGGCTCTTGGTCTGGCTAAAGAAAACATGGTTAGGTTTATAGATTGTGGTGGAAAAGATCATATATAGATCTGTTGACTCTAAGCTGATCCTTGTTGATCACTATTTTCCCAGCGAGATCATATACCCGACTAACTTTTTCAAGGATCACGGCATCGCTTGTCGCCACGGCTCCTCCCTCGTTAACCATAGATCTCTCGAGATCTATGATCCTCCTGTCAGCCTTATTATCAACCACACCACTCACATCTGCTGAGAGTGTTTTTTTCATCATATCCTCTGCATGTGCAAGTATGCTGAGGCTCATTGGAGCTTTTCTATCTATAACGAGATATATCTTTCTAGGCTTAAGCAGCATTAGATGATCCGTGATGAGCCCTAGGGCCTCTGCAACTCTCCCCTTTTTCCCTCTCCAATATCTAGAACCTCCGAGATCTCTCACGAAGCCATCGTCGCATAGGTATAGGCATTCGCCTTCTAGGAATGCTATTATTGTTGTGCATACGTTGAGAAGATCTATTATGAGGGGGATTCCGCGGATCTCGTTGTTTGAGATAGAACTCCTAAGGATCTTTAACGAATACGCACTATCATGAACACATCTTAGGAGAAGGGATCTCTCAGCCCTGCTGAGGAGATATCTAGACACCACAAGATCTAGCGAAGGTTTTCTAGGATATCCTCTGTCTAATAGGTATCTATAATCTCTGGCAGCCTCGAGCACTCTATGGTCAAGACTGCTGCATTTCTCTAACAACATTTCTAAGAACCCTTAGTATTGTATCAGCATCAGCCCTGATCCTCCCAGTAGCATGGGAGCTACTACCCCCTCCCCTACCACCAAGGATCCTAGAGATCCTGTCCACAAGACTGTTAGCAGCTATTTTGCTCAATATATCCCTTGATACAGAGACCTCTATGTTGCTTTCATCGCCCGACTGTACTATCATAAGGGCTATGTAGCCTTCATCCTGGCTCAGGATCTTTAGGATCTCTCTCCCACCCTCGATCTCTGGTGGGTTTGTTATAACATATAGCTTCGCTATACCTATGCTCTCAGCAGCCCCTCTAGCCTCTGCTATCTTACTCCTAATCCACTCGGTTCTATATGCTGAGAGCGTACCTTTAGCCCTCTCTAGTTGTGTGTTGAGAGCCTCAACCCTTTTCACCAGATCGTCTCGAACGCCCCCGCCAGTTATTCTAGATATTCTATCCAGTATATCCTCGTATAGGGACATCTGCTCAGCAGATCTAGTGCCAGCTACGTATTCGAACCTAAGCACGCCGTCAGCGATCCTCTCGACATTCACTATCTTGAAACCACCTATTTCGCCTGTGTTGGCTAGATGGGTTCCAAAACATGCCTCAGCATCCCAGTCATCGATCTCAACTATCCTTAGGATCTTCTCTTGGGGGACTCCTCCTTGATATATCGAGTACCCATACTTATTCTCAGCATCATACCTATCCATATATTTGACTCTCACAGGCCTCCTTTCATCAATGATCTTGTTGACAGCAGCTTCTATCTTCTTTACATCCTCTCTTCCTATAGATAGGTGATGGGTTACGTCAAGCCTGCCCTTCTCCTCCGTCTTCTCGGCTCCTGCTTGCCACACATGATCCCCATAGATCTTTCTAAGGGCTCCCAGTAGCGCGTGTGTTGCTGTATGGTGTCTCATTATCCTATACCTTCTCTCCCAATCAATAACCCCCTCGGCCTTAGAGCCAACAAGATCTTCTGGTAACCTTCCATCAACCCTATGTATGACTACATCGCCTATTTTGAATACATCTGTAACACGTACCCTGAGATCCCCTATGACTAGAAGCCCAGTATCGTTTCTTTGTCCTCCTCCTGTTGGATAGAAGCATGTTGCGTCGAGGATCACAAGATCTCCTCTGATCCCCTTGATCTCTGCTGAGAAGCTCCTCATATATGGGTCTTCATGGAACAGTCTCCTGGTCGGGCTGAACCTCGATGCCCACTCAGCGATCTCCTTATCGATCTCCTCTTTCTTTTTAACAGGCGCTCTCATATGCCTTGAGGCTACTATTGAGTAGAAGTTATGCGGCAATGCGATCTCCACTCCTCTGCTCCTCATCTCCTCCTCAACTATCTCAGGAGGCACACCATGGCTGTCATAGATCTCTACCAGGTCTTCGGTGGAGAGACCTCCCCTCTGGTATCTAGCAATAATGGCTGGTGCTTTCCTAATAATATCCCTGAATCTTTCTTCTTCTAGTTCTGTGGCTTCTAAGACATACGATCTGGATCTTCTTAGTCTGGGATATAGATCTCCCCATCTTCTTATCTGAAGATCCACTAGTTTTACTAAGGACACATCGATCCCAAGCCTTCTAAGCGTCCTCATAGTTCTTCTCGTAACAAGTCTTGCAAGGTAGCCCTCACCACTGTTGGATGGTACTATCCCGTCGCTTAGCATCAATGCGATTGTCTTGGTATGGTCTATCACAGAATAGACATTGATAGCTCCGCCCAGCTCCTCTTCAACTGTTTTCTCACTATACCCGGTCTCTCTGGCTATCTCGGAAAACAGGCGCTTGATCGATGAGGGATCTTCGGGATCTATCTTACCAGCCTTCCTAGAAGCTAGGATCAGGAGATCCCCTCTAGCCTCTGGAATACCAAGTATTCTGTGGAACTCAGACACAAGGTCTCTCCCATAGACAGCGTGGAAAGCTGTTGGTGATTTTTGAGAGAGCCACGCGATCCTCTCGATGCCGTATCCTGTATCAACTATCTTTAGTGGGAGCTCTACCAGGGTTCCGTCTTCCCTCACCTCATATTGCATGAATACCAGTGTAGCAACCTCGAGCCCTCCCACCGTTACCTCTAGGCTGGGCCCCGCGTTGCCTCCACCCTCCCACCAGCTCTCCTTAAATGTGAGCTCCTCGTCGGGTACGCCCATTAGGTCTACAAAGAATCTTCTAGCATATTCTACTGTCTCATCTTTCCAGTAGAGATACTTGTCCTTATAGTTAAATGCATGGTGTCCTCCCATCGTGAAGTTAGTCATATGTCTTCCAAAGGTTCTGCCAACGTTATCTATATCCTCAAGCCTTATACATGGTTGGGCTATAACCAGAGGGTTGGCTGGTGGGGGTACTTTTCCAGAAGTTACATGGGGTTGAAACACTACTATAGATGCTATAGTGAGATACAGATCATCCCTCCATCTCGCAACAACAGGAGCAGGCTCTATAACCCTATGTCCTTCTTTCTCAAAAAATCTAAGGAATGTTTCGAGCGCTTTTTCATAGCTAAGCCCAGCTAGCTTGAGATCTATGTCGAAGAACCTATACTCGCTGCATGGCGCGTCATTACATGTTTCATGAGACCCTCTGCTCCAGAAGGGTGTAGCACACGATCTACATATGGCTCGTCTAAACCCATTATCTATAAAATACCTAAGCCTATACTCAGACGGCTCTCCAAGTTTAACCATAGTAGGTAGCCTAATAATAAGCTAAATGGCGGAAATATATATTCCACTCTATTATTCGCCTTTATCGCTAAAATATTCTGTTGATACAAAGCCGAGGAAAGAGCGGTTGGTATCGCGTTATTCAACTACTATGAAATCTAGGCTTTGTGGTCACTCTATAACTATGGATCGGATTTCCTAAAGACTCTCAGTTAGACTAGCTGAGAAGAGAAGGCTACGCGAGACATTTAAAAAGAGCATAAAGGATGCGTAGTTCAAAACTTATTACTAGGTTTTCTAGACGATTCACCAATATGATGTATAACGATCTCAGGTAACGAGATCTAATATAGGATCTATTTATTTATTTTAGATGTATATGAATAATAATAAATATAAACATCTTGTTTATGGAAAGTTCTACAGATACCATTAATTCTACGTCTGTCCAGTTTATCGATCTCCGCCTGAAAGGGATAACTGATATAATAAATTTATAAAATGCGGGGGATAATATAATATGGGAGGAACTGTGCCTGAAAAGAAGAGGGAGGGTAAAGGCAAGAAAGAGGAGGGATCAAAGAATATTGTGTATGAGGATGAGGATATAGTAGTTATGAGAGCTCCGGACGATGAAGAGCTCATAGATCTCGTTAAGAAGAAGATCGCAGAAAACGGAAAACCTATATCCTGGAAAGAGCTTAGAACATACTTCAGCGGTCTTGCTGGTGAGGATAGGCTTAGGAAAGTCTTGATAAAGCTTATAGAGAACGACGAGATCATAGAAATGCCAGACGGTACATTCGCACTACCAGGGATGGAGAAAGGATATATCCCGAGATCCGATGTAAAGAGGGTAAGACCACTCGCTCCCCGTAAGTTCAAGGCTAGATGGGGCTCTATGGCATCAAGGCTCAGAAGGCTCGGGATCATCGAAGAGAGCGGGACAACAGCGGAAAACTAGCATAGCTCTGCAAACAGTTACGGATTTCGTTAAGATCTGCATAGCCTGCATTAGCTCTCCTACTAGATCCTTACAATTTTATGATACGTAAACATATAGGTAGGTACTTATAATACCTTTATAGCATGTCTGTATATATACACGCAATATAGGCTTGTCAAATCTGTTGTATGCTTAACTAGCCTTCTGATGTGTATATTTAATGGGTATATCATTGTGAATGAAATGGGATCTGAAGGCTTTGATAGTATTGCTATAGAACCTATGGTAGAGATACCTATAGATGATCCTGAGTGTGGTTCAGGAGGCTTTATGAGGATCGTGAGGCGAATGGATCCTGTGGCAGGTCCGCAGATTTCTGTAATCGTGATATGTCCAGGGAAAGGATATAAATACTTTGACGAGATACCAGAAAACATAGGTGGCGGGAGAACGCTCGTGATCAGAGTCAATGGGTATGAGGATCTCTCCAGGATTATTATGAAATCAAGAAGTGCTACTATAATGATCCCTGAGATCGGGCTTATAAGTACTCCTAGATCTGCTGCTGTTGACGAAATACTTACTGTGGATGGTATTCTAGAGAAATACGTAGATCATTTAGAACCCCTGTGTGAAAACACAGAGAATCCTGTTAAGTGTAGAGAAGTGGTTGAGTGGATGAAGAGGGCTATGAAAGGTGAGGAAAGCTTCACACTCATAATAGACGATCCTACTGGGAGATCAACCGAGATCTCTATATAAGTATCAGGCTTTAAAAACTGGGGCTATCTACTATTACCTATAGTAACCTCATAATAGATCATCTATAACTAAAACATGGTAATAAATTCCCAGGATAGACTTTATCCTGGGACGTGTTTTGGAGAGCTGGGTTAGTGATAACGTTCTTAAATGTAGATCCTGTGGGTGGGGCTCCAGCGAGGAGCTTAATATATATATGTGCCCTAAGTGCGGCTCTCCACTGGATCTGGAGTATAGGAGAGGCGATATACTCCCAGAGCTAAGGGATATTATTAGGTGTAGAGATGGTATATGGTGTTTCCAGCAGCTTTTGCCGAGATATAGGTATAGGGCAACCCTTGGCGAGGGGTTCACGAGGATCGTTGGTCTGAGAGTAAATGGTGTGAAGGTTATGGCCAAGATGGAGAGCCAGAATCCCACGGGTAGTTTTAAAGATCGTGGAGCAGCACTAGCAGTATCAATGGCCCTCTCGATGAATGCTAAGGCTGTGGTCGAGGATTCGTCAGGTAATGCTGGGATAGCTACTGCGTGTTATTCGAAAACCCATGGTGTTTCACCAATAATAGTTGCACCATCAACAGCTCCTAAAGGTAAGCTGGATCTTATCAGGCTATGTGGTGCTGAGGTCGTGATCGCAAGGGATAGAGAACACGCTGCCACTCTTGCCCCCAGAATAGCTATTGAGAGGTCGGGAGCATATTTGCCTCACACGTGGTTACCCCACCATATAGAGGCTATGAAAACAATAGCCTTTGAGATGCACTATCAAGTTGATGAACTACCAGAGGCTATCTTTGTGCCGACATCGAGTGGGACGCTTCTATTAGGACTATATAGGGGTTTTAAAGATCTCGTTAGGCTGGGGTATAGGGATAGGATCCCAAGACTCATAGCCGTTCAGACTAGAAGTTTCCACCCAATATATACTGCCATGAAGGGTGGGGAGCTAGAGCCGGAGGAGGAGAACCTGGCCGACGGTATATCTATAAAGAGACCGCCAAGGCTTAGAGAGATCGTTGATGCTGTGAATGATAGCAAAGGCGATGTTGTTGTTGTGAGCAACCAGGAGATCAAGAGGGCGTTGAAAGAGCTTATATCCAGGGGTATGATTGTAGAGCCTACCTCGGCTGTATCTCTAGCGGGGCTGCTTAGATCCGTTGAGTCGGGGTCTGTTTTCGAGAGAGCTATGGTAATCCTCACAGGATCCGGTTTAAAGGTTGTTCAGAGGATGATCGAGATCGTGCAGCCATAGTCGCTATGATCTTTTGCTTTTCCAAGATCTTGATCTTATTGATAACTCCTCAAACTGCTTATAATCTCATCAACGCTCTCAGCTGTTGATAATATAAGCGGGATCCCCTCTGACTCTGCTAAATAGATAGCAAGGGGATCTACCCTTTTAGTCCCGTGTAGAACTACAGACGCGGGTTTTACGGGTGCCACCCTTATTGCTATCATTGGAGACCTACCGGTTGTTACGCTGGTAAATATAAGCGCCCTCTCGGATGTCATTCCCATTATGTTCCAGAACTCGTTGCCTGAGAGGGTTGATATGGCTTTGATCGAGTCTATCACTGTATAGCCATAAAGCTCTCTATCCTTATAGGTGGCGTTCAAAAGCACACCCTTTACCCTGGTTATAAGGGTATCAATAGACATGGGAACCTCAAACTCTCTCGAATCTATCACGGCCTCTATGTTAAGATTAAAAGACCTTGCTAGGCTTTTCACAGACTGGTAACCTCTGGCAGCATCGAATTTTAAGAGGCTCTCCACATATCTCCTGACAAACTTTGCACCAGGAACTCTCCTACCCTTCTCATAATCGCTAATAACGCTCTGAGAAACCCCCATGAGCTTAGCTATATCGCTTCTAGCAGCGCCAAAGATCTCTCTCCACTTTCTAAGCCCTAGAGATACGTCATTGCTCCAGATAATATCACCAGCTATTCTCCTGGCTATATCGTCGAGTATGTGTTGAGAAACCATATCCCCACCAAAAGTACTTAGAGCCTATGGCAAAATAATATCCGCACTATCAAGATAATCGTGCGATTCTGAGTCGCGGGTTATTCAAATACATAGAGCTTAGCTTAGGATCTGTTACTCTCCATATTAATACTCTAACCTTGTTCAGAATACACACGAAACTCTTCTATTTTCTGCGCTACCATGCTTCTCTATATTATCTGCTTATAAAGCGGATACCAGAATAATAGTTAGGTGTTTCCTAGTGCCGCCTCCTATATCTAGACCGCTGGATGTGAGGATGATTCTATTGAGTGTTAGGAAGGCTATAAGGGATTATTTTGGAAGAGATCCTGGCGAAGCTGGTGTTGTTTTTGTTAAGGCAGGGCGGGGTGTTCTGGGATATGTTGAGCTAGGCTCTAGAATTATAAAGATAAATGCTGATGCTTATCGAAGCTTTATAGATGCCGAGGGTGTTGATGCATCTACAGAGTATCTCTTTGTTGTTATGCTTCACGAGTATCTTCATATAATGGGGATACTTGATGAGAGGGAGGTTAGAAGGATATCGATGGATATTGTGGAGAGGGTTTTTGGAAAGGGTAGCAGGGCCTCTAGAATAGCTGAGATGCTTGCAGACCCAAGGGATCTGATCCTAAGAAGGCTTGGAAAAACACCATCGCCATATATTTAGGATAGATAGGTAGGTGGTGTTGCTTATGACATGGCCTATGGATCATCTGCACTTAGCTGTGAGGAGCATAGATAACTCTATCACCTTCTATAAAGAGGTGCTGGGTTTTGAGGTTAAGAGTCTCGAGGATTATGTGTGCCTTTCACCCAGAGGTACTGATAGGTGTATTGTGTATCTAGAGGAGGATCGGCTACCATATAACAAGGAGAACTATATATATCACTTCGCGTTATTATTACCAAGCAGAGCCGATCTAGGAGCGCTCTTGGGAAAGGTGTTGGATAAGTGGGATAATATCGAGGGATACGCTGATCATCTGGTCTCGGAAGCTGCGTACATAAGGGATCCGGATAACATAGGGATCGAGATCTATAGCGATAGGGATAAGACTAAATGGGTTAGGGATTCTAAAGGCTACGTGGTGATGGACACACTACCTCTAGATATAGATAATCTCATACTCTATGGAAGAAGATTCGGCGGGAGAGACTATATCCCTAGCGGTACTCTTTTCGGTCATATTCATTTAAGAGGCATGAGTCCTGGTCTTGCTGGTGATTTCTATTCCAGCGTGCTTGGTATGAGACTCACAGGGATCTGGTTCGGTGCAAGGTTCCTAGCCTATGGTGATTACCATCATCATGTTGCTATTAATAACTGGCCAATACCTATGCCAAACCCTGGCTCTGGGCTTAAGAGCTACGCGATCAATATTGATGATATGAGTGTCAAGTTAGAAAATGTCCAGCCTATCAGCGAAACTCAATGCGGGGCTAAGGGTATTATAATAGATCCCAACGGCTTTAAGATCGAGATCCTATGATATATCTTTAGGAAGAGCTAGTTATATGTGAGGCTTATGCTGGATAGGCTTCGAGCCGTCCGCCTGGTGGCTTTTATCTCATTAGCAGAGCTGTTGATCTTGAGCTTTGTGGGGGGCTTGGTCAGCGGGCTTGGTCAGGGCTTTGATCTAGGTATTGAGTGGCCCTCTGAGCCTGTTAAGCTGATCAGAGCCCTTCTACAGGGGAGTCTAGAGCCTCTCCATAGAATACTCACAGTCTTATCAGCACCTTTTCTCGTTATCCTTGCTATCATGGTCTCCAGTGTTAGGAGGAGCTATCCGTTTATCCTCTTTTCATCCTTACTATCCATTCTATTCCTTACCCTAACCGCTATAACTGGGCGGATGATTCTCTTGGCATTAGGCGGATATATCGAGCAACCCATGGCCTCGCTCACGTATTCTCTCAACAATCTCCTCGCAACACTCACAATAGGTTCTGTTGCTATGGTGACAGGAATCCTGGATCACGGATTACGGGTTAAAATCTCGGGAGAGAGAAGAATAGCAGTGATCCTGCATAGAGGAGCCTCGGCATGGGGTTTGATAGCAGCTTTTCTAGGAGCGTATATGCTTGGTTATACAAAGACAACACAACAACCACTACCAAGCGATCTATTCTCCCTATCTATAAGCTCAGCAATAGATATCATTCTAAAGGCACACGTATTATCAGGCCTAATTGCAGTGTTGCTAACACTAGCGGCATATGCTTTAAGAAAATCGAGGGATGCATGGTCAACAGCGGCTCTAATAGCATCGTTATTCCAACCTCTGCTAGGCTTAGCACTGCTATACAGAGCCTCCCACTATGCATGGGCTCCAGGGATCTATCTACCACTCCACCTGATAGCTGCACAGGTGATAATAATAGGCAATGCTATCCCCTATCTATTATATTTATATAACAGGGTAACTCCAGGCAACATACCTGGGAGAACCACGTATTAAAGTGAACAATTAGCTCTAGTGTTATAAAGCAGGTATGAACCGAGCTGGGATTGTTAGAGGTGGAGATATTCTATATAGTCTATTGGTGATGGCATTGACGAGACTCTTCTGGCTTCTTCTCTCTTGACTTCTATGTATGTTTCTAGGAGATCTTTTGGAAACGCTTTTAAGAGGTATTGGTTATCGCTCTCTAGCTCGTCTAGAGCTTCTTCAAGGCTTCTTGGAAGGCTTTTTATCCCTAGCTGTCTTTTCCTTTCAGGAGTCATTCTATATACGTTCTCATCTACAGGGTCTCCAGGGTCTATCTTCTTGGCTATCCCGTCGAGACCCGCGAGTGTTATTGCCGAGGCTGCTAAGTAGGGGTTAGAGGTTGGATCTGGGGGTCTGTATTCTATTCTAACCTTATTGCTTGAGAGTGCTGCAGGTACCCTTATTGCAGCGCTCCTATTAGACCTACCCCATGTGAGGTAGACTGGAGCCTCATAACCTGGGACAAGCCTTTTATAGCTATTAACTGTAGGCGATACTATTGCTGAGAGGCTTCTTCCATGCTCTATTAAGCCTCCTATGAAGTATCTGCATAGCTGGCTAATCTTGGCATAGCTATCACTCTCATCATAGAAAGCATTAATCCTGTTCTTCCACAGGCTAATGTGTATATGAAGCCCAGAGCCATTATCGCCCCAGAAAGGCTTTGGCATAAAGAGTGGTTGGAGCCCAAGCTTGCCTAGAATCTTCCTCATGGTGAGCTTTATCATTTGAAGCGAGTCTGACACCGCTGTCAACGAGCCTCCGGCAAAGTTTAGCTCAAACTGTGATGTGGCTACCTCGTGGTGTATAACCTCAGCTCCGATCCCTATCGCTTCAAGCCCTCTGACAATTTCTGTAATAGCGTGTTCATATCTATTCTCTAGGGGTAGTTGGTAGCTTCTTTTTACCGGGAACAGGTGCTCTAAGGAGCCTTCGTGTGAGTATATCTTTAGCCTCTGTCTATAGATACCCATGCTCTTATCAACGCTAACATCCACCCTCTCAACTATAAAGAACTCAGGCTCTACCGAGACATAGGCTTCGTAGCCATCAGCGCCGAGCACCTCTTCTGTTTTTTCAGCCACTAATCTGGGATCTCTGGTAAACCTTGAATCTCTATAATATACTTTTGACAATACCATGTATCTCCCAGAATCCCAGGGGGTTTTCGATAATGTGCTCTCTATCGGATAGAGGAATAGATCGCTATCTTCTATACCGGTAAAGCCATATACAGAGCTTCCATCGGTCTTGCCAACTATTCCTGATACTTTTGACACGTCCTCCTCATTAACCCTATAGCTAACACTCCTCAAAACTCCCAAGAGGTCTGTGAACATTATGTCGAGCCATACCTTGCCTGGCATTTTTATCACGGAAGGATTTGACTATAATTGGTATTTAAATATGCACCCCGTACCTGTTATTATGTTTACAGGATGGTCTTAACCAGCTTCTGGGAGATCTGTAAAACTAACATTAATACCCCGGTGAATTATAAAAAATGGCTGGAAAATTGAGGGGAGATATGGACGAGCTTGATGCGAAGATCATTGAGAGGTTGTTAAAAGACTCGAGGAAGAGTTTGAGAAGCATAGCGAAAGAGCTGGGAACACCAACATCAACAGTGCATGAGAGGGTTAAGAGGCTTGTCAAGCTCGGGGTGATAAGGAGATTCACGGCCGAGCTGGATCTAAAGCTGCTGGGTTTAGATATAACAGCACTGATCCTAGTGTCTGTCGATGGTGCGCATATAACCGAGGTTGAGAAGACCCTTTCGACATATGACCAGGTAATTGCTGTTTATGATATAACTGGCGAGTTCGACGTGGCATTGATAGCTAAGTTCAGAAATATGGATGAGCTCAATAACTTTATAAAAACCATACTGAAGATGCCCTATATAAAGAGAACAGTGACTAGCGTGGTTTTCAATGTGGTTAAGGAGAAACTCTGCATGGATATTGTACCAAAATACCAGGGTTGATGATAGTCATCACTTGGTTTAGAGGCTTTAGCGTTATATGTAGTATGAGAGTATATACATGAATACGCCTAGTATTATGCTTATAGTGGCTGATGTGTAGGAAGCCCATAGATCTGGGTCTCTATTTCCGCCAGCACTACTACCACCAGCAACCGATGCTCGTAGTATGTTTAGGTAATAGTATACAGATATGACGCTAGCAGCTATGCCAAGTATCACTAGCCATGGGATCTGCCCTATATATAGTCCCCTGAGGTTCTGGGCAGCAGCCATGAATAGGAATAGCTTGCCCCAGAAGCCAGGTAGGGGTGGTACTCCTATAAGGTTGAGCAGATGCACCGAGAGGGAGAATGTGAGTTTGGGATCCTTGGCTGTGGAGCTCCTTATAGCATCAAGCTCCAATCCACCGCTATATCTTCTTATATAGTTAAGGGCTGCAAAGACTCCTGACTTGCCCAACGCATAGGCGAGTGTGTGGAAAACTACCCCGAGCAAGGCTAGCCTATAGGCATAGGGGTTATCGTGGGATACAGCTAACACGGATAGGCCTATGAATATAAAGCCCATATGGGCTATAGAGCTGTATGCAAGGATCCTCTGGGCGTTTGTTTGGGTAAGGGGGAGTATGCTGCCTATAAGCATGCTGGCAACCGACATGAATAGAACTACTGATAACATGCCTGGGGAGATAGGGCTTAGGTAGCTGAGAACATATACTGCTAGACCTACAACGCCCAGCTTTAGAGACCCTGAGATCACTGACACTACATAGGGCGAGGCTTTTCCATAAACATCTGGAACCCATGAATGTGATGGGGCAGCTCCCAGTTTAAAGCCGATCGCTATCATGGTAAAAGCTATGGCAATAAGTCCAATAACATATAGCAGGCTCTGCTGACCCAATACTGCTGGGAACATATAGGGCGTTGAGAATGCAACACCTATTATGAGAAGCTGTGATGCTATAGCACCAACTATCGAGTACCTGACAGATGCTTCGAGGGACTCACGATCCCTAGCAAGGGCTACTGCGGCAAAAGTGGTTACTGAGAGAAGGGTCCATGAGGCTATAATAGCTACAGGATCCCTAGCCATTACCAGCATTATAGATGCCAGGACGCCCATGAGGATCATTGATAAATATGGATGTGCGCTATCGGTGGCCTCTACAGGGAGGCTCATAATACCTATGATCCCTCCTAACAGTATTGCTATAGCTATTGGATATGATATGGCATCCACATTCGATAGAAAGCCTGAGACCATGTTAATACTCCCGCTTGGTGGTGATATGAGCACTATCACGAGGGCTATGAGGAGCCCTGCTATAGAGATGTATTTAGATGTCCTCTTATCTACTCCTAGCATCTCTGCTAAGGGCATTGAGAGCGAGAACCCCATCAGGATTGAGAATATTAGGAGGACCTGATCCACTGGGAGCAACGCCATGATCATCACCCCATCATCTGAAGGATCACAAGGATCGCTATCCCTAGCAACATTAGAAGGAGATAGCTATTTATAATACTAGGCTGGTAGTTTCTGAGAATCCTGCTCAGGGACTCCATGATCCCTGGTAATGCTTTGTGGTAAATGTTATCTATAACAGCTCCCTCGAAACCCTTACCAATAGCCCTAATCATCTTCGAGCCTCCATCCACGAACACTATATAGAGAAGCGGGTTGAAATACCATCTATCATATAGAAATCTGTTTATAGCGGCCAGGAATCTCTCACCCCTGATCTTTGGAAGGATATTATGACCAAAGGGTCCGTAGATCGAGAGGGCTAGTGCAGCACCTAGGATCGATACTAACGCCGAAACCACAGCCACCTGTGGATTATAGTGAATCTCCGGTATATGTAAATATGTCCCTCGTAATGAGATCTCTGAGAAGTAGTTGATCCAGAGGGCCCATGCCACACCAATAACCGGGGTTGCTATTGCAAACAGGAGGTACGGCATGAAAGCTACAGGATCTTCCCCGTGGGTTTTGCCATGCCCAGGCAAGGCCTCTAAGGATTCCTTTTCTCTATATAGGTAGAGAATTGAGATCATTCTGAACGTATATGCAGCTGTTAGGAATGATGTTATGATCGCTAACGCAGATGCTTGGAGAAAACCAGCTTCTAGCGATGTATCTACGACAAGGTCTTTGCTCCAATAGCCAGAGAACGGGGGTAATGCTGCTAATCCTAGGGAGGCTAGGATCATCGATAGCATGGTGATCCTAAGACTCCTCGCCTTAATACCGATCCCATCTATATATCTGCTTCCCAGCTCGTGTATTAAGATCCCTGCTCCTAGGAAGAGCGAGGCTTTGAACACAGCATGGCTTAGTAGGTGTGAGAGTCCTGCGACAATCCCGAGACCTGGTTCTTTGAGCATCCCAGCATAAGAGGCTGCCATGAACATATAGCCTATCTGCGATGCTGTTGAGAATGCTAGGATTAGTTTAAGCTCCCTCGCAACTACAGCCATTGTCGCCATCATAAATGCTGTGAAAACACCTATTCCTCCAATAATTGCTAAGTAATCCCTAGTCTGGGCTATAGCCGCATCACCCACTATGCTGGATGAGACTATGAATATGGGGACGAATCTGAGCATAAAGTACACCCCAGCCTTAACCATTGTTGCAGCATGTATTAGCGCCGACACGCTTGCCGGGCCTGTCATCGCAGTTACAAGCCATTCGTGTAAGGGGAACTGGGCGCTCTTTGCAAGAGCTCCTAATGTGAAAAGGAGGAGGAATCCCGTAAGAAGCCCTTTCGAAGCGAGATCTCCCATTAGTGGTGCAAGGCCTTTATAGAGATCCGGTATATATGCTGTGCCACTCACTAATATTATAGCTGTTGCTCCTAACATGAAGCCTATGTCGGGTACTCCTGTCATTATAATTGCTCTCACCCCCGCATGGCTTGGTGTGAACCACATCGGTTTCTTAAGGGCGCTTCTGCCAGGATCGCCTACCCATGCGTGCTCCTCATCTCTGTACCAGTGTCCTATTAGTGCGTAAGATGCTAGTGATGTTCCTTCCCACCCTATTATTAGGAGCAGGAGGTTGTCTGTCATTACTAGGAGAAGCATAGATCCTACGAAGAATGAGAAGAAGATCCAGTATCTATGCTCACCATAATCCCCTTTCATATAGCTCAGACTATAGACACCTATTAAGAACGAGATCCATGCAACCATCGCTGTTAACACAAGCGATATACCGTCCAGGAATACCCCTAACCCTACATCAACAACACCATTGCCCAGAGGTATTGTTAGCCATGTATATCTGGGGCTGACTATCACGTCACCGCTCTCCACATAGACCATGATAAGGGGTATTGTTAGCAGAGCACTGATTCCGAGGGATATGGAGCCAAGTATGGCTGCGAGTCTCTTATTAAAAATCCCTGTTAACCCTGCTGCTAGGGATCCTAGGAACGGGATACCCCATACGAGGGGAGCCCACCAGACCTCAACGGGCATGAGGATCACCTCTGGAAAATAATGCCTAGAGTTGTGACAGCC
The DNA here is from genome assembly GCA_003116855.1 of Desulfurococcaceae archaeon AG1. Lineage (GTDB taxonomy): Archaea > Thermoproteota > Thermoprotei_A > Sulfolobales > AG1 > AG1. Next base: position 45,952 of record BEWT01000001.1, read on the forward strand.
GTTGATAATGGGTTAACTATATAGGATCCTGCGATAAGCACCGCTATGCTGGCTACACTTACGACGATCAAGGCTATGGTGGCTTTTATATGGGGCTCTCCTGATTTTATGTCTTTTTTAGCAGGGCCAAAGAAGATCTTTTTCATGGTTATGAAGCTATAGGCTATTGTGAGGCCGAAGCCCGTGATGGCGGCTATGATGATCACTGCTATGATCGTGGCCGGTAGCGTTGATCCTGCAAAAAGTATGCTTGAGAGCCCCATAAGGATCAGGAATTTCGAAACTATCCCTATAGTTGGAGGCAGCCCTGATATGGTGAGAAAACCTATGAGGGAGGATGCTGCGGTGTAGGGCATAGTTGAGGCAAGACCTCCCATCTTATTCACATCCCTCAGCCCCCCAGCCCCAACAATTATGTTTCCAGCTGTCATGAAGAGGGATGCTTTACCGAGCGCGTGGCTTAGGTAGTGGAGGAGGGCTCCAGCTATGCCTGCAGGCGTCATTGTGGCTAGCCCTAGGAGCATGTAACCCATCTGTGATATGCTGCTATACGCTAGAAGCCTCTTGAAATCGTTCTGGTAGAGTGCTAGCACGCCTCCATATATTATCGTGATCAAGGCCCACGCTATGATCACCCATTGGTAGGAGATCATAGTGTCGGGATATAGTATTACTAATATTCTATAGATACCAAGCCCAGCGAGGCCTATTAGGTTAGGGCTTAGGAGGGCTGAAACAGGTGTTGGAGCCTCTGCATGGGCGTATGGAAGCCATATGTGGAATCCAAAGGCTGGTAGCTTGACCAGAAGGCCTATTAGTATTAACAGGAATGATACCCACTTCACAGCTATATCAGCTATAGATCCTGACCCACCGATCGGGTATAAAGAGGATCCCTTGAAAGTGATGTAGTCAAAATTACCAACCGAGAGTCCATAGATAAAGGAGCCTGCGAGGAAGAGGAAGGCTCCTGCGTGAGTCCATATGAAGTATAGGAAGGCGATCCTCACCCTATCGCCATAACCATAGAGGAGTATTAGAATGAATGATGTTAGCAGGGATATTTCTAAGAATAGATAGAACTCAATCATGTTGGTTGATAGAGCAACTCCGAGCATTGATGCGGAGAACAATGTGTAATTCATGTAATAAACGCCCCAAGACCCTCCCCCCAGCTCTTCGAACCTATGCTCCATATATGGTCTTGAGTATATCGCAACCATTATCGAGACTATTAAAACGCCCGCCACGATCGGTAGGTTGAACTGGTCTATTATGAAGCCTATGAAGCCTATGGGCGGGCCCAGATAAATTGGTGTATCGTAGTATGGTAATCCATAGATCGCGACTGCTGCAGAGATCACGATGCCTGAATAGACTAGCGAGAGTGTTGATATTGCTGCAAGAGCGCCTGGAGATGCTTTTCTCGAGATTGCGAGTATTATGAGAGAGGCTATGGACGGGATTATTACCGAGCTTAGGAGCAGGCTCAACAAGATCACCTCTCCCTTGTTATAAGCTCCTCTGTGTCTATGTTCCTCACAACCCTAAACCTAAGAATACCGATCATTATTGAGAACATCAGCACTATTTCGGAGACCGCGAGGGTTATTGCAAACACCACTATAGATACCATTGTGGGAATAGCGTTCTGATATCCTGAAGCAGCCATGATATTGCCTATAGAGAGCACGGCTAGCACCACGGCGTTGAACATAACCTCTACAGAGATTAGCATTCTAACCATGTTCCTGCTACTAAGGATCCCGTAGACAGATACTAGGAATAAGAGTGCTGAGATCAATAGATATATATTCATTTCCTCCCACCCCTCGCCCTCGTTATGCTAACAGCAGCCATTAGCGAGGCTGAGAGTGAGAGAAAGACCAACAGGGCTGGCATCCAGTAGTTCTGGGCTATATATCTGCTAAGTATAGCGTAATCCGAGTAAGCAGGCTGCGGTAACCCCTGGTTCTCTGTGACAGCTGCTAGGTAGAATAGTGGTGATGATACTATAAGGGCTATTAGGAGGCTTAGGGGTTTGTTAACCCTTCTCTCAACAACCTCTCTTATCATTGAGACGCTCATTATTATGAAGAGAACACCGGCTCCTACATAGATTATTATGTGGAGGATAGCCACTATCGGGTAGCCAAGCATAGCTATTAGTGCTGCCACCACCAGCCCTAGGAGGGAGAGATGTATAGCCCCATACACTATATTCTTCGATATGATCACAAATACTGAGAATATGAGTGCCAACAACCCTGCTAGAAGGGATATGATTAATGATATATCGAGGAACCTAACCACCCCCGTTCTTCTTACCTGTTGGTTCGTATACAAACCCTCTTTTCTCATCAAATTTGATCCTCATTCTCATAGCACCCTTACTGGGATCCTTCTCTCTCGGATCCTTTGTGAACTCCTCGAGATTGGTTAGCATATCCTCATATTTATCAAAAGCCATGTCATGGATTGTTGTTGTATCGAAAGCCTCGACAGGACATATATCTACGCAGTAGTAGCAGAAGATACACCTACCCCAGTTTATAACTGGTCTCTTTTTCTTCTCAGGATTAAGTACCATTCTTATAGCATCGGAGGGGCATATTATATCGCATAGAGAGCACCCTATACAGACATTCTCAAGGAGCCTGAACATGCCTCTATACCAGGGAGGCTGTTCGAGGACTTGTCTTGGGTAGTCGATAGTGATCCTCATGGGTTTTATAACATATTTAAGGCCTGTTGTGATAGCCTCGATGTTTCTCACAACACTCGGACCTAGGCTTGGTGTTGTAACCTTATAGAATCTCTTCTTCTCGGGTGCGAGGTTCTCTATAGATGTCGAGATCTCTTCTGATATTTTCTCAAAATCGACCTCTACGCCCATCTAACCCACCCCCCATATACGAGGATTATTGACCAGACTAAGGAAACTATGGAGAGTGCGAAAACATGGATCCAGCCGATCCTTATGGCCTGATCGATTCTATATCTCCCATAGACGGCTCTCAGAAATACAGCTACGAGAGATACTACCGTTAGTTTGAGAATCACTATAAGGCTTGGTATCAGGAAACCGCCTATGACACCCTCTCCTGACACTATTGGGAGCCATCCACCCAGAAAGACGAGAGAGACCATTAGAGCATATACATAGAGTTTTATATAAGCTAACCCCATTGATAGCCCGAACATTAGCCCGCTATATTCTGTATAGGGGCCTGCAACGATCTCTGTCTCAGCTTCTGATATTTCGAAGGGGAATCTAGATGTTACCCTGAGCATAGCTATGAACGAGGCTAGGAATGCGAATGGGTTTAGAAGCATCCCCGGTAGGAGCGACTGTCTCTCAACGATCTCATAGAAGTCGAGGCTACCAAACATGACCCCCATCGATAGGATCGATATTATGAAGGGTATCTCATAGGATACTATGAGAAGAGCCTCTCTAAGAGAGCCTACGAATGCGAATTTATTATCAGAGGCCCACCCCATGAGTACTATAAAGATGGGCGCCACCGATATAACCGCGATCGCTGCTAGAAGGCCTATATCACTATGTATAGGGGGCTTTATATAAGGTGATACAGGCATAAAGGCTATCGGCAATACTGAGAATAGAATAGCGAGTCCTGGGGATAGGAGGAACGGGATCACGTCGCTCCTCCTCGGTATTATCACCTCTTGGAAAGAGAACCTAATGAGATCCGCGAAACCTTGGAGAGCGCCTCCGATCCTCCTAGAAATCCATAGGGGGCCGTATCTTAGCTGGACTAGTGCTACGATCTTCCTTTCCGCCCAGAGGAGCAGTGCTGCTGCTATAACTATCATTATAAGACCTGGGTATATCAGCATATATCCTAACCCTATCACAGTTCTATAGATCATCTCGTTGTTTCCTAAGAGTTCTTTGAGCAACAATATCTCCTGGATCATTACCTATCAGCCTCCGGTGGGAAGTAGTCTATAGAACCATATATAGCTGGGAGATCAGCTAGTCTGTGCCCGGGTACTAGGTATTTAAACAGAATGGCGTTTCTATATGACGGTGTTGTCCACCTAAATCTATAAGGTCTGGGCGAGCCGTCGCTAACAAGGTAGAAGAGAGCCTCTCCTCTTCCAGCCTCAACCCTTGCTGTAGCCTCTCCCTTTGGTGGTTTAAGGCTTGCAAAAACCCCTGGGAATTTGACTCTCCTGCTCTCCTCATAGATCTTCTTCATAAGTGGGTTAAACATTCTGGCTATCTGTGGGTGTATTATATCTCCTCCTGGCATTTTCCTGAGAGCGTCTCTTATTATATTTATGCTCTGCTTGATCTCCTCGAACCTTACTAGAGCTCTGGCATAAGCATCGCCCTCATCAGCTACAGGTACCATGAAATCCAGCTCATCGTAAGCCTCATAGGGATCGGCGACTCTTACATCGTATTCGATCCCCGATGCTCTTAGATTAGGCCCGGTAATCCCTAGCTTTGCAGCATCGTTTTTCCTTAGGATGCCTACCTCGCGTAGCCTTTTCTCCACAACCGGGTTGTTCAAGAACATCTTATACCAGTCTGGAAGCCTTTTCTCGAAATATCTCAGGGCTTTCTCAACATTATCGGGGAAGCTTTGTGGCATATCTCTCCTAACACCCCCTGGGATTACATATGCATATGTGATTCTAGCCCCGCTAAGCTGGTTAGCAAGCTCTACAAAGAGCTCTCTATCCCCGAAGCCCCACATGAACCCTGTTGAGTGTCCAAGGAATATTGCGAAGATCCCTATTCCATAGAGGTGGCTAGCTATCCTTGTCAACTCAGCAAGTATTGTTCGCAGATATTTAGCCCTGGGAGGAGGCTCTATTCCCATAAGCTTCTCAAGGGCGTTTATATAGCCTATGGTCATTGGGGTTGTGTCGAGGAGGCTTGGTCTCTCAACCAGAGGTATTGTTTTCATATAGATTCTATTCTCACTAAGCTTCTCAATGGTTCTGAATACAAAGCCTATATCGGGGTCGCATCTAACTATTATGTCGCCATCAACCCAAACCCTTATCCTCATGTGACCAGATCCTGGATGTGTGGGCCCGATCTGGAGCTCTATGAGTCTCTCACCCTCCTCGGTTATCCCAAGATCCCTCTGTTGGATCAGCTCTTTGCTAAGCTCCTCAAGGGCTTGTGTCGAGATACTCTTGCTATCTACTTCCACGGCTCCTCAACCTCCCCTGCTTTTCTCGTCACTATTGCAAAATCCCTCCTACCGGGCCATAGGCCCTCAAACTCCTCGGGTAGCAAAAGTCTCCTAAGATCTGGATGACCCTCAAAAACGATCCCAAACATCTCCCAAGCCTCTCTCTCCTGGAACTCTGAGCTTGGCCATATGTTAACGAGAGTCGGTGCTCTAGGATCTTTCCTATCCAGCTTGGTTCTAAGTATCACCATAAATCTCCTAAGCCCTTTCCTATAAGATCCAACATGGATCACGAGCTCTATGATCCCTAGTTCCATATGATCGACTCCTGTGAGGGATTTTACATGCTCGAACCCAAGCCCTCTAAGGATCTTTGCCACATCAAGCAGCTTAGACTTGTCAACCTCTATGTTTATAGCCATGCTTTTCTTATCTACGGTGATAGATCCTGCAAGGCTTCCCAGTATGTTCTTTAGCCTTGATGCGAGCTCTTCAAGAGCCTTAATAGTCTGGAGCTTCTCTTGCGATTGCTGTGTCTGTGGTCCTGTTGCGCTCTGCGATGCCATCTCTAACACCAACAATACCAAGTGCTATTTACTACTATCAATTCTCTTGATAGTACTCTCTATCATCTCTAGATCGTGTCTAGAGAGCCCTCTCTTTCTTATCCTCTGCTGGAGGAGCAGAATAGCCCTGGCAAGAGCCTCGGGCCTGGGAGGACATCCGGGTATATAGATATCTACGGGCATAACCTCAGAGGCTCTAACAACATTATAGCTATTCCAGAAGAGACCTCCATCTATTGCACAAGCACCCATGGCTATAACGAACTTAGGGTCTGCCATTTGCTCCCAAGTGATCCTAGCAACCCTCGCCATCTTTCTGGTAAGTGTTCCCTCTATAACGATCAGATTTGTCTGTCTCGGTGAGACAAAGGGTAATGAGCCGTATCTCTCGAGATCGAATCTAGGAGCATATGCCGCTCCAAGCTCAACACCACAACAGCTGGTCATGAGATGGACAGGCCATAGTGAGAACGCTGTTGCCCACTCCACTATGTCTTTTAAAGGCTTTCTCTCAACAAGCCATCGCAATACCTTCCTAGTCGTTAGATCCAGATTTCCTATGAATACTAATCCGCCTTCCATAGATCTATCACCCCAGCTTTTTTAAGAGCATATAGAAAAGACGGGAAAATAATTATAGTTGAGAGGATTATCAGTAGCAATGAGTTAAGAATAATCCCAGCAACTGTAGAGAGGGCTATGAATATTATGAGAACAACGTATGACTCCATCGCTATGAACATGAGGAGATATGGATAGTACTGCATGAGAAAATAACCCCTACCCCTACCATAGGGAGGATTACCGCTTTCAAACCTCTCAACCTTTGTAGGGAAATCCACGGGCGGCGAGAATATCCTCCCAACCAGATATGCTATAAAGGGGAGGACAAGGAAGGCGATACTAACCACAGTTATGGTTATAACACCAGGAAGATCCATATAAATCCGCCGTCCGTATAAATAAACCGCTACTAAGCATATAAGCTTAGAACCTACTGTGGAGAAACAATTAAGCAATATTAACGCTTATACATAGTAGGAGGCATGTATAACAAGCCATCTATCCCTGCAGATCAACCATCACGAACTCTGAATAGCTGGAAAGCGGGTTGTGATCTGTCTTTCAAAAACCTGCGAAGGATCTAAGAGATCATCTAAAGGAGAAGGATCTATAAGAGTCTTGGCAGCCTTGTTAACCAGTATATATGAGGTTTAGAATATAATACTAAGCTGGACGTGAGGGTAACACACGGGATGAGGAGATCTGTAGAAACGCTGATAGTCGGGGGAGGTTTTGCGGGATTGCTAACAGCGTCAAGGATCCCGGGGGCCGTGGTTTTTGAGGAGAATCCTCACGTTGGTATACCGCCTCACTGCACAGGGCTTGTGAGCGAGAGGACTGTTGATCTTATTGGCAGCCCTGCTAAGGAGAGCATGATCGCGAGATATAGATCCATAGTGGTGGAGAGGCTCAAAGGCGGGGAAATAGTAAACCTTGTTCCAGACCAGGATGTGGTTAAACTTGATAGAGTTCTTTTGGAAAAGATCCTTGAGACCGAGGCTATTAACCAAGGCTCAGCAATATATACCAAAGCAAGGGTTCTTGGTATAAGCAATAACAGTATTGTTGTTAGCAGCAAGCATGGTGTGCATAGATATACAGGGTCGCTTGTAGTTATTGCAGAGGGCTCTCAACAGAAGTTCTCAAGATCTCTTGGGCTTGTTAGAAAGCCGGAGCTCTTAGTAGGGATCCAGGGGTTTGCAAAAACCCATGGGGGTTTAGACGAGGAGGAGATATATGTGTTTGTAGATGACGAAATATTTAGAGACTTCTTCGGATGGCTAATACCGCTAGACTCAAGAACAGCCCTTGTTGGAATGGCAACATGTCTAAGAGATACAAACAATAGAAGACTGGGTCTCTTTCTAAGGATTCTCTATAAAAGAAAGATCTTGGCAGAAAGCGTGTTAACCAAAATGTACGGAGGTCTAGTGGTTAGGGGAAGCCCTTTGGAAAAACATTACACAGGATCTATAGTGGCCGTTGGGGATGCATCCAATTTCACAAAACCCTTCAGCGGGGGTGGTCTATACCCATCATCAGTCCAGATAGGAACACTAGCGTCGAAGCTTAGGAGATACGAGCCTATGGAGGCCCTTATAAGATATGCCAGCGAAATTAGAGATTATGTAAAAAGCCTTAAGCGACAACTAGCAATAACCAGGATTATTGAGAAGCTGGGTATCGAAAGAACACTTCTTATGCTCTCAAGACTAGGCATTCTTAGAAGTACAGAGAGCTTCAACTACGACTACCACGACAAAAGCCTCTATACTAAACTGAAGAAGCTGATAGGAATAAGATCCTAAACATCAACATTATACGGAGAACCATGTTCAACTAGGGTTTAGGTTTCATTGCTGTTGATTTCGCTTGGTATCAAGTACTCTTGGCTTCATTGGCCTCGGTGCTCCTTTCATTGGATCCATATCCTTGGCACCTATCAATTCAGGGTGGCCCTATTAATAGCCCTTCTTCATAACATTGCTCTGGTTTGCCGCTGTGGAGAAACCCCTATTCTGGATCTACCGTAAAATACGAGCTTATACGATATTCCCATAGAGCTACTAATTTAACATCAATCCACATAATCCATCATGAAATCCGAAATGGCTGGCTACGGCTTCTCTGTTTCAGGTTATCAACTATGGTGATCCTACTAGAATGGGATCTCTTTCACAAGATCTTTTGCTAAGGGTCTGTCTATTACTAGTCTTAGGGTGTAGGTGTTTTCTCTATAGCCTATGAAGATCGTGTTTTCCTCTCCGAGGATGCTCTTAATCTCCTTGGCTATATCCTTCATGTTGAGTGTTTTTTCATGTGTTATTATGATGAGGGGTCTGCATATTGGTAGCTCGGTTTCGAATGATCCTGCTCCTCCTGAGTAGATCTTGAGCGGGGTTTTTCCGATAAAGCTTCCGCGGATCTCTTCTCCAGCTCCTATCTCGACTCTATATGATCTGGCTCGTTTTATCATTAGGGGTGCTATGCGTCCAATAACTCTGCAGTCTCTGATCTCTAGTCTGTAGATGCATAGCTCGCCGTCTCCCTCAATTTTCTCCTCAACAACTTTGTGGCTGGTAATCCTGGGTGTTATTGGTATGATGATTATATCTCTATACTTACCCCCAGCGATCTTCAAGATCTTTCCATCGAAAAACCCCTCATTGGTTGGGAAAACAGCCAGGATATTGCTAGCCCCTAGTTCCTTCAAATCATATCTAGCAGAGACCTCAGAGATCTTCTCAAAACTCTTGGTAGTAATATACTTGGTCGTTGTATGTCTACGGGCCCCACCACCGATAGAGATTGACACAGTGGCTGTGGTTGTTTTAATCTCACCTTTAATGGTGGCTTTATAGAGCTCTAGCAGCTCTCCTGGGGATGAAGTTAGCCCAGAGATCTTCAACTTATCGGAGAACTCGCTCACAACCCTATTCCTCTCAGCGGTAAGCAGTATCCATCTAATAAGCAGTAGAAGCCCGGCTCCCCATATAAGTATAGCTATGTAGGTTGCTATAGGATTGTTGATTATCTGTATCATTATAAACGTAATAAATGCGAACACAGCGATAGAGGGAATGCTATAGAGTAGAGACATTACAAGATCTTTCTCAACGGCAATTACAAGAGGATCACGAGCGCCGGTCAAGGCTGCTAAATGTTATAAAGAAAAACCCTTTTAAATCTTCAAGTATCGATAGTTCGTTTGCCTTCTTTAATACCCTTGATGTTTAGTTTCGTTATCAAAAGACTCTTAATACTGAGACGGAAGATATTCAGGGCTTCATAGCAACAAGCACCCCTCGAAGCCAACCGCCCTGCTTAGGTCTTTATCTATGCTTGTATTGTAGACAGGTATCTGCAGATATTCTTGTTAGGCTTATCCATAGAAAAGGATCTAGCGAGGGGGCTGGTAATAGCCATTGTAGGTCTCCTTGAAACTTGAATGGCTTGTTATAGCACAGGCTTTGGTAATTGTTGAAATTATAAGGTTTCCCCAGAATCAAGGATAAGGCTATCCATCCAGTGTGATCACGATATTCATTCCAGTATTTCGACCCGGGTTTTCTTTTCCTAAACATGGTTGTGAATCACAGGTTCATTGGAGCGTTATTATTGTCTGTAAAGAGATTATCTGAATCACTGCTTTTTCTTTACCTTGAGTACGAAGCCTTTTTTACCAATAACTATTACAGTTTCACCAGCATTTATTTTCTCATCTGAGACCGCTCGCCATAGTTCGCCCTCGACTAGTACAAATCCTTCTTTACCCGGTTCTATATCGTCTCTAGCAACACCCTCCTTTCCAACGATCTCGAAGATCTCGGATTTTTTCTTCCTGAGCAGCACTAGCTGCCATGCTATGAGCCCACCTATTATGGCAGAACCTATACCGATCCCGAGTGAAAAGCCGTAGATCGTGCCCATTATGTTGCTTGAACCAGCTATTAGTATTTCTCTCCCCGTTACTGGTAGAAGGGCTGCCCCGATCGCTGCCATAGCTATCCCAGCTGTCATAAGTATACCGCCATCGGCATGCCCTATAGCTATTCCTGCCGCTATGAATGTGATTCCGAGCAGTATTAGGGTCATTGTTAAGAGATCCACTTGGAGACCTGAGCCGAGCAGTCCTAGGAGTATGAATATGAGTGAGAATGGCAGTGCTATTAGATGCCCAGAGGATATGGCGAAGATAGCGCTAAACACACCTATTGTTATGAATACACCAGCCACCATGGGGTCTGAGAGGAAGCTGAGGAGCCTACAACTTAGGCATTCGCCAGCGGGTGTTAATTGATATATATTGAGTCTATACTCAACCCCATCGATGGTTATTATCTTACCCCTTAGCTTTTCAACCAGCTCGCTAACACTCCTGGCAGTAAGGTCTGCGAGCCCTAGCTTAACAGCCTCATCGCCATTGACAACGGTTGCGTTTAATATGAACATCTTAACCAGGGTTGTATTCCTACCACGCGCCTCAGCATAGTCTACGAATTTCTTGACAAGCGGGTTTATGATCTTAGGCTCTGTTATTGGTACAAGCCTGCCTGTCTGATCTATTGTGACAGGCTGGGCATCCCCTACCAGGGATGATGGGTTGACAGCAAGTATGTGGGTTGGGATCAGTATTAATGTAGCCCCGCTGAAGCTATCTCCCGATGCATAGCCAATTATAGGGATCTTTGCGTTAAATATCATATCAGCTATATCCATAGTATCTCCTAGAAAGCCTCCTGGGGATTGAACGTCAAGTATGAGAGCGACCCTCTCGCTCTGTGCTCTATCTATGAGGCTCTTTATATATCTACCCATACCCTGATCCACTGTGCCTCTTATATCAGCAACAATAGCCTCCCCGATCTCGACCTGCTGTTGAAGCATGAGATTGTTATTCGCACTAGACTCCCAGCCATAGAGTAGCCCTGGATGTGGCAGAAAGATCGCTTGGATCGCTGGAACAATTAGCAGGACTATGGAGAGGATGGTAAGACCTGTTGCTATGGGAAAAGCCATTCTAAAGGCTACGTTCATTTGCTTGTCCCTTGCTGTCCTCTACTGAAAGCTGCGGCTCCTAACTGGAACCCTAGGCCCGAGAGATCGGATCTGATTGTATCAGCTATCAATACCATGTTCTTCTCTTTAGCAACCTCGACAAGGGTTTGGAGCTCTCTAAGCCTTATAGCTATTGGGCTGTTGGCATACATACTTGCTGCCTCTGCTAGTATCGATGCAGCCTGTCTTTCACCCTCAGCCTCGATTACCCTCGCCCTCCTAATTCTTTCAGCCTGGGCCTGCATAGATATAGCTCTAACCAGTTCCTCTGGGAGCACTATATCCTTAATAGTTACCGCAACTATCTTTATACCCCAGGGTTCTGTTATGTCATCCACTATTTTCTGTATCCTCTTACTAACCTCCTCCCTATGTGTTAGAAGCTCATCAAGCTCTACAGTGCCGGTGACATCCCTGAGGGTTGTCATTGCAAGCTGGACAACAGCATAGTTATAGTTAGCAACCTTCACGATAGCCTTTACAGGATCTTCTACTCTATAATATACAACAGCATCCATAAGGATACTCACGTTATCCTTTGTTATGACGTTTTGTTTCGGAAAATCTATCGTGTTTATCCTAAGATCTACTTTAAAGATCTTATCAACGATCGGTATTATGAAGAAGATCCCTGGACCTGCTGCTCCCTTAAGCCTCCCCAGCCTGAAGATCACTGCCCTCTCATACTCCCTCACCACCTTTATGGAGGCTGCTAGGAAAGGCAGAACTATGATCAGTATGGCTATTATTAAGGCTAATTGAGCACCATCCATAATAGATCCCTAGATATACTTGGTTTTCAGGGCTAATAAAAGGTCAGAGGCACGTTATACCACTATGGATAAAAACTCCCAAACGAGTATTGAAGAGATAGGATATGCTCCAGGGTTACAGTGATCATGTGTGTGGAAAACCTAACAGGCTTGTTAATTCCAAGAGTAGGTATCTCAGGCTCCACGCCTGTGACCCTATAGATTGGTATGAATGGGGAGAGGAGGCTTTCCAGAAAGCTATGGCTGAGAATAAACCGATATTCCTATCCATAGGATACTCTTCGTGTCACTGGTGTCATGTAATGCATAGGGAGAGCTTCCTAGACCCTGAAGTAGCATCGATACTCAACACATATTTCGTACCAATAAAGGTTGATCGCGAGGAGATGCCGGATGTTGATGAGATATATATGACAGCGACGATAGCCATAACAGGCTCTGGCGGCTGGCCTTTAACCGTTTTCCTAACCCCGGATCTCAAGGTGTTCTATGCAGGGACATATTTTCCTAGAGATAGGTTGGTTGAGATACTCAATGCGATCAAAGATCTATGGATAAGGGATAGAGATAGGGTTTTAGCGGCGGCGGGAGAGATCCAGAGTGCGGTGATCAATTACCTCTCGGCACAAGAGGTTAAGAAAGGCATAAACATTAACGATATCTTTGAGAAGGCATTTACAGAGATATCAGCATCCTTCGACCCTGTCTTCGGAGGCTTCGGGTTCTCGTCTAAGTTCCCCATGATACCCTACCTAGACCTTCTCCTGAGATACTGGTTCAGAAGGGGTGATGATACAGCGCTAAGAATGGTTGTGAGGACTGCTAACAGCATGGTTAGGCTAGGGCTCCAGGATCACCTAGCCGGGGGTTTCTTCAGATATACCGTTGATAGGAGTTGGAGGATCCCTCACTTCGAGAAAATGCTCTACGATAACGCACAGATCGCAAGGATCCTTGTGGATCTCTATAGAGCGACAGGATCTCTAGAATATATAGTAACAGCCAGAAAGACGGTTGACTTCATGCTCGAAAACATGTTGAGTAGAGAGGGGCTTTTCTACTCGTCCCTAGACGCTGAAGCTGATGGTGTTGAGGGGGGAGCATATCTATGGAGCGAGGAGGAGCTTATAGAAGCCCTTGGAAGGGATAAGGCTGAGATCGCTAAGAATATATACGGCTGGTCCCAGACAACCCTCATACATGAGAGGATGCATCCAGTAAGGGCTATGAGCCCCATGGATCTTGCAAGATTCCTTAAAAAACCATACGACGAAGCCCTCAGGATCTATAGCGAGATCGAGGCAAAGTTATACGAGTATAGGCTATCGAAGAAGCCAAAACCCCATATCGACGAGAAACACCTAGCAGACTGGAATTCCCTGGCTATCACGGCGCTCGCGAGACTCTATCTAGTAACATGGGATCAGAGATACTTGGAAGCGGCTAGAAAGGCTGCTGATGCTATTAAAAGCAAAATGTGGATCGGTGATAGGGTAGCCCACGTATACTATGAGGGAGAGGCTAGTAAGTGGGGTTATCTAAGCGACTCCTCGCTGTATGGCTCTGCATGTGTTGATCTATATATGGCTACCAATGACGAGAAATACCTAGAAATAGCGGTAGAGATCTCGCAAAGCATCGAGAAGGTATTCATAAAAGATGGCGCGATTATCGAGAACCCAGATGCTCCTGGCTCGAAGAGTATTGCTATATCAACCTTTGTAGATAGTGCTATACCGAGTGGTGCCTCGGCAACGATAGATCTGTATTCAAAGCTTTACCTCTATAGTGGTGATAACTCATATAGAGAAAAAGCCCTAGAGATCTTTAGGAGATCATCGAAATACATAGACCAAGTTCCACAGCAATACGCAGCAATGATAACATATATAGATACAATAGTGAACCCATCCTACCAGGTTGCCGTAACATTGGTTTCAGAGGATCAGGGGTACGAGCTGTTCATAAAGAATCTATGGAAGAAATACTGGGTGGGCGTCACCTCCGCGAGCGCACCTAATCCGAGATCAAAGGTTCTGAGGGAACTATATAGAGGAAAAATGTGGGGAGAAAAACCTATATATTATATATGTTATGGCACTATATGCGCCTTACCAACCCAGGATCCTGAAGAAGCATTGAGAAGATTCGATGAGGTAAAATCCCAGAATAGCAGATAAGTACATGTTCTATTCCAACAGCTTCTCGTATCCCAGCTCCTTATAGAGCCCTAGCATAACTATTTTTGGGGCTTTATGGCGGATCTTGAGGGTATAGTTAGGAAGGGGATATCTAGGGGTCTCTCTAAGGAGGAGATCCTGTGGAGAGTGGTTGACGAGATCGTCTTTTACAAAGATCTAAAGTGGGATACGGCTTCGAAGTATGCATTAACAGTATATGATGAGACACTATCATCTCTTAAGACGTGTAGTGATAACATAGATCCTATGCTAAGGAAGATACTCTGCCCCAGCGGTTCCGGGGTATCTGCGGGTATTGTTGGAATAGGCTCTAGGGGCTCTGGCGATTTCTTTTTCCATAGACTCCTAGCAGGTGTTGCCAGCTGGGGGAATAGTGAGGGTTCTGCAATGGATCTTGACGATGCTGGGTGGGTTAGAATAGGTAACATGTGGATCGTAGTTGCTGTGGACGGTATACATAGCAGGCTCTCCTACTTCCCACTCATAGCAGGCTTCCACGCCGCTAGGGCTGCTGCTAGGGATGTTATGGTTAAGGGAGCGGTGCCTGTGTCTTTTGCCGTAGATCTTAGGATTGGGGATGACGGCGATCCCTCATACCTACTTGACCTAGAAGCGGGCGTCGCAGCTGTCTCGAAATACCTGGGGGCACCGATAGTAGGTGGATCTACCCTGAGAATAGGGGGCGACATGGTTATAGGGACAAGGGTTGTTGGGACTGTGATGTGTGTTGGTGTATCTAAAAACAGGCCTAAGGCTAGGAGGAATGCCCGTCCTGGTGATAAGATACTCATGACAATGGGTGCTGGGGGCGGGACTGTGGCTACAACAGCAATATATGGCGGTAGGCCTGAAGTGGTTCTAAGAACCCTGAATTTCAATACGCTTGAGGCCCTGAGGACTATTATTGAAAGCGATGCTGTGGATAAGATCCACGCTATGTTTGACATAACCAACGGGGGGATCAGGGGGGATCTTAACGAGATCTCGAGATCCTCGGGGATCGGTTTCTTAATAGATCTAGAGGAGATCTATAGCCTCATAGATAGTGAGGTGCTTAGGATGCTCAGGGAGCTCGATATAGACCCCCTTGGCATCTCGCTGGACAGCATAGCCATCATAGCGGAGAAGGATATTCTAGAAGATATAGAGAGGCTTTTAAAGAGCAGAGGTATAGAGAGCAGAATTATTGGTGAGGTTATAAGCGAACCAAAGGTCCTGTATAGAGATCCAGGGGGCAAAGTTGAGGAGCTAAAAACATATCATAGAGAATCGCCCTATACAAAGATAAAAAAGCTCGTAGGGATAGAGAAGCCAGAAAACTGGGAGGCTGTGGGTAAAAGACTTGAAGAAGCATATAGGAAAGCTCTAGAGATTAGGGATAGGCTCTACAGCATAGCCCTAGGACAAACAACCAGATAAGATCTTATTATGATCTGCTATAACCGATCGCACTAGGAGCCTCATGCCGGTAGTCTTTAATACAAATATATTTCTCCCGACAATTTATCAGTGGGATGGGTTCCGTGGGAATCTTTAGAGCATATCTAACGTATAGTGATAGTAGGCTGGATAGGCATATTATAATTATAAGTGGAGCTCTCAATACTTCTTCACCAACGTTGGCTATGGGAGTGGTCTACAATAGACCTGTTAAATCCTATAATAGGATTGTATAGAAAGTGATGGAGTATGGGCGTAGATCTAAAAGATCTGATACCTGAGAAAGCTGTAAGGCAGATCAACGACCTTAGGGAGCTTTCCGGCAAGATCATAGCTATCGATGCTTATAACGCCCTCTACCAGTTCCTAGCAGCGATAAGACAGCCTGATGGGACTCCTCTCATGGATAGTAAGGGAAGGGTTACTAGCCACCTATCAGGCTTATTTTACCGCACAATAAACCTCGTTGAGGCTGGTATAAAGCCTGTATATGTGTTTGATGGAAAGCCTCCCGAGATCAAGGCTGCAGAGATAGCTAGGAGGAGCATGGCTAAGCAGAAGGCTGAGGAGAGGCTTAGAATAGCTAGAGAAAAAGGGGATGAGGAGGAGATGAGGAAATACGCCCAAGCCACGTCAAGGCTATCAAATGATATGGTTGAATCTTCTAAGAAGCTTCTAAGCTATATGGGGATACCATGGGTCCAGGCTCCCTCTGAGGGAGAGGCCCAGGCAGCATATATGGCTATGAAGGGGATAGCCTGGGCTACTGCGAGCCAGGATTACGATTCCCTGCTATTCGGCAGTCCGAGGCTGGTCAGAAACCTCACTGTGAGTGGTAAGAGAAAGCTTCCTGGGAAAGAGATCTACGTTGAGATCAAGCCTGAGGTAATCGATCTCAACCTTCTGATGAAAACCTTAGAGATAACGAGAGAACAGTTGATCGACATAGCGATACTGGTAGGCACGGATTTCAATCCAGACGGTGTTGAGGGGATAGGTCCTAAAAAGGCATATAGTCTGGTCAAGAGCTATGGGAGTATAGATAGAGTCCTCAAGGTACTCCCGGGAGCAAGATTCCCCGTAGACCCCATGGAGATCAAAAAATTCTTTCTAAACCCACCTATATCAGAGGTTCCTCGTATCGAGTGGAAAGCTCCTGACCGTGAGAAAGTAATAGAACTGCTAGTAGAGGAGTACGAATTCTCTAGAGAAAGGGTGGAGAATAATCTAGAAAGACTCTCCAAAGCTATCTCTAGAGCGTCAGCTGCACGCGGTCTCGACAAGTGGTTTGGATAAAAAGTAGCAGAATATCTATACCTAAGAGACTTCCGCCTAGCAAGAAAAACAGTTTAAACCTAGCGGGGTTTGGCGGGTTCTTCACGAACTTCTAAGCGATAGGATTCCCTTCACAAGCCTTAGTATTTCGTGGTATTTGAACTTCTTTCTAACAATCCCGGCATCTATTAGGGCTTCTGTTGAGCATAGGTATCCTGGCACCCCACTAACCCCTCCTCCTGGGTGTGTGTCCGCGCCGCATAGGTAGAGCCCTTTTACTGGTGTTCTGTAGTTTGATAGCTCTCTATCAGGTCTATTGCTCCAGAGCTGGTCTGGGGACATGCTTATGTGGAATATATTTCCTCCCGGGGTTTGGAACATTTCCTCTATATCTCGTGGCGTTATTATCATTATTTTCTCAGCGTTCTTCCTAAAGCCGCTATAGTAGTTCTCAAGTACTGTGAATACTCTCTCAACGAGCTTCTCTCTATCCTCCTCGCCCCAGTTTCCAGGGCTCTTTCTACTTGTGTATTGCACAAAGAGTGATGCTATATGCCACCCCTCTGGGGCTACTGTTCTATCTAAATAGCTCTGCACGTTTACCGAGACCCAGGGGTTCCTGCTCATTCCCTCCATCAATGCTTCTGAGTATGCTTTCTCGACATAGTCTATCGATGGGATCGTTACTGCAGAGGATCTATATGCCAGGTCCTCATGGCCCGAGTATTTATCAACAAGCTTTGGAAGATTCCTCATAGCAACAACGATCTTTGACGAGGCTCCAACACTCCTAAGGCTCTTAATCCTTCTAATAAGATCCTTATCAATAGGAGCCTCGGGGTCAAGTAGCTTAAGCATCGTTGTCCTAACATCAGCGCTACTTAGAACCATCCAGGATTCGTAGAACTTCCCACCAGCTATAACGCCCCTAACCCACCCAGCATTGCTAACAACGATTCTCTCAACCTCTACTCCGAGATGGATTTCGACACCAAGTTCTGAGCATCTCTTAGCAAGGATCTTTGAGAGGGATCCCATACCGCCCTCTACATAGCCCCACTGACCCCTATTCCCGGTTATATTCCCCATATAGTGGTGGGCCATTACTATCGAGGATCCCGGGGTGCTAGGGGAGATCATCTCGCCTACTAGGGCGTCTTCAACAAGGGCTGCCTTAACCTCCTCACTCTCAAAATACTCATCAAGGATCTTCGATACTGGGGCGCTAATAATCCAGGGGATGTCGTTAACATACCTAGAGATCTCCTCTCCACCATGCTTAGCAATACTCACAGCCTTCTTAGCAAGCTCCAGGGTATCTTCAAGGCTGAGGGGTTTACTCATATATATAACATCAAGGAGTGCTCCAACAAACCCCCAGAACTTGCTCCACTTAGCATACTGGGTAGCGTCTCTCTCAGAGATCCTCGAGATCTCCTTAGCAGTCTTGCTAGGATCGCTCCATATGCTCAGAACCTTTCCTCCCTCTAAGAAGACAGTCATCCCAGGATCCTTTGGAATTATTCTCAAACCTCTCTCAAACAACCCAAGCTCCTCAGCAATCTCCCTCCTGAAGAGGCTTATCACATAAGCACCTATAGGGACAGCAAACCCAGGCCATAACTCGGGCGAAGAGGCCATGCCCCCGAGAAACCTGTTTCTCTCAAAAACAGCCACCCTAAGCCCTCTCATTGCGAGATTGCATGCAGCTACAAGACCGTTATGCCCAGCACCTATGACTATAGCATCATACTTGGTCAAGCGATGTGCACCAACTAACTATCATAGCAACCTTATATAAGGTTATTCCTAGAGTCTTGAGAGCCAGGATCTATTTGAATAATATAGGAAAAATATATATTTTTAGCTCTATAGTTATCCTAAAAATCTATGTTGTAGTTATTCAAATATATTAACCCCTTAGGGTAGTGTGTGTTGATGGTGTGTTTTAGATGAATGTGTGGCAAAAAATAACTATATATATATACTACCAATAATGATCTTGGCAGCATCGGTATCAATGCGTTATCGATCCTTCAGGTAGATGCTCAGGTAGTCAAGGGACCCGCAACAGATATCCTAAGGATCCAGAGGGTACCAATAACAGAGGTTGCCCAGGCATTTCAAGCCGGAAGGATCGATGTCTACCTATACGGAGGCATACCTCCTGCTACTGCAGAGGTTCTTAAAAGGGATCCAAACCTAAGGGTGCTCAACGCGCCCGCAGGTCTTGTAGACTTTATATTCAACCCAGCGCCTGTTTATATAGCAAATCTGTCAGGCGATCAGACTGGAAGACCTTTAAGCGAGCTTGCCAGGCTTACAGGAGGATCTGCAGAGGCTATAGTAAATGTTTACTACGATCCCGATAAGGGTCAGACCTTTGTCGAGTATGGAGCATATCCCGGTAAGGGTGCCAATCCATTTGCATTCAAAGATGTCAGGGTTGCGATGAACTATCTAATAGACAGGGATAACATAGTCAACACAATCTATAGAGGATCAGCATCTCCTATGTATACCTTCCTATCTTCATACGATCCCGATTTCCCCTTGATCTCCGATATAGTGCTTAGATATAAGTTTACATACAATCCACAACTTGCAGAGCAGATCGTTGCTAGCGCGCTCTCCAAAGCAGGGTTCCAGAAAGTGGGCGGTGTGTGGAGCTATGGAGGAACCCCGGTACAGATTAACTTTATAATAAGGGTAGAGGATGAGAGAAGAGATGTAGGAGATCAGCTTGCAACAGCTCTTGAAACCCTGGGCTTCAGGGTTAACAGGCTATATATGACCTTCGGTCCGGCTATAGATACGGTATACGGGACAGATCCTGCAGAGTTTAAGTGGCACATATATACAGAAGGATGGGGTAAGACTGGTATAAGTAAGTATGACTCAGCATCCATAGCTCAGTTCTGCGCACCATGGTACGGCTACATGCCAGGCTGGGCTGAGGCTACGTTCTGGAACTATAGGAATGCTACCCTAGACGATATAACAGAGAGGATCTATAGCGGTAACTTCACAAGCAAGGAGGAGAGAGACTCCCTGTATAGAAAAGGAGTCGAGCTATGCATAGCCGAGGGCGTGAGGGCTTGGGTTGCTACGAGACTTGATAGCTATGTCCTGAGAGCAGATATAAGGGGATATACCAACGACGTCGGTGCAGGGCTGAGGGGTCTGTGGAGCCTGAGGGAGATGAGAGCACCTGGCAAGACAACACTTAACCTGGGTCACCTTTGGGTATACACAGCAGGAACAGTGTGGAACCAGGTAGGCGGTTTCCAGGATGTCTACAGCGTTGATATTATGTATGGCACATGGGATCCCATGACATGGTTCCATCCATTCAACGGGCTTCCAATACCATTCAGATCCTCGTTTGAGGTGCAGACAGCAGGTCCTACAGGCAAGCTAGATGTGCCTCCCGATGCATTTATATGGGATGCGTCTAGGGGTACATGGAAGTTTGTCGGGTCTGGTGTTAAGGCTACTAGCAAAGTTGTGTTTGACATGTCTAACTATATTGGTGCTAGGTGGCATCACAACATAACGATCACGTGGGCTGATGTGTTAGCACAGCTCTATCAGTTCTTCGACATAACCTATAACGCTACGAAAGCTGCTTCCGAGCCTGCTGTGGCTTCTCTATGGAGGTCTACCCTTGATACTATAGTTGGCTATAGGATAGATGAGGCTAATAAGAGGCTTGAGGTCTATCTGAACTACTGGCATTTCGAGCCAGCATATATAGCTAGCTTTGCAACTATAAACATCTATCTACCATTCGAGCTGGTTCTAGCAGAGGACTATCTCGTGTTCACCAGGGGTTCCTATGCATACTCAACATCAGCAGCAACAGCCAAGAGAGTCCCACAGCTTAACCTAGTTCTATCCGGGCATGTTGCCGATATGGCTTCAGCTCTTCAAACATTCTTGACCCAGAATTACTTCCCAGCCAGTGTATTTACTGTAGGTAACAAGCAATATGCAACACCGGACGAGGCTGCTGCTAGATATAGGGCTGCACTCACATGGATAGCAACCTATGGAAATGCATGGATAAGCAATGGACCATATATGCTTACAAGCTTCTCGGCCGAGGCACAGTCAGCCGAGCTAAGAGCATTCAGGGATCCGACATACCCATTCTCCCCAGGCAAATGGGTATTTGGCGAGCCCAGACTTGTTAGGGTAGAGAACATAGGAATTCCACAGGTTGTGAGAGGGCAGGAGGCAAGCATACTGGTAGACCTCAGCGGTCCCCCACCACTGTTTGTTAAATACATATTGAGAGACTCAGTCACAGGACAGATCATAACTGTTGGTCAGGGAAGCCTTGCAACAGGGTCTAGATTTGTTATAGCGCTTCCGGCCACACTAACAAGGGATCTAACAGCAAGATTCCCATACGAACTTACAGTGATAGCTTATAGCGATGCAGTAGCGTTTGTAGATACAAGGACGCTGTTCATAAGCGTCTTCGATCCAGGGATCATTACAGCCCCAATAGAGCAGGAGATCTCTAACCTCCAGAAGAGCGTTCAAGAAACCGTAGCGAACCTCCAGCAAGCAATCCAGGCTATAAATGCTTCAAGCGCTGCAGGCTTAGCAGCAGTGAGCAACAGTATATCCCAGCTAGGCACAGCTGTTGGTAACAGTATATCCCAGCTAGGTAATGCTGTAAACAATCTAGGCAATGCTGTTAATAACTTAGGCGGCACCCTATCATCCAAGATCGATACTGTGAGTAATAAGATCGACACGTTCGCCTCGCAGCAATCGCAAACAATATCTGCGCTTCAAGCCAGTGTGAGGGATTTGAGGGATACTGTTAACACGCTCATGTATATAGTCATATTCCTGGTAATCCTCCAGATCGCAACTATAGCGATGGTATTTATGAGAAGAAAGTAATAAAAGATCCATTATTATAATAAAGAAAACTTTTTTCTCCTTAATACCCTGCACACGATAATACATATGGTTTGGTGTAATTATGGGGCTTGCGCGAGTCCTAGCGATAAGGGCTATAACCCTTACAGCAACCCTTATAGGCATTGTGCTTGTTACCGCAATAATACTTGGTCCAACATCTGACAAGGTTCTAGGTGCGATAGTTAATGAGGATGTGAGAGCCTATAGCCAGGCTTTAAGACAGAGGGCTGCTGGAGGTGCCCTTAACCAGAGTGAGATAGAGGCACTGATTGCCAAGTATAGAGAAGAACTTGTGAGAGCATATGGTCTTGACAGGCCATGGTATGAGAGGATTATTCCTCTAGCTCTAACAATACTCAAACTCGATCTAGGTAGGACAGGGACTATAACCTCTTTTACAGGATCCAATAATGTTAGAGATATAATACTTGAAAGGATACCACCAACGATCATGTTCCTAACAACGGCAACTGTGATAAACATAATACTCGGGCTAGTGCTTGGTACGGCTCTCGCCTTTAGAAGGGGAGGGTTTCTAGATAGGTTCTTCAGCCTCTACTCAGCTATATCCTATGCGCTTCCCGCATGGTGGCTTGGATTGCTCTTAATATATGTGTTTGTCTACAGGATACCGATATTCCCACCTCCAACCGGTCTCTTATCGCCAAACCCGCCGGCAGATCCTGTTGGGAGGTTCCTCGACATGGCTAGCCATGCTGCACTGCCAATAATAACTTTTGTAATAGCCACATCTGGTGTTTGGATATATATAACAAGGGCTATAGTGATAAGGGTTGTTGAGGAGGACTTCGTATATGTTGCGAAGGCAAAGGGTCTTCCCGATAGGGTTATCATGAGGGGCTATATAATGAGAGCAGCAGCTCCACCAATAGCTACCAACGCTATACTTGGTCTAGCTGGCTCTCTTGGAGGAGCTATACTTACAGAGACAATATTCAACTGGCCAGGGCTTGGGAGGCTTTTCTACGATGCTATCGGGGCTCAGGAGCTGACAATAATACTTGGGCTTACATATATAACAGCGATGATCTATGTGATCGCTAGAATGATCCTAGAGATCTTATACATATTCCTCGACCCCAGGGTGAGGTATTGATGTCACTCCAGACAGCCAGACTGGGCGAGGTTTTCCTGCTAGTGTGGAGGACATGGACAGGAAGGGTAGGAATAGTATTTTTAGGATTAATGGTACTCGCATCTATATATACACTGCTAACAATGCCCCTAGACTATGGTACAAGGGTGTGGAGCAATAGCGATTACTGGAAAGACTACCCCAAGATGGTGCCTCCAGACTGGTATAGAGCTCTATTCGATAGGTCTCTCCTACCCCATACGGTTATGAAGCTCGAGCAACCTTCAAGCGATAGGGTGCTAAACTATGGGGGCTATCAGGTCAGGGTTGTGACATATACCTTCACATATAGCTATGAGAGCCCGACTTATCCTCAGAACGTGAGGATAGCGATCTATGGTGTTCAGGTGAGAAATCCAAGCATTCCGGTTGTTCTGAGCGTCTCTTTAGAGAGGCCTGATGGGAGGATTAATCAGCTCTATTTCGAAATAATAAGGATCCCGCAGGAGCTGGTGGGTCAGAAGATCTATACACCTGTTCCTAAGGATGTCAATGCCTATGGTAATATGTATATCGCTAGTCAGCTCTCAAGCTTCTTATCAACTAGATATGGGCTATCGATAAACCCTGCGGATCTAGCTCAAATTGGTGTTGAGAGGGTTATGTTCGGCGCCCCAACCTCTCCTGGTAATATATCGTCTCTAGAACCCCTTAATGGTATAATAGATTTACCGTCGAGATCCAGCTAACAAGCCCCCAAGATTCTGTTGATATGGTATCCCTAGCCGTGGTTGGAAGGGCATATGGCATTATGGGTACGGATTTCGATGGAAGAGATCTGGCTCAAGCACTTCTCTTCGGCTTCCCTGTAGCCCTTGCAATAGGATTTGTAACATCAGCCTTGGTCTCAGTAATAGGCATGATCCTAGGTGTGTTCTCTGGGTACTACGGAGGGATCCTCGACGAGGTTGTTCAGAGAACAGCTGATATCCTTGGCAACATACCCCTCTTACCATTGCTGATACTCTTCACATTCATAACCCCAACCTATCTGAGGCTCCAGATCATTATTATAACCCTCATAGTGTTTGGCTGGGCTGGGTTAGCGATCATAATAAGATCCATGGTTCTATCTATAAAGGCAGAGCAATACGTAGAAGCAGCAAGAGCGCTTGGAGCATCAAACACAAGAATAATATTTAAACACATAATCCCCCAGGTTATGCCATATACAGTTGCGCAGATGATATTCTTCGTCCCAACCGCGATATTGACAGAGGCAGGGCTAAGCCTACTAGGGCTGGGAGACCCGAGCATCCCAACATGGGGGCAGATATTATCGAGAGTACTTGACAAGGGTGCAGTGTCTATCGCATGGTGGTGGATATTACCGCCAGGCCTATTAATAGTACTATCAGCAGTGACATTCGTGCTAATAGCATTAGCACTAGAACCCGTAGTAGATCCCAGGCTTAGAAGAAGGATATAGGCTACCAACAAACAGCTTTGCTGAGAACATTACGCGGATAACGATCCAAGCTTCCTACTCCTAGTCAGCATTTTCTCAAGCCGCAGCCAGCTGTTTCACGTTTCATGAGGGTTTATAGGGGTTGATATTGAATTTCGTCTCTGTGGAACATTATATAAGAGCTCTATTATTTTATGGGGATGCCGCCCAACAATGAGGGTAAAAAATAGAGACCCGAGTGGGCGGGGTAAAGGCAAAGAGATCCAGGATGTGGGGGTTTCCCCACAGCAATGAACCAGAGCAAAGCTATGAAGGGGAGCTGTGGGCTGGGGTCACCCTGAACGGGTGGAGGCCGATGATATAGGCTCCGATGAAAGGAACCCTGAGGCCGAGGAAGCCAAGGGAGGAGCAGTTGGTATAAAAATATCAACCGCAATGAAACCCGAACCCCGAGATGGGCCCGCGGGGATTTGAACCCCGGACCGCCCGGTTATGAGCCGGGCGCTCTACCTGGCTGAGCTACGGGCCCTCTATATGGTGATATTCTTGGGGGTTTATAGCTTTTGTTATAATATAATAAGTCTCTGGCTCGAGGTTTGTTAGGATATACTGCTTTAGCCGTATCATGCGGTTCTCTCTAGATCTGTGTGCATCACGCTCGTTTTATATGCTTATAATCCTCTTCGCTATATGTGTATTAGTGTGGTGTGTGTGAGCGAGGAGACGGCTTTTATAGTTAGAATTGCTAATACGGATCTGCCTGGGATGCTTCCGGTACCGTTAGCACTCTCTAGAATCAAGGGTATTGGGTATAATACTGCTCTTGCTATTTGTAAGAGCCTAGGCATAGATCCCAGGGCTAAGCTTGGGAGGCTTGATCAAGAGACATTATCCAAGATAGAGGCTGCTGTGAAGGATCTAGCAGCATTCGGTTTCCCACCGTGGATGCTTAATAGGAGGAAGGATCTGGAGAGTGGGAAAGATATTCACCTCGTGGGAAGCGATCTCCTGCTCGTAGTTAGAGAGGACATCGAGAGGATGAAGAGGACCAAGAGCTGGAAAGGGATAAGGCATGCTCTGGGTCTTAAGGTGAGGGGACAGAGGACAGCCACTACGGGGAGGACAGGGATCACAGTAGGCGTTAGGAAGAAGAAAGAGGGACAGCAACAGCAGAAATAGGCTGGTGGTCACTATGGGTGATCCGAAAAAGCCTAGGAAGAAGTGGGAGAGACCAGGCCATCCATGGATCAAGGCTAGGCTTGAGGAGGAGATGAGACTTATGGGCGAGTATGGCTTGAGGAATAAGAGGGAGCTCTGGAGGGCTCAGACACTCTTGAGAAGAATAAGGGCTAGGGCTAGATCTCTACTGGTACTCCCACCAGATGTTAGAGCTAAGGAAGAAGCCGAACTTGTAAACAAGCTATACCACATGGGGCTTCTAAAGAGCTCTACAGCCTCTCTAGACGATATACTGGGGATAAGTGTGAGTGATGTTCTTGAGAGAAGACTCCAAACCATAGTCTATAAAAAAGGTCTTGCAAAGAGCATCCATGCTGCTAGACAGCTCATAGTCCACGGACATATAGCAATAGCGGGGAGGAGGGTTACATCACCTGGCCATCTGGTATCGAGAGATGAGGAGGAGCTTATAGGCTTCTACAGAGCAAGAGTCGCAGAGGCTGGGTGAGAACATGTCGCTGGCTTCTAGAGAGCTTAGATGGGGTATAGCCCATATATATGCTTCTTTCAACAACACACATGTGCATATAACAGACCTCTCAGGAGCTGAAACAATAGCTAAGGGCTCGGGCGGTGTTGTGGTTAAGGCTGATAGGGAGAAGCCATCTCCATATGCAGCAATGATGGTTGCCTATAAAGTAGCCCAGGAGGCTATGGAGAAGGGTTTCACAGCAATCCATATTAAGGTAAGAGCTCCCGGCGGTCACGGACCAAAGACCCCTGGTCCAGGAGCACAACCAGCTATAAGGGCTTTAGCCAGGGCTGGCTTCGTTATTGGGAGAATAGAGGATGTAACACCAATACCCCATGATACTACTAGAAGACCTGGTGGTAGAAGGGGTAGGAGAGTCTAGGGATCCGCGTTGCCTGCACAGGGTTTTGGTAAAATAGAGGTAGAGGTTCTTAGGAGAGACGAGATATCCGTAGAGCTGGTGGTAAGAGGCATACCGCTTCCTGTGCTTAACGCTGTTAGAAGGATCATGCAGCTGGAGGTTCCAACAGCAGCTGTTGAGGATGTTATATTTTATGAGAATAACACCCCGATATATGATGAGATAATAGCCCATAGACTGGCTATGCTACCAATACTCTCAGAGGATGCTCTCAGAAAGCTCCGATCCCCTGATGAGTGTTATAGATGCTTCCAGGAGCCCTCTGGGATGACTCCTGAGGAGATGTCTAAAGAGTGCGGGGGTTGCTTCACCATAATGAGGTTCCAGGGAGAGGCTGGGTCAGAGCCTATAGTGGTTCGTGCAGGGGATCTGAAGACAGATGATCCTGATATAAGGCCCTCATACCCAGAGATCCCTATAACAGTGATAGGTCCTGGTCAGAGGATAGCTTTTGACGCGAGGATAAGGCTTGGGAGGGGTATTGAGCATATTAAGTGGAGCCCGGTAACGGTTGCAGGGACTAGGTATGTTGCCAACATAACTACAAAAAGGGTTTCTGAGGATATGTTTTCAGAGGTTGAGAAATGTGTTGAGGTATGTCCTGTAAAGATCCTAAGTTTCAATAAAGAGGAGGGGAGGATAGAGGTGAGCGATATATATAAGTGCACTCTATGTATGCAGTGTGTCAAGAAATGCCCTCCAGAGTCGATAGATGTGAAGCCGAGATCTGACGAATATATCTTATTCTACGAGTCAGCCGGTCAGCTGAGTGTTAAGACCATAGCGCTCCAAGCTATAGATATACTTATAAGCAAGATAGATCACTTAATAGATCAGGTGAAAAGCCTCAAAGGTGGCTAGGCATGAGGAGAACAGGACCCACTAACTATGTTTTGAGGATAACGATCGATGAGCTCTTAAAAGCATCGACTAGGAACAAAGCCCCTATATGGAGATACGTGGCCGAGATGCTTTCCAAGAGCTCGAGATCCAGGGTTGTTGTGAATCTATCAAAGATCGAGAGGTATGCTGAGGAAGGAGATATAGTAGTAGTCCCGGGCAAGGTTCTGGGCGGGGGGATCCTTAGGAAAAAGGTAACGATAGCTGCTGCACAGTTCTCAAAAACAGCTCTAGAGAAGATCAGGTCGTCGGGTTCTAGGCATATGCATTTATTAGATCTATTAAAGGAGAATCCAGAAGGTAGAGGGGTGAGGATCCTAGCATGAGCACGCTTAGATCCGTACTAGAGGAGATCTCTAGAACAGCAGGATCCGGGAAGACTGTTGTTATAGATGCTGAGAACGCGATACTGGGTAGGATGTGTACCATAATAGCAAAACTCCTGCTAGACGGGTATAGAGTGTATGTTATAAATGCTGAGAAAGCAGTAGTATCCGGCGAGAGAAGAAGGGTTGTCGAGGGTTACAAGCTCTTACTAAAAGTTAGAACCCATAGAAACCCCTATAGAAGTGGTATTAGGAGACCCAGAACGCCTATCAATATTATTAAGAGGACAGTGAGGGGTATGCTTCCGAAAGAATGTACAAGGGGTATGGAGGCTTTAAAAAGACTCAAAGTATATATAGGCATTCCAGAAGAGCTCTCGAAACTACCTAGGGTAAAGCTGGAGATAGCAGATGCGTCGAGACTTGGTGGTAGATATGTTTATCTAGGAGATATAGCTAGGGAGCTTGGGTGGAAAGGATGAGCGAGCAGGAGAAGATAGTCATAGCTACTGGGAGGAGGAAAACAGCTATAGCTAGGGCTGTTATTAGGAAGGGGAGTGGTAGGGTTAGGATCAATGGAACACCTGTCGAGCTAATCCCCATAGAAGTGGCTAGGATAAAGATCATGGAGCCCCTCCTACTGCTTGGTAAGAAGATCAGGGAGAGCATAGATATAGATGTCAAGGTATCTGGCGGTGGCTTCATGTCCCAGGCAGAAGCCTGTAGGATGGCTATAGCTAGGGGGCTTGTCTCTTTCTTCAGCGATCTCCAAGAGATCGCGAAGATTTTCAGGGAGTATGATAGGACAATGCTCTCAGGCGATCCCAGAGGTACAGAGCCTGAGAAGTGGATGAGATACTCTGCTAGAAGGTTTAGGCAGAAGTCCTACAGGTGATCCTATGATTATTCCTGTTCGTTGCTTTACATGCGGCTACCCTGTATCGAGACACTGGGAGGAGTTCTCTAGGAGGGTTGCTGCTGGTGAGGATCCAAAGAAGGTTCTCGACGATCTTGGTGTGAAGAGGTATTGCTGTAGAAGGATACTTCTAGCCCATGTACCCCTTGTAAACGATATAATATACTACTCGAGAAAACTATAGGTGGTGGGTTTATGAGCAGCTACGAAGAGGCAGGAGGCTCTGAGGAGATACAAAGAGAATCTGCAATGGCTACTAAATACGCTACTGTAGAGCTCCTAGTCCCAGTAGATCTATACCTCTCGTCAGGAGTACATATAGGAACATATTTCTCCAACAAACAGCTGGAGAAATTCATATACAGGGTTAGGCCCGACGGTCTCTATATCCTCGATGTGAGGAAGATAGATGAGAGGATAAGGGTTGCAGCGAAATTCATAGCTACATTCGAGCCAAGCTCTGTGGTAGCCGTTGGTGGGAGGCAGTATAGCTTCAAGCCTGTGGAGATGTTTGCAAAGCTAACAGGAGGTAAAGCAGTGCTGGGGAGGTTTATGCCTGGGACATTCACAAACCCCCGTTTCAGCGGCTATATAGAGCCTGAGGTTGTTATAATATCAGACCCGAGGGTCGATACACAGGCCCTCACAGAGGCTATGGAGATCGGGGTGCCTGTGGTTGCCTTCGTAAGCACCGATGCCAGGATCTCAGGGATAGATCTGGTTATACCTGGTAATAACAAGGGTAGGAAATCACTAGCACTGCTATACTACCTCTTAACAAGACAGGTTCTCAGGGAGAGAGGACAGCTAGGCGCTACACAAGAACTCCCAGTACCCCTCGAAGAGTTCGAAGCGAAGGTGGTGATTTGAAGAGGAGAAGATACCCAGCAGTTGCTGGGTATTTTTACGAGGCTGATAGAGAGCAGCTTATCAAGAGAATCGAGTGGTCCTATAACCACCCCCTAGGCGTTGGCAAACTCCCAGTTAGAGATGCTCCGAGGGATAGGCGTGCGAGGCTCTTCATAGCGCCACATGCCGGCTATATGTACAGCGGTCCTGTCGCTTCTCATACATATTACCACATATCGCTATCAGGAAACCCGGGTACCTTTATAATAGCAGGGCCCAACCATAGCGGTATAGGCTCGATGGTTGCTACGGTTATTGACTATATCTGGGAGACGCCTTTAGGCGAGGTTGAGGTTGATAGCGAGCTTGCGAAGGCGATAGCGAGGAATAGTAGTTTCCTCGATATAGACGATATCCCCCACGAGAACGAGCACTCGATAGAGGTTCAAATACCGTTCCTCCAACATATATTTGGATCTAGTTTCAAGATAGTACCAATAGCTATGGCTATGCAAACAATAGAGGCGGCCAGGGATCTGGCTAATGCTATTGCAAAGGCTGTTGAGACCCTCGGGAGGGATGTGATCTATATAGCATCTACTGACTGGTCCCACTACGAGCCTCATGAGCCAACCGTGAAGAAGGATCTTGAGGCTCTCTCATATGTTGAGAGACTCGATCCAGAGGGTTTCTATAGATATATAATAGAGAGAAACGTCACAGCATGTGGTCCGGGACCAACAATGGTTTTCATATATCTAGCAAAGATCTGGGGGTATAAGAGGGCAAGGATCTTTAAATACGCCACATCGGGAGACGTGACAGGAGAGAAAGCCTGGGTAGTTGGGTACGCATCAGCAACAGCTGTTTATGAATAGAGATAACATTTAAACCACCCAGTAGCCAGATATTATTGGGGATTTCTATTTAGCGAGCTCGTGGTTGATAGAAGGAAGCTGAAGCAGATAATATCATATCTAAAGACATGGCAGGCTAGCGCAACAATTCTCCTCAGCCTCTACATACCCCCGGGAAGACCTGTAGCCGATGTTCTCGAGGTTCTTAGAAGAGAGCTATCCATAGCACAGAATATAAAGTTGAAGAGGACCAGAGATGCTGTTGAGACAGCCCTATCAATGGCTATAGATAGGCTCTCAAAGATACCAAAGATTCCTCAGAACGGTCTCGTCATCTTCGCAGGCGTTAACCCAGATACAGGTGACCAGGTTTCCTTCGTATTCTCTCCCCCGGATCCTGTGCCTCTCTATTACTATAGAACGGATAAGTGGTTCCACACAGAATTCCTAGAACCGATGGTTGAGGAGTCAGAGGTATACGGGATCATTATTATTGAGAGGGATCAGGCGACAATAGCGATTCTAAAGCCAAGCGGTTTCCTAATACTCGAGGAGATAGAGGACTACATACCGGGAAAACACTCGAAGGGTGGGCAGAGCCAGAGGAGATATGATAGGATCATAGAACAGATGGTAGAGGATTTCTATAAAAAAGTCGGTGAGAGGGCTTCTAGGTATTTCATACCACTGCTAGAAGAGAAGAAGCTTAAAGGGATCTTGATCGGAGGGCCTGGTTATGCTAAACTGGACTTTGTAAGGGGAGACTATCTAGACTATAGGTTGAAAAGCCTCATTATTGGGGAGCCTTACGATGTATCCTACCAAGGCGAGCCAGGAGTGAGAGAGATCATTATGAAGGCCTCTAACGCGATAAAGGGTCAGAGATATATAGATGCTATAAACGCTGTAGAGGAATTCAAGATCCATCTAGCTAAAGATGACGGACTAGCCCTCTACGGGGTTAACGAGATAAAGAAAGCCCTAGAGATGGGGGCTGTTAGGAGGATAGTTATCCTCGAGGAATCCAGCGAGGCTGACGAGCTGGAGAAGCTGGCTAAAAGCAGAGGAGCTGAGGTTCACTTCATAAGCAGCTCACTACCAGAGGGCGAGTGGATCAAAAAGACGTTTGGCGATGCAATAGCGATACTTAGGTATAGGCTTGAATAGTTCTCAAAATCCCCGAGCCTTAGATCGAGTCTATATGGTGTTGGAAATATAGAGGCTATATTAGTCCAGGTCTAGAGGATCAGTTTCTCTGGATCTATGTATCTCCTGACAAGCCCGAACATATCGCTCCTAATCCTTATACCGCCATAGAGTTCCACCTCATCATACCCCAGGGCTAGGGCTGATGCTATCCTCCCTATAGCGTCTGCCTTCATTATCCCAGAGCCTGAGGTTCCCGCAACAACCTCTATATTGCCTATCATGAATATCACTGGTTGTCCGTCGATCGGGTTTATATCGTAATAACCTGCCCACATAGCGTCTGGATATGCCTGGGAGAACTGGGGTAGGTATTTGGTTAACACTGGGTGGATCGAGTATCTATAGAAGCTCTCCTCAGCCTTTAACTCCTCCAACCCATACGGTCTTCCTAGGTTATCTGAAAGACCTACCCAGAAGCTCTTCTCCCCTATCTCTGGCTTTATATACACACCTCTAGGGAGTATTGTGAATGGGAGCACGTTATACGCATTGTACCCTTTCGTGTTGAGGAGATCTGTGAGTCCTTTTGTGTTAGCCCTTATAACAAAGATCTGTCTCTTTTTGGGATTAACTATAGGATCTATTCCTATGGGTTCCAAAAGCTCCCTGGTATATGCGCCTGCAGCAACAACTATACTTCTAGCCTCTATATATCCTGATGATGTCTCAACACCCTTAGCCTCTATATCCTGCCATGCGAACGGCTCGCCAGGTATGCCGAGGGGATTCTTAGGGCCTAGCACGATTCTCTTCACCTCAGTGTTATAAAGGATCTCTCCGCCTAGTGCTTTGAATGCATGCTCATAATACCTAACCAGAGAGTCTGGATCGAGTGTACCAGCCCTTGGTATATATATCCCAGCCTCTATGTCTGGCAACCCCATCAAGCTGGCCTCAGGGTCTGTTGATACATCTACATTGAAACCCTGGTTTTTCAGAGAATCTCTATCAATGATCCTATAGCTGCCTCCAAGCCTCTCAGCCTCGTCAAGGGCTGGCTTCATGTTCTCAAGCTCTTTAGAATCGACTAGGAAGAGATAACCTAGGTATTTAATACCAAGATCCCATCCTATGTTTTTCTCAACATGCTCGAAATACTCGACAGAGCTTTTAGCAAGGATCATATTTGTCTTCGAACTAAAGAAGACTCTAAACATAGCAGCAGATCTAGACGTATCCCCCATACCTGGCCCGGGGTTTTTCTCAACGATAACAACTCTAGAGCCAGGGCTCATTGACTTAATATGATAGGCTGTTGATAGCCCGATTATCCCGGCACCTATGATCAGGAAATCTATGTCCGGCGATTTACATCCCCTCACATATCTATCCTGGGGCTCTTATATTCGGTATAGATTCCTAGCCCTTGTTTGAGTCTGATAGTGAGAGGACTAGGAAGTCTGCTAGCAGTGGTGGTTCTTCATTGAACCCGGCTTCAAGGTATTTATAGCCCTTAGCTGTTTTCCTAATCTTTCTAGCCAGGTTTATAGCTTTTACTCGTGGGTGAGAATAGCCCAGGGATCTTATCCTTATCCCGCTACCCAGGGGTATCGATATCTCCTCACCTGCTAGTAATGGGTGGAAATATATATCGATCCTACCCTTAGAGGCAAGGATCTTGAGGACCTTCTTCTCATCCTCATCAGCTATCCCAGCTATATATATGCTGCTAAAGATCCTCGAGGTAGCGGTATCACTACTAAGGCTTATTGTCTCAACACCCCTAAAGGTTCTCCCTATAGTTGCGCCTCTCACACCGATAGATTGTAGGACGTATAGAGCTATATAGGCCTCAAAACCTCCCCCTATTACTAGAGGTGCAGAACCCAGGATCCTGGAGTATTTGAGCGCCAGCTGCACCTCCATAGCTATTATACCCTCAACGCCTTGGAGCTCGCCTCCTACTTCAACGACATCTCCAGGATCTCCTGGTGAGAACGAACACACAGAGCCATTAACAATCCTTGGTCTATAAAACACAGATTTCCCAACAAGCTCTCTACCACTACCGCTCGGAGCCTCTATAACCCTCCCAATAGCTGTTACGAAAGACCTCTTAATAGCTGTGCAGAGATCCCCTTTCCCCATAGATGAGATGCCTAGGACGAGGTTTTTTACAAGGATCATTCCCCAGCCTATGTCTATAACATCTTCTCTTGAATAAACTATCCTGGAATTCTCGCATCTAACGCATAACAAGACCCCCACCTACGTGTTCCCGTCCCGCTACATTTAATCCTCAGTCATTATATTAGGCTATCCTGACCTAGCACGATTTCTCCAGATCCTGGATAATATTATTAGAGGATTTCCTGATACGGTTTCGATCTACATGGTCTTTAATTTATTTAACTATATTAGATCTCCTATGGTTATTTCTCACACATTAGCCCTGCATTATACGCTGAGCTGGTTTAGTGCAATCACACGTTATGCTATGCTTAAAGGCTTAAAGTAGGGTTATCCTCTAAACCCTGAGGCTATGTAGAGGTGGTTTTGAAGAGCCAGAGCTTTTATTTTAATCATTCCGAGACAATATTATCTTTAGGTTTGGAGCACCTCTTGGGCGAGAGTAAGAGACCAATTATACATGTTAGGAGATGGCTTGGTGATGAGGAGTTCAGGGAGCTGCTGGAGATAGCTGATTATCTTGGTAGAAGCCCTTCAAGCGGTTCTCTATTCGCTATAAATCCTTCTAAGATCATTGAGAAGGGGTATGATGAGGAGTACGTTGGTGAGGTTGTGAAAAAAGCAAGCCCCGGCATATCTGAGAAAGAGCTTGAAGAGATCATAGGCTATGTGAGGGAGAAGATCTCTGGATCTCATCCAAAGGCTATTCTTAGAAGCCAGGGGTCGAGGCTAGTTATAGAGCCCAGAGGCTTTCTGGGTAGCTATATTGAGGATATAAGGGGGCTTTTAAGGTATGATAGATCTGGTAAGGTTTTCGTAACATACCCAGCATATTATGTTAAGGTTAAGGAGCATCTGATCTCGAGGGGTGTGAGGGTTGAGGATAGAACAGGGTTCTCGATGGATAGATATCTCCCCATAAAGCCCTCAGTATCGGTAAAGCTAAGGGAGTATCAGGAGGAGGCTATCTCGGCATGGGTTGCTAACAACTATAGAGGGATCGTATCCCTCCCCACAGGCTCTGGAAAGACCGTGGTCGGTGTTGCAGCGGTTGCTAGAAAACCTGTATGGGTTCTTGTGGTAGCCTATACTAGAGAGCAGATGCTCCAGTGGAGGGATCATTTTATACGTATGGCCTCAATCCGGCCGGAGCATGTTGGGCTATACTACTCTGATGAGAAGAGGATCGCACCGATAACCATAGCCACTTACCAGACAGCATTTAGGCATATAGATAAGCTATACCCCTACTTCCCAATGGTCATTATAGACGAGGTACACCACCTACCAGCGGATAAGTTCAGGGCTATAGCCCTAGGCATGTTCTCACCATACAGGCTTGGCTTATCAGCAACAGTCACTAGAGAGGATGGGAGGCATGAGGAGCTCTTCCCACTAATGGGGGGTGTGGTTTATCACAAAAGCCCTCAGGAGCTCATAGAGGCGGGCTATCTATCCCCATACAGGATAGAGGTTGTTAAAGTGGATCTAACACCTGAGGAGAAAAAGAAGTTTGAAGAACTTAGAAAGAAGTATAGAGAGCTGTCAAGGGGCATGGAGTTTGAGGATCTGTTGAAGGCTGCGAAAAGCGGCGATCCTATGGCGGTCGAGGCTCTTAAGGTTAGGAGCGAGCTGAGACAGCTAATACATAACGCTAAGAGGAAGCTGGAGAAGGTGAAGGAGATCGTCTCTAGGGAGAAGGAGAAGGGATCTAAGATCCTGATTTTCACCCAATATATAGACCAAGCCGAGGAGATAGGGAAAGAGCTCAAAGCCCCCGTAGTTACTGGCGAGACTGAGAAGAAGATTAGGGAGAGGAATTTCCAGCTATTCAGGG
Source organism: Desulfurococcaceae archaeon AG1 (assembly GCA_003116855.1). GTDB lineage: Archaea > Thermoproteota > Thermoprotei_A > Sulfolobales > AG1 > AG1. The sequence goes on from BEWT01000001.1 coordinate 81,670, forward strand.
AAGGTTTGGAGAGGGTTCTAGTGCTAACAACTGTTGGTGATGAGGGTATAGATATACCCGACGCTAACGTGGGGATAATAGTAGCTGGTACAGGGTCTAAGAGGCAGTTTATCCAGAGGTTGGGAAGACTCCTAAGACCTAAGGAAGGTAAGGAGGCTGTTCTATACGAAATCGTGACTAGAGGAACTCCGGAGGAGTTCGAGTCTAGGAGGAGGAGAGAGGCGCTCGAGGATAATTCTATATAGTTGAAAAATATTTACATAATACCGGGATTCTTTGCATTTAATTCAGTGGTATCTCTGAGGACGGAGGTTATTCGATATCCAGCAATATCCCGGACATTGTTATCGGGGGGTTGTCTGTTTGATGAAATATAAATACAAGTCCTGTTGGTTAATTCATATTAACCTTTAACCGCTATAAATATGAGAGAGTGGAGAAGTGGTAGCATGAGCGGAGTTGAAAAGACACCTGGACCCGGATCACCGGATCCTCCTCCCGAGGGGAGCTCTGGGGAGGCTGGTAGCCAGGGTCCAGGTGTTAAGAGGAGGAAGGAGGCCTATCTAAGGGTTGCTGAGCTTAAGGTTAAGGATAATAGCAAGATCAAGGTTAAGATCGATATTAGTGTGATGAAAGAGCTAGGGATAAACCCTGGAGAGGTAGTAGAGATCGAGGGGAGGAAGAAGACAGCAGCTATAGCGTGGCCTAGCTATGGTGAGGATGAGCCGGATATTATAAGGATGGACGCTGTTGTTAGAAAGAACGCTGGGATCTCGATCGGGGATAGGGTTATTATTAGGAGAGCCTCTCCCAAAAACGCACAGACAGTTAAGATCGGTCCTGCTCAGAGTAATGTTACATTCACAAGTATAGAGCCCAGCTTTGTTAACTATGTTAAGAAGAGGCTTGAGGAGACCCCTGTTGTTGAGGGCGATATAGTCTATGTCCCCCTGCTTGGACAGCCAATGCCCTTTGTAGTGATCCAGACGAGACCTCCTGGTGTTGTTATAATAACAAAGGATACAGTGCTACAGATACTCGATAGACCTGTAAGCAATATTAAAGTTGCAAGGGTTACCTACGATGATATAGGTGGTTTAGGCAATATTATAGGGAAGGTGAGAGAGCTTGTTGAGCTACCCCTAAAGCACCCAGAGATCTTTAGAAGGCTTGGTATTGAGCCTCCTAAGGGTATTCTTCTCTACGGGCCTCCAGGTGTTGGTAAAACCCTCCTCGCAAAAGCCATAGCTAATGAGGCTAACGCCCACTTCATAGCTATAAATGGTCCAGAGATTATGAGCAAGTTCTATGGCGAGAGCGAGCAGAGGTTGAGAGAGATCTTCGAAGAGGCTCAGAAGAACGCACCAGCAATAATATTCATAGACGAGATAGACGCGATAGCCCCGAAGAGAGACGAGGTTATGGGCGAGGTTGAAAGGAGAGTTGTAGCACAGCTCCTAACACTTATGGATGGGCTTAAGGGTAGGGGTGATGTGATCGTTATTGGGGCTACTAATAGACCTCACGCCGTCGACCCAGCCCTAAGGAGGCCTGGTAGGTTTGATAGAGAGATAGAGATACCTCTTCCAGATAAGCAGGGTAGGTATGAGATACTCACAATACATACAAGGAACATGCCTCTAGCCGAGGACGTTGATCTCAGGAAGATTGCGGAGATAACTCACGGCTATACTGGAGCAGATCTAGCAGCACTTGTTAAAGAAGCAGCCCTCCACGCCCTGAGGAGATACCTGCCTAAGATAGATTGGCAGAGCGATACAATAGATCCAGAGATCCTCGAGTCCATGTATGTAACTCAGCAGGACTTCATGCAGGCTTTCAAAGAAATAATACCCAGCGGCTTCAGAGAGGTCTATGTAGAGATCCCGGAGGTTAGGTGGAGTGATATAGGCGGGTTGGAGGATGTTAAGCAGGAGCTGAGAGAGGCTGTAGAATGGCCTCTAAAATACCCAGACGCTTTCAGAAGGCTTGGTATTGAGCCTCCTAAGGGTATTCTTCTCTACGGGCCTCCTGGTGTTGGTAAAACGCTATTAGCAAAGGCTGTTGCTACTGAGAGCGGTGCTAACTTCATATCGGTGAGAGGACCGGAGATCCTTAGCAAATGGGTTGGTGAGAGTGAGAAAGCTATAAGGGAGATCTTTAGGAAGGCAAGGATCTATGCTCCCACAGTGATCCTTTTCGATGAGATAGACTCTATAGTACCTCATAGAGGCTCTATCGATGAGGGGACAAGGGTTACTGAGAGGATTGTTAGCCAGCTATTAACAGAGATAGATGGTATTGAGAAGCTCAACAACGTCGTGGTTATAGGTGCTACTAACAGGCCTGATCTAATAGACCCAGCACTTCTCAGGCCTGGGAGGCTTGATAAGATTATATATGTCCCGCCGCCTGACTATAAATCAAGGCTGGAGATCCTTAAGGTTCATACTAGGAAGATGCCATTAGCAGAGGATGTAGATCTAGAGTATATAGCTAGATCCACCGAAGGCTATACAGGAGCAGATATCGCTGCAATGGTTAGGGAGGCTGCTCTCTATGCATTGAGAGAGGATCTATCAGCCTCTAGGGTTTATATGAGGCATTTCATGCATGCTATGTCTAAGATCAAGCCAACGCTATCTGACGACATGATCAGATTCTATGAGGGTTGGAGAGAGAGGTTTAAGCAGAGACTTCCAAAGCAGGTTATGACGCCACCGATATATGCTTAAAAACCAACACACAGTTTATTGTTTAAGAAGTAATTAGACTCCAGGGTGGGGTCTTTGGTGTTCTCAAAACACCTTGCTGCTAGAAGGGCTATAGAGCTCCTGCTAGAGAGAGGAGGAGCGATGAAGGATAGAGAGCTGTATGAGCATTTGAGGAAAAGCTATGATATGTCTTACAAGGAGTTCATATCACTCCTGCTATACCTCGAGATAAATGGTTTCATCAACGTCGAAAGCATAGGCGAAGATACGAAGGCAGTTAACCTCAACTATAAAAGAGTAGGAACAGGGCTTGAGAAATGAGTCTCTAAAATCAAAGAGTTGTTGGATAACTATTGGTTTCTTAGATGCTGTACGATCCCTGTAAGCCATGAGCATGGGTCTTTGTAAGACTACTAAGGTTTAGCGGAATACCCAGGTTATACTGTTTATTAACTATGCAAGCTGTCCTCTGGATATAGGTTCTGGCTTTTAGGTCATTATAGATGATTCGCTATATAGCTATGGGATTGTCTGGTGGTTATTGATAGATCTTTATGATCTGTTAATGCGTTGCTAGTAGGCATTCTATTCCTCTTTATCTATAAGATGCCGAAGATCTAGAGGTAAGGATATATCTTAATTATAGTACAACACCCTGGTGTTTTGTTTGGTAACGAAACCTGAAGAGTTCTTCGGCTTCAAGATAGGCGAGGATAGAAAGCTTGCTAGATGGGATAGGATTGTTGAGTACTACTACAAGGTAGCTTCTGAGAGCAACAGGGTTAAGGTTATAGAGATGGGCAAGACGCCGGGGGGTAATAGCTTTATAGTTGCCTTCATATCATCGCCTGAGAATATGGAGAGGCTGGAGAGGATAAGGGAGATCTCATGCAAACTTGCCAACCCCGATAGACCCCTGGAAAGAGAGGAGCTTGAGAAGCTCGTTAGTGAGGGGAGGGCTGTTGTTGTTATAACCAACAGTATCCATGCTACAGAGGTTGGGGGTACACAGACTAGTATTGAGCTCCTCTATAGGCTAGCCTCTTCCAACGATGAAGAGACCCTCAAGATCCTTGAGAACGTTGTTGTAATACTCTTCCCATCCTTCAACCCTGATGGGCAGGTTATGGTTGTTGATTACTATAATAAATACCTGGGGACAGAGTATGAGGGGACACCGCTACCATGGCTCTACCACACATACTGCGGGCATGATAATAATAGAGACGCCTACATGCTCAACCTTGTCGAGAGCAGGTTCTTTGCAAAGATAGCCTACCACGATTGGTGCCCCCAGGTATATATAGATCACCACCACATGGGTAGCTATGGAGCGAGGTTCTTCCTCTCACCAGAGATGGATCCGATATACCCAGACGTCGACCCAATAACCTGGAGGGAGACACAGTTCCTCGGAACATATGCAGCCACAAGGCTTGAGATGGAGGGTATAAAGGGTGTCGAGACAGGAGCCCCCTTCACACCCGACTTTGTCTCGGCCTTCCAGACCATAGCTTATTTCATGAACATAGTTGGGATCCTTACTGAATCTGCTTCAGCAAAGATAGCAACACCGATCTATATACATCCACACCAGCTAAGGGGTTATGGGAGGGGTAGGTTTGCTGATAGACCTTATATGAACTACCCGAACCCATGGCCAGGTGGGTGGTGGAGGCTTAGCGATATTGTTAGGCAGCAGCTCTTATCATCGATAGCCATCCTCTATGCAGTGGCAATCAATAGAGAGATGTTTCTGAGAAACGCTTATCTAAAGGCTTTGAGAAATATCGAGAGAGGTCTTAGAGAGCCTCCATATGGCTTCATAATACCAGAGGGAGGGCATGACCCCCTAACGACTCTGAAGCTTATAGATCTCTTGCTGAAACTAGGCGTGAAGATCTATAGGGTGCTCGAGCCAATTAAAGCCGGCTCTGTAATATATCCCGAGGGTAGCTATCTCGTCCCACTCTCACAGCCAAGGAGGCCTCTGGCTAAGAGGCTTCTTGAGAGATACCTATACCCAGATATAGATGTCACGAGGGATAAGGATGGCAAGCCTGTGAGACCTTATGACATAGCTACAGATACCGTTGCTGACTTCATGGGCGTTACAGTTATAGAGGTTACAGAGCCCATCAGCGCTAAGATGGTCCAGGTATCATCGGTAGCCCCGCCAGCAGTGAGGCTTGAGAAGGCTCGGGGGTATGTTATAGATCCAAGGCTTAATGACTCCTACAGAGTTGTTAACAGGCTCCTAGCAGCTGGTGTGAAGATCTGGAGGTTTAGGGATAGAATCGAGGCTGGCGGTGTGGAGATACCTCCAGGTGCATTCTATGTCGAGGATTCTGGAAACACCTACGACCTCCTCTTAGAGGCTGCCTCACAGGTTGGTGTCCAGCCAATAGCTGTTAACAGGGATCTCCTCACAAGCTATCCAAACCACTATGAGGTAAAGATGCTGAGGATAGGTATTTATCAGAGATACTATGGAGGCAATATGGAGGAGGGCTGGACTAGATATGTTCTCGACAACTATGGCTATCAATACACGATCATAAGGGATGATGTTATAAAGAGCGGAAAGCTGGGAGAGTATGTAGACACCATAATATTCCCCGACGACGCCCTCCCAATGATGACTGGCGAGAATATAGAGGAGGAGATGAGTAAGAGGTTAAAGAGACCATTCAAGCTCCCACCATATCCGCCGGAGTATAGGAGTGGTTTTGGTAAGGAGGGGATCCAGAGGCTTAAGGAGTTTGTAGAGAGCGGTGGTGAGATAATAATGATGGGCGGTGCTGTGGAGCTTGCTTACAAGGGCCTGGGTCTCGCGGTAAGAGATCTGACCGAGGAGATAACGGATACAAGGCAGTTCTTCTGCCCAGGATCTATGCTCAGAGCTATCGTGGATATAGAGCATCCACTAGGCTATGGCATGCCGAGGATAGCCTATATAATGCTTGTTGACAAACCCGTGCTAGAGGTCATACCATCCCATAACAACGAGGACTACGTATCTGTTGTAACCTATCCAGAGAGGGATATACTGAGGAGCGGGTGGCTCATAGGAGAGAATATCCTTAGCAGAAAGCCAGCACTTATAGAGGCTAGGGTTGGCAAGGGTAGGGCTCTGCTCTATGGCTTCAGACCCATATTCAGGGCCCAGACCCATGGTACGTTTAAGCTGTTCTTCAACGCGCTCTACACTAGATAGAAGGGCCTCGTGGTCTCGGTATCTTTATCTCCTTATCATGGTTTTTAAACCTGGCTTGGTACTATTGAATATTATCTTCTCCCCTTCTGTCTCTCTATCTCGTTCTGGGCTTTTCTCCTCAGCTCCTCTTTAAGCTCTTTTGGCATCTCTATGATAGCCGTTGCCCCGCGCTCTTCGATCGGTAGTCCTGAACCCTCAGCCATGCCTTTCAAGATCTCTGCTATTATTGTTTTCTGCGCGTTTCCATCACCGATCCCTCCGGTGTTGACTATGGTTATCCTATCATCATGGGCGATCGCTATTTTATGCATAAGTCCTAGATACTCTATTACTGAGTATACATCGCCTCCTATCTCTTTCATAGCCTCCCCCAGTCTCCTCCCATAAGCCCTGGGATCCTTGTTGACATTTATATCGGAAGGTACATAGCAGAAGTTAAACATCTCCAGAAGAACCTGGATCCTTTTCTCCTTAAGAGCCCTTGGAGCATAGTAACCAAGTCTCTCGAGCTCTATTGCTTCTGATAAAAGCTTCCTAAGATATGGTGACAAGCCCATGCCCCTCTTTCTCGTCACTTCTTTCAGCTTCTCCATAAGATCTCTATCAAGCCCAACGGTTCTCCTACTCGGCAATGCTTATCACCATCGATATAACGCCGCTTGAGTTTGATATGCTCGATATACTACCCCCCATCGAGGCTACTATGTTCTTCACAATAGTCTCTAGGATCGTTGAGAGTCTCTCTGAGGATATGTTGAGGGGTGGCGATACAACCAGCTTAAACTTTCCAGGGTTGTTCTCTATCCTGGTTATATGTATATCTATATTTGGTAACCATATCTGGAGCGCCACTTGGATGTCATCTATATTGGCTCCCCTCTTAGCCTTGGCAACAACACCATACCATGCTGCTGCTTTACCAAGCTCCTCTACTATCTCTCTAAAATCGCTCTCAGGCATCGTCTCGAGGATCTTTTTTACAGTGCTTTGCGGGAGCATTACACACCCTATCCTTCTGAGATCCTCTAGCGCGTCGAGCATGTGGATCGCTTCCAGGAGGTCTGGTCTGTACCTCATATAACCCACAACAGTGGCTAGGATCTTTTCTACGAGATCTCTGACAGGCACACCGCTTCTCTCAGAGATCCTCATAGCCTCTCTCAATATGCTATCGGAAACCGGTACGAATCTCTTGGGGGTTGACAAGGCTCCCTTTATAATCAAATATGCTGCCTAAAAACTCTTTTGTGAACAAAAGTATACATGGATCTACCCGGGTATTCGTACTACTTCGAGGTGACGCTCAACATCCACCCAGGATCTATTGGGATCACTATATTGCGAGCCTCGGTGCTTGTGGTATTACACAGCATATCGTGGATGAAAGTTTTGGTCACCCATGTAGAATATATACCTCTACGCGATCCTCTATCAGGGGCTTCTCTGGAGAGTGCTAGAAGAATAATGGAGGAGGCTTTTATAAAGCCTTCTGTGTTTAGGAGGAAAGAGGCTCTCTACCCTGAATATGTACCCCCAAGCCTACCCCATAGAGAGAATCAATTGAGAAGGCTCGCCGAGATCTTCAAACCCCTCATAGTCAATCCAGGCGAGGCTAGTATAAAGGCCGTCGTTGTGGGCGGTGTTGGGACTGGGAAGACTGTTACTACTAGGGTTTTTGGCACAGAGCTCAGGTCTATAGCTAGGAGGAGGGGTATTGATGTTAGGTATGTTCATATAAACTGTCATAGGGATAGAACGCTCTATGAGGTTGTATCCGAGATTGCTAGGCAGGCTGATGTCCCAATATCCCAGAGGGGTTTCTCACCCCACGAGATCTTTGGTTATGTTCATCAATATATAGATAGGCAGAGATCGTTTCTCCTAATAGCCCTCGACGAGTTCGACTACTTTGTAGATGCTGCTGGGAGTGATGCTGTCTACTTCCTAATGAGGGTTTATGATGAGCATCCCGAGCTCACCAAGAGGATCAATTATATATTGATTATGAGGAGCCTCTCGGGTCTCTCTAAAGTGGATTCAGCGACATATAGCTATGTTACGAGATATATAGTTAGCTTCGAGCCATATAGATCTAGAGAGCTTAGGGATATACTGCGCCAGAGGAGGGATGAGGCCTTCCACCCAGGGACTGTTGGGGATGATGTTATAGGCTATATAGCGGATCTCGAGGGAAGCGATAAAGGCGGTTCTGGGAATGCTAGGGCCGCTATAGAAACCCTCCTTCTAGCCGGCGAAGCCGCGGATTCCGAAGGATCCCAGGTTGTTAGTGTTGAGCATGTTAGGAGGGCTAGGGGCTATGTAGCACCGGATGTTGTTACAATCTCAGATTCTCTACAATACCTAAGCCTCCACGAGCTCCTAGTCCTCAAGGCTCTTATAAGAAACCTCAGGAGATCCCAAGCACCGTATGTAACCATGGGTTCTGTTGAGAACGAGTATAGAGATATATGTAGGCTCTATGATGAGAAGCCTAGGAGGCATACACAGCTATACGAGTATGTTGTTAATATGAGGAGAATGGGTATTGTTGAGGCCAAGCCTAGTGGTAAGGGTATGAGGGGGAGGACAACAATGATAGGGATCGGAGGCGCCCCCCTAGACCCGCTTGAGAAGAGGGTTGACGAGCTAATAAAGGTGAGGCTCGGTGGTAGGGGGCAGCGAGCTTGAAGAGATCCTTGGGAGCAGGGCTAGGGTGAGGATCCTGAGACACCTATTAACGGTTGGTGAGTCGAATATAACAAGGATCGCGAGGGAGACAGGGGTCCACCACAGCGTGGCTAGGAGATACCTAGAGGAGCTCTCAAGACTAGGGATGGTTGAGGAGATAAGCATAGGGAGGATGAGAATATATAGGGTTGTGTGGAGTAATATACGGGTAAGGCTCCTGAAAAGCCTAATAGAATCGGTAGAACCAGGTGAGTAGAATGAGCATGGTTGATATAACAGCCAAGACAGAGGTCTATAGAGAAGCAGAAGCAGTGGGGAGGATAAAGCTGAGGAGAGAAACAATAGAGAGGATAAAGAGGGGAGAGATAAGAAAAGGAGACGTGGTGGCGATAGCAAAAACGGCAGGAATACTGGCAGCAAAAAGAACGCCAGAGATAATACCACTAACACACCCAATACCACTAACCTCAGTAAACATAGACATAGAGATCGGAGAGACAGAGATAGAGGCAAGAGCAAGAGTAAAAACAACATACAAAACAGGAGTAGAGATAGAAGCACTAACAGCAATAGCAACAACACTAATAACAATATGGGATATGGTTAAAGAATACGAGAAAGACGAAGAAGGACAATACCCACAAACAGCAATAGAGGAAATCAGAATAGTGAAGAAGGTCAAGAACACAAATAACCCCCCTACACACAGCACACTTGAACACTAACAAAAATCTAACCCATAGCTACGGTGATATAGATGAAAGTAATAGAAATAGAAAGAATAGTTGTTTCAAAAAGAACTAAGAGTGTAGAGAAAATATACAGGATAAAGCAATTTAGCGACCCCAATAACTGGACCATGGGCTAATTTTAAGCAACGAGAACTATTTTGATTCCTCCCGTATCCATGGAGGAATAAGTTCTCTCGGAATCCTTTCTGGTTTAAAATACTTCTTAATTATACTTGGAGCAATCCTTGGTGCCATTTCAACAGCCTCGTCAAGCCCAAACCATCTCTTCGAGCTCTCATCATAAGCTGCGAAGGACAGCGTCCTTCTATCATGAAAGCTTGGAGAACCTGTTCTTCGGAATGTGAATATGTATTTCTCTATATCAATATTATAGGTGTTCAGGATCTCTGTTATTACTGCTAGATCTTCTTCTCTGCAGAAGAACTGGAGAAAACATTTGTTCCTCTTACCGCTATCGCAGAATGCAGCTGCATATGGTGTTCTGCTTAGTCTGTATGCCAGTCCTATGGCGTCTCTCCCACTGATTATTGCTGTTAACACTGTGTTAACTATCTCTGGGTTTGGTGGTCTCTTTAGATAGACTCCTAAGTAGTATCTATCCTTTATATGTCTCTTGAAATGTTTCTCAAGCACTTCTTCGTGGAATTTTAGGGCACCGATTTTTCTATACGTCCATACTGGTGTTACTAGGTATTTTGCTTCTAGGTATGACATTATTATCACATCTAGCAGGTCTATAGGATCTTTTCTCCTCCTCACAAACTCTGTAGATTCTACGGGTTCTCTCACCTCTAGTTCTTTGGCTATGAGGTTCTTTGCACTGCTCATGGTCATCAAGACCCCTTTGTTGAAGTAGCTGCTAAACCTCCTTGGCTTTGTGTAAAATGTATGCCTGAATCTATAGACCTCTATACCCTTCTTGGGGTCTAGTGCGGGGTGTTTTTCGAGGATCGACATAACGCTGTCTATAGAGCCTCTGGCTGGTATTAAGTATGTTATTATGAAGGTCTTTTTAGGTATATGCTGGATCCCCACGTATCTTAGCCAGACGTTATATGGTAGCGACGAGACTATTCTCCAGAACTCCTCCCCGCTTTTTGGTATCTCTTTGAGTGTTGCTATAATGGTATATCTGTCTAGGTTCATTAGATAGGGGCTGAACCCCATTCCCAGGAAGTCTCTCTCAATTATCCTCCTCACAACCATGTCGAGGGCTACGTAGTGCTTACCAATACCCAGTGCTAGGTTTTTCATCTCATCAAAATATGCAGTATCTATTAAGTACTGGACAATCGTTATCATCTCAGAACCCAGTCTAGCGCTACCTTTCTTTACCATGAAACACCATCTATTTTGTTTAACGTGTGGTAAAATATAAAAAACACCCCATCACTATCTGTACCCATCTATGGTTAATATTGCTCGGTCGCCAGGTTCGGTTTAATTGTTGTTATTATTTTGGTGCTAACTGCTATTCCCTTGTTTCATAAGTCTTGGGGCCTCTGTCATTGGCCTCTACATGTTCAGGGTGATCCCAGCCCACAGTTTCCCTTGAGCTTTGCTTTGGCTCAATGCTGTGGAAAATTCATCATTAGCCCTACCGTGAAATACAAGCCTATATTATGTTCTTGCAGAGCTACGAATCTGATATTGTTTCTTGTAAACCATAAAACAAGATCAGTTGCCGGCGACATCACCTCTCAGATCGCTCGTGCTTCATCAACTTCGCCAATATTCTTGCCGTCAGCCCCCATATAACTTTATTACCGCAGCTTGGTGTATGGAGGCATGGTGGTACTCGGCTGAATTCTGGGCATGGTATTTCGGCTAGGTCTGGGATCCTGATCCTAAGGATCCTTTTAACCTCGCTCCCGGGAGAGGTGTTGAGGGGTTCTCTTGCGAGGAATAAGTGTGGTACGACTCTCACCGACCCCCTTGTGATCCATATGCCCATGCTCCCCAAGTGGATCTCTCTCCTGAGGTCGGCGTGGATCTCCTCCATAGCCTCTCTAACAGCTGTCTCATAGCTATTCTCGCCAGCTCTTCTAAAACCCCCTGGGAATGCTATATGGCCTGACCAGGGATCTCCTTCCCTCTCGATCCTCTCTATTAGTATGAGGGTATCGCTTGGAGCCTCGTATATAATTGCTACTGCAGCATCGTAGTCTAGGTATAGACAGTCCCCCGAGCTATCTTGATCGATCGCCTCGAGTATCGTGTCGATAGGGCTACGGGGATCCATAGGTCTCAGCCAGTAGCCTGAATACCTCTCCCCTCTTATCGCTGAATAGCTTCACAACCTCCCCAGGCTCTCCCAAGACCAGGATCTTTATTGTTACGCCAGAACAGATACCCATAAGGCTAACACATAGCATGAGGATCTTCTCAACCCCTATGCCTAGGATCGATGAGATCCTAGACAGGATCTCTCTATCCAGCTCGACAACCTCTAGGGAGCATTCACCAGTGCTAGGACACCTCACGGGGGGTATGTCGCTCGATATTATTGTAAGCCTGTTTTCAGGAACAATAGAGGCCCAGTAGCCATCATCATATCTAACAATAGAGGGTGTGCTAGATATAGATCCTGAGATCTGTTCCACAGTAGGGGCACCTATGATGCGTTCTCCTAGCACAAGCATTGCAGAACCTAGCCTGCCTGGTTTGAGAGCATCTAGGGCAGAAATAGATCGTTACATCCCCAACCAGGAGGGTTGTAGCACATATAGAACATCTATAGGTTCTCCAACCACCATGCCCCTTAGCATTGACCCCGAGCATTGAGAACGGAATCCTCTAACCACCCATTATGAGAAACACTTCTATCCTTATAAGCTGCTACACAAGCCGTAACAAGCTGTTTCGTCTTTCACGAATATCTATAATATCTATAAATGATCATAGAGGCTATTTACCAGATCTTCGTTTAGGCTTGTCTATAAATAAGATCTTAACATGACATGCTTTACAGCTGCTTACCAACAATGAATGTATAAAGACCCAGGCAGGCTGGATAGATGGTGTCAAACAATATTAACCTCTATGAAGCCCGAGCTCTTCAAATATCTTGTTCTATAACTAGATAGACTCGGGGTCCTGTTGACAGCTATAGAGATTATGGCTGTGAGCGATGTTCACTCACCAAGATTCCTCCCGCTACTCATATCTTCTGTTAAGTCTATGCTCAACTATAAACCAAACATTATCCTCATGGGAGGCGATATGATCGATAAGGGCGATGTAGGCTCTATGAAGCCTTTGAGGGATTTCCTAGCATCGAGATTCCCAGGAGTCCCCATGATCTCTGTGTTTGGTAATGAGGAATATATGGAGAAGATCCAGGTGCTTAGGAGTATGTATAACGATATAGTCTGGCTCGATGACGAGGCTTGGATGGATAGCATTAATGGTGTAAAGCTCTGCGTATACGGGACCAGGGGTTCTCTAGAGAGGCTGACAAGCTGGCAGAAGAGAAACCTACCCCAACTAGCAGAGATCTTTGAAAAAAGGGTTAAGAACACCATGGAGGCTCTTTTAAAGCTTAGAACAAGCTGCGAGATCCTCATACTCCTAATGCACTACGCACCAACAACAAAAACACTCAAAGGAGAGCCTGAGAACACCTACCCATACCTCTGCCACAGGGGTTATGAGAACGTCATACTCAGTGCAAAACCCGACCTAGTGATCCACGGACACGCCCACGCATCGGTCGTTCACCAATCAGAGGTTGGGGGCATCCCGATATTCAATGTAGCAATACCAGCTGTAAAGAGTGTAACCAGAATAAGGGTTGAGATCGCTGGCAACAGGGTAAAGATCTCGAGAACATAGATCCCAGGCTCAATAGTCCTCTATACTAGCAGGGATTATTCATGTTTAAGCAGACCCTGTTTCTTTAAAACCACCAGGTTCCTAATACATGGAGAAACGCTTCTCCGGATGTTCTCTTGCATCGTTTTGTGCTAAGTTAGTTCTCCCAATAGCTCTAAATACTGGTGAGGGAAACAGCTTATTGATAGGGATGCCTCTGAGGATCCTGAGCATAGCTGGCGCGACAGAGTGTGTGTTTATTAAGAGGGAGAATAGGTTTGTTGGTCTTGCTAGATGTGGTGGTAGGGATACGAGGGTTCATATAAACAATACTGGGAAGCTCCTAGACCTGTTATTCCCAGGGGCTGAGGTTCTCTGTATAGAGATCGATTCGCCGAGAACGCCTCTCAGGGTTGTTGGGACAAGGGTTGAGGGGGATAGGTGGACTTTGATAGATACGAAGCTGCAGGAGAGGGTTTTTATTCTCAGTGTCGAGGGGGGTTATATACCATGGCTAGCCGGCTATAGGGTTGTTAGGAGGGATCTAGATCTAGGGGGTCTTAAGATAGACTTCCTACTAAGATCTCTCCACAGTGGTAGAGAAGCCCTAGTCGAGCTTAAGAGTGCTGTCTATTATCACCCAAGTGATAGGAGTGCTAGGTATCCCGATACCATAAGTCATAGGGGTAGGAGGCATGTTGAGGCTCTTATAAATAGCAGTGGTTATGAGAGATACCTGGTATTCATAGCAGGACATCCAGAGGCAGAGATCTTTGGCCCTAGTAGTATCGACCCCGTATTACCAGGGCTTCTCAGGAGAGCCCTGGAGGCTGGTGTGTTGATAAAGGCTATGAAGATCTATATAGAGGGTAGATCTGTAGTGCTCTCGAACCCAGACCTCCCAACCACGTTAGAACCTCCACTTATATAGCCTCGAATAACTATTATTTTTGTGATGTTTGTGAGGGTTAGCGAGGTACTTCTCTCCAAAAGCCGTGATGCCGCGATCATCGTGACGGATCTTTTCAAGATAAGGCAGAGCATGCTCCTAATATTCACGGGGCTGTTTGGCTATCTAATAGCTTCCGGAGCCTCGGCAGATCTGCTTACCCTCATTAAGCTGTTGGTCGCACTAGCGCTAACAATCTTCGGAACCACGGGCATTAACATGGTTCTTGACTCTGATATAGATAGCATTATGGCTAGGACTAAGCGTAGGGTGATACCCAGGGGTATGATCTCGAAGAGGACTGCTGCGATCCTTTCAATGGGGTTCCTAATCCCAGGCCTTGCGATCAGCTATATGATAAATATGTGGGTCTTCATAGCAGGTATTCTCGGGTTCTTGATAGATATAGGTATATATACGGTGCTGACTAAGAGGAGAAGCTGGACAAGCGTGATCTATGGGGGCTTTGCAGGGGGTATGCCAGCCTTTGGAGGATATATGGCATATACAGGCTATCCATCGCCGGAAGCCCTTATCCTCTTAACACTTGTCGCGTTATGGAGTAACGCTCATATATGGTATATAGTTATCTATAACTATGATGATTATAAGAAGGCTGGGATACCAATGCTACCCATAGTCAAGGGTGTTAGGGCTGGTGTTATGGGCTCTATAATCCACGTGATCCTCATGCTGATCCTCATTATAGCCTATTTTATACTCACAGGCAACAGATCATGGCTAACGCTAATAATAGGCGCTGCATTATCAATAAAGCTACTAATGGTTATGAGAAGACACCTGGAGAAGATCGACAGGATAGAGGCTTACAAGACATTCAAGATCCTCAGCCCCTACCTCTCGATCATATTTATATTAATGCTTATAGACAGGCTAGTATTTCTCTAACCACTTAACCGAGGCTACATCGGTATAGATCCAGGATTGTTAGTGGATCAAAAGCCCACGTAGATTTACCATGTTAAATCCTGTGATGATATATATTGCTAGGGTTACGTGTGGGCCAGGCTGGCATATGCCAGGAGCTCGGGAGAATCCCTGGAACAACGATCATTGAGTGTAGGGGTTGGAGGATTAGGGGTGCTTATAAGGTTATAGCAAGGATCAAGGGTCTTGAGATAGACTTTGTAGTATTCACTGGTAGGGAGAGCTACAGGCCGTGGGTTGAGTTTAACGAAACAGATCTCTCCGATGATGTCTATAACGCCTTAGGAGAGATCCTCCCGCATCTGCTAGGGATCTTTGGCGAGGGTCTGAGGGTCATGATCCCCTATGTAAGGGATCATGAAACAGTCTCACTACTAAGCAGAGGGATCCATCCTGGGGCTACAAGGCTAGGATCGCTTATGATAGTGAGCGGCTACTACCTAGTTAGGGACATGTACTACCCAGAAGGCTTCGCCGAAGGTAGCCCGAAGCTCGTGGGGGAGGGGTATGTTGGCAATAAGTGGTACTTGGAATCGCTTCTCGAGGAGCTAAGGGCGTTGAGGGAGCATCTATCGAGAGGGTGCGGTGATAAGGATTCCTCATGCCTATATGCTGAGAGATCTTTGAGGGCTATATCGGGTATACTCGAGAGGATCGGTTATAGGTAGTTAGGGATCTTCTATAAACCGGATCAGGAGTTCCAGCATACATCACATGATCAGAAGACCCTCTTCTCATCAGGGGGCGGCGCGGAGGGCCAGAGCCCCGCATCCTTGGCCGCTAGACGACCCGGCTTCAATAATAATTCTTTATCAGGATTTAAAGGCTTAACTAGCTGGGTGGCGGGGTTTCACAGAGATCGGGAGAAAAGGGATCTATGTGCTTTGTATGAGAAGCTGCTCAGAGATCTATCGATTATTGCTGAGATGCGGGATTACCTGGATAAGAGGGGGGTTTTAACATCAGAGGGTAGGGCGTATCTTATCTCTATAATAAGATATATGGCGATCAACAGGCTTAGATGTATAGATGTCGTGAGGCAGCTTCTAGAGAGGTTCTCAAAGATAGAAAGTGTGTATGAATGCATCCAGAATGCTTTAGACAGTTGTCGAAGTGAATAAGTGCAAGCCTTTATATTACTCATAGGAATCAGATCTATTTGGGATGGCAAATGTACAGGTTAAAGAAAATTGGTGTGGGGTATTTTAAGAATCGTGTAAAGAAGAGAAAGATTGTTCAGGATAGAAGAGTATCTGAGGCTAGGGATACTGCTATAAACCAAGAGGATATTTTAAAGCTTGAACTAGAGACCCTATATATGATAGGAGCACCAGCATCCTAGTCTACAGAGCAATTAATAGCAAGTAGAGGATCCTGTGTAGAAGAGCCTGGTTACTGCCTAGCCATAGTATATCCCCTCAGCAATAGTAAGAGGACTATGAAGAATATCGCTACCAACAATGCAGAGATAATTAGGATAGCGATAGTGCCATCACTTAGTATAAGTGGTACGAGTCCTATGATTATTATTCCGAAGCCCTTGGTTATCGATCCTGGAATAGCTATGGCTATAGCTATAAACACCAGGATCAATCCCAAGAATATGAGGAGGCTTCCTATAACGAGTCTCTGGAAGCTCAATACTATATCCTTGATATATTATTTTCGAGGAATATTATAAGTAAGGATGAAGAGTTTGCCGAGAGCCGAGTGGTGACGAATGAACCCCTGGCTGATCTGTTATAGCTCAAAAATACGGTCGCAAAACATGTGGAAATGCTTTCTTGCTGACATTTCTATGAAAGATCTAGGTCTTGTAGATTTTAGTTTAGAGCCCCGGTGCGATAATTTACTAATCTAGCTAGACCTAGCCCTGATCCCTTGTGAGTGTAGGAGCTTTGAATGTAACAGATATCAAAGAGCGCTAATGATATCGGTAGCAGAGGACTGTTTTCCTTTTTGACATCCATAGGGAGGATTAATAGGTTTTGGAAATTTTCATGGGTATTGGAGCATGCCCGAAGCTACTTTTCTCCAACACGCAGGGTATTTATAATCCTTGAAAGGTATTGCCCTCGATGTGGATCTCCCCACACAGGCCCCAGATGGGATGGGAGCCGCGTGCCGTTTGGCTCGACAGCAGCCCATGACCCCGCAGGGTTAGAGATCCTGTGGGTTGAGGTGGAAGTCCCTGGATATGACCATGAATGAAAATAAAGTGATTGGAACGAACATCCAGGGACAAACGGTGTTAATCAATTGTTTTAAGCACTGGTGCTTTAAGAAATTGGGTCAGTGTAGTGGTTAGTGTTAGAGAGGTTCCGGCGGATCTTTTCATAGAAAGGCTTGCTGAGAAGCTGAGAGAAGATTTTGGGGAAACGATTCACCAGCCTCCCTGGGCTTTATATGTAAAGACAGGGGTTTCTAAGGAGAGACCGCCTGATAATAATGAGTGGTGGTATTATAGAGCAGCATCTATACTTAGAAAGCTATATATAGCAGGAGAACCGATCGGTATTGAGAGGTTCAGAACAATATATGGTGGGAGAAAGAGGAGAGGAGCTGCGCCTCCTCACTTTAGAAAGGCTAGCGGCTCTATTATAAGAAAGATCCTGCAGCAGCTTGAGAGGGCTGGGCTTGTTGCAAGAACCAGGAGAGGAAGGATCCTTACCTCGAAGGGTAGATCCTATCTCGATTCAGTAGCACTAGAGGTATTTAGAGAGGCTGTTAATAAGCATCCTGAGCTTATTAAATACGGGCCTAGGGCGCTAAGGGGGTAAAGTGGTATGAGTATAGAGGGCGGTGAGTACGAGATCTCAGATGAGGAGCTTGAGCTTATAAAGAGGAGGAAGATGGCTGAGCTTGCTAGGAGGGCTGAGCAGGAGAGGGTTAGGAAGGAGAGGGAGGCTGCTGAGGAGGCTCTGAGGCAAGAGCTTCTAAGGAGGATCCTGACATACGAGGCTAGGGAGAGGCTTGCTAACCTCAGGCTTGTTAAGCCAGAGCTTGTAAAATCCCTCGAGGATCAGTTGATAGCGCTTGCACAAAGCGGTAGAATAAAGATCCCGATCTCCGATGATGAGCTAAAGACAATCCTCCAAAACCTATTTGAGAGGACGAGAAGGGATATTAGGATAAATATTAGGGAGAAGGGGTGGTGACGTGGCAAGGGCAAAGCCTCTTGCAAAGAAACTCAGGCTGATAAATAGGGAGAAGAGCAACTCCCCCATACCAGTATGGGTTATAGCCAAGACTATGAGGAAGATAAGGTATAGACCCAGGCTTAGGCATTGGAGGAGGAGCAAGCTAAAGGATGTGTAGGTGGTGTAGATGGTGAAGGAGAAGGACGAGGCAGTCTATATCATACCCCTCAGCAGGGTATACTGGGGAGGGAGTAGAAGGACAAGGGGTAAGAGGGCTATTAGGTTTATAAGGGAGTTTGTTAAGAGGCACTTCGGAGCCGAAAGGGTTATTGTGGATAACATGGTTAATGAGCACATATTTAGCTACAAGATCGAGAAACCTCCTAGGAGGATTGCTGTAAAGGTTATAAAGATCGATGAGAAGATCTACAAGGTATTGCTAGCAGTGCCGGTTAAGAGATCCTCAAAATAGCCAGAACACCAGGGAGTAGAGATGGCTATAGCGGTTGAGAAGGCCGACATAATGGGTAACCCTAACATAGGTGTCTATGTTTTCGCAAACAACGAGCTCGCAATAGCACCTCCAATCGTGGATCAAGGGTTCGAGGAAATGCTGCTAAGGGTTCTGAGGGTGAAGAGGGTTATTAAAACAAAGGTTGGGGATACAGTGCTTCCGGGAGTAATGGTGGCTGGGAATGATAAAGGGATCCTGGTTCCAAGAACTATAAAGGATGAGGAGCTTAGAGCAATTAAAGAAGGCTTTAGCGGGAACATAGCTATTATAAAGGCTCCCCCAAACGCTCTGGGTAATATCATTGTGGCCAACTCAAGGGCAGCCATGATCCATAAGGGTTTAGATGACGAGGTGGCAAAGCTTGTGAAAGAAACCCTAGAAGTTGAGGTCGTTGTAAAGGGCACGATCGCTGGACTTATAACGGTAGGCTCTGCAGCTGTTATGACCAATAGGGGCGGGGTTGTCCACCCAGATGCTAAGGAGGAAGAGCTTAGATACCTATCAGATCTATTCAAAGTAGCCGTTGATGTTTCCTCGGTCAACTTCGGTGTTTTCTTCGTTAAATCAGGTATTGTGGCTAACGATTACGGTGTTATAGTTGGTTCGAGAACAACTGGTCCTGAAATATTAAGGATAAGTAGAATACTTGGTGGGGAGACTGGTTGAGCGAGGTGAAGATCTACAGGATCCAAGGGCTCGCGCTCTTCAGCAGCGATAAGTATCCCGAGTGGAGGAAGTTCTCATTAGAAGTGAGAGCCATTAAAAAGGAACACGCGATTGAGTATGTATACTCTGTTATGGGTAGCAGGCATGGGATTAAGAGGGCTAATATAAAGATCATGAGTGTTGAAGAGATAACCCCGGAGGAGGCTAGGAATAGCTTCATAAGGGATCTGTCGAGGATAGAAGGGTGGGAGATTGTCAAGTAAGGCTCAGGGGCCGAGGATAACCTATAGAGAGGCTGTTGAGAGGCTTGTAAGCGATATAAACAGGATCGAGGAGTATATAAGATCTCTCCAACAGAATGCAAACATAGTGCTAGCAGAGCTTGAAGAGCTGAGGATAGCTAGGGAAGCGCTCGAACAGCTAAAACAATACAAAGGCGAGGAAGCCTTGCTAGCACTGGATAGGAGGGGGCATGTTATGGCCAGGGGTATAATAACTGGTAAGGATAAGGTTGTTGCAAGCATAGGGGGCGATTTCCTCATGGAGCTCCCCATAGATGAGGCTATAAAGATCGTGACCGCAAAGGAGGGGGATCTTAGAAATACTCTCAACGCCATTAACCAGGAGATCTCGTCGGCATATGCTTTATACGAGAAGCTCAGGGCAACGCTGAGCAGACTCATAGAAGAGGCTGAGAAGAGGGCTGCTGAGCAGAGGAGAGAGCAGCCCGGGAGCGGTTAGTTTGTTCAAGGCTTTAAAAAACGTTTTCGGATCTATTAGATCCGCTATATCTAAAGGGATCTCGGAAGCACTGGGAGCAATAGCTTCGAGAGAGATTAGATACGACGATATAGCCAAGAGATCCGACGAGCTTGTGGTAAGACTAGTAGAGGCTGACATAGCATACGAGGTTGCGGAAGAGATAGTGATAGGCGTTGCTAAAAGGCTTGATGGTGTTAGGATAAGCAGGTTCGAGGATCTAGACGCTGTTGTTGAGGATAAGCTGAGAGAGGCTATAAAAGAAATACTATTGAGGGGCGTGTGGAAAGGAGATCTTGTGAAACTAGCAGCTGAGAGGAAACCCCTGAAACTGGTATTCATGGGCGTGAATGGCGTTGGGAAAACCACAACCATAGCTAAGGTGGCTAGGTTCTTCACAAAACATGGTTTAAAGGTATTGGTAGTGGCTGGTGATACCTTCAGGGCTGGGGCTCAGGAGCAGCTCGCAATCCACTGCTCGAGACTGGGTGTTCCTTTCTTCAGGGCTAAATATGGCTCAGACCCCGGTGCAGTTGTTTACGATGCTGTGAGGCATGCTGAGAAACAGGGCTATGATGTGGTGCTTATAGATACTGCTGGGAGGCAGCATACCGATAGGGATCTCATGGAGGAGATCAAGAAGATCGTGAGGGTCTCGAAGCCAGACCTAAAGATCCTTGTGCTAGATTCCCTCACAGGAAACGATGCGGTTAACCAGGCTAGAGAGTTTGATAAATACGTTGGTGTCGATGCAGCGATACTAACAAAGCTAGATGCCAACGCCACCGGGGGCTCTGCTATAAGCATAATAGCATCGATAGGAAAGCCGATAATATTTGTTGGTGTTGGTCAGGGTTACGATGATCTTGAGCAATACGATCCAGAAAAGATCCTCGAGAGAATCTTTGGTAGGGAGTAAAGGTTATACTCAGAGGATCACAGAGCTTATACCACCACTCGGGCTCACAGCTCTACAGATCTTCTCAAAACCTATCCTCGACAGTGGTTTTGATAGATGCTTCATATTACGTGGAGGAGGTTTATAGACCCCGATCTTGATATTCCTCTCAACCCTCACCTTTACCTTCGACGCATTCCTATCTCTATACCCGCACCTCCTACACCTATAACCCTTACCACTACCCATGCTCTCCATACTCCCACCACATACCGGGCATTTAGGAGGGATCTCGATATACTTCTCAGCAAGCTTCAAGATCCTAAGCTCCTCAGCATTGATCACAGGGGTTTCTGTCAATTCCAAGAGCCATGGCTTAACAGAACCCCCAACAGCTATTATATCGCCTTTCACAAGCTCCCTAGCAACCCTGTTAGCCTCCCCTATCTCTTTATAGATAGCCACAGTGATCTCAGCGCCATCAGAGATCTTTAGAAGCACATCCCCACCCCTCATGATCCTAGGGTTATCAACAACCACTCCCTTAAAAAGCCCTGTCCTATAGTATTTGGCATCGCTAATGCCCCTCGGGATCAGGTGTTGATCCGTAGCCTGGTTAGTCCTCAGGATCATATATCCCTCAAGCCCCTTAGCACTAAGTATCTCGTAGGCCTTAACCAGTATTGAGGGGTTCTCACCCCTTATCCCCAGCGCTACTGGAGCTCCTGTCGAGGGCTTGATCAGGATCTTCCCTGTTTCTCGATCTATGTTATTGAATGTGAGGGGACTTGTAAGTCTATCCATTTCAACAACGCTATCTCGATCTATGTGTACGTCCTCAATATCCTCTGAGTATGCTAGAAGCTCGTAGGTGCAGTCACCCTCGTAGAGGTGGTATGCTACGGATCCGAGAGCACCTATAACGCCCCTCCCACCAATATGGATCTTTCCACCGAGTTTCTCTATAACCCTCATGGCATAGGTTATATCGGCTACATCTGTTAAGAGGTGTATATATATTTTTCTAGCAAGCATCCTATCGATCTTACCGATTATCGATATAAGCCCCGGCTCCCTACCAGGCATAGATCTCGTGTCGAGAAGTGCTAGCGCGATCTCTACAACCTCTCCCAGGTCTCGCTCCTCCCCCGCGATGTGTAGGGAGAGTGCCCCGTTCCCCCTTGTCTTGAAAGGGATAGAGGGGTTAAGCCTGACTAGTAAGGGGTAGTCGATAAGCTTTACTCTAGATCCTAGGGGGGTTCTTGATAGCTCTTTAAGGAGCCTATATATATAGAACGTAGTACACCCCCACCCAAAAGTATCGAGATCATCTACTCCTAGGTGGAGTACTGGTAGCTTTTCACCAAACCCCTCAGGATCCATGTGTATTCCACACCATAATAGCTAGAGGTATAATTAAATAGGTTCTTTTATCCATGGTAGAGAGATTCTGGTGGTGAGCAGCCTTTAGGAACAGACTGATCTATCTCCAACCAGTATCAAGATCCACATCAATGGTAATGGGTGTGAAGGAAATACTATATAGGGGTAGGACTAAGTATCAAGAGGTAGAGATAGTAGTCTTCGAAGAATATGGTCTCTCATTAATACTCGATGGGTTGGTGCAATCAACAGAGGCTGACGAGGCTATATATCACGAAGCCCTTGTACACCCAGCAATGGTTACACACGGATCGCCTGGGAGTGTTTTAATAATAGGTGGTGGCGAGGGTTATACGTTGAGAGAGGTTCTGAGGTATAGGAGTGTTAGGAGGGCTGTTATGGTTGACATAGATGGCGAGCTTGTTGAGCTGGCTAAGAAATACCTGGGAAGGATACATAGGAATAGCTTTAACGATCCCAGGGCGAGTGTTGTTATAATGGATGGTCTTGAATATGTTGAGAAAACAAAAGAGATCTTCGATGTTGTTATCGTTGATCTGACAGACCCCTACGGACCCGAGATAGGTAGGAAGCTATATACAGAGGATTTCTATAGAAAGCTCTATTCATTGACAAGCGATAAGGGTGTTGTGGTCACCCAGGCTGGGTGTTCTTTCTACTATCCAGAATACTACCAGGGGATCTTTAAGAATATGGAGAGGGTGTATAGATATGTTAGGGGATACTCAATATGGGTCCCCTCGTTCGGATACGCCGTAAGCTATGTGATCGCTTCGAAGAATAGGGATCCAGGCTCTATGAGCGGTGATGAGGTAGATAAGATCCTTAGAGAAGAGGGTGTTGAGGGGTTAAAAATATACTCGGGCTCTCTACATGAGAGCCTGATGAAAGCACCAGCTATTCTTCCTAGCTTCTCTACTTCCCCTTGAACTCTGGCTTTCTCTTCTGGAGGAAGGCTGACACACCCTCTATGAGATCCTCTGTGGAGAACAGGATTGAGAATAAAGCTCTCTCAAGGGCTAGTCCGGAGTATAGCGGGGCCTCGCCTCCAAGATGTATAGCAGCCTTGCTCATCATTATAGCTATTGGGGGCTTCTCAGCAAGCTTAGATGCTAAGGCCCTCACCTCGTTCTCAAGCATGTTGTGGGGCACCACCCTATTAACAAGACCGATCCTCTCAGCCTCCTTCGCAGGTATTTGGTCACCGAGCATTACTATCTCCTTAGCCCTCCCAACACCAACAATCCTCGTGAGCCTCTGTGTCCCACCAGCCCCTGGTATGAGGCCGAGGTTTATCTCTGGCTGTCCCAGAACAGCGTTCTCGGAAGCTATTCTGAGATCACATGCCATAGCAAGCTCAAGCCCTCCGCCGAGTGCGTAGCCATTGATAGCTGCTATTACAGGCTTCGGGATGGTCTCGATCTTGTTGAGCGCCTCCTGGAATCTTTTAGAGTATATATATGCATTCACGGGATTAGCGTTTGTGAACGCTGTTACATCAGCACCGGCTGAGAAGGCCCTCCCACTCCCAGTTATCACTATAACCCTCACACTCTCATCCGTTTCTAGCTCTTCTATAGCTCTGGAGATCTCGTCTATCATCTCGGGGGATATGGCGTTGAGCCTCTCAGGCCTGTTGAGCACTATCCACGCAACCCTGTTCTCCTTCCTCACCGTGATCGTCTTCAGCCTCTTCTCCTCTACACCAGCGTATGTGTAGAAACCGCTCCCCGTTTTTACACCTAGTTTGTTCTCAGAGACCATTTTTAGTAACAACCCTGTAGGGGCGTTATGCTTCATAGATTCTTTCGAGCTTATCGCTCTAAGCCTCTCAACAACAGCGTCAACACCCCACTGGTCAGCCATCTCGAGTATACCGCGTGGGTAGCCGAGGCCTAGCTTCACAGCCGTATCGATCGTTCCGGGCGAGTCTACATATCCATTCTCTAGCAGGAATGCAGCTTCGTTAATCATTGGTGCGAAGAGCTCAACGATATCGACCCTCTCACCCTCCTCCCTTGGTATAGATGGTCTTGAATATACACCTGGTGCTTGGTATGTGTAGAAACCCTTGCCGCTCTTCATTCCGAGTTCTTTCTTCTCTAGCTTCTCGACAATAGATCTGCATACCCTGGCTTTAAATCCTCTAGCACTCATCTCGCTGAATATAAAGGCAACAACATCTATTCCTGTGAAGTCGACAAGCTCGAAAACACCCATTGGAAGCCCAGCCCTGTATCTTAGGGCACTATCTATAGCCTGGATCGAGAAACCCTCTTCTTCAACCATGTAGCATGCTTGCTCTATGAGTCTTGAGAGAAGTCTGTTAACGATAAAGCCTGGGATATCCTTGTTAACGATCACGATCTCCTTACCCATCTTCTTAGCAATCTCTACAGTGATCTTGAGTGTTTCGTCAGAGGTCTGGGGACCTCTGACGATCTCTACGAGGGGCATTAATGGTGGTGGGTTGAAGAAATGCATACCAATAACCATCTCAGGTTTCGATGTTGCCGAGGCTATTTCTCCTATTGGTAGTGAGGAGGTGTTCGTAGCAAGGATCACGCCCGGTCTTGCACTCCTATCAAGTCTTGAGAATATCTGTTTCTTCAGTTCTATATTCTCGGGCACTGCTTCTATCACGAAATCGGCTTCTCTAGCAGACTCCTCTAGATCTAGCGAGGTTTTTATTCTAGACATTATCGTCTCGACATCCTCTCTAACGCTCCCCTTCTCCCTCAGCTTCGAGAGGCTCCATCTGATCCTCTCAAGCGCCCTATCAAGGATCTCTTTAGATATGTCAACGAGAATCACATTATAGCCGGCTATAGCGGCTACCTCAGCTATACCGTGTCCCATTGTGCCAGCACCGACAACAAGGATCTTTTTAACATCACGCACAACCAAGAAACACACCAAAGAAGTAACCGTGAAGGGGTAAATATCTTAGCATTTCCTCTTAACAAAGGAAAAAGACTAGTTTAATAAGTTAATAGCGTGATAGCATTCTGACTCTATGGTGAAAATACAATGAGGGATTATCAGCTGAGGGTTGAGGAGGCTAAGAGCAGGGATGTTGGTAAAAAGATAGCAAGGATCCCGAGGAGGATTATGAGGGAACTCGATCTAGAGTCTGGGGATTTTGTCGAGATAAGGGGTTTTAAAGGAGTTGCATATGCGCAGGTGTGGCCCTCTTACCAAGAAGATGAGATGAGGGATGTTGTTAGGATCGATGGGTATATGAGGGAGGTTCTTGGGGTAGGAATAGGCGATATAGTCACAGTATCAAAGGCCCATAACGTTGCCCCGGGAGATAGAGTAGTTCTAGCACCTACAGAGGATTTCATACCCCATGAATATACAAGCTATATAGCTGAGCATATAAAGAACGAGATGCTTAACAAACCCCTAGCAAGGGGAGAGGTAATCCTCGTCCCTATGTATGCAGGCGCCCTCAGGCTTGCCGTTATATCTACATCACCATCGACAGCGATCTATATAACCGAGAGAACCGATATCGTTATCAAACCAGAGCCTGTAAAAGAGATAGCTGAGAGGATCCCAAGGGTTACCTGGGAGGATATAGGTGACCTTGAAGAGGCTAAGGCAAGGCTGAGAGAGATAGTAGAGCTCCCCATGAGACATCCAGAGCTCTTCAGACACCTAGGTATAGAGCCCCCCAAAGGAGTTCTTCTCTACGGGCCTCCAGGTGTTGGTAAAACCCTCCTTGCAAAGGCCCTTGCAAACGAGGTGGGAGCCTATTTCATAGCTATAAATGGTCCAGAGATTATGAGCAAGTTCTATGGCGAGAGCGAGCAGAGGTTGAGAGAGATCTTCGAGGAGGCTCGTAAGAATGCACCAGCAATAATATTCATAGACGAGATAGACGCGATAGCACCAAAAAGGGAAGAAGTTG
Organism: Desulfurococcaceae archaeon AG1; assembly: GCA_003116855.1. Classification (GTDB taxonomy): domain Archaea; phylum Thermoproteota; class Thermoprotei_A; order Sulfolobales; family AG1; genus AG1. Next base: position 108,048 of record BEWT01000001.1, read on the forward strand.
TTGGTGAGGTTGAGAAAAGGGTTGTGGCACAGCTCCTAACGCTTATGGATGGCCTTGCCGAGAGGGGAAGGGTTATTGTTATTGGGGCTACTAATAGGCCTGATGCTGTCGACCCAGCCCTAAGGAGGCCTGGTAGGTTTGATAGAGAGATAGAGATACCCCCGCCTGATAAGAAGGCCAGGAGAGAGATCCTTGCTGTTCATACTAGGAGTGTTCCGCTCGATGAGAGCGTGAACCTCGATAGGATTGCTGAAATGACTCACGGTTATACAGGAGCTGATCTAGCAGCGCTTGTTAAGGAAGCCGCTATGAATGCTCTGAGAAGGTTTCTGAGCAATAAGAATATAGATCTCTCTAAACCCATACCCTCGGATCTATTGAAAAGCCTCAAGGTCTCTATGGAGGATTTTGTACAAGCAATGAACATGATCCACCCCTCGCTCATGAGAGAGGTCTTTGTAGAGGTTCCCGAGGTTAGGTGGAGCGATATAGGAGGGCTGGATGATGTTAAGCAACAGCTAAGAGAAGCTGTTGAATGGCCCTTAAAATACCAGGACGTGTTTGAACGCATGGGTATAAGACCTCCAAGAGGCATTCTTCTCTACGGACCTCCGGGTGTTGGTAAAACGCTATTAGCAAAAGCAGCTGCTACTGAGAGTGGTGCTAACTTCATAGCTATAAATGGTCCAGAGATCCTTAGCAAATGGGTTGGTGAGAGTGAGAGAGCTATAAGGGAGATCTTTAGGAAGGCAAGGATGGTTGCTCCAGCCATAATATTCCTAGACGAGATAGACTCGATAGCCCCAGCCAGGGGTTCTAGGGTAGATTCTGGCGTAACCGATAGGATTGTGAACCAGCTCTTAACAGAGATGGAGGGTATAAAGCCCCTAAGAGGGGTTGTAGTTATAGCTGCAACCAACAGGCCAGATCTCTTGGATCCAGCGTTGCTAAGGCCCGGTAGGTTTGACAGGATTATAAAGATACCCCCGCCTGATAGGAAGGCAAGGGTTGAGATCCTAAAGATACATACCAGAAAGGTTCCCCTAGCCCCTGACGTTGATCTTGAGAAGCTTGCCGACATGACCAATGGATATACAGGAGCTGATCTAGAGGCGCTTGTGAGAGAGGCAGTGATGCTTGCATTAAGGGAGAAGCTTGAGGTGAGGGAGGTTAGCATGAAGTACTTCCTAGAAGCTCTGAAAATAGTTAAGCCATCCCTAAGCGAGGATGCTATAGAGAAGTACCAGATGATAGAGAAGACCCTGAGGAGCCTCTTTATATGAAGCGATACTCAGAAACGGTTGTTGATATTTTTAACAAGCATGCCGACAGATATGACTTGTGGTATGAGAGAAACAGGATAACGGCTGAGAATGAGACTAAGCTTGTTATAAAGACTGCTGGTAGCTTTAGAGAGCCGTGTATAGAGATCGGCGGTGGTACAGGGTATTTCTCAAACCTTCTGGGCTGTATAAACCTAGACCCCTCGAAAGAGATGCTAACCATATCAAGGAGAAAGAGAGGTCTCGAGACTATAGAGGGTTATGGGGAGTTCCTACCAATAAGATCTGAAAGCATCGGGTTGGTATTAATCGTTGTCACGATATGTTTTGTCGAATCGCCCGAGGATCTTATCAGAGAGAGCTATAGGGTTCTTAGAAAAGATGGTAGCCTGGTTCTATGCATGATACCGAGGGATTCCCAATGGGGAGCCTATTATGCTGGTAAGAGGGACTCGCCCTTCTATAGGGTAGCAAGGTTTCTTACAAAGAGAGAGGCGATCGACCTCTTAACAGGATTTGGCTTCCATGTTGAGGAGATCCTGGGTACGCTTAGCTACTCACCTCTATCACAACCGTATAGCGAGGATCCTTCTCCTCTCAACGATTCCCATGGTTTCATATGTATAAGGGCTGTGAAGATAAAGAGTGGATAGCATTATCTCAGCAATATAACCCTTAGTAAAAAGACCTGAGAGTCTCCATAGAGCTTGTCTCTATAATCTCTCTAAATGCCTTTACCGCCTGCTCCCTCTTATCGAGATGCCTCTTATCCATATAGAGCCTAACTATAGCGACACTGTGGGATAGGGTTCCGAAACTCATCTCCTCGAATCCCTTGATCACACGCCTATCCCCGGAGATCACGAGAACTTCATCGTCCCTGAGCATCGGGTTGAGGGGTAGGCGTGGTGTATCTATATAGACGACCCCGCTGTAGCTGCTTCCAAGCTTTTCTAGCAGGAGCTTGTTTAGAAAACCCCTATCGAGGGCTAGCATCATGAGGGGGTTTCTCCTAGGTATCTGTAGCCTTTTCTCCTCAACAACTGTGTAGGGTATTTTTCTGTTTAGAAGCATTCTGCATGGCTCGAGATCCCTTATAGAGGGGTTTCCAAGTATATAGGTGTCGTCTAGCTCAACATACCTGGAGGGGTTATTCACCATCTCCTTATAATCAATATAGCTTTTGCTCTCCTCAAGAAGTCTGGATACAAGCTGCTCTACAGCCCTCGTTGTCTTGTGATAATATACTGTGGCGAACATGTGGAACCTGGCTATGAGGACATGTTCGTAGGCATCGACAGCCTTATCCAATATTCCTAACCTTCTATGGAGCGGGACAGTGCTTCTAGCTATCCTCTCCCAATCTATCCCTGAGCCGTATCCAGCTCCTGTGTAGTATGAGTCCCTGATCAGATAGTCTAGAAGATCTGCAGCAAAGGGTCCTTTAAGCACGTAGAAGAGGCTCTTCTCCATCTCCTGATCAACCCCACTGTATCCCAGCACTGGCCAGTCCTCACTCCCGACAGCTAGTAATGCTCTTGAAAGATCTTTTGGTGTGAACCCTAGATCCTTGTTCTCCTCTATGCACGAGACTATCTCGTCATTACTCTCAATGATCCTGGAGCCTACTATCTCGTGATTAACCCCCATGGGGTATAGGATCGTCTCCTCAAAGCTATGCGAGAAAGGGCCGTGGCCTATATCGTGTAGGAGTAGAGCAAGCCTGAGGAACTGGATAAGCCTGGAACCCTCATCCCTACCAACAAGCCCTAGTCTTTGCGCTATATTCTCGCCAAATGCGCTGGCTATATGCATAGCACCAATGCTATGGGCAAACCTGGTATGAACAGCTCCTGGATATACATAAACAGAGGTTGGTAGCTGGAGCGTTCTCCTAAGCCTCTGGAAAGCCCCAGTATCTATTATGCATTTCTCCACCCGAGTAATTCCTATGTATCCATGAACAGGATCCTTTATCATATGCTCATAGGTTAGCATGCTTCACCATTACCAAGATCCCAAGGAGACTAATATCACCCACCCATGAACCTTAATGTCGAGCTTGGTTTGGCTTGCCGCTTCTAGATAGAATAATGTATATTAATAATGTTATAGTAGAGATGGCTATTGATACTAAGGTTAGGAGTTCTGATAGTCTATCTAGATCTATTGTTGAAGCATCTGTAGAGGATCTTCTTTCGGCAGGGCCTTGGAGAACGTTCTTAGCCTCACCGCTAAGTTCTAGGCTGAGTGGTGTGCTGACCCTCTTAGAGAAGATCATATAGAGCATGTTGAGAGACAGAGCAGAGGCGCTTGTTGATAATAAGGAGCTGACAAGGATCCCTGTATCTTGTGACTGCGGATCTATGTTGTTGAGAACCCACAGTGGGAAGCTATAGATACTCCTAGCCACACCGCTGTGCATGATTCCGAGCATGTTTGTTATATAGCCGCTCTTTTTCAACTGATCTAAGGCATTAGAGCTCGCTCCAGCCCCTACTCCTCGACTAATAATCTGGGATAATGTTGACCCTCTCACCGTGTATGAGTAGTTCTGTAGATACGAGTATAGAGTATAAACGGTATTCAGAGTCTCTAGGGCAGCAAGATCTACTCTAGGGCCTATGATCTTAGTTAGGTTCGAAACAGCTGTTTCAGATATGTTAGAGACGCCGAGAATCCTGAGGATGTTTCTAGACACACCATAAACATTATCCAGTTCCACAATTACTCCTGTGCTATGCGTCATGTTACCCAGCACGTCTAGCCAGTAATCTATTGAGAGGGCTCTTCCATATAGTGTGCCCGCTACCCTGGCTATAGATCCTGTATCACCACTGCCTGCATAAGCCTTAACCACACTATCATAGCTGGCTAGGTTTACGGCTCTCTCGAAGATCAGTAGGTATAGTAGGAACCTATCAAGATCCATAGATCTAGGTATATCTGAGAAGACCGTGGCAAGCCTGTCTATTGATTTGTTATACTCCTCAACAGCCCTCTGGATCAGGATCCTACCATACCCGTTGAGATCTCTATCCACTATCGCTTGGATAAGCTGAACAAGTGATAGGTAGTATAGGTTTATCAACGCATACCCGTCACTCGGAGGATTTCTTCTAACCTTATCTACTATACTCATTGCTAATCTATATTCCGTAGAACCTGTATCAGATACCCTGCTTATATAAATGTTCACAAGCCTCTCCAGAAGATCCCTCATAACGACTTCATGATCTCTAGATACATTTGATATAACATCTATGACATACTCCTCCCCAGCCTCTAAGGACCAGCTGGGCGGCGATGTGTTGAGAAGATCTACAATACTGCTTACCGGGAGCACTTTCAGATCCCTGAATTGCGATTCTATTAGCTGTCTGTACTGAATATAATTAGCTATTGGTAAGAACACCTCTTTATACCCAGAAGTCCTTAAAGCAGAGAGCTTCTGCGGTATGCCGCCAACAGCCTCTATACTACCATCTAGATTTATAGCACCTGTGCCAGATAAACCATTGTATTCGCTGCTGTTTAGCAGGCTGTAGAGGGCTAACGTCATAATAGCTCCTGCAGATGGTCCTGATACGTCTTGAACATTTTTCTCAAAACTAATATCTATATCATAGCTGCTTGGGGATTTGTTTGATAGTAGCTGGGCTATGATGTATGCTGTAATGATCGATATGAGCGTATCGGTCTCGATCTTATCTGTACCATAGACCCTCAGGCTATTACCGCCTGGATTTATACATACAGCTACACTAACAACGCTTCCCTTTCCACTCTGACCTTCTACTGCTGGGACATCTATTCTAACACACTTGGCAGTGTTAGTATTAGCACTAGTGCTTAGTAACGATAACTGCGTCGCTGAGAGTATGAGGAGGAGAAGCGCTATTGCCAGTAGCCTCAATACCCGCTCCTCATCAGTAGATAAGGGCTAGAGGGGATATATAGTGCCTTGTAAGCAACATAGCCTTAACTGCTTGTATCAACTACTATGGATCTCTAGAACTCCCTCGTTCCCCCTTATTTTTACCATAGCATGTCGACCGTTATAGTTAGCGAGATCTTTTACTCTGAATCCGAGGGTTTCTCCAAGAGCAATATTACCTACTACACATCCTGTTATCACCACCTGGTCTGCCTTATCAACTATCATGGCCCTTGGGGCTAAGCCAGCCTTAGAGATCGAGTAGATAACATAGGTCCCTACAGTGGAGCCTCTAGATCCTCTGAACACAAGGATCTTGTCTCTAACCTCTATATCCTCGTACCCCTTCTTCCTAAGAACCCCCTTCTTAGGATCTAGATCTCCTAGGAACGAGATATAATCATCTATGACAAGCAGGATCCCTTCTCCAAAACCCTCAACAACCCCCCTAAGTCTTAGCTCGACAACCCCGGATTCTTTCTCTTGCTTCTCGCGAGAGCTCGTAGCTCCCATAAACGCATCCCTCAGTAAGTGGGGATTGGGTGGTTTATTAAGATGCTGGAATATCGTATCCTACAGCTGTGTTTTCAAAACACTCCTAGCGATCTTTACCTCACCCAAGGATTTTATCTGGAGCTCGCATGACTTGCATATAGATCTGTTAGGCGATGTTGGTTCTCCACAGATCGAGCATAAACCTAGCTTGGGGGTCTCTCTATTGTTCTGCTTTAATGGGTTGAACACATTGTCAAACCATTCGAGCAGTCTTAGCATCGAGCCTGGTTTTGAAGCCTCAATCCTATAGATCATATCTCTAACCCTGGCTCTGAGTGAGGGGAAGAGCTCTAAGTAGGGGCATTCAACCTCTTGGGGTTTGTAGCTGGCTAGATATGCATATTTAGCAGTCTCCCATTCATAGATCTTTCTCAGAGGCTTGATCTTGTCTATGAAAAGCCCAGATCCTTTGGGTCTTAGGGGGTGGTTCATGTAGAGCCTAGCTATATCCCCTCTAAGTATGTTGATCACTATGGTCTGGACCTCATCGTCTAGATTATGGGCCGTAGCTACCTTATTATAGCCGAGCTCCCTAGCTATGAGGTTCAGACTTTTCCTTCTATGAATTCCACAATAGGTGCATGGAGAGATCCTCTGCCCCTTCTCTATGGACATTCTAACCATTTCATCGACAGAGGCTCCCCAAAGCTCTTTGATAGATACCACATGTAGCTCAACACCCCTCTCTGTAGCCATCCTCTTGATCTCAGCTATATGTTCAGCCCTGTTATAACCATCTATCCCCTCGATAATGGTTGCTCCACCGAGCCTCGACGGTTCGTGGATCTGTGAGAGTATGTCTAGAAGCACAAAACTATCCTTACCTCCCGAGACTCCTATCAAGATCCTATCGCTATGCTTAATCATACCATACCTAAAGATCTCTCTAGAAACCCTTGCAATAACGTTTGAAAAGAAGCAGGCCTTACACAGTCTCAGCCCCGTATGGGTTTGGTAGACAACAGCGTCTCTAGCGCTACATATATCACATCTAGGCATCTTAACCAAGAATAATGATTCGAAGGGAACTTATAACCGTATCTCAGCCCCGGACTCTTGATAACAAGCAGGCCCGTATTTCTATCCACAGGATTTATTATGATTCGGGAGAGCGTGGATAGCTGTTGGTGGATCCTGAGATATGGACTGAGGATTGGGAGAAGGCTTTTAGGAGGATGAATGCTGATCTCTATATAGGCTATCTAGACCACGGGATCAGGGATCTTCTTATCGATATATTTAACCTTAAGAATTATTATCCAACAAGCTCCTGCACAGGGAGAATTATAGCTATAGACGCTCCAACACCGTGGAGGAGAAAGGAATCCTATATTGTTTTCAAAAAACATGCTGAAATTACGAGAGAGGATCTAGAGAGATTGTTAGAAATACCGGTGATCTCGATACTATGGGTGATAGCAAGCGGGCCTATAATGCATATCATGGCAAGAACCCCTAGACATGCAATGATCCTTTTAAAAAAGGTTAGAGAGGCTGGTTTCAAACACAGCGGGCTTGTGGCATCGAGCAAGAGGGGGTATTTGGTTGAGCTTGTCACAGGCATATGGATCGGGATCCCGGTCAAGGATTCGGAGAGGGTGTTGATAAGTAGAAATGAGATCGATGGGATCGTATGGATACTTAACAGAGCACTAGCGGAGGGGAAGGCGAGGTTAGAGAGTCTTAGAAAAGCTATAAAGGAGCTAAAGGCATGGAGCGATCAACGTGTAGCATGAGCGGTTGTATTTTGATCAGTATTAGCTAGATCTACTGCTCTCCTGAATATAGTCACCAACATCTCGTGGGTAAGCCTACCAGTCCTCATATTCCTCGGGCTTGGGTGGTAGGATGAGATAAGCCATACAGCCCCTCTAAGCCTTGTCTCCACACTATATATAGCACCATGTCTGAACCCAAGATCTAGATCCTGTAGATATGCTCCAAGAGCACTTTCAATAGCCTTTAACATAGCACTCCATGCTATGTTTCCAAGAGCAACAAAGACCCTGGATCTTTTTAAAAGTTTTACCTCGGCTTCCAGGTAACGGTTACAGGTAGCGATTTCCTGGGCATTAGGCCTATTATCTGGAGGAGCACATTTGACAGCAGCTGTTAGATAGACGTCTCTCAGCACTAAGCCGTCGTCAGCAGATATGGAGTAAGGCTGGTTGGATAAGCCAACCTCGTATAAAGCTCTCATAAGGTTCTGGCTAGTCTCATCACCGGTGAAAACCCTACCAGTTCTATTACCACCCCTAACAGCAGGGGCTAGCCCTACAACAAAGATCCTGGCCATAGGATCTCCATAACCCGGGACAGGTTTAGCCCAATACACCCTCCCCGGATCTTTTAGCGAGGCCTCAACCCTATATCTAGCTAGCCTAGGGCACAACGAGCATGAGATCACCTCTTCAGCTAGTTTGCCTAATGGGGAGTTTGGATCCATTCTAAACTCCGCAAACTGTTTCAGGTTTCGGGTTTATAATGGTTGATCTGGTTATACCGCTAGATCCTCTTTTTGTGATGCGTAAGTATAAGAATCACTACTATACCCAATACACCGTAGCCAGCTGGTTCGGGTTTTATGAGGGTTTATAGGAGCTGGTGCTAGATCTGTATGAGCCGAAATATGAATTATGGTGATATCCGCGCATGACAAGGGTAGCTATAAAGACTCAAGCGTGCTGGGTTAAGAAGGAAAAGCTAGGGTGCGGGTTTTCTATACAATGAGCCAGGGGTTCGATAGAGCTGTTATTATTGACATACCTTGAAGAAACCTCGTAATCATGTGGTTTAGTAGAAATAGAGCGGGGCTTGAAGATCTTTGGGTATTGTATTGCCCAAAGCGTATTTAAGAACGTGGCGTTAGTAGCATCACCAGATGCGGGGTGAGTTGGGCTTGACAAACGTTCCAGACGCGCTAAAGATCCTGTATATATTATATAGGGTTAAGAGTCCTGTTGATGTTAAAGATATTCACAGGATCGTTGATATAGCATCGAGCAGGGGGATTTGCTGTAAACAATACTCATTTGCTAGATACCCGTGGGGTCCCTATTCTAAAGACCTTGAGGCGGATCTAGAGATCCTGAGGTCTCTTGGTCTTGTAAGCATAACCAATGGGAATACCTCTAGAAGGCTTGTTATAACTGAGAAGGGCGTTACTGTGGCGATCAATGTAGAGAGAGTTATAAGCCCTAATGAGAAGGAGAGACTTGAATCCTTGTTTACCGGGCACGGGGATCAGGATCGCGCGAATGGGTAATAGATTAGCAGGAGAAGTGGTAGCAGTATGTGTTTCATATGAAAGAGAATGGTTCATATATGATCAATTAGCCTCTGGTGTTTTAAACTCTTTCTCTTTTTAAGAACTAGAGGTTATGTTTTCTCCATTAATAGCAGAATCCTTTTTATTTATTGAGAGATCTTTTGAGTCTGAGTATTTGGAGAAGCGCTATCGGCATTAATGCCACTAGCGATGCATAGCTAGATATCCCTATCATATCCCTATATGTTTTAGCGATTGATGCGACCATTATAGGGCCTGTCATATTTCCAAGATCAAACATAGCTGTATATATAGCTGAAGCAGTACCCCTTCTCCTCTGCGGTACCCCCGTTATAGCCATTATCTGGAGGGATGGTATTGCAAGGCCGGAGCCTATACCAGCTATTATACCATAGTATAGAATGCTGTGTGATAGGGGATCCGTCGATACCAGTATATAACCCATGGATAGGAGAATCATTCCAAGGATGGCTGTTCCTTCAACACTTATAACCCGTAACACGTATGTGAACGTGATTCTCGATACAAGGCTTGATACAGCTATTCCGGTGAAGAAGATAGCTATGTAAGAAGCCCCCAATCCAGCCTCTTTATGGTAGGCTGGTAGGAAGAGTGTCATTGAGGCATATACGGAGCTATAGAGTAGAAGAGACGCTAGTGCTGTGATAAAGCCCGCGCTCATAAACCCGAGACTCTTCTCATCAGAATCGATACTAACTACGGGGCGGGAGAGCTTAGCACTATTGATCATGAGTGATAATACAGATGCTGAGAGAGCCATTGCTGTCGAGAATATAAATAAGGCCCGGTATCCGAGATGTGTAACAACATACCCTCCGATAGCAGGTCCCAAAGCAAACGATACACCGATCACAGTACTTCTCCAGGCTAGGGAGCTTATCACGGTCTCCCTACTCCCTATAGATGCTGCTTGGAAAGATGCGGGGATAAATAGCGCAACAGCGGCTCCTTGTATGAGTCTCCCAACATATAGGAGCTCCGGGCCAGGTGCTATGAAATATATAGCCTGGGCTGCTGCAGAGGTCGCTGCCCCTATTGCTAAAAGCCTCTTAGTCCACCCACGATCGGCTAGTATACCTGATAGAGGTCTAATAGTTAGTGCTGAGAGGGCGAAGAACGGTCCAAGTAGAGCTACAGCAGCCTCGGTGGCTCCGATTTCCACCGCATATTGGGAGAGATAAGGCACTACACTATGTATTGTTAGGAAGAAACATAGGGTAACCATGTTGAGGATAAGCTCATCGCGATATATGGTGGCAACTCTAGGGGGGTTTGCAGTTTTACCTCTTTTACGACTAAGGATCTCGACATGCTCTAAAACCCCCTTTATGCTAGGTAAAAAACGATCCATCAGGGGCATCTCTAGCCACAATAGATGAAAAATATACGAGGGTTAATAAGTAATCACATACTTGGTATAAAGTTCAATATTAGGTTTCGTAACACCAATTACGTGGTGGTTTCAACGTGGGAAGAGATCTGAGAGGGGGAGTGAAGCCCATAGAAACCTTCAGAATAGATAGAAGCCCGGAGCTTGAGGCAAAAAATATCGCAAGGGAGCTGTGCTCCAAGAAAATGGTGAGCCTGCTTATCAAGGTTAGCGATCAAAGCGTTCTTGACAGGGTGATTAAAGCGCTGATCAGAGAAGGGGTGTCTATCTTTGCAGCAGATAATAAAGAGGATATAGTGATCCTCTATCTGACTAGAAGAGATAAGAAAGGATGTTCAGAGCTTGTTAGCAGTCTCTAATGTTGTGTGGAGAAGGTCAATAGAAACATGAGGAGAAATTGTGCAACTGGTGGTGTGCGGAGAACCTAATTTATATTGTTATGATAATTTCTTCTTAAAATACTTTATTACTGTCGTAGCATTATATCATTAAGAGGCGATACGCTTGCAGAGATCATTTCTAAGTTTAATATTGTTAGCCATGTTAGCCATAGGGATAATGCCCATAATGGTTCAGACTATGGAGATAGGTAACGATGGTAGTTTTGAAAGGACGGCAATACCGGCCCAGGTTAGATGGCTAGTCTCAGGAGCTCTCTATCTAAGAGATATGTGGGGATCTATTAAGCTTATGTCAGGCAGCGTTAAGGAGACCATAGAGAGCAGTTTAAGTCAGAGCCAGTTGCAACAGACACTTCCAATGCTCCAGAGCCCTAGAGGCAGGTTTGGTGAGGATAGCATCTTTGGACCAAATATAAGGGTTACACGCGACTCTCCCCACTACTATCCATTTGAGAACGAGCCATCAATCGCGGTGAACCCTACTAATCCAAGAAATATTGTTGTTGCTGCCCATGACTATGGCGATCCCTTCTATTTAGTGGGGATAGTTGTCTATAGATCTTTTGATGGTGGGAAAACATGGAGCGGACCCTCCAGAATGGTTGCGACCTATGGCGATTCATTAAGCGACCCGTCACTCGCATTTGGGAGGGATGGGACGCTTTATCTATCCTATCTATCTGTAGGTGCTTTTTCCGAGATAACCCTGGCTATATCTAGGGATGGTGGTGCTAATTGGAGCTTTGTGAGAGCTCTTAACTATTCCTTTGCTGCTTTCTATGATAAGCCCTGGATAGCTGTGGGGCCGGATCCTACTAACCCTATGAGGGATATTATATATATAACCTATACTGAGTTTAAGGGGTATTATGAGGTTAATCTAAGCATAAAGCTCATAAGATCTAGGGATGGTGGGAGAACCTTTGAAGGCCCGTTCAGAGTTAGCTGGGAAGGGAGGTATCCTGACACGCTTGTCCAGTGGTCGTACCCCGTTGTGGATCGGAACGGGACTCTCTATGTAAGCTTCTTCGGTGTGAAGACTGAGAGGGTTTTTGGCGAGCCAAGAGTTATTCAGGGTATATGGGTGGCTAAATCGATCGATGGTGGGGTTACATTCTCAGAGCCCGTTTTGGCTGCTGAAACCAATTGGTGGTTCCCAGGATATTCGGGGCTCTATGGGTTTAGATGGATAGTACCAACACCAGCAATGGCTGTTGGTCCTGATGGGAGTATCTATATAGCTTATGAGGATAGCCCTGGCGGTCCTGAGAGTCCCGATATGGGTGATATCTTTCTGGTGGTTTCTAGGGATGGTGGGGCTAGTTGGAGCAAGCCTGTGAGGGTTAATGATGATACTGGCCATGCGACCCAGTTCTTCCCAATGATAGCTGTTAGGGGTTCTGATGGCTCTATACACATAGCGTGGGGCGATAAGAGGCTTGACCCAAGCGGTATTGGTTATGATATATATTATACATATTCTAGGGATGGTGGGAGGACTTTTGCTAAGAATATGAGGGTAACCGATATAACGATTAACCCGCTTCTCGGTATATCTTTCTTCATAGGAGACTATTTCGGTATGGCTGTGACAAACGATAATGTATATATAGTATGGACAGATAGTAGGAGGGGCTCGCTAACAGTTGTGCCAGGGGCGTATAGAAATGCTGCTCTCAACCAGGATATATACATAGCATTTATAGATAATAGAGGGTCGCCGTCTATAGAGATCTCTCCGCCAAGTATTGAGGCAGGGTATACGGGCACCATAGCTATACATGGGAGCAACATGCCTAGAGAGGCTAGGTTGGGGATAGCATTAGGATCCATGATCCTTGCTAAGGAGGTGTGGAGCGATAGGAGTGGGAGTTTCACAATATATGTAGATATAGGATCGCTACCAGCTGGTAACCTCTCTATCTCGGTGTTCGACCCGACAAGTGGTTACGTGTTTGCTGAGAAGCAGCTTGTCATAACACCTAACAGGGAGTTACAGACAATAATGGGTATGCTTAGCAGTGCTAATGCAAGGCTACTAGCGATCGAGAACAACATGGCTGTGATAAACACCTCGATCGGGAGGCTTGGAATAGATCTTAGGAGTATAAATGCATCAATATCAAGGCTTGAGGGGGATGTGGCTGTTATATCAACAAGCCTCGGGGATATAAGGGCTAGGATAGATGATCTAGGAGCCAGGGTTGTCAGCATATCTGGGGATATGGCTGTTGTTAGAACATCCCTGGGCGATATAGCTGGCAGAATATCTTCTATCCAGAATAATGTAGCTACTGTGGTAACAGATCTCGGTGTCGTGAGGGCTAGGATAGATGAGGGTCTCTCGAGATCGGCTGAGCTTGAGAATAGGATAGCAAGGATCGAGGGTATATATCTACCGATGATCGCTATTCTACAGGTGGTAGCACTGCTCCTATCAGCCATGCTTATCATGAGGATTAAGAGGCAATAATGAGCATTGCGTGATGCCTATGAGGTATCATTATCACCATATTTCTAGAAAGGATCTCAGGGAGCTTGTTAAGATCTCGAGAGAGATTTTCAAATGCTCTGTAGAAGAGCCTGAGGAGGGTATAGTGGTCTATGGAGAGAATGCTAAAATATATATAGCTGACAAAACACCGCTAGTAATAGAGCTTGGGGATAAGGAAAGAATACCAGCAATCCACCTCCTCAACAAGAACATATGTCCAGTACCCTACGTAGTCATAGACCAAGGAGCTGTTCCAAGGATACTAAATGGCGCTGATGTAATGGCGCCAGGGATTATAGAGGTTTCAGAGTTCAAGCAAGGGGATCTTGTGGGGGTTAGAGAGCCTCAGAAGAGGGCTTTCATAGCTGTGGGAAGAGCTCTCATGAGCTCCCAAGAGATTATGAGTATTAGGAAAGGAAAGGCTGTTAAAAATATACATCACGTTGGTGATAAGATCTGGGATATCGTTATAGAGGTGCTCATGAGACTCTAGAAATCTCCTAGGACTAGATCATTTTGGGATAAACACTCTCTTAAAAGTCGTAGCAAGCCCTTCGTTTTTATGATTTTTATAGCTATTGTCGCTAGCTCTCCCATAGATCCTTGTTTTATGATGCGTGAGCTTTGAGGTCTTGAGTATTGTTATGAGGAGTATTTCTACATGTAATGTGTAATATGTAAATAGAGATCTGCTCAGGGTTTGTTATTAGATCTTTTTCCCCATTATTGATAATCTATCTTGTTCTAGCGATGGCAAGAAGTTCAGTATTTATTCTTGCATTCTGAACACTCAAAGGCTTAAGGATTTCAAGATCTCTTCGAGATCTTTCTCGAGATCTCCTGGCTTCTCATAGCATTTCACTATATGTACCAACCCTAGCTCCGATAACGAATCGTCTAGGACATAGTTGAAGGGACCTTTTATTGCATACATCGCTCTATATACTTTCCCCACTCTCTCGATAAGCTCGTCTATCTGTATTCCTGTCTCGCTCCCTATTGGGAGTTCTAGGTGGGCTTGTATACAGATCTTGTTCCCCATAGGCCCTATATCGAACACAGAGCCTCCAGCAACTATTCTTGCAGCATCCCCGTGGGCTTCTATTCTGTGGTTATAGCTCTTAACCATATTAGAGATCCTCTGCATCCATGATAACTCTCCACCCTCGTGGACATCTATATACTCATCATCCCCGAACTCCATACACCACTACCCCTATACCTACTATACTACCAAACTTATTGATACTGAGATAGCGATTCTTGTGGGTAGTTATCGATATATCTGTCCGCTCTATTGGTTGTTGTTAGGTTCTAACCTCTTTTATACTCTAAAATCCATGATAATGTGGGCTAGCTAGCCCAAGGTGGATCTATGGTTGTGTTGAGAAAAGATCTAGGATACAGGGTGGTTGTGCTAAGGCTCGGGCATAGGAGAGAAAGGGATAAGAGGATATCAACTCACGTGGGCTTGGTAGCTAGGGCATTCGGGGCAGCAGGGATAATATACTCAGGAGAGGAGGATAAAAGTCTGATCGAATCCCTCGCAAGGGTTGTGGCAAGATGGGGCGGTGATGGGTTTGAAGTAAGCTACACAAGGGAGTGGAGAGGAGTTATCAAGGAATGGAGAGAGAAGGGTGGGTGTGCAGTGCATCTAACTATGTATGGGTTACCGGTAGACAGTGTAATAGATCTTGTGAGAAGGTACAAAGATATCCTGGTCATAGTGGGCTCTGAAAAAGTTCCGAGAGAGGTGTACGATATCGTTGATCATAATATATCGATAGGAACACAACCTCACTCAGAGGTGGCGGCGTTGGCTATATTCCTCGACAGGCTTTTCCAAGGTAAAGAGCTCGACATAAACTTTACAGATGCAAAAATAGCAATAGTACCAACGCCTAGAGGCAAGAGAATAATCAATCTAGAAAACATCAGCGAAGAGAAGACATATCACCACTCACATGACCGTCGTTTCATCACCGACTCGCTCTACCGTTAAAATAGTATAGAGTTGGGGGTAAATAAACAGCGATTTTCACCATCACGGTGGTAGCGAAAAGCTCTTTAAGAGCTGTAGGAATATAGTTTAAGGCTGGGCCCGTAGCTCAGCCCGGTAGAGCGGCGGGCTCTTAACCCGTAGACCAGATCTGCTGGGCGGAAGTCCCGGGTTCAAATCCCGGCGGGCCCGCCACATACTATGATTTTTCATCACTCGTTTTTGACAAGCGATGTCTTTGTCATAACTATATATAGCGCTATTGAGAGGCTCTGCACAGGTCCCAGGTCTTTGGAGAATTCCGAGAAGCCTACTCCTCTAGCCCTTTCTACCCCTTCTTTTCCGAGGGGTTGTTCTCCTGAGGGGAAGATCAGCATTGTGTTGCTCCCTATCATAACCTCTTTGAAGTCAACCCATTCTCTGGTTCTGGAAAAGATATAGATCTCTGAGGGTTTGTATAGATCTATAGCGTCTGAGAGCTCAGGAAGCACTGAGAATGCTAGTCCACTCTTATGTGCGTGTTTCCACGCCTCTGGGACGCCGCTTTGTGCCGCGAGACCTCCAGGTCTTGTTATAACTATAACTAGATCTCTTGCTATTCTCGCTACTGAGGCTGTTTTGACAAACTCTACCACCATATGGGGGCTTGTTGGTGCGTGGAGGACGAGGATCAAGTCCTACCCTATATTGTATCTAGCACGTATTCCTTATATATTATGAGAGGCTAGTCAGAGATCCCGTCGGCCTTGAGGGCTTCTAAAATCACTTCAGGGCTTACCTGGAGCTTTATAATCCTCGTCTTACCATACCTACCCCTGTTAACCGTGATGGCAGATATTATTCCAACCATGTCAAGCTCCGATATTATGTCGCTCGCTCTTCTCTGTGTTATTGGCTCGAGCCCTTGTTTTCTAGCTATCTCTCTATAGGTTAGATAGATCTCTCCTGTGGTTGCCTCTCTACCATCCTCAAGAATCTTTACTATCGAGTATAGGATAAGCTTCCCATGTATTGGTAGTGTTAAGATGATCTCGGAAGCCCTATCCCTCTCTATCTCGTTACGAGCCCTGTACACATGTTCTTCGAGCACTTTGTCAGACCCCTCTCTATCAGCAATCTCGCCAGCAACCCTCAGAAGATCCAGAGCTCTCCTAGCATCTCCATGCTCTCTAGCAGCTAGAGCAGCGCAGAGCGATATAACATCCTCGCCCACAGCGCCTGGTTTGAATGCTATTCTAGCCCTCTCCATCAGTATATCCCTAAGCTGCTGTGCATTATATGGTGGGAATATTATCTCCTCCTCGCCAAGGCTGCTCCTAACCCTGGCATCAAGAGTTTCGACGAACTTTATATCGTTGGTTATACCAACAATGCTTAGCCTAGAAGAACCGAGCTCTTCGTTAGCTCTAGTAAGTCTATAGAGGATCTCGTCTCCCTCTCTCTTAACCATATAGTCTATCTCATCCATAACTATGATCACTATAGAGGATCTCGAGTCCATAGCACTCATAACTCTTCTATAGACCTCAGCTGTCGATAACCCTGTAAAGGGGATCCTAACCCCGAGGTGCTCACCAATCCTGGATAAAACCCTATAGCTAGTATTCTCGATCCTTGTATTGACATAGACCCAATAGATCCTAACACCCCTCTCACTGCCCTTGATCCCGAGCCTCTTGAGCACGAACTTAGCAACGGCGGTTTTCCCAGTCCCGGTTAATCCGTAGATGAATAGATTGCTAGGCCTCATCCCCTGGAGTGATGAGCCAAGCACTTGGGCTACTTTCTCGATCTCTCCCTCTCTATGGGGAAGGCTCTCAGGTATATAGTCAGGTCTAAGAACCTCCTTATTTATAAAGACTCTTGAGGAAGCTATCCTTTCAAATATAGCGTCTATTCTTTCCAGAAGAAGCCCCTTTATATCGTTTGGAGAAAAACCTATTTAGCAATAGCCCATTAAATCTAAAGCGGTATCTCGCAAGATCCGTATTACCTATGTATTATAGTTATTCCAAGTATCGAAGCTAAAGATCTAGGCTTTAATAAAAAGTTCCCATACCCTCTGCCTTGGTCTTCATGGTGCCTATATCGTAGGTAGTATTTTGTGTATACGGTATTCTAGAGTTTAGATCTATGCCTCTATAAAACCATGGATCTTTATGAGAAAAATCACACGTCATGAAGCTCGGAACAACGTGGTTAGGCTTTTGATAAGCTCCTCTACCCAGCCTGCTGCTAGTGGGTATAGCAGTACTCCTAGTAGTAAGAATACCAAGTATGGTACTCCCCATGTAACATATATGGTCTCCCTCTCACTCACATACCCCTTCTCTAGAAGCATGGCTATCGCTTCTCTATGGGTTTTTGGATCCTCCTCTATCTCAAAAGACCATCTACAGATCCACTGTATTCTTCCCTCGTTTAGGGATGGATATATTAATGGGTAGAGGAACTTTGATCCTAGAAAACTTCTAACACTCATAGGAAATCCTGTGAGGGCTATAATAGTTGTTATATATCTAGAGCCGCAATGTCTAGAGATGAGTCCTAGTCGGGGTATGTTGATTATGAGCATCGGTATAACTAGGAGGAAGAACATGAGAATAGATGCTATTATAAGCACCACCATAGACGGCGGAAGCAAAAGCCCTGTAGGAGGCTCTGGGATGAGGAGAGAGACTATAGCCAGGGCTATCGGGTCTGCTAGACCCATCATTCCTAAGAGGCTCAGTGCGAAGAGGATCAGGGGCGGGGTCATGCTTAACAGTAGATAGATCATGGAAACAGGATCCCAATGAATCGAGAACCTAGCTATTAATATAACTATAGCAGCTATGACAAAAGGGATCCAGACCCTAGGATCTATCTCTCTAGTCTTAAGATCCATATACGACGTTATTATAAGCATTACAAGGGCAGTCATATAGCCAGCAATGAAATAGAGATCGATATACAACCACCATCCCATGAGCATCATAGCAATCCTGGCAATTAAAACAATACTCCTTTCTTCCTTGCTTGAGTTAAGGTTTAGTAATATGGCTAATCTAGAGTTTTGGGTGACACATAGAATCACTATCGTTTTATTACCATTTGCATGTATATACTTAGGTTGTAATATATTAACATGTGATATATTAATGTGAAAACAATATAGTATAGTTAGGGCTCTGTCAAGAAACCCGCTCCTAAGGGCTTTCTCATCCATATCGAGGGCCTTTGCGGCTTATATAGCTCTAGAACCGGATCCAAAGCTAGTGATAGCTGCACAAGCCTTTGTATCAATAGCTGTTAATGCTCAGAGCGTTATTTTAGCAATATATCTGTCGAAGGCTGGGTATAGTGAGATTGATATAGGGTTGATATTGACAGTATCCCCAATAGTAACGACACTCATGCTACTCCCTGGAGGTATGATTGCCGATGCTGTTGGTAGGAAGAAGATCTCTGCGCTAGGATTAGCCCTTGGAGCGGTGTCCCTCGCAGGCTATATATACCCGGTTAACCTATACTACCTATTCGTCATATCCGGTATAGGTGGTTTGGGGAGCGCACTCTACGGAGGCTCTGTAACAGCCCTTTTAGCAGACTCAGCCCCTACGCCTGAGAAGAGGAACCTAGTTTTCAGCATAGCTGCATCAATAACAACACTGACGGGTATCATAGGGTTCCTGGCTGGAGGGGTACCCAATATTCTCAGAACCTATGGGTTTGGAGAAACCGCGTCTTACTACCCGATTTTCATACTGTCGTCAGGATCGCTTGCGATCGCATCTATACTAATGCTTATGCTTAAAGTGGGGGAACATAACCCTGGTGGAGGTAGTAGGGCTCTTCTAAAACTTCCAACGAAATCCTATAATGTGATCCTGAAGAGTACGTTATATGTTGGAATGCTGTTTATGGGTGCAGGACTCTTAGCACCATCGCTACTCTCACTATGGCTCTATAAGAGGTTCTCTGTAGAAGAAGGCCTTATATCAATACCATATGCGATATCCCAAGCCATACTGGGTATATCCTTCCTAGCATCCCCGGCTATTGCCAAGAGGTTTGGTACCATAGGCACTGTAGTGCTTACCCAGAGCATTGCAGCAGCTATGCTTGCATCAATACCCTTGATACCTTCATTCCTTGCTGTGAGTGTTATATACATGGCCATGAGGATCTTGATCAACATACCTTCCCCAATCATAAGATCCTTCATACTAGGCCTCGTAGACCCCTCAGAGAGAGCATCGGCCTCAAGCATACTGGCACTAACAACAGGGCTATCAGGCGCAGCTATGCCAGCTGTAACAGGCTTTCTAATGTCAAAGGTATCCTTAGAATCTCCATTCTACCTAGCCAGCTCAATAATCCTAGCCTCTGTCTTAACATTCTACGTCCTATTTAAACAATACGAGAGCGAGGTTAGATGATACATAAACATGGGCAGGGTTTGTCGGCATTTACAAAATGTTTCTATTTCTATGTATGAAGGTTTATGGTGGTTAATCAGCTCTTCCATAAGATCCTTTTTGTTTATAAACACTCAGGTTCATAGTATTTGCTATTAATGCTATTAATAAATTAATTTATGCTTAGGTTCGATACACAATATGGATTTGCATAGGGGTGTTTACTGATATTTAGCTTTTCGTCGTTGGGAATGGACTGGTAATCTCGAAACGAGGCTGTAGAGGTAATGAACCTAACCTTGGCGGGGTTGTGCTATTTTATGGATCTTATTGCTTATCGCTGTTTTGAAGGCTATCACTATAGATGTTGATATGGCTGATATAGCCGCGCTTGAGACCGATACGCCCCAGATCGATATCGCCAGTCCTATTGATATTGGAAATATGGCGCTCCCAAGATCTCCTATGAACTGCCATATGGCTAGGAATATTGCTCCTCTATCGCTCCTCATTCTTGACACGATATCGGCGCCCATGGTTATCATCGTACCTGAGCCGAAACCGTTTCCAAAACCTATTGTGAGCACCGATGCGTAGAAGAGGGTCTCGTTATTGGTTATGGCTAGGAGGAGGAAGCCTATAGCCATTATTGAGAAGCTGATCATCACCGCAACATGCCTCCCCTTCTTATCCATTATAACGCCAGCTGGGTATGAGCTGAGCACGTCGAGGGCTCCTGAGATGCTTACTGCTAGGCTTACACTGCTGTCGCTCATCCCAATTCCTTTACCTATGATCGGGACCAGCAGGTTCCTACTAGATCTAACACCTTGAACAGCTATCTGGGCTACTGAGAATGCTGCGAGGGATAGCAATCCAGGCTGGTTCTGGCTTGCTGCAAGATCCTGTGCATGGTTTCTATGCCTTGCCTCTATTTCACTATCGATTCTATTTCCTGGCATGGGTAATCTCGATGCAACTATGTTGAGCATGCCGGCTATTACTGTTAGTGTGAAACATGTTAGGAATACCCATGGATAGCCGAGCCTATCGATCATTAACGCAACTATCCCCGGTCCTATGAATGTTCCAAGCCTCTCCGACATGCCTATGAAAGAGGATGCTCTTCCCCTATACTGGTACTCTACGTAATACGTTATCACATATCTTCTAGCAAGGAGCCACATGCTCCTCCCACCGCCGAAGATTATGGAGAGCATTACGAGGATCCATGGATGTTGGAGAAACACCATTCCCAGTGATGAGAGGGATAGCACGATCATCGAGATCCTTGTAAAGGTCTTCTCACCAGTGATCCTGAGGATAACTCCTCCAGGGATATCTAGCAACAGGTTGCCTAGAGCTATAGATGCACTACCAAGCCCTACATAGACAGGATCCAGGCCTGTTGAGATAAGATAGAGGGGGAGGGTTATTGTTAACATACCCCTAGCTATAGCCATTATTATCGATGGTAGGTAGATATCCAGGAAAAGCCATACCCAGATCTTGTTGTAGTCCTTTATCACTATCTACCGTTATATAGAAATACCCGGGCTTAATAACACTTTTTAAAAACACGTGCGCTGAATGCTAGGTACAAAAAACTCTCGCGATCTATAGTGAGCTAAGAATAGATTTTCTAGAATATTCTAGAATATTGGTGAAAAATTTCTCTCTGGTATCTATTGTTGGTGATAAACACAATAGCTTTTAAAGATTCTATGGTCCCTGGGATTGTTAGAATAAGATCGATTTGTGAATGATAAGTCCTTTTGGATAGATATAGTTATGCAATCGTTGTCAAAAATCGTTACGAATATCAAGATGTATGCAATACTCAACATAAATATATTACTCACAATACTATGGATCATATTGGATAGGGTCTATGAGGTTCCAGATAGATCCTAATGATAGGAAGCCCCTCGGAAGAACCGGCGAGACGGTTCCCGCGATCGGGATAGGGACTTGGAGAATAAACAATTACTCAATGGCTGAGACCGCACTTATTAGGGCTATCGAGGTTGGGATGAATTTGATAGATACTGCTGAAATGTATGCTAATGGCGAGGCTGAGAAGCTTGTTGGTAGGGTGTGTAGGATTATTGGTAGGGATAGAGTGTTTATTGTAACCAAGATCCTTCCAGACAGATTCTCGGATCAGTCTAAGGTTATTAAGGCTCTTGAGGCTAGCCTTAGAAGGCTTGGAACGAGTTATGTAGATCTAGTATTGATCCACTGGCCAAGGCCTGGCATCTCTATAGAGAAACAGATACAGTTTCTAGAAGCAACAGTAGAGGCTGGCATGGCTAGATTCATTGGTGTGAGCAACTTTGGCGTAGAAAACCTATCAAGAGCCATAAGGGCTACTAAAAAACACGAAATAGTAGCTAACCAGGTGAAATACAGCGTTCTTGACAAGCAGGTGGAGAAGGATCTCCTGGGGTTCTCGATAGAAAACAAGATCCTGATCCAGGCCTATACGCCCCTCGAATGGGGAGGTGTTGCTAAGAACGAGACCGTGATCTCTATAGCGAAGAAATATGGTAAAACACCCATCCAGGTTGCTCTCAACTACCTTATATCGAGACCAATGGTTATGGCTATACCAAAAACAGAGAGGGTTGAGAGGGTTGAAGAATTCAGAGGATCTATGGGCTGGAGGCTCGGTGCCGAGGATATAGAGATTCTAGAGAAAATCTAGAGAGAACGACTGGCTATATGGTTAGCCGGATCCTTAGATTCTTAAGCCTCGTAGTCTCATAGATCTCTTCATAAATCTCAACACATCTATCGGAGGAGACACACTCAACAACACCAGATGCTCTGAGAAGCCCGGGGGTTATTGATAACCCTCCCCTCTCGATCTGCTCTGAGAAGGCTATCCTAACCATCTCACTGCCAGAGCCCCATAGGAGTGAGGATGAGGATAGATGGGGGCTGCCTCCCCACTTACTCTTGATCCTCTTCTCAAGCTCTGAGAGAAGATCTATCAGCTCCTGCGGGCTATTGAAGAGAATCTCGAAAGAAACTCTAAAGATCCCTGCTCCAAGATCTCTGTGGGGCTTGATTCTCGTCACCTCGTAACTCTATATCCTTTTGATGTGAGGGTTGATATGATCATATTCCCAACATCTTTAGACGGGATCTCAACTACTAAGCCCACTATAGCTCTCCCAGGCGCTATATCCCTCCCCCCTCTCTTGTGGGTTATCTCAACTATGTTGCCCCTATATTCGTATATAACCTCCAAAACCCTCTTAAGCTCTCCTGGAGCGTCTACTAGCTCTACTGAGAACTCGATCATTCTTCCCTCGGCTGTGAGACCCCTCATTATTATTCTATAAAGATCCGTTAGATCCACATTACCACCACTTATGATCACAACACACCTCTTACCCTCGATATTAACCTTACCCTCTAGCAAGGCTGCTAGCCCAACAGCTCCGGAACCCTCGGCTACGATCTTGTTTCTCTGCATAAGCAGATACATAGCCCTAGCTATAGAGTCTTCAGAGACTGTTACTATATCGTCTACATATTTCCTAACAAGATCGAATGTTATATCGCCAGGCTTCTTAGCTAGAAGTCCATCAGCTAGTGAGGGGGCTACAGGCACCTCAGCGATCCTTCCAAGCCTGAGGGATTCTTTGAATTTAGGCGCTGCTTCAGGCTCGATCCCTATGACCTTCACATTTCTCCCAGACTCCTTTAACACCGAGGCTATACCTGAGATAAGACCTCCCCCACCCACTGGGACTAGCACTATGTCGAAGCTGCTGATCTGCTCCATTAGTTCTAGCGCTATTGTTCCCTGTCCAGCTATTATATCTAGATCGTTGAATGGATGAATAAAAGCGGCACCCCTCTCTTTCGAGTAGCTAGCCGCGCTCTCATAAGCCTCATCAAACACTCTTCCCCTGAGGATTACTTCAGCCCCGTAGCCCTTAGTAGCCTCTACCTTTGCTATGGGGGCTGTCTCGGGCATGAATATGGTTGCTTTCACACCATATATCGATGCTGCGTAGGCAACACCCTGTGCGTGGTTTCCTGAGGATGCTGCTACAACCTCCCTAACCCCTTGATGGTAGAGCCTGTTTATCTTGTAGAGAGCCCCTCTGGCCTTGAACGAGCCTGATTTCTGCAGGTTTTCGTATTTGAGATACACCTCTCCGCCAAACATTCTTGAGAACGTTGTGCTCTTATCGAGGGGTGTTCTATGTATATAGTTGCTTATGATCTTAAGGGCTTCCAGAGATCTCTCTCTAATTGTTTTATAACTCATTCTTATCTCCTAGATATAGGGTTTATGGGGAGATTAAAAAGGGTACTATGCGCCCTTTCTAAGTTCTTCGAGCATTTTCTTGAAGGCGTAGTGGAGTATGCCTCCGTATTTGAGATACTCGATCTCGGCTTTGGTCTCTACCCTAGCTATGAGCTCAACAGTCTCCCTATCACCATTAGGTCTCTTGATAACCATAGTAACCCTTCCCCTTGGTGTTAGGTTCTTCAGCCCTACTATGTCGAATAGCTCGTCGCCCCTGAGCTTGAGTGTGTCTGCGTTAACGCCTTTGGGGAACTGGAGGGGTATTATGCCCATCCCAACCAGGTTGGATCTATGTATCCTTTCGAAGCTCTCAGCAATTACAGCCCTTACACCGAGGAGTCTTGGAGCCCTTGCAGCCCAGTCTCTAGAGCTGCCCAAGCCGTACTCCTTACCAGCTATTATTAGTAAGGGGACTCCTTCACCCATATACCTCATAGCAGCGTCATAGACGCTCATAATCTCTCCAGATGGGTAGTGTATTGTGTAGCCACCGCTTATACCCTTGTCCTGGAGCATCTTGTTCCTCACACCCTTGCTTGCAAAGGCTCCTCTAACCATAACCTCGTGATTACCCCTTCTAGCGCCGTATGTGTTGAACTCCTTGGGGCTAACGCCTTGTTCTAGTAGATATTTACCCGCAGGGCTCTCTGGATCTATCCTCCCGGCTGGTGATATGTGGTCTGTGCTTATAGAATCTCCTAGGATTAGTAGGGGTCTTGCATCTATGATATCCTCTATAACAGGCTCTCTATCTGGTCTAAAGTCGTCTAGGAAGGGTGGTCTCTTGATATAGGTGCTCTTTGGATCCCATTCGTAAAGCACTCCCTTGGGTGCTTCGAGCTTTTTCCAAGCCTCTGGAGCATCCTCATAGATCTTTGAGTATTTCTCTATGAAGAGCTCAGGCTTCACATATCGATCCATGATCTCGATTATCTCCTTCCTACTGGGCCATATGGATTTAAGATAAACAGGACCGTTGGGCGTTATGGCTATAGGCTCTCTAGATAGATCTTTATTAACACTCCCAGCAAGAGCATAGACTACGACGAGCATTGGTGACATGAGATAGCTAGCCCTTACATCTGGGTGAACCCTCCCCTCGAAGTTCCTATTGCCTGAGAGCACAGCAACACCCATGATCCCGTCTTTAGCGAGGGCGTTAGAAATCCCTTCCGGTAGCGGGCCTGAGTTACCTATACACGTTGTACACCCATACCCAACAACGCTGAAACCAAGCTTTTCTAGATATGCTAGCAAGCCTGATCTCGAGAGATACTCTGTAACAACCCTAGAGCCGGGGGCTATGCTTGTCTTAACATACTTGGGTACTGAGAGGCCAAGCTCGACTGCTTTCTTTGCTATCAATCCAGCACCGATCATAACCTCTGGGTTGCTTGTGTTTGTGCAGCTTGTTATCGCAGCGATCACAACATCGCCGTCCTTTAGGGTTATCTCTTCGCCATCTATGCTAACCCTTTTTTCTAGAAAGCCCGGCTTCTTTCTCCTCTCCTCAACAAATCTAGCAAAGCTCTTGGGAACATCAGCTAATCCCAGTCTCTGCCAGGGGAGAGAGGGTCCTGCTATGCTTGGCTCAACAGAGCTTAGATCGAGCTCCACAACCTCGGAATACTCTATCCCATCGCCGCTGCGGGGGCCGAAGAGTCCTTGGGTCTCCATGTATCTCTTAACAAGGGCTATATGATCTTCAGGTCTTCCTGTGAGCCTGAGATACCTTATAGTCTCCTCATCCACTGGGAAGAGGGATAGTGTGGAACCATACTCGGGTGCCATGTTAGCTATAGTAGCCCTATCCGGGACGGATAGTGATGAGACACCTTCTCCGAAGAACTCGACAAATTTACCAACAACATTCTTCTTTCTAAGAAGCTCTGTTATTGTCAGGACAAGATCTGTTGCTGTAACACCTTCTCTAAGCTCTCCGTAGAGGTGAACTCCAACAACCTCGGGCAGAGGTATTATGACCGGCTGGCCCAGCATAGCGGCCTCGGCCTCAACACCTCCAACACCCCATCCGAGGACACCTATTCCGTTAACCATAGGTGTATGTGAATCCGTACCAATCAGTGTGTCGAAGTATGCTATATAACCCTCCCTCGTCTCCTCAGCTATGACTACCTTTGATAGGTATTCTAGGTTAACCTGGTGTATGATCCCTATACCCGGGGGGAAGACCCTGAAGTTCTTAAATGCTGTTGCAGCCCATTTGAATAGTCTGTATCTCTCTGAGTTTCTCGTAAACTCGAGCTCTATGTTCTTTCTAAGCGCTTCTGGGGATCCCCAGAAATCCACTTGTACAGAGTGATCTATTATCAGGTCTACAGGTACTTTTGGATTAACCTCTGCAGGATCGATACCTATCTTTGCAACATACTCCCTCATCACAGCCAGATCGAGTATCAGAGAGGCTCCTGTGAAATCCTGGGTGATAACTCTAGCCACCTTGAACGCGATCTCGCCGCTGGGGTTCTTTGGGTTCCATTTAAGGAGATTCTCTATATCCTCATCAGATATGGAGACACCATCGTAGTTCCTGATCATCGACTCCAGGATTATTCTAAGGCTGGCCGGGAGTCTTGCAATATCATAGCCCTCTTTCTCAAGAGCAGGGATGCTGTAATATCTATATTTTCTCGAACCAACCTCTAATTCCGACCTCGCAAGATCCCTTAGCGATGAGGGGTTTCTCAACAACTATCCCTAAAGAGATAGCTACTAAGATTGATATAAGTTCGCATATACATGCTATTCTGATTAAAAGAATAGAGGAGAGCTTTACCTAGTAACGAAGCAGAACTCTGTTCCTAAGCCTTACTGCTTAGCAATGCTATATATCCCTCATCGCTACTCCATCTCGGGCTTTGTGTGAGAGGGGTTCTCATAGTTATAGAGGGGATAGACGGTGCTGGGAAAACCACGGTTGCTAGGGAGATCACTAGTATGCTTGTCTCGAGGGGTTATAGGGCTATCTATACGTATGAACCCTATGAGAGCCCTTTTGCTGAGGCTCTTGTGAGGGTTAAGGAGAAGTCTATCGATAATCCATTGATAGATGCCCTTGCAATGGCATGTGATAGGGCATACCATGTTGAGGTTGTTGTGAAGCCTGCTATTGATAGGGGCGAGGTCGTTGTTATGGATAGATACTACTATAGCACGATAGCCTATCAAGGAGCAATGGGTGTTGATACGGAGTGGCTGAGGATTATAAACAACGCTTTTCCAAAACCAGATCTAGCTATATATTTAGATATAGAGCCTGAGGAGGGTTTAAAGAGGATCAGAACCACGGGGAGGTGGGGTTTCTATGAGAAGAAAGGGCTTCTAGAGGCTGCGAGGAGAATATATCTCGAGCTGGTTAGGAGGGGAGAGTTGGTGCTTATAGATGCTAGAAGACCTCTTGAACTTGTTGTTAGCGATACGTGGAGGTATGTGGAGAACCTCTTGAGATCATTAGCACAAGGCTAGCCTTTGGTTATTACTGTGCACTCCCCATTAAGAGCCTTTTCAAAGACATCTCCTGATGTCCCATCACATATATATGCCTTACCACCGCTCTCTCCCACGTATTTCAGGGCTGCCATAACCTTTCTATTCATCCCAGCACCGATCTTGCCCAGGATCTCCTTATCACTTTCCCTTATCTCCCTAACAACGTTACCATCTATTATAACTCCGGGGACGTCTGTTACAAAGATTGCTCCCCTAGCCTCTATACACCTTGCTATAGAGGCTGCGGCTTCATCGCCATCTACGTTTAGGAGCACGCCTTCCTCTATGTCTATTGCTAGGGGTGATACCACCACCACGTCTGAGATCTTTAGTAACTCTAATAACTTCTCTCTATGGCATTTCCCTATACTCCCGGTATAGCCGCCCTCTATAACCCTCTTCCTACCCCTCTCATCGATTATAACAAGCTGTTTTTTCCTCACACCCTCTAGTATAGGTCCGTCACACCCAGCTATACCGATAGCTCTAATCCCTCTCTTTACTAGGGAGGTGACAATGCTCTTATTGATCAGGGACATAACCATTATGAAGACCTCTAGCTCCTCCTTAGAGGTATATCTACTCCTAATCCCCTGGGGCGATGTCACAAACCTAGGCTCTATACCGAGTGCCTTGCTCACTCTTGTCACCTGATCTCCTCCGCCGTGGATCAGTATGATCTTCCCACATCTCGAGGCTCTAGTTATGCTTTCAACCAACCCGTCTAGATTCCTCTCAAGGGCTCTTCCACCGATCTTTATAACAACTATCTCTCCTAAACAGGCCTGGTTGGGGGTATCCATAGACCCTCCCTCTCATCAATCCCTAGGGATATGTTGAATGCCTGGAGCGCCTGTCCAGCAGCACCCTTACCAAGGTTATCGAGGGCTACGAATATAGATACCCTCCTCGCCCTCTCCTCCACAGCAAACCCTATATCGGCTATGTTTGTTCCTACGAGGTTCTTGGGGTCTGGGTATGGTGTTGGAGAACCCCATAGGATCCTTATGAACGGACTTCCGGCATACCTCTCAACATATATTTTAACCAGCTCCTGTTCGTCTATGTCTATATATAGGTGTGTTGATGACAAAACACCCCTCACTATGGGTACTGCGTGCGGGATCAAGCTAACCCTATCATCGCTCTCCCCAAACTCTCTGAGGAGTTGGAGTACCTCGGCAACATGTCTATGTCCTTTGGGTGAATAGGGTCTGGTACTGCTAGCCCTCTCTGGGTGGTGATCCCAGGGTGTTGGTTTAGCTCCGGCCTCGCTACTCCCCGCCTTGACATCTATTACTACTGGGTAGGAGATCTTCTTTGTATAGGCTAGAGGGTATATGGAGATAATCGCTGCAGTAGCATTACACCCGGGAGATGCTATGAGAGATGCTCCTCTCAATGCCTCTCTATATATATGGATCTCTGGCAATCCGTACACAGCTCTTCTAGCCAGATCCGGTGCTTTGTGCTCGATCTCGTAGTAGGCTTTGAAAAGATCCGGATCCTTGAGCCTGAAAGCCGGACTGAGATCTATGACCTTAACCCCTGATTCAACCACCTTTGGTATATACTCCAGAGAAACCTCCAGAGGTGTTGAGAAGAACACAGCATCGCATAGCCCCAGGATCTTATCAACACTTAGGTTCTCAAACCTCAACCCCTTATAAAAGCCCTTGAGGTTGGGGTGGGCAAAGTGTATTGGTTTGCCAGCATACTCTCTCGATGTCACATATTTAACCTCAGCCTCTCTATGCATGGAGAGGTATCTGAGCAGCTCTCCACCAGTGTATCCAGACCCCCCTACGACACAGACCCTTACCATCGTCACCTCTTCTCAAAGGGCAAGGGAACTAATAAATAGAAATAAGTATTATTTTTCGACATCCTGTGCTACATTAAATAATATTTATTTTTACACGGCGTATCTTGATATTAAGGAGATGGTTGTAAAAGGTTTGTAGCTCGTGCTTATAAATGACCATCTACATTCTTCTACGGTGTGGTTCTTGCAGCTGAAATGCCCTGTTTGCGGTCTCCCAGTCTCGGTGCCAGACGATGCGGTGCCTGGAGAGCTTGTCGACCATGAGTGCGGAGTTGCTCTCGAAGTAATAGTAGATGGGGGCAGGATCCTGCTTAAGCCTTTTGAGAGTGCTGGTGAGGACTGGGGAGAATAGTTATTGATCTCCAAAGTAGGGTTGATCTACACGATATATAGGTGGGAGGAGAAAGAACTCTCAAGAGCATTTAGAGATAGAGGCGTTGAGGTAAAGCTGATCCATCTCGAGGAAGAGCCTCTAGGCATAGGGGTTAAGGATCTTGAGGGACCTAACATATATATACAGAGGTCCATGCTGAGAACAATAGCACCTATAGCCTCTGCAGCCATAGAGTCCCAGGGATTTAGAGTTATAAATAGGAGCATACCAACCCTCATCGCCCAGGATAAAGGTGTCTCACTCTCCCTACTATCATTAAAAGGAATACCCATACCGAGAACCTACGTTACCCTTGGCCTTGGATCTGTGGTGAAGGCTGCGGAACACCTAGGATATCCTGTGGTTTACAAACCAACCCAGGGTAGCTGGGGCAGGCTTGTCACCCTGGTTAGGGATGTTGAGATGCTTAGAAGCCTTTATGAGCATAGAGAGGTTATGCAGGATCCCAGGGCTAGGGTTGGGCTTGTGCAGGAGTATATTGATAAGGGCGATAGGGATCTAAGGATTCTTGTTGTAGGCTCAAGAGTTGTTGGAGCTATGTTTAGGATAGGGGGGTTTGTGACGAACTATGCAAGAGGCTCTGAGGTTGTTGCTGCTAAGCTAGATCCCGAGGTTGAGGATCTCGCTATAAGATCCTGCGAGATTCTCGGCCTAGAGATCGCTGGTGTCGATGTTTTTGAGAAAAGATCAGGGGGTTATGTGGTTAACGAGGTAAACCCAGTGCCAGAGTTCAAAGGGCTTGCAGCAGCTACAGGAATAGATGTTGCTG
Source organism: Desulfurococcaceae archaeon AG1 (assembly GCA_003116855.1). GTDB lineage: Archaea > Thermoproteota > Thermoprotei_A > Sulfolobales > AG1 > AG1. Next base: position 138,645 of record BEWT01000001.1, read on the forward strand.
GAATAATAGCTGAGTATGTCATTTCTGAGGCGAGGAGATAGCTATGAGGCTATTCAGGTTCTACGAGCCAAGGGGTCTGAAGCTTGTTAGGGGGTATGGTCAGTATGTGTGGGATTCGGAGGGTAGGAGATATATAGATGCCCATAATGGGAATGGCGTTGGTTTTCTAGGCCATGGTAACAAATACGTTGTAGAATCTATAAAGGAGCAGCTTGAGAGTATCTATATAGCATCGACCTCCTACGATACAGAGCCCCTCGACGAGGCTCTCAACCTTCTATCAAGAATAGTTCCCAGGGATTACCAGAACGTATCCTTCCTAAACTCGGGCGCCGAGGCTGTCGAGCTTGCTATAAAGCTTGCAAGGATCTATACTAAGAGGAAGAAGATCGTCTATTTCTCAGGATCTTTTCACGGAAGAACGCTTGGAGCGCTATCAGTTACCGGTAATAAGAAATACTGGGCTGGTCTCGAAGGTCTGGATCTAGCAACAGTACAGGTCGATTTCAACAAACCAGAAGATCTTCTATCATTGGAAGGCGCAGACATAGCTGCAGTAATAGTCGAGGTTATACAGGGAGAGGGAGGTGTGAACCCAGCCTCGAAGGAACTTATAGAGGCTATTAACACGTTCTCAGAAAAATGGGGCTCGCTGGTAATTGTCGATGAGATCCAGACGGGCTTTGGAAGGACGGGGGCTCACTGGGCCTTCACAGAGGTTGGGTTGAAACCCCATATATTCACAGCAGGCAAATCTATTGCCGGCGGCTTCCCGATATCTGCCGTGCTTTTCACGGAGGAGATAGCATCCAAGATCCCTTCAGGCTCTCATGGATCCACCTTCGGCGGGAACCCCCTAGCCCTGGCAGCCCTTAGAGGAGGCTTGAGGGCATATATAGGTGATAGGGTTTGGGAGAAGGCATATGAAGCTGGTAAGGAGCTCATAAGTCTCCTAGCAAGAGAGCTTGGAGGATCTAGGGTCGTTAAAGAGATAAGGGGTAAGGGTCTCATGATAGGCGTGGATCTAAGGGTTAATCCGCTAAACGTGATCAAATGCCTACAAGATAGAGGTGTGCTAGCAACAAGAGCGGGATCCACTGTAGTTAGGTTTCTACCACCATATATGATTACTAAAGAGGATTCTGAGGTAATAGTATCCTCGCTGGTTGGGTGTGTTGGAGGCGTATAGATCTATCCTGAAGAGTTTACTCAAGATCTACAGCCCCTCAGGCGATGAGGAGAGGGCTGTTAAGGAGTTCATAAGGATCTCTAGGGAGCTCGGGTTAGAGGCATATATAGATGAATATGGGAATGGGGTTGCGAAGTGGGGTAGAGGTAGGATCAGCATAGCATTTATAGGGCATATAGATACAGTGCCGGGGTATATCGAGGTCTCCGAGAGTGAGAACGGGATAAGGGGTAGGGGTGCTGTTGATGCTAAAGGACCTCTAGCAGCAATGCTCTCCGCGCTAAGCAGCATAAGGATCAGGGGCTCTGTGCCAGAGGATCTAGCAACAATATATGTTATAGCATCGGTCGGTGAGGAGAGCGATAGTAGGGGCGCTCTAGGGCTTATCAATAAGGGGTTCAAGGCCGATGCTATAGTTATTGGAGAACCAACAAACACTAGCAAGATAGCTATAGGATATAGAGGTTCCCTCAAGATCCTGATCGAGTGCTCCTCGGTTGGGGGGCACTCCTCAGCACCGTGGATCTATGACTCTGCTTGTGAGAAGATCTTCGAGCTCTGGGGCAAGATATCGAGTACCTATGGAGGTTCTAGCGCTAGTAGCACGAGCGCAGCCCTAACCATGGTTAGGTGTGGTGAGTATGTTAACGTGATCCCTAGGAGTGGTAGTGCTGTGGTAGATCTTAGATATCCTCCCAAGGGACCTGGGTGGAGAGAGATCCTGGAATCTCTGGAGAAGATAGCTCCTGCGGGGTGCAGGGTATCGCTGCTTAAAGATCCTATAGAACCTGTTGAGGTGAGACCAACAATACCTGTTGTGAGATCCCTCATAAGGGCTGTTAGCAAGGCTGGGATGAAGCCAGAGCTCGTGATCAAGACGGGGACGAGTGATATGAATCTCCTATACGGTAGGGTTGGGGAAAACATAGCTGCCTATGGCCCAGGAAGATCCGAGCTATCCCACACGGAGTATGAGGAGATAAGCTACTGGGAGTTTGAGAAAGGTATAGAGGTTTATGAGAAGTTTGTCGAGATCTATTTGAAAAACCATGCTTCCAACGAGGGCTAGGTTACTTCTCCTTAGCAGGTATCCCAGGCTTTACCAATCTCTCGAGATTCAGGATCTTGTTTATCTCATCCTCGCTAAACCCCAGCTCTCTCAGAGCCTGTCTTATAGACATACCCTGGGTTATCTTTAAAGCTACTTGGGAAGCCTTGTCATACCCTATTATAGGTGAGATCACTGTTACAAGGGCTGGGCTCTTCTCGGCAAGTTCTCTCGCCCTCTCCCTCAGGGGAACGATCCTATTGATCACGTAGGTCTCCATCTTCTGCAGAGCCTCCCTGAGAAGCTGTATCTGTGTGACTATGTTATAGCCTATGAGGGGTACGGCCATGCTAAGCTCGAACTCTCCATAGAGGTTGGCATAGCTGTTAGCAGTATCAAGCCCCACTACCTGGGCTGCTGCGAGCATTGCTGCCTCAACCGTGACGGGGTTTGTTTTGCCAGGCATTATGCTGCTCCCAGCAACCTCTTGGGGTATATCTATCTCTCCTATTGCTGTGAATGGTCCCGAGAACATTAGCCTGAGATCCTGGCACAGTCTTATAAGATCGATTGCTGTTGTTCTGAGCACGGAGCTGAGGGCTACTAGATCGCTTAGCAGCCTCATAGCCCTAAACCTGCTTTCAGCAACCTTGAAATCAACCCCGGTTTGCCTCCTAAGCTCGTCAACGACAAGTTCTCCAAACCTCGGGTGGGCATTTATACCAGTACCGACAGCTGTCCCTCCTATTGGTAGCTCCTTAACATATGGGAGAACCCCTTCTAGCAGGCTGAGGTTGTGTTTAAAAGCATCTGCATAGGCTGAGAACTCCTGCCCCATAGTGACTGGGAGGGCGTCTCTTAGGTGGGTTCTCCCGGGCTTTATAACATCGCTCGTTCTCTGGGCAAGTTTCTCAAGACTCTCTACAAAAGATCTCATAGTAGGTATAAGGCTCTCCACAACCTCTAGCACAGCGGCTACTCTAACAGCTGTTGGGACAACGTCGTTTGACGACTGCCCCATATTGACATGATCGTTTGGATGGATCTTGAGCCCGCTCAGCTCGGAAGCCTTCACAGCTATAACCTCGTTCACATTCATATTAAGCCCTGTCCCTGATCCTGTTTGGAACACGTCTACAACGATCATGTTGTCAAGCTTCCCCTCGGCAAGCATTTGGGAGGCGCTCATTATAGCCTCCCCCATCTTCCTGTCAAGCAGCCCGAGCTCTGTGTTTGCCTTAGCAGCAGCGTATTTGATCATGCCCATGGACCATATAATCCTTCTGGGAAACCTTGTGCCTGTTGAGAGGAAAACATCAACGGCTTTCTCAACATATTTCAAGAAGACCCTCGATATATCTCGCTATCGGGCGTTATATAGGTGTAGCTAACTATATACAGGATATACAGTTTGTCCCTGGATGTTCATTCCACTCATTTTATTCATGGTCTTATCCAGGGACTTCCACCTCTACCCGCAGGATCTCTAACCCTGCGGTGTCATGGGCGGCCGTCGAGCCAAACGGTACGTGGCTCCTATCTAGCTCGCCCCCGAATGGCTTGGAGCACTGCTCCCATCGCTATCCGGGGCTTGTGTGGGGAGATCCACGCCGGGGACAATCTATCTCAAAGCTTATAAATACCCTGGGTGTTGGAGAAAAGTAGCTTCGGGCATGCTCCAATACCCATGAAAATTTCCAAAGCCTCTTAATCCTCCCTATGGATGTCAAAAAAGAAAACAGCCCTATATACCTGGGGGCTTGGGATATTAATTACATCTATTTAGCTTTTATACCTATCAGGCTGTATAGATAGTAGTGCAAGTGGTGCGATATGCCGCCCCGCTGGACATACCCCCAGATTCCGGGGGATAGGCTTGCAAGGGCTCTTGGGAGGGAGCTTAGGATCTCTCTTAAAGAGAGTGTAGAGATAGCTAAGGTTATAAAGGGTATGAAGCTCGATGATGCTATAGCGTATCTCGAAAAGGTTGTTAGGAAAGAAGTCCCTGTACCCTATACAAGGCATAGAAAGCAGATAGCCCATAGAAGGGGTGTTAACGCCCATTTCCAGGAGTGGAGAACACCTGTTGGTAGATATCCTGTCAAGGCTGCTAGGTATATTCTAAAGGTTCTGAGGAACGCTAGGAGTAATGCAGAGAACCAGGGTATGGATCCCGAGAAGCTTGTTATAGTGCATGCAGCAGCCCATAAGGGTAGGTATTTGAAGAGATACATGCCAAGGGCTTTTGGCAGGGCTACGCCTTGGTTTTCTACAACAACTAATTTCGAAGTTATTGTGAAGGAGGTGGGCTAGCTTCTCGACAAAGTTTTCTAAGAAGAGATATTTCCTCGAGCTCGGTATTCTGAGGACAAAGGTTGACGAGTACCTCTCATCCGTATTCTTTAGAGCTGGCTACGCTGGTGTTGAGATAACCAAAACACCCCTAGGAACAAGGATCATTATATATGCTGATAGACCAGCCATACTGATCGGGAGGAGAGGTGAGGTTATTAGAAAGCTCCAAACCGTTTTTGAGAAACACTTCGGTATAGAGAACCCACAGATAACAATAATGGGCGTCGAGAACCCCGAGCTCAACGCAAGGGTAATGGCATCAAGGCTAGCAGTGGCTCTCGAGAAGGGCTTCCACTTTAGGAGGGCTGCTTTCATAACACTCAGAAGGATCATGGCTGCAGGAGCTCTCGGCGCTGAGGTTGTTGTGAGCGGTAAGCTCACCTCAGAGAGGGCTAAGTTTGAGAAGCTCAGGGCTGGGAAGATATATAGGAGCGGTGACCAGATCAACTACCTGGTTGACAGGGCTGTGGCGAACGTGCTTTTAATACCAGGTATATATGGTATAGAGGTGATTATAGTCAGACCTGGAAGGCCGGCTGACTATATAGAGGTCGTGCAACAACCCCAGGCAGCTGCTCCAGCCCAGCCAGCTAGTACAGAGACCCAGCCTGGTGGTAGTCCTGGAGGTTCTGGAGGTGGTGGCTAGTGAGCCTTAGTCCAGATGAGATTAGATCTATGTCTAGGGAGGAGAAGCTTAGAACACTTCAAGATCTAATGGTAGAGCTTACCAAGCTCAGAACCCAGGCTACTATGGGGACTCTTGATAAGCCTCATAAGATAAAGATCACTAGGAAGAATATTGCTAGAATACTCACTATATTGAGGGAAGAGGAGCTCGGCATAGTAAGGGGAAAAGAGAAGGGTGGTGAGGGTGAAGAGAAGGGGAAGCAATCTTAGATACCACGAGATCCTAGGCCTTCCGGTTAGGGTTATATCCTCAATAGATCCTGGTATCGAGGGTGTTGAGGGGATTGTTGTTAACGAGACTATGAAGACTATAGAGATAAGGGTCGGGGAGAGAGAGGTGGTTACCTTTAAGAGCGGGACTAGATATCGCTTTAAAATCCCCGAAACAGGAGAGGTTGTGGATATAGATGGCGACATGCTTCTCGGAAGGCCTGAGGATAGAGTTAGGATGGTTCTTAAGAAGAGGTGATCATGATGAGCACTACGGGTAAGGTTAGAAATATAGGTATAACATATCCAGGGCTAGAGCCTCCGAAGAGTACTTGTACAGATGATAAATGCCCCTGGCATGGTAGCGTTAGTGTTAGGGGATTAATACTAGAGGGTGTCGTGGTTAAGGCGAGGATGACGAGAACCGTTACCGTTGAGAGGGAGTATCTTAAATATAGTAGCAAGTTTAAGAGGTATGAGAGGAGGAGGAGCAGGATCCATGCCCATAACCCGCCATGTATTGGGGCAAAACCGGGTGATGTTGTATTGATAGGTGAGACAAGACCTCTGGCTAAAAGCGTCTCATTCGTGGTTCTTGGTGTTATAAAGAGGGGTGGCTAGGATGGGTAAGAAGACACTTAGATCTAGGGCTGCGCATCCTAGGAGAAGAATAACGCCGGGCCTTGTCACAGGCAGCAGGGTTGTTGTTGCTGATAACAGTGGTGCTAAGATCGCTATGGTTATAGGTGTTCCGGAGGTTAAGACAAGGCTTAGGAGGCAGCCCTTCGCCTCCGTAGGCGATCTGGTAACAATCACAGTAAAGAGAGGATCTCCCGATACTGTGGGGCAGGTGTTCTACGGGATCGTTGTTAGACAGAGAAAACCTTATAGAAGGCCCGACGGGACAAGGATTGCTTTTGAGGATAATGCTGTAGTTATAGTGACACCAGAGGGTACTCCAAAGGCAACAGAGATTAGAGGGCCCGTTGCTAGGGAGGCTGCTGAGAGATGGTCTGCGATAGCAAACCTAGCCACAATTATTATATAGGGTGAGAATATGGTGCTCACAAGATCTAGTAAACCAGGAAAGCAGAGAAAGGCTCTCGCCAAGGCTCCCCTCCACGCTAGGTGGAGGTTCCTTAACGCAATGCTGAGCGAGGATCTCGCTAGAGAGCACGGTGTTAAAAGGCTTCCAGTGAGAGCAGGAGATACCGTGGTTATCCTTAGGGGTGATTGGAAGGGTCATGAGGGTAAGGTGGTTGAGGTGGATCTTAAGAGATCCAGGGTAGCTGTGGAAGGCGTTACGATCAAGAAGGCTGATGGAACCCCTGTTTATTACATGATACATGCCTCCAAGGTTATGATAACAAAGCTAGGCGAGATCGACGAGGTTAGGAAGAAGATTATAGAGAGGAGGGCTAAGAAGACCAAGGAGGGTGGATAGCATGGGTAGCATGGGCGGTTCAAGACATCTGAAGAGGCTTGCAGCACCCTGGTTCTACCCGATCCTTAGAAAGGAGTATAAATGGGTTGTCAAGCCCTCTCCAGGGCCGCACTCGCTAGAAACCTCGGTACCCCTCATCCTGGTATTAAGGGATATGCTCAAGATAGCCCTAACATCTAGAGAGGCTATCAAGATCATTAATGAGGGTGCTATCAAGATAGATGGTGTTGTTAGGAAGAACTACAAGTTCCCCGTAGGCTTGATGGACGTGGTTGAGATAACAAGGACCGGCGAGATCTATAGGGTTATCCCATACCCCACTGTCTATATGAAGCTCCATCCGATAGAGAGGCAAGAAGCCGGTATAAAGCCCCTCAGGATTGAGAATAAGACTACTGTTAAAGGAGGACATATACAGCTCAACCTATACGGGGGCTATAACGTTCTAGTAAGGGTCTCTGATCCGAGGAAGGCCGACGAGGATCTATATAACACCATGGATACCGTTGTGATAACGGTTCCGGAGAAAAAGATAGTAGAGCACATACCATTCGAGGAGGGATCGCTAGCCATAATAATTGGTGGTAAGAACGTGGGCAGAGTTGGTAGGGTGGTTAAAATCACTAAGGGTATGAGGAGGCATAGAACTATAGTGAGTCTTGAAGATCCCTCAGGGCATGTTTTCCAGACAACAGCAGACAAGATCTTTGTTATAGGTAAGGATAAACCTGTTATATCGCTACCAAAGGAGGTTCTCGGGAGATGAGTGAGAAGGAGTTAAAACTAGAATCTATTCCAGAGAGCATCTACAAGATCATTCCTAGGGAGAGAGTGCAAGAGATCCTGGAGTCCTGGAAATCAAACCCTATGAGGATTCCCTACATAGCAAAGGTTACAGTAAACATAGGGGTTGGTGAGAGTGGTGAGAGGCTTCAGAAAGCTATGCAGCTCCTGGAGAGGCTCACTGGTAGAAAGCCTGTCCCCAGGGCTGCTAAGAGGAGTATCAGGGAGTTTGGTGTTAGGAGGGGTGAGAACATAGCAGCTATGGTTACTCTGAGGAGGAGGGATGCTGAGGATTTTCTAAAAAAGGTTTTCGAAGGGGTTGGGATGAGGGTTAAGGCTTCAAGCTTTGATGAGAATGGCAATCTATCTATAGGTTTGAAGGAATACCTAGTCCTCCCAGGGGCTAAGTATGATGCCGAGATAGGTATCTTTGGCATGGATGTTGCTATAACAATGGAGAGGAAGGGTTATAGGGTTATGAGGAGGCGTAGGGCTAGATCGAGTATACCTAGAAGGCATAGGGTTTCTAAAGAGGAAGCCATGGTATTTATAGCACTTAAATACAACGTTAATATAGTACCATAGTAGCTGGGGCTGAGTGGAATGGGCAAGTATAGGCCTAGGTTTGAGAGAAAAATGGGGAGAGGCGTTCAGGTTTGCAGGAGATGCGGATCGAGAGATGCTGTTATCCAGAAATACGGCATATATCTTTGCAGGCAGTGCTTCAGAGAGGTGGCTAGATCCATAGGTTTTAGGATCTATATGTAGGTGGTATTATGGTTGTCCTAGATCCTCTAGCTAATGCTCTCACAGCAATAACAAACGCTGAGGCTAGGAGCAAGACCGAGGTTGTTGTATACCCAGCATCTAAGCTGATAGCATCAACACTCAGGGTTATGCAGAGATACGCCTACATAGGGGAGTTTGAATATATAGACGATGGTAGGTGGGGTAAGATAAAGATCCAGTTGCTTGGAAGGATAAACAAAGCCGGGGCTATAAAGCCGAGGTATCCAGTGAGCTATAGGGATCTGCTTAAAATGCCTCCCCATATAAGGAGATACCTACCATCAAGAGACATAGGGATCATTATTATAAGCACCTCGACAAAAGGTGTTATAAGCCATAGAGAGGCTATTGAGAGCAGGATAGGCGGTGTTGCCATAGCATATGTATACTGAGGTGACAGAATGTGGGCGGCAGAACAGCTAGGTTTGTTAAGCTCGAAGAAAGGGTCGCAGTACCAGAGGGTGTTGAGGTCAGTATAGAGGGTAAGTTAGTGAGGGTTAAGGGTCCTAAGGGAGAGGTTTCAAGAGATTTCTCACATGCTAGAAGAGTCTCTATCTCGCTAGAAGATGGCGAGGTTGTTGTGAAGAGCTATATGGGGAGTTCGAGGGAGAGATCCCTTGTATATACTGTGGCATCCCATATAAGGAACATGATAACTGGGGTGACCAAGGGGTATAGGTATTATCTAAAGATCATATTCACCCACTTCTCGATAGGTGTTAGTGTGGAGAAGGATAGAGTTATTATAACAAGATTCCTCGGGGGGCAGGATGTAAAGGTGGCAAAGATCCTTCCCGGGGTGAAGGTTAGTGTGAAGGATAGGGATATAATAGTTGAGGGTGCCGATCTAGAGGCGGTTGCACAGACAGCGGCCAACATAGAGGCAGCCACTAGGGTTGGTGATAAGGATAGAAGGATCTTTGTCGACGGGATCTATATATATAAGAAGGAGGTGATAGGATCGTGAGCTCTGCTGAGAGTCAGAGTCCTGTTGAGAATCTTGAGGATATTATGAGGAGAAGGAACGAGATCATCTCAGAGCTGAGAAGACTTAGGAAGATCCAGGAGAAGGTTGGTAGTAAAAAGAGGATAGAGTTTCTAAGAACACTTTGGTGGAAGTTCCCCAAGTTCGAGAACAACCTGAAGTGGGTTAAGCCTAAGGGTAAGGATAACAAGATGAGACTAAGGATCAAGGGCTACCCACCAATAGTTGAGGTTGGTTATAGAACCCCTAGCAGTATTAGGGGGCTTCACCCAAGCGGTCTGGAGCCTGTTGTTATAGCTAATCCTAAGGATCTAGAGGGTCTTGATCCAAAGAGGCATATTATCTATATAGCATCAACTCTCGGCTCTAGAAAGAGGAGCGAGGTGCTTAAAATAGCTGCTGAGAGAGGCTTTAAGGTGGCTAACGGGTGAGCCTTATGCCAGACCTTTCTCTCCAGAAGAGGCTTGCAGCAGATATCCTGGGCGTTGGTGTTAATAACATTAGATTCGATCCTGAGAGGCTTGAGGATATAGAGAAAGCCTTCAGGAGGGAGGAGATCAAAGCCCTTATAGAGGATGGAGCCATATATGCCATAGATCCTTCGAGGAATAGTAGGGGTAGGTATAAGATTCTCCACGAAAAGAGGAAGAAGGGTAGGAGGAGAGGGCATGGTAGTAGGAAGGGTAGTGCTGGGGCTAGGCTTGATAAGAAGAGGGACTGGATCAATAGGGTTAGGAGGATGAGGATCTATATCAAGCTGCTCAGAGAGAAGGGTGTTATAGATACAAAGCTCTATAGATCCCTCTATAGGAAGATTAAGGGAGGAGCTTTTCACGACGTATCTTCTCTCAAGATGTACCTCAAATCAATAGGTGTTATCAAGGAGGGTCGATAGCATGGCTAGGGGACCAACATATAGGGTTCCGAGGAGGAGGAAGAGGGAGGGTAAGACTAACTATTATAAGAGATATATCTATGTACTCTCGAGAGCAACTAGGCTTGTTGTTAGAAAGAGCAATAGATATATAACAGCACAGATCATCAGACCAACCCCTATAGGTGATATAACCCTAGCAGCAACCCATACTTCAGAGCTTATTAAAAAGCTAGGCTGGATGGGGAGTGGTAAGAGCACACCTGCAGCCTATCTAGCAGGGCTTCTCCTAGGTATCAAGGCTAGGCTGATGGGTGTTGAGGAAGCAGTGCTAGATATAGGGCTTCACGCGAGTGTTAGAGGCTCTAGGATCTATGCTGTTGTTAAGGGCGCTATCGATGCCGGGCTTAAGATCCCTGTGGACGAGGATATGTTCCCGAGCTGGGAGAGGATCAGGGGTGAAGATATAGCTAGATATGCTGAACAGCTCTCATCAAACGATCCCGAGGCGTTTAAGAGGCAGTTCTCAGAGATCCTGAGCAGAGGGCTCGACCCTAGAAAGCTCCCCGAACATTTTGACCAGGTATTTTCAAGAATAGTAGAGCTTGGGAGGAAACTAGGTGTAGAGGTGAGGGTTGGTGAGCGCTGAGGAGTTTGGTGAGAGGATACAGCCATACGAGACTATAGAGGAGTGGAAACCCAGGACAAGGCTTGGGTGGCTTGTTAAGGAGGGTAAGATAGGCTCTCTTAAAGAGATATTCGATATGAATATGAGGATAAAAGAGCCAGAGATCGTTGATGCTCTCTTGGGTAGAGAGCTCCAGCACGAGATCATAGATATAAATATGGTGCAGAAAATGACAGATGCAGGCAGGATCACTAGATTCAGGGTAGTTGTTGTAGTCGGCAACCAGAACGGCTTCGTAGGACTCGGTGTTGGCAAGGCTAGGCAGTTGAGAATAGCTGTTGATAAGGCTTTAGCAGATGCTAAGCTCAACATAATCCCCGTGAGAAGGGGTTGCGGTAGCTTCGAGTGCGGGTGCTCAGAGCCCCACTCAATACCCTACCAAGTCAGGGGTAAGGCTGGCAGCGTTGATGTAGTGCTAAAACCAGCACCTAAGGGGACAGGGCTTGTTGCTGGGGATACTGCTAAAGTTATCCTGAGATATGCTGGTATAAGGGATATATGGTCGTGGAGCAGGGGTAAGACTTCAACGACTATTAATTTCGCCCAAGCGGTGTTCGACGCTCTCAAGAGGGCTTATAGGTTTGTCTCTGTGAGTGAGTGGGGTAGGTGATCATGGCTCTCCTAGCAATAATAAGGCTTAGAGGAAGGGTTGACGTACCGCCGGATGTTGAGAAAACACTAGAGCTGCTGAGGCTTTATAGAAAGTTCCACGCAACACTCTACCCAGACAGTCTCCCTGGGATAGTGGGTATGCTTAGAAAGGCAGCTATGTGGATAACATGGGGTGAGATTAACTACGAAACACTCCTAGATCTTATAAAGAAGAGGGGCAGGGCTCCTGGGAATAGGCGTTTGAGCGATGACTATATAGCCAGGGCTACTAATAATAAGTATAAATCAATAGAGGAGCTTGCCATAGCGATCTATAAGGGTGAGGAGATGCTCCACAAGATCGATAACATAGTAAAGCCTGTCTTCAGACTCCACCCACCAAGCGGCGGATTTAAGGGCTCTATAAAAAAGCCCTATGGGAATGGTGGAGAGCTGGGCTATAGGGGTCAGGATATAAATGATCTCATAAGGAGGATGATCTAGATGGTGGTTAGGAGGAGGAGGAAGAGCAGAAAGCTAAGAGGCAGGACGAGAACAATGGGCTGGGGTAATGTGGGCCAGCATAGAAAGTCGGGAAGCAGGGGCGGTAAGGGTGCAGTGGGCTTTCACAAGCATAAATGGATGTGGGTTCTGAAATACTTCCCAGAATGGTATGGAAAGAGGGGCTTTACACCAAGAGGTCCTGAGCACTGGGAAGAGATAAGGGGTATAAACCTATCACAGTTGGAAGAGCTTGTAGAGAAGCTCAGGATCTCTGGGGGTCTCAAGACCGAGGGAGAGATGCCTGTAATAGATCTTGGGGAGCATGGTTATAACAAACTCCTAGGGTCTGGAAGGATCTCAACACCGCTTAAGGTTATAGTTAAATACGCTACAGAAAAAGCTGTGGAGGCTATAAAGAGCGCTGGGGGAGAGGTTATTATACAGAGCAAGGAAGGAAGCAGTGCCTAGCATTATGCATTACAGGTGCCCCAGGTGGGTTTAAAGGATCTATATTTGGTGAAGAGACCAACAGCTTTTGGCGGGTATGAGTGGAGTAGGGATAAAACGATCTTCAGCTTCGTAGGAGCTCCTTTCGATAGCACGTCAACCTTTAAACCAGGCTCTAGATTCGCTCCAGACTATCTTAGGGTTTATTCAAGAAGCCTTGAGCTCTTCAGCCCCAGGTCTGGTGTTGATATGGAGGAGATCGGGGTCTATGATGAGGGGGATGTGGCGGTATTCCACGGCGATTCTTTGAAGACTATAGAGGCTATAGAGACGGTTGTTAAGGATCTCATATCAGAGGGAAGGATCCCGATAGTTGTTGGGGGCGAGCATACTGTAACGTTAGGACCTGTGAGAGCCCTCCCCAGAGACATAGGGGTTGTTGTTCTAGACGCTCACATGGATCTTAGGGATGAGTATATGGGTAACAAGTTCAGCCATGCCTGTGTCTCAAAACGGATAGCAGACCTCCTCGGTCCTGGAAGCGTGCTCCTAGTCGGTGTGAGGGCATATACTAAGGAGGAGCTGAGGGTTGCTGCTAAAAGCGGTGTTGATTATGTGACAAGCCTTGAGTTTAGGAGGGAGGGTAGAAGGGCTGTTGCGGGGAAGATCCTAAGGTTTATGGATAATCATAAGCATATCTACCTATCCATAGATATAGACGTGCTCGACCCGTCCTTCGCTCCTGGGACAGGGACTCCTGAGCCTGATGGGATAGCTACATGGGATCTCCTTGATCTTCTATATGATGTGGTTGATGAGAGGGTATCGGGATTCGATGTGGTTGAGATAAACCCGCTGGCAGATCCTTCCGGGGTAACCTCTATGCTTGGGGCTAAGATCGTTTTTGAGGTGGCGTCCTATATATATAGCAAGAGGTTTAGGGATAAGAAGTCCCGGCGCTAACCTTTATAAGCATCGAATCACTGATCTAGAGAGCTGGTGTGTTTTTGAGCAGTAGTGTCAGTGTGATAATAACCCACACCGATATAGACGGGATCGGGAGTGCTGCAGCCTATATAAGGCTAAAGCTTGAGGGGAAGAGATACGTCGTTATCTTCACAGAGCCCGAGGATCTCGAATACGCTGTTGAAGAGGCCTGGGATCTCTACGGAGGCTCTGCTGAGAGGGTTGTTATAACAGATCTCTCGCCAAACGCTAACAATGCCGAAAGAATAGGGGTTATACTTGGTGCTTTCAAGAATAGAGGTGTCGAGGTTGAGTGGTATGATCACCACGTGTGGGATGAGAATGTGTTCAACTCACTCTCTAGATATGCTAGAATAAAGATCGATAGATCCATGTGCGCCACGGGCGTCGTGGCCTCGGCCTCAGAGAACAGGGATCGTTTTGTCGAGAGCCTCATCTCAGCAGTATGTTCCATAGATCTGTGGAGGTTCGATGACCCACTCTCACCATGGCTCCTAAGGATCTCAATCTATAGGAAGGATGATCTCTGGAGAAGGCTTCTCCTAAACCTGCTGATCAACTCACAGAATATTGAGGATATCATAGCCTGGGGAAGGCCTTATGTTGAGAAGCTCGTAGATAAAGAGCTGAGGCTATATAATCACTATAGGAGAAAAACCAGGATCACTAGGATCGATAGTGTCTCCCTAGCATCTGTTGTTAAGAGACATAGAGAGATCTCGACTAGCCAGCTAGCCCATTATATTCTATCAATAAGTAATAGCGATATAGCATTGATAATAAACCCATCAGGCCCCCTAAGCCTGAGGTCTAGGAAATGCGATGTAAGGCTAATAGCCCTCGGGCTAGGCGGGGGAGGACATAAACCAGCGGCTGGAGCTTTTATAGGAATACCAGCTATATACAAACTATTATACAAGATCAGGATTGAGAAACCCCTCCATGACTACGTACTATCAAGGGTAAATAATATCGTGAAAAGTGTGGGATGTGTTAGAATAGATCGAGTAGAAGGGCGTGCATCTTAACTCTAAAGCACTCTTAAAACACTCTCGCTATCCTACATGTTTATTGGTATTCATCATAATACTCCCCTATATATGAGATGTTAATGGCTCTCTTCTTAGCCTTATCGCTCTAAACACTTCCTCACCTAGATCTATATCGCAGAGAAGAAGCATACAGAAAAAAGGAGACAACCGGGTATTTATGGGCTTTACAGCTATACTGTGTTGGTAGTTATGGGGGCGACGGGTTTGAGAACATGTATAAGTGTGAAATCCAGGTTTATCGCTGGACACAGGGTTCCTGAGAATCTTAGCCAGAAATGCTCAAAGATACATGGGCATAACTATCTCGTTAGGGTTAAGGTATGTGTCGATGGGAGCACGCCATGGGTTATGGATCTTGATGAGCTTAGCAAGGCTGTTAATACCCTCCTCGAACCCCTGGATCACTCATATATATTATCAGAGGGTCAGGAGGACATAGCTGGCGCCAAGAACGTAAGGCTTCCCATAAAGATAGCATCCGCTGAAGAGCTATCTAGGTGGATCTATGAGTCCCTTGAGAACATGGGTATAAAGGGTTTATCAGAGGTCGAGGTATGCGAGACAGAAGACTACTGTGCCAGCTATGGTGAGTAGAATACTAACCTAAGAAACACAGCCTAAAAGGTTAGGTTGATACTATATAGGGTGTGTCGTGCCATTAGTCAGGGGTGATCTTGGGAGCAAGCGGATCTTTTTATCCCCTAGGCGTTGGAAGACCGATAATGCTCTCAGGGATGGTTACTCTGATCCTGGGAGGGTTTGTCGGGACTCTCTTGATGCTCAAGTACCAAGGGATAGATATTGCTTTTGCAGAGAACCTCCCAGGAGCTGGTTTCCACTGGTTTCTAATGATCTATGGGTTTCTACTCTCGCTAATATCTTTGGAGATATTCTCTCTCTTGTCCTTTGAGTGGTCGGGCAGGGTTGCTCCTACCCACTATATAGCCTTGTATCTAGCCCTCTTCTGGGGATCTGTTATCCTCTGGATCTATGGCGAGGTTACTGCTTCCCTAGCCTTGGTATCGATCAATATGGCTTTACTGGCAGCATATGGATCATCTGTCTTTCTAAGACCCAGTAGGTTTGGTTTCAGGCCAACCCAATACAATATCCTCTTGGTCCTAACACCGGTAATAACGCTCTTGGTACTGTTACTCTGGATCCTTCAGAGGGTCTTTATGGGATCACCTATATATGAGATAGGTATCGCCAGCCTCGTGCTCCCTCTCGGAGCTATACTGGCTGTAGAGTCGAGAGACATACAGCTCCTCACAGGCCAGGTTGGCGGGAAACGCCCACCCTATAGGGTTATGATCATGGCTGGCTATGTGTTGGTAGTTATAGGTGTTATTATATATTCAGCCAAGATCCCTCATAAAGATGTTATTGGAGGGTTCCTAGTAATCATCGGCTCACTCCTGGCGTTCAAGGATCTAGGGCTTCTCTCAAGCCTTAGAAGCGGGGTTAGGGGAGGCCTTGTCCCAATCTATATTGCTAGGTATTCATTCGTGCATATAGTGACAGCGTTCACATGGCTTCTGTTGGGAGGTGTTCTGTTCATGCTAACACCCCTCCTCATCGAGACATCAAGCCTCCCAAGGGATCTTGCTATACACGCTATGGCGCTTGGCTTTATATTCAACACTATATTTGGCGTGGATGCTGTGCTTATGTATAGCCATGCAGGGATTAGCCTTAGGAAAGTCCCCAGGCCTAGCTATATTCCCTACCTATTGTTTAACACATCCCTCATCCTAAGGGCTATCTATGACCTCACAGGGATCCAGGGGGTTACTGTGGCTTCAGCACCCCTTACAGGGCTTGGGATAGTTGTATTCTTCCTCATGCATAATATAAGGCTCTCCAGGCTTAGGAGGGAGATGATTGCTATGAGGACTGGTAGTGCACATAATCCAGATTTCTAGATCCCGTTGCTCGTGTTTTACATGTTCATGTTATTAAGGATCTATGACCGTAGCTGGATTATATAAGCATTCTAGAATATCACTATTTAGGGAAGCTGTGGATAATCCCTCACCAAGACCCAGAACACAGGTAGATCTATCTAGTAAGAGTAATTACGAGACATTTAGAAGATCTATGATCAATATAGCCCGCTTTATACTTGAGGCTTCTGAGAAGATCTCTAGCGAGGAGATCTCAAGGGCTATCTCTCTACTCCTAGATGTATATAGGCAGAAGAAGAAGATCCTTGTTATGGGTGCTGGTAGAAGCGGATTGGTTGGAAGAGCCTTTGCCATGAGGCTATTACACCTAGGCTACCAGGTCAACGTGCTTGGAGACACTATAGTCCCGCCTATAAGTAAGGGGGATCTTGTGATAGCAATAAGCGGTTCGGGGAGGACAAAGCTTATAGTAACAGCTGCTGAGGCTGCTAAAACAGTTGGTGCCTTGATACTAGGGATAACATCCTTCCCAGACTCACCGCTAGCCCAGCTATGCGATGCGGTAATAGTAGTGCCCGGCAGAACCAAGGTTGCCCGTGAGGAGGATTACTTCATGAGACAGATTCTGGGGATCCACGAACCCCTAGCGCCCCTAGGAACACTCTTTGAGGATACGGCGATGGTTTTCCTCGACGGGCTTGTGGTTGAGCTGATGGAGAGACTGGGTATCAGTGAAGAGGATCTTGAGAAAAGGCATGCCAACATAGAGATATGAGGATCTATACCAGGTGATTAACACTTATATCCCTCCGATAAGTATTGTTAATAGGTGAATCAGTATAGAGTACGTCTACGCAACCCTCCTCCTACACTCGGCGGGTAAAGAGATTAGCGAGGATAATGTGAGAAAGATCCTATTATCCGCTGGAATAGAGGTTGACGAGGTAAGGCTGAAAAGCCTGGTGGCAGCTGTAAAGCAGATAAACATCGACGAGGTTATCAAAACAGCTGTCTTCGCACCCGCGGCCGCAATAGCTGCTCCAGCACCACAGGCACCACAAGCGCAGCAGGAGAAGCAAGCCAAGCCAGAGGAGGAGAAGAAGGAGGAGAAGAAAGAAGTCACCGAGGAGGAGCTAGAGCAAGGACTCTCGGCTCTCTTCGGATAATTTTTTAACAGATTGGTCGAATAGCTGTTTCCCAATCGAGGCATAGTGATCCATAGATATCTTTGTTTAATAACCATCAGATGGTTTTAGGCATTGCTCTCACCACTGCTAAGGATCTATGTGAAAGCATCTAATTGCAAATCGTATCAACCAAGGCTATAGATCTCTCTTATGTTTATCAAAAATAAACGAGTTCTCTCAATATTAATACGGTGATCCTGTGGAGCTGGGCAAGATCCTTGAGGAGGAGGTTATGCTGAGAAAGATCTATGAGATCGGCTATGCGAGCATAGCCGAGGAGATCGAGAAGATCTCGAAGACCCTTTCTTGGTGCTCTAGAAGGGGTGAGAAGGGTATCTGCAATGAGCTCATAGAAGCCCTGGATCGTGCTGCAAGCTCTCTCGCAAAGCTCAGGATCTTTAAGACCCTCGGAGGCATAGATCCTGGAGACTCTTTCGATAAAGAGATACTTAGAAGCGTTTCCCATCTTGTGGAGAGCTATGCATCGATATTCAAGGGCTATCCCATGGATCCTTACGAGAGGGTTCCTGTGAGATCAAAAGCGGATCTATCTATGGGAAATATAAGGTTGAGGAGGGGTTATGTGCACATGATCCATATAGTCATAGCTGTAAAGCTAGCAGCATGCGGCATAGTAGAGTTCATAGAGATATAGAATAGAGCTAGCTATCCTAACAATCACCCATCGCATGTAACCTAGATATCCCGCTCACTTGGACGGAGATCTCTCTCATCATACATCATAATAAATATATACTAATCGCTTGCAGGCTTGCAGGTCTTGTTGATAATATGCTTTAATGCCTTGCGGTTCTAACAGACAGAGTAAAGATCATTTACTCAGCTTGGGTTATGTTTCTTGCAGTATTATTCAGGGTCTCTATTAGCATTTAATGCTATTAGAGTAAAGACAGAAAGGTGGAGGATGCGGTTTTGACATTGGTTGTTGCGGTTGATGTTGGGGGTACTTTCACGGATTTTGTTTTCATGGATGACGATGGTGCTGTGAGATCCTTTAAGATCCTTACCAACCCCAGGAGGCCTGAGGAGACGATCGTTAGGGGGTTGGAGATTATCGGGGCTAGGGTATCAGAGATTATACATGCAACAACCATAGCTACCAATGCTTTGAGGGGTCAGGTGGGGCTCGAGATCCCCAGGGTTGCTTTGATAACTACCAAGGGTTTCAGGGATGTTATAGAGATTGGTAGACAGAATAGGCCGAGGCTATATGATCAGTTCTTCGAAAAGCCAAAACCACTTGTCCCCAGGGAGCTTAGGTTCGAGGTTAATGAGAGGACAGGGCCTTCGGGGGAGATCATTGTTCCTCCAGATCCTGGGGAGGTATCTATGATTGCGGAGAAGATCTCTAAGGCTAATGTTGATTCGATCGCGATCTCGTTCCTCCACTCATATATAAACCCCTCAAACGAGATCACTGTTAAAAAGATCCTTGCTGGTAGGTTTAGATACATAGTGGCATCACACGAGATAGCCCCAGAGCCGAGGGAGTATGAGAGGACATCAACAGCTGTGGTTAACGCAGTCCTCATGCCTCTTGTCTCTAGATATATAGGCTCCCTCGAGGAGAGCCTCAAGAGCTTCGGAGAACCGAGGCTCTATATTATGTCAAGCTCTGGGGGTCTTATCGATACCAGAGAGGCTGTTGAGAGACCAATCCAGGTTATAGAGAGCGGCCCGGCTGCAGGGGTTGTTGCAGCAGCAGAGCTGGCTAGAATGATTGGGGAGAGGAGGGTGATCAGCCTCGATATAGGTGGTACTACAGCAAAGGCTGGGACTATAGTCGATGGCGAGATAGAGATCACGGGCGAGTATGAGGTTGGTGGCGAGGCTAACTATGGGAGGATTGTTAAGGGCTCAGGCTATCCGGTGAGATTCCCATTCATAGATCTAGCCGAGGTCTCTGCAGGCGGGGGTACTATTATCTGGAGGGATGAGGCAGGAGCCCTGAGGGTCGGGCCTATAAGTGCTGGTTCAGACCCAGGGCCTATATGCTATGGGAGGGGAGGCTCTAGACCCACTATAACGGATGCAAACCTAGTTCTCGGAAGGCTTGGAGAGTCCCTTCTAGGAGGCTCTATGAAGCTATATAGTGATAAGGCTTTAGAGGGTCTCTCAAAGTTTGGAGACCCCTACGAGGTTTCTCTAGAGGCTATAAGGCTAGCAGATCTAGAGGCTGCGAGAGCTATAAGGCTTGTCACGGTTGAGAGAGGTCTCGACCCCTCCGAGTTCACCTTAATGGCTTTCGGAGGCGCAGGGCCTCAGCACGCTGTGGGGATTGCTGAGGAGATGGGGATTGAGAGGGTGGTCATACCACCACTCCCCAGTGTTTTCAGCGCACTCGGCCTACTACTAGCTGACTGGAGGTTCGAGCTGAGAGCCTCGTTCCCAAGAGATATAGAGGGTGCTTTCAGAGAGCTTGAGGAGAGGCTTCTCAAAAGACTTGGTAAAGTGGATCTCTTTATAAGATACGCGGATGCGAGGTATGTTGGACAGGGCTGGGAGGTCACAGTACCCGTGGGGAGACCGGCTTCACTTGAAGATATAGCGAGGGCTTTTGAGGAGAGGCATCTAGCAACCTATGGCTTTAAGGTTGATAACCCTGTTGAGGTTGTTACCATAAGGGTTTTCGCTATAGTTAGGAGGAGGAAGCCAAAGCTCAAGGCCCCGGCGGGCTCTGGCTCTGCATCTCCTAGGGGGTATAGGAGGGCTAATATAGGTGGTAGCTGGATCGATGTTCCTGTATATTGGAGAGAGGATCTAGGTGTTGGTTCTCATATCAAGGGCCCTGCACTCATAGATGAGTATGGTTCAACAACAGTTGTTCCCGAGGGCTGGGGTGTGAGGGTTGGGAGCTATGGGGAGCTCTTGATCGAGAGGATCTAGGTGATGTCTAATGGTATCCTGGGAGGTTATCTATAAAGCCACTGTATATATAGCCGAGGAAATGGGTGTTGCTCTAAAGAGATCTGCTTTCTCACCAAATATAAGGGAGAGGATGGATCATAGCTGTGCTATAGTTAACAGGGATGGCTTGATAGTAGCCCAGGCTGAGCATATACCGGTCCATCTAGGGTCTTTCAGGGTTTGTGTTAGGAATATTATCAGGCTTCTAAGAGAGGGTAAGATCTATCTGGGCGAGGGTGATATGATAGTTTTTAACGATCCATATATATCTGGGACTCATCTAAACGATGTTACAGTGATTGCTCCGATATATTATAGAGGAGATCTTGTGGGCTATGTTATTAACAAAGCCCACCAGGTCGATGTGGGAGGCCCTGTACCAGGTAGTATGAACCCTCTTGCGAGGACTATATATGAGGAGGGCTTCATAATACCCCCGGTTAGGATTGTTAAAGGAGGATCTATCGATAACGAGATCCTCAGCATGATCGTGTCTAACACAAAGACTCCTAAGGTTACTGAGGGCGATACAAAAGCCCAGATAGCGGCTAACATTGTTGGTATTAAGAGAGTCTTGGAACTTATAGATAAATACGGTGTCACTACTGTTGAGGATGCTTGGGAGAGGGCTATTGAGCATGGTAGGGAGATAGCTCTTAAGAAGATCTCTAGCTGGAGGAGAGGGTCTTTCGAAGCCGAGGATCGTTTGGAGCTTGGGAGAGGAGATCTTGATCCAGTAATAAGGGTGAGGCTTGTGATAAGCGATAATGGCGTAGAGGCTGATTTCACCGGAACTAGCAAGCAGATCGAGGCTCCATATAACGCTGTATACGGGGTGACATATGCAGCCACAGTATTCTCTGTGAGGAGCATAATGGAGGGCGAGGTCCCTGTTAACGAGGGTTTCTACAGCCTTGTCGAGGTCAGGGCTCCTGAGGGGAGTCTTGTAAACCCTGTAAAACCAGCCCCAGTCTCTGGAGGTAATGTTGAGACATCACAGAGAATAGCTGATACTGTTCTCAAAGCCCTCTCAATAGCAGTGCCTGAGAGGGTTCCCGCAGCAGGTTCTGGGACGATGTTTAATGTAATGATGGGGGGTAACGACCCTTCTAGGGGGTATTGGGCTTACTATGAGACTATAGGCGGGGGTACCGGAGGAAGGCCTGGGAAGCACGGTGTCTCAGGCGTTCATGTTAATATGACAAACACTCTAAATACTCCTATAGAGGTTGCTGAGAGATCATATCCAGTGATCTACACGGCATACATGATTAGGGAGAATAGCGGTGGAAGGGGGAAATACAGGGGCGGGGATGGTATTATAAGGGCTTTCAAGCTTCTCAGCCCAGCAAGGCTCTCAATAATGGCGGAGAGGATTGAGAGGGCGCCGTGGGGTCTCTGGGGAGGCGAGCCCGGAAAGCCCGGGAGGATCATTATAAGGAAGATGGATGGTAGAGAGCTCATCATGCCAGGCAAGTTCACAATAGATCTTGAGGCTGGGGATGAGGTGGTGATAGAGACACCAGGAGGCGGTGGCTGGGGATCTGAGGAAACGGGTGGAGAAGGTCTCGATAAGGCATCCAATCATATCAAGCCCTAATCTTATTGGATGCATATTAGGTCTTATGGATACTCCTGCACCGCTTTATTAGTGGTATAGCTTTTAAGCCTTGCCATGCTTGATAAGGGATTCGGTGTTGAAATGGATCCTAGAGCTAAGCTTGTATCGATATTATCCCACCTCGATGGAAATATCCTAGCCCCCTCAGATGTTGTTCTAAAGACAGGGCTGCCTAGATACGAGGTGCTCGGCGCATTCCATACTCTAGAAGCCCTCGGGATCGTGAGCATAGTGCATAGTAGGAATAACTATAAACTATACACGCTATCAGACCTGGGGAGAAAGGTTCTCAAGGTTCTCATGGATGGAGGTTCTCTAGAGGATCTCGTGGAGAAGGGCATTGGGGCTAGTGATAGCGGTAATGAGATCCACGATAACGCTGGCTTAATGGGAAAAGCTGGTGAAGAGGCTGTTGAGGCGTCGAGCTCTTAGAACGATTAGCAAGGATCGGGGATAGCTTTCACACTATGGCGGGTAGCAGTTGCATTATTTTTGCCCCATGCTAGAAGATCTTCTAGGATAGATTCTCGATCTGTAGCGTTATTGTAAGGTCTTTCTAACATAGATCCCCGTCTATTCCATATTTCTTATTAGTGTTTGTATCCCTATTAACCTATTTAACGTAGATTCTATAGAGAATGGTGTTGTATGGCTAGAACCGCTTTTGAAGAGATCTATGTGGCTGACCTCTCAGCCCTGATGGAGGAAGGCGTATCCAGGCTTGTCGAGGAGGGGAGAATAGCGGGTAAGATCCACGTTATAATTCCAGTCGTTGAGGAGCTTGCCAGGCTTGCTAGAGAGGGGAGTACTATAGCGTCTGCAGGGCTTGACGAGATCTCTAGGCTTAGAAGGCTCTCGGATCAGGGCGTTATTGAGCTCGCAATTGTTGATTACCCGAGGGCTAGGTTTGACCAGACGGTTGATCAGGTTGTGAGGAGATATGCCTACGAGGTTGGTGGGAAGATAATAACAGCAGACCCGATCCAGGCGTCTGCTTCGAGGGCTATGGGTGTTGATGTGATCGAGGTTAGTAAGAAGCGTTCAGGGTTATCTATAGAGATGTTCTTCGATGGCGATACAATGTCTGTTCATCTCAAGGAAGGAGCCCCGCCAAGGGCTAAAAAGGGATCTCCTGGGAATTGGTATTTCGTGAGGCTTAGGGAAGAGCCTATGACTAGGGAGGAGGTTGAGAGGATAGCTAGGGAGATTCTGGAGATGGCCCAGAGTCCTAGGAACGGTGGTTTTGTTGAGAGCGAGAGGAGAGGATCAACTATAGTTCAGCTAGGTGATTACAGAGTGGTTATTGTGAGACCCCCGCTTGGGGATGGTTACGAGATCACGGTTACGAGACCTATAGCGAGGCCTAGGCTTGAGGACTATAGGCTCCCTGAGAAGCTCTTGAGAAGGCTTACAGAGAGGGCTGAGGGTATATTGATAGCAGGCTCTCCCGGGATGGGTAAGACTACATTCGCACAGGCTCTTGCTGAGTATTATATGAGGATGGGGAGGGTTGTTAAGACTATAGAGAGTCCGAGGGATATGAGGCTTCCTAGAGAGGCTTCCCAGTATTCTAAAGTATATGCTAGTGCTGAGGAGCTACACGATATACTGCTTCTAAGCAGGCCTGACTATACATTCTTTGACGAGATGAGAGACGATCCCGATTTCAATTTATACATAGATCTCAGACTAGCGGGTATAGGCATGGTTGGTGTTGTCCACGCTGCATCGCCTATAGATGCTGTGCAGAGGCTATTGAGGAGAGTCGATCTAGGAATGATCCCGAGCATAGTAGATACAGTGATCTATATAAACAGGGGTAGTGTTGAGAAAGTCTACGAGATCGGGATGACTGTGAAGCTACCAACAGGCCTTAGAGAGGCAGAGCTTGCTAGACCCGTAGTAGAGGTTAGGGACTTCCTGAGCGGGGAGCTTGAGTACGAGATCTACACATTCGGCGAGCAGACAATAGTAGTCCCTGTGAAGAGGCTTAGACCCTCGGCTAGGGGTCATGCCGGCTCTGTCGAGGCAAGGATCCTGGGCGAGGTTGAGAGACTATTACCAGGTGCTGGCGTCTCTCTCGAGGGGGATACGCTCTGGGTGAGTGTTAGCAGGAATAATGTTGTTGATATTGGTAAGAAGTTTGTTAAGGTTAAGAGGAAGATTGAGAAACAATATGGGGTTAACGTTAAACTAAGGATCGAGGAGTAGGGTCTTGGAGGGGAGGGTGGGTAAGGCTCCTAGAAGG
>BEWT01000002.1 GCA_003116855.1 Desulfurococcaceae archaeon AG1
TTTATGGACTATACGTTATGGTTAGTCATAATCGTAAATTATATTTAATATATTATAAGCTTATCTATAAAACAATTAAGATCTAACATGAGAATCGATATGATCATTATAAACCCTCATGAAACCAAAACAGCTATTATGTCATTAACTATTGTCTGTTGATAGCTATTCTAGATCTCGCTGGTAAGTTTTCAATATATATATGAGCTTCGTGGAAGATTACCCAAAAGGTGTCATTCTAGTTTTTAACCTCGTAAGGAATAGGTATGGGGACTAAAATGTCCCAAAATCCTTTCGAAACCTTTTATAATTTAAATGATATAATGGAAGGTTTAGATATAGAGAGGGCCCTCAGCATCTATAGAGTCATTGACACCGACGGCAGAGTTGTTGCCGATAAAGAGCCAGATCTGCCGAGAGAACTGCTTCTCAACATGTATATCTATATGATTAGAACCAGGATCCTTGATGGATGGCTCCTAAAGCTCCAGAGGATGGGGAAAGTAGCGCTCCACGCACCAAACATCGGCGAGGAAGCCGTCTCAGTTGGATCAGCGCTTTCTCTCAGCAAAGAGGACTGGGTATTCCCATACTATAGAAACATAGGCGTGTTCATAGCCAGAGGGGTTTCTGAAGAGGAGATAATAGATAGAAATATGGCTAACATAGACGATCCTTTTAAGGGAAAAGAATTCACGATCCTCGGCTCAAAGAGGCATAGAATAGGGCCTGTCACAGTACCTGTAGGAAACCAGATCCCTCACGCAGTAGGCTTCGCACTAGGTGCACGAATAGCTGGGGAGAATATAGTTGTTATGACAATATTTGGGGATGGAGCAACATCTAGAGGAGGCTTCCACGCCGGGCTTAACTTCGCTGGGATTCATAGGCTCCCTGTGGTTTTCGTTATAGAGAACAACCAATGGGCAATATCTGTCCCAGTTAAGAAGCAGACGGGCTCCCCTACATTCGCTATCAAGGGTGTTGCTTACAACATACCAGGCATAAGGATTGATGGCAACGATGTAATCGCGGTATATATAACTGCTAAGGAGGCTGTTGATAGGGCTAGAGAGGGGAAGGGCCCCACACTCATAGAGGCTGTTACTTATAGAATGGGGCCTCACACCACAGCTGATGATCCTAGTAGATATAGACCGCCTGAGGAGGTTAAGAGGATCGAGAGATACGATCCGATACAGAGGTTCCGGAGATACTTGATAGATAGAGGCTATATATCGGAAAAAGAGGACAAAGAGATCTATGAGGAGTGGAGCAGAAAGATAGAAGATATTGTTAGAAAGTGTCTCTCAAAACCACAACTACCTGAGGAAGTTATATTTGATGATGTCTACTCAAAGAGGTTCTGGAACCTTGAGGAGCAGGTTTCAGAGTTCAGAGAATCCCTCGAGATTATGAAGAAACTCGGAGTCAGGGTGGAGTAGATGCCTGTAATGAACATGGTACAGGCTCTCAACACAGCTCTTAGAGAGGAGATGAAGAGAGACCCCAGAGTAATCGTGCTAGGCGAGGATGTTGGTAGAAGGGGAGGAGTGTTCCTAGTAACAGAGGGTCTTATAGACGAGTTCGGCGAGATGAGGGTGATAGATACGCCTTTAACCGAAATGGGGATTGTAGGGATCGCTGTTGGTCTCGCATTATATGGCTTCAAACCAGTTGCCGAAATACAGTTCATAGACTTCGTTTACGAGGCGTTCGACCAGATAGTCTCAGAAGCAGCTAAGATGAGGTCAAAGACAGGAGGCATGTTCACAGCCCCCATAGTTGTGAGAGCCCCTTGCTGTGGCGGTGTCAAGGGAGCTATGCATCATAGCCAGAGCCCTGAGAGCTACTTCATACACACAGCAGGATTGATAACCATGATGCCCTCTAGTCCTTACGATGCTAAAGGCATGCTCAAGGCTGCGATAAGGGCCGAGGATCCCGTGATCTTCCTCGAACCAAAATCGATCTATAGAACTATAAAGGAAGAGGTGCCTGAAGATGACTACGTAATCCCAATAGGAAAGGGTAAGATAGTTAGGGAGGGGTCTGACATAACGATCGTAACCTATGGTGCTATGGTTTACACAGCCCTTGAGGCCGCTAAACTTGCTGAAGAGAAGCATGGGTGGAGCGCCGAGATCATAGATCTTAGAACGCTCTTCCCATTCGACAAAGATCTCATTATAAAGAGTGTAGAGAAAACAGGAAGGCTTATAATAGTCCACGAGGCTCCAAAAACCCTAGGACTCGGTGCAGAAATAGCTGCCTATATCTCAGAGAACGCTATAGATCTTCTGAGGGGGCCCATAATAAGGGTCACAGGCTACGATACACCCTTCCCGCTGGTTCACGAGAAGCTCTATATGCCCAACATAGCTAGGATATATCTCGCTATGCAGAAAATAATGATGTACTGAGGCGAGGCGAATGCCCAGGGTTGAGAAGGTAAAGCTCCCAGACATAGGCGAGGGCATAGCTGAGGGAGAGATTGTTAGATGGCTTGTTAAAGAGGGAGACCAGATCAAGCAGTTCCAATCAATGGTAGAGGTCCTCACAGATAAGGCTAGCGTTGAAATACCATCTCCCTATACCGGGAGGGTTGCAAAGCTTCTTGCAAAAGAGGGAGAGAGGGTAAGAGTTGGTACTGTGATAGCAGAGATAGAGGTGGAGGATGCACAGCCCCAGGCAGCTATCCAGGAGGCTGTGAAGGAAGCACCTCCAAAGACTGCCGAGGTACAGACCAAACCCCAGGAACAGGTTGCTAGGCAGGTTGTGAGGGCTCCTCCATCTGTTAGGAGGCTTGCACAGGAGCTGGGCGTGGATCTAAGCCTTGTTGTTGGCACAGGCCCTGGGGGTGTTATAACGAGAGAAGATGTTATGAAATTCTATGAGGAACACGTCAAGCCAAAACTAGCTGCACAGCAAGCCGCACCCGCAGCTCCTGTCACACCTCCAGCCCAGGTTGTTACACCTGTTGAGAGGATCCCGCTTAGAGGTATAAAGAGGAGAATGGCCGAGAAGATGGCCGAGGCTAAGAGCAAGATACCTCATGTCTACTTAGCAGAGGAGGTTGACGTCACAGAGCTTGTCAGGCTTAGAGAGAATCTCAAAAAGCTTGCAGAGAGCAAGGGTGTTAAGCTAACCTACCTACCATTCATAATAAAGGCTGTTACCAAGGCTCTCAAGGAGTTCCCGCTCCTCAACTCATCTCTCGACGAGGCTAGGGGCGAGATCGTTGTTAAGAAGTACTATAACATAGGAATAGCTGTTGACACAGAGCAAGGGTTGGTGGTACCAAATATAAAGAACGCTGATAAGAAGGGTCTCTTCCAGATAGCCAGAGAGATAGAGGAGCTTGCCGAGAAGGCTCGCCAGGGTAAACTAACCCTCGAGGATATAAGGGACGGGACCTTCACGATAACGAATGTAGGGGCTATAGGATCCACTGTTGGGTTCCCAATAATAAACTACCCAGAATCAGCGATCCTCGGGATCCACAGGATAGTTAAGAAGCCAGGCTATTATGAGGATAGGTTAGAGCCTAGGTATTATCTAAACATATCACTCAGCTTTGACCATAGATTCATAGAAGGCGGCTACGCAGCAAGATTCCTATCAACCCTTAAGAACTATCTCGAAAACCCATTGCTATTCCTAGCACAAGAGGATGAGTTCAAATAGGTGTGGATCTGTGGATTCGAAATACGATTTGGTAGTTATAGGAGGAGGTCCTGGGGGATACCCAGGCGCTATAAGGGCATCACAGCTAGGATTAAGAGTGGCGTTGGTTGAAGCCGATAGGCTTGGCGGTGAGTGCACAAACTATGGATGCATACCAACCAAGGCTTTGCTAAAACCCGCTAACACGATCTGGAGTATTAGGTCTATGAAGTTCGTTAAAGGGGAACTGGATCTTGATTTCAACGAATACATCTCGTGGGTCTCATCGATCGTTGAGAGGATCTCTGGGGGTGTTGAAATGCTTCTCAAAGGCTACGGAGTTGATCTCTATAGAGGTGAGGCAAAGCTTCTTGACAGAAACACCCTATATGTTGAGAACATAGGCGAGATCAAAGCAGAAAAGATCCTCATTGCTACCGGAACCAACCCCTCAGAGCTCCCTCTTCTTAAAGTCGACGGAGAGGTGATCCATAATAATAGAACCATACTTAGAATTAGGAGGAAACCATCATCGATCCTAATAGTTGGCGGAGGATACATAGGCGTTGAGTTCGCAAGCCTATACGCAAAGATAGGCGTTGAGGTGCACCTAGCAGAGATCATGCCGAACCTTTTGCCAGGAATGGATCAGGATCTCTCAAGAGCAGCGGAAAGGATGCTCAAAAACCTAGGGGTAAAGATTCGCACGAACACAACTGTTAAATCTATCGAGAAGAGACAGAACGAGGCACATGTGGAATTATCAAGCGGAGAGAAGCTGTCTGTCGAGAAGATCCTGGTGGCTGTTGGTAGAAAGCCAAGGTCAGAGAACCTAGGCCTAAGAGAAGTGGGAGTCGAGCTCGACGAAAAGGGGTATATAAGGGTTGATGGTAGCATGAGGACCTCGGTTGAAAATATATATGCCTCAGGCGATATAACAGGCCCTCCGCTATTAGCCCATAGGGCTTTCATGCAGTCATTAGTTGCTGCAGAAAATGCTGCTGGTAAGAAGGTCTTATACGATCCAAGAGCAGTACCTTCGGTAATATTTACAGAACCGGAGATGGCTTTTGTCGGAATGAGCGAGGAAGAGGCGAGGAAGAATGGCTATAAGCCTAAAAGCCTCAAAATGCCCTTAGGAGGAGTTGCTAGAGCCGTGATAGAGGGGGGCGAAGAAGGGTTTGCAAAGATCATATATGACGAGGATACAAAACAACTTCTAGGCTTTGTGGCTATGGCTCCACACGCCTCAGAGATCGTATCCGAGGCAACGCTAGCTATAGAGATGGGGGCATCTATAGAGGATCTATCCCTCACCATACACCCACACCCCACAATCTCGGAAATATTTGGAGAGATCTCGGAACTCGCTTTAGGAAGGCCTAAGCATTTCCTTATAAGGAAAAGGCAGAAGTAAAGCAAAGCCTTGTTTTGATCCCTATATAGCCTTTATACCGCGGTCGAGTAGGTTTACAAGAACCACTCCACGCCGAAACCATCAGATAGGGCTATGCAAACCTATCACAGCAACTGGGTTCCCGGTTGGGTGGGAATGCTTATAGGCTCCACTAGGCTCTTATAATGAGGTACTGGCCTTGGTTCAGGAGGAGAAGCAGTATATAGAGCTAAGCCTAAGCGAGATCCCAAATAAAACCCCCATTAGAAAGGAGATCGGAGGGCTCAGAGGGGTTCTCATAGTAAGGATAGGGGATGATATATATGCAGCCGACGATGAATGCCCCCACGAGGGGTGCTTCCTAAGCGATGGCTACCTTAACGATGAGGATAGAACTATCACATGTACATGCCACTGGTCAACCTTCAGGCTTACAGATGGCGCCTCACTAACACCTGAGGTCACCACAAAACCGATGAGACTCTATAGAGTTGAGAGGAGAGGAGATAGGATAGTTATACTGATAACATGATCCCCACGGGCTATTGTTTTTAACATAGAGTTAAGGATATAGCTCCTGCGTCTATACTTTCATGGTGGCTGGTCTGAGGATCTCTGTTGAGATCTCTGAGAACAAATCCATAAGGATCCGCGGGCCCGCTAGAATCAGCATCATAGACGGTGAATGCTATATCTCAGGTGCAAAGCTCTCGAAAGGGTCGCAGGTTGTTATTAGCGCCTATAAGTCGCAAGCCATATATTCGAGATCAAGAGCCAGGGTTGAAATAGAGCTTGGAGAAGGAGCTGGGGTTGACGTTGCTAAACCCGAGGAAGAACCTCTCTTCGAATGGCTCGAAACCGCCTATAAACTTGCCACTAAGGGATCTAGGGTTGTTGTTATAGGCCCCACAGAATCTGGGAAAACCTCGTTCTCGGTATTGCTAGCCAACATAGCTATCGAGCAGGGGTTAAGACCATGTATAGTAGATGGAGATGTAGGTCAGGAGGATATAGGACCGCCGGGCTTTGTAGCCCTCTCATGCCCGTCAAAACAGTTCGTATGGCTAAGAGATCTAGAGCCCCAGGCTATGAGGTTTATCGGGCATAATAACCCATTGATGGGCTCTTATAGACTAATAGCATCTATAGCAGATCTCGTATCCAAAGCATCAACCCAGAGCGATCTAATAGTGATAAACACAGACGGCTGGGTCTCATCGCCCCAGGCTATCGAGATGAAGCTAGATATAGCTAGATATGTCGGGGCAAGCCATATCGTAGCCCTAGCCGGAGGATCTTTCATGGGGCATCTCCCCAGAAAAGGTTTTGCAGAGATCGTGGTTCTGAGATCCCCTCAAGGCGTTAGGGTCAGATCGAGGGAGGAGCGGAGGGCTCTGAGGAGCCAGGCTTATAAGAAGGCTTTCGAAGGCTCTGTAATGAGATCGTTCTCGATAAGCGAGGTCATTATCACAGGCTCGTGTCTCTTCTCAGGAAGCCCTGTTTCGGGGGAAGAGCTCTCACAGCTCTCTGAGGCTCTCTCGACAAAAGTGCTCTATGCATCAATCCTTGAGAACACGATCTATGCATTCACTGAGGGTGGGAGGGAGAGTGATAAGCCTCTCAGGCTTAGGGATGGTAGGGAGGTGGTTGTGATCCCCAAGGGAAGCGAGAAGGGGCTCCTATGCTCCCTCGTATCAAGAGCAAGAGAAGAATATCCATGTATAGTTGATAGCGTAGACCCCGAAAACCTTAGGATCAATGTAGTGACCAGATACCAAGGAGATGTGAGCGCGATAATCATAGGACGAATAAAGCTAGACGAGAGTTACGAGGATAGCTGGAGGGGTTCAAGATGCCAGATATAATCAGCGCGATAAAGCTTCTCGAGGATATGGGGTTACTTATAAGAGAACCCAGGATCCTTTCCTGGAGGTTCGAGGCTGCCAAGGCTATAGAGAAAGCCGACTCTCTCGGAAAAGCAATTATTTTTAGAAGTAACTGTTGCGATGGAATCGACATAGTATCTAACCTTATACCATCAAGAGAGATCCTGAAGAACTACCTAGGAGTGAAAAGCGATGAAGAGCTGTATTTAAAACTAACCAACGCTATGGATAACCCTGCTAGGTGTTCCGAAGAAAGCTTCGGGGATCACTATATAGAGGATAACAGATCTCTAGAGGAGCTCCCAGCACTACATTTCTATGAAGGCGATGCCGGTAGGTATTTCACCTCATCCATATTTATAGCACGAGACCCTGATCAGGAGATCTATAACGCATCGATACACAGGATCCTTATTAAAGGTAGAATGACCGGCGCGGCTAGGATTGTACCAAGACATCTAAGAAAGATCATAGATGCCTATAGATCTAGGAATAAAGAAACCCCCATAGCAGTGTGCTTCTCACCCCACCCCGTAGTATTCCTCGGAGCAGCCCTTCAGCCAAGATATGGCGTGTTTGAAATGGAGGTTGCTAACAAACTACTCAGCGGTAGTCTGAGGCTCTGCAGAACACCTATCCATAACCTCCCAGTACCCTGTGAATGCTCCCACGTCCTCGAGGGCCGGGTTACGCTTGAGGATGTCGAGGAAGGACCTTTCGCTGACGCTCTCCTAACATATGATTCTATCAGGATGGAGCCCCTCATAGTGTTCGACAAGATCTATAGATCTAAGGTTGATAGACCCTTCCACACAGTCCTCGCGGGGAGAACAGAGCACGTATTGCTCATGGGGATCGGTAAGGAGGCCGATATATATTACTCAGTATCGAGGGTTGTTAGAAGAGTCTATAAAGTGAGGCTAACAAGGGCTAGCGGTGGATGGCTCCACGCATTGATATCTATAGAGAAGAGCGTTGATGGAGACTCAAAAAACGCAATACTAGCTGCATTCGCAGCCCACCCATCACTGAAAATCGTAACCGTTGTCGATGGAGATATAGATATCGATAACCCAGAGGAGGTTGAATGGGCAATAGCTACAAGACTCCAAGCATCGAGAGGAATAGTGATCATAAAGGAGGCTAGGCTCAGCAGCCTCGACCCATCAGCCCGCAACGGTATCGGGGATAAGCTGGGGATAGATGCTACAGTACCGATCGGTGAGAGGCATAGGTATAGAAGAGCCAGGATACCTGACACTAAGTAGGTTATTCAGCATCAATTTAGATTATAGGCTTCCGGCACTAGAACCATTAGTAACAGCTCAAGCGGTTTAAGCTCGCCACTCACAGGATCTACCTGGAGACCTAGTTCCTTAAGCGTTACCACTCCCAAGAGATATATTCCCTCATCGCCAAAAACCGTGATCGTATGCACAGCTTGACCCCCAATCTCGATCCCGATCAGCCCGATCTCCCTCTCAACAACCCTACCATCTGCTAGCCTAAATCTCCTTTTACCAATAGGTTTGACACCAAGCTCCTCAAGGAGACTCCTCGGGAGAACAGTATATATAGCTCCAGTATCTGCCAGCAGAGTTACTTCTCTAGCAATACCACTCTCTATACACCACACTCTCGCATTGACTTTAACATACCCCAATTAGCACTCCACCACTGAATTTCATACTCTCATTCTCTATATATACTCCCCTAAAGCCAGCAGCAGTATGAAGAGCAGAGTATCGAGCGCCATATGCTTAGCAAAGCTAATCAAACCTCGGGGTTTAGTCTGGTTTTAACACACCTCAAGGTATTATAATCGATCTTTGTGTTTCTTGTAAGGTCTCAACAATACTTCTCCTTTAAATTAAGATCTGTTGCGATCTATAGTGAGAGTCTTCACTTTATATTCAGCATTTATGGATTGTCATTAAATATTTATCGGGTAGCGATAGACAGTGTTGATGAGGAAAACTTGTCTGAGAATATAAATGCTATAGTGATCCTATCTCCTACAGCCTCTCTTGCTATTAGCCTCTCACTTTTGGTCTACATGGTGCGTGTGGGAAGGCTTGGGAGAGCTGTATTTGGATATGCTATGGTAGCATATTTCATAGCAATAGGAGGAAAGATCGTGCTACAGAGCTTTACATCCCATTACACTACCCCGAGCCCGGACTTCTCAAACACTCTCCTCGGGCTCTACTATGGGTTGCAGACTTCTTTCTTCGAGATCGGTTTTGCGTATCTGTTCGCTATGATTATAACCAGGAGAGGCTATAATGTTAGGTATGCTGGAGGGTATGGGATCTCGCTCTCATTTGCAGAGAACGGGCTGCTCCTGGGCTTATTTTCCCTTATTCAGCTAGTCTCTATCTATATGATCATATTCCTTGGGATAGATCCTCTGAGTAATATGTTGTCTGAGGAGCTTAGGAAGAGAAATCCGGAGCTCTTCCTAAGCACCACCGAGATCCTCCCACTAGTAGGACTTTCAATAGTGGAGCGTATCTCCTCAATCCTAGCCCACTATTCATGGGGAGTATTGGTTTTCTTAGCAGCAGTGATGAGGAGACCTAGATACTTCGCAATAGCCTTCCCAATGGGGTTTATCGATTCTCTCGTGCCGTTCTCGAGGATAGCCGGGCTCTACTTGGTTGAGCTCATAGTATTTATTCTAGCCCTATCCTTTTTATTGATAGCCAAGACTATCTATAAGAGTGTTGGAGGGTAAATGCTTGTTAAGAGTCCTTTGGTATGTCTTGTCAAGGGCTTTAAACACGATAGTGGATGTTAGGGCTATATATAGGAAGCATATAGCTAGTAGGACGCCAAGAGTGCTTGAGGTTGCTACAGGGTTTGGGATAAACACTTGGGCTCTTCTAGAGTTTCTTAGGAGCATTGGTGGTGTGCTCACAAGCATAGATATAGATCCTAAGGCTATTAGGAGGGCTAGAAAGATCTTTGGGAGATATGTTGAAGAAGGAATTCTCTCGTTAGATGTAGTAGATGCTAGATCTCTTCCTTATAATAGTGGGTCTTTCGATTATGTGGTTAGCCATATGACGATGCACCATATAAACGATATAGAAGCTGCTCTAGATGAGATGCTGAGGGTTCTAAAACCGGGCGGGAGGATCATTATAGTGGATCTAAACCCAACCATTATTATGAGCATGATCCCAGAGCACGGGAAGAAGAAACTAGATAGTGTAAGGTCTAGGGTTATAAAATATGTTTGGGAAAAGCTCTCCGTAATCGATCATGGGGATCTGAGGTTCTCATACTACATAGTTGCACAGAAACAGGGAACAAGCTAGACCTAACAACAGACCCCTGATCCCTGTGTTAAACGCGATCTAGATAATATGGTGAGGTTTGTAAAACCGATCCAAGGCTTCAACAATGATCACAAGATCTAGTTTGATATCTTTATATTACCTCTAGCTAATGCTCACTTAGGCTGGGCTGGAGGGTCACCTTGTTTAGCGGAGATGAATATATAGAGAACCTAACAGATCTTGTGGATCCTTTTGTTCCAGCTGCTAGCGCAACAACCAAAGTATGGGAGACCGCTATAAAGATGAACAGGCTGAGAAGGCCCTGTGCTGTGGTGTTTAACAAAGACCCCTCAGGAGATCTGGGTCTCTATGTTACAGCAAGGCGAGTTGCTAGAGAGCTTTTCGAACTCTCTGAGGAGGGTTTGGTTGTGGTTGAGAGGGGGAGGATCTCGTGGATCCTTGATAGAAACGTTATAGAGATCTCCGACAAGATCAGGAACATACCGATCTCATCGAAACTCTACGAAGTAGTTAACGGCATATATAGCGATGAGTGCTTATCACTCACAGACGACTCGGGAAACCCTGTGGGGTGCATCACAGAAGATAGCTTGATAAGAGTCCTGGTCAGAACCATACCCTCAGAGCTGAGAGCGGGAGATGTAGCCTCAAGCCCCATAGAGACTATAGATCTCGAAGCCCCATTATTAGAAGCAATAGGGGTTATGGTTCAGAGAGGATTTAGAAGACTTGTTGTGAGCGATAAAGGCATCGTTATTGGGGTTGTTGTGATGCTCGACATAATATCAAAAGTCTCCGAAGCCCATATAAAGGGCAACCCCGACGAGGTTCTTATTGGGAAAAGCATCTCTGGAATAGGGTATGAGGAGCCGCTATTCGTACCAGAGGATACAAGCCTGGTCTCACTTGCTAAAAAGCTGCTCAACACCAGATCCAAGTGCGTCTTGGTAGGATCCCCCGAGTCCCCTGCAGGAATAATCACCGAGAAAGATATAATCAGAGTTATCATGGATTCCCTTAAGGATCAGTAGTTCTACCGTAGTTCTACCTCAATGTCGGTGTTCTCATTTTAGGGCTGCGAGATCCAGGATCCTGAGACCAAGCTTCTCAACCAGCTCTCTAGGTTTCAGAGCAAGGAGTGTTTTCTCATCACCGCCTCCACAGAAGATCTCGTTCTCCTCCCTTGCAAGCCTGGAATCAACTATAGTCTCCATACCCTCTATCACAGGAGGCACCCCACCAGCCTTATAGCCCGTCAGCATCGCAACCTCTTCCTGTGATGCCAGCCTAGCGTTCTTTAACCCTAGGTTTTTCTTCAGCTTGCCCATATCAACCCTATCGATACCCTTGAGAAAAACAGCTATAGCTCCCTGGTCTGTTATTACTATAATGGTCTTTGCAATCCTATCCCTACCAACACCAAGGGATCTAGCAGCATCATCTACTGTTCTCGCATTCTCAACAAAGACAAACCTATATGTTATGCCGTGTCTATCAAGGATCTCCTTGATAGCCTCACGCCCTTTCAAGATCGCCACCGCAGCTGCTATATCATATTATTAGAACCACCCTTTTACCTTTAGTAAAAAGTAGCCAGCCATTGATGAGGAGATCATGAGGAGCAGGGCATATATATAGCCGAAGCTCCAAGATAGTTCTGGCATGTTTAGGGGGTAGGATGTATCGAAGTTCATGCCATATATAGAGGCTATGAGGGTTGGGAGCATGAGCACAACCGTTATGGCTGTGAGCCTTTTAACTATATCATTCAGCTTAAGCCCTAGTAGAGATGCGTGCGCCTCTCTCAGCGATATTATTGTCTCTCTATATATTTCCACGATTTCGAGCCCTGCTAAAGCCTCGTCGATCAGTTCTAGGAGCATGTGGTGGCTTTTCACCATCGACGATTTTCTCTGATCGCTATTGATCTCCCTCAACATCTGGACAAGGTTTTTAAGCCCCCTCCTAGTATTTATAAGGGATCTTCTCAGCACATATGTTGCCTTAACAACATATCCAAGATCCCCGCTCTCAACCATATCCTCAACCTTATCTATGGCATCCTGTATACTAGTAAGAATAGCGTTATAGCTCCCAACCAGGTGGTTGAGGAGCTCTTGGAGAGCCTCCCTATAATCCCCAGCCCTCTCAAGCCTCTCCATCCCAAGACCTGCTAGAAATGCCTCTCCATCCTCTGGGTAGATATACATCTTATCAACATCTGGATCCACTACTATGAATACTCTGAATAACTCAACCTGCGGAATCCCGTTGCCCAGAACCTTGGGAATGCTTATAACACATACAAGCAGGGCTTCCTCAAACTCACAATAACCATCACCAACATACCCGAGATACTCCCTAAATATGCCCAATATCCTGGGATCTATTCCAGGCGCTTCAAGATCCCTCACAACCTCAACCTTAACACTATGCATAATATCCACCAAGAATCATGCGTCCCAAGTAGTATTAGCTCTAGGCCTAAGCAAACTGCCTCAGGTTTTATCAAAGGATTTTATTAATTAATTAACGTGATTACACCGATCCTCAACTAGATCCTCGCGATCTTACGACATATATGCCTAGAACATAGAATAACACACCTATAGATCATATGCACACATTATAAATACCTATGCAGGTTTGGTGAGACAAATCGTGACTAAATTCTGAGGGGGAAGCCGCCCAAACACACAGAGAGCATCCTATATAACCAAAACAGCCAGCTGATGTGCATAGGCTACTACCAAGAGGTCTTCCACATCGATGGACTAAGAATAATAGAAATAGCACTGGCTATGCACCGAGTAGACTAAACCTACAAATAGAATCCCGACTAGGTTAGAGGCAGAATGGTTAGATGCTGGCTGTTATTAAGCTTGAACCCCTTCTTCCCCCGAGATCGGTTTATAACTATGAACCATAGGAGGGTTTAGGGTCTATAGATGTGCTAAGCCAAAATAACCCTGCAGCTAACAACAAGAGGTGGCTGTCGTGGATAGAAGGATCCAGGCTGTGCTGTTTTTAATCCTCTGCCATTTTCTATGGAGCACCAACAATATAATTGGTAGAAGTCTTAGCGAGTATTTGAGCCCACTAGCGATAACAACACTCAGATGGCTCCTAGCCTCTTTGGTATATCCATTGGTGATGGGTCTCGGTGTGGTTAAAGGTTTATCTATCTATGCAAATGTTAAAACCCTCATCTTAGGTCTAGTTGGCTTCGCTATATTTAACATAGCTCTTTACCAGGCGCTAGCCCTCGCTCCATCCTCTATAGTGGGGCTAGCCTATGGGTTCACACCTATATCGATCATTATTGTGGGGGTTGTTATGAAAGTCTCTAAGCCTGACACACTTCAAATCCTGGGTTCCGTTCTCTCATCGATAGGCGTTACCCTGCTATTCACAGCCAGAGGAATAGATATAGAGGCTTATAGGGATTCCATAGGGATCCTCCTAGGAATCCTGACAGGCTTCATATGGGCTATATATACGGTGATGCAGAAAAAACTATTCCCCGAAGGGGATCAGAGGCTCATAACATACGCCTCACTAGTCCTATCAACCTCTCTACTCGGTGTAGTCTCTTCACCATTCATATACAGAGAGGTTTCAGCTATATCCAGACCTGAGATCCTATTACAGCTACTATGGA
Source organism: Desulfurococcaceae archaeon AG1 (assembly GCA_003116855.1). Classification (GTDB taxonomy): domain Archaea; phylum Thermoproteota; class Thermoprotei_A; order Sulfolobales; family AG1; genus AG1. The sequence goes on from BEWT01000002.1 coordinate 13,915, forward strand.
TAGCCGCCCTCCCAGGGGCAGTTGCATATTATATGTGGAATAAAGCCGTATCGATAGTAGGCTCCGGAACTGCTGCACCGTATTCAAACCTATTACCAGTATTCACAGCACTTCTAGGGTATGTTATACTTGGTGAAAAGCTAGGATTTGGTGATATAATCGGCGGTCTCCTCATAGTAGGAGGGTCAGCTATATCAACCATCCCTAGAAAGCCGGGTAACAGGATTAGTAGTAACACATAGACAGAACCAGACCTGGAGAAAAGCTCTAGGTTAAAGCCCTATAGATCCTCAGATCTGCTCACACGGCTTCGCCACTATATCCTCCGGCCTTGGTAATACGTATTGTTACCCGCATCATCATTGCACCGAGTATTGACAGACTTAGCGATAGGGCTAGGAGGATGTCTATTAATCCCTGTTGGGCTAAGAGCCCCACTATATAGCCTCCCACCGCTAGTGCTATCCCATAGACCATGTGGTAATATCCATACGCAAGTGGCTCGTTACCCCTAGCCAGATCCCCGATCACTGCTTTCTGGATACTGTTCTCTATAGCAAATATCACTCCTATTAATAGTAGCAGGGGGTTTAGGATCAGTCCAAGCGTTGTTAGGGGAATGATCATGTAGTATATATAGATGGCCCTTATACCTATCTTATCGTATAGCTCACCAAGCACTATTGACATAAGGATCTCTATAACTTGGATTGCGATGAAATACATAACACCGATTAAGGGATCGCTCCTACCCACCCAGTATATAGCTACGAAAAGAGAGATCGATGAAAGAGCGGGGATCGATATGGAGAGATTATATAGTGTGAGAGGCCCCCTGAGAATCCCTATCACAGGTTTCCTAGGTGTTACTTCCACATCCCTCGGGTATATAGATCTTGTATAGATGAGGATCGAAACCGCTATAAATGAAAACACTGAAAGCACAACAAATGTAAGAGGCGAGAATCCATAGGATGCGAGCATATAAGCAGCTATCAAAGGACCAAGGACAGCGCCAACCTGATCTATAGCACCATGAAGCCCAAACGCCCTTCCACTCCGCCCCTTGGCGGCTACTATGCTTATGAGCGCATCCCTCGGTGGTGTTCTAAGCCCTTTAGCAATCCTCTCCATGATTGTTAACAACGCAACATAGACCCAGCTAGGCGCGATCGCGATAAGAGCCACGGAGAGTCCTGTGAGCATATATCCAGAGATCGTTAGCGTCCAGAGAAGCCCATATTTAGATGATACTAGGCCGGACACGAACCTCAAGAGATAGCTGGCAAACTCCCCAAAACCCCCGAGAAAACCTATAACCGCTAGGTTTGCGCCTAGGTATCCTAGGTACTGGGGTAGAATAGACCTAGCACCTTCATAGGTCATGTCGGCAAACATGCTCACAAAGCCAAAAAGCATGACTATGACTAGATATCTCTTCAAGCTATCCACATACTAGTATAATTAGCTATTGCTTATAAGCCGTGTAAAAGCGTGTTAGAGATCCTTGTATGCTGTGTGGGGATCCTTCTTCAATATATTCATTATATCAAGGAATAGATGTTCGATATATAAACTGCTAACTACTCCGCAAGATAGATCTTTAAACGCGCACTAGGATCTCCTATGCATATGCTTCTCGATAATCTCTATGCATTTATCGCTTCCACGACACAGCTCTCTAGCCAGGATCCTGATCTCTTTCAACGATGTTTCGGCTATTTCCCTCACATCGAATCCTAGGGAGGAGTATCTCTCTGCCTGGAGATATGTCGATAGCTTATCACATATGTGAGCTAGCATGGATGGTATTGATGATCTCTCTCTATATTCTCTGTAGAGGGGCAGTATAGCTCTAGATCCTATTTTAGCTATAGCTTTCTCCTCGATCTTCTCTTTAAGCTCTCCAATCTCTTCCGAGACAAATCTATTAAGATCCCCAACTATACCCTCACCTATATCGTGAACCAACGTAATCATGACAGCCCTAGAGACTTCTTCCTCACTAACAATACCTGTATACACAAGTTCAGAGCCTACCTCTAGACATAGCACAGAGGCTTCATAAACGTGCGACGCTACAGTCTCAGCTATTGCTGGAGGGATTCCCCTCTGAACCCACCCTGTTCTTGGTATGTTTTTAAGGGCTCCCAGCACTTCTGAGAGTGTTTTTCCCAACAAGGTTACCATTTATCTGAATCATCCATAGGTTATAAGCGGGTCTAGAAAATCCACGGGAAGAGGCTTCCCAGCCTTCGTGATCTCATCGTATTTCCTCTCAAGGAATGCTATGAACACCGGGCATGCTTCAAACCTCCCGTCTCTATCGCATTTCTCACCAAGCCTTAGGAAACACACAACTGTCTTTTTATCATAGTATGGGCATATTTTGTGATACTGCTTCGCACTTCTCATCATCCTCTCAACCCATCTTTTCTTAGGATCCTTCTTAGCCTTAGCCTCGAGATCGAGGGCTTTTTTCAACTCCTCCTCAGAAACCTTGTAGCTCATACCACTCACCCCAGCATCTCAACACCATATAAATATCTACCCAACCGTAGTATATTAGTTTTAACGCCCTAGGTCAAAATACCTTTATGGATCTGTCTAAAATTTCTCAGAGATCTCTTTCTTAAGAACCTCTACATCGATCTTAATTGATAGAGGTTCTGGAGCTGGGGGAAGCGATCTCTTGTGCTGTGTATCGATGAACCTTCTCACAACAGCGGCAACAATACCAGGATCTATTCTTAAAAGCTCAGCAGTCATTCTCACCCCTAGACCCTTATCAAAGACCAGGTATAGTATCTGATCCAGTATATCGTAGTCTGCTGGAAGCTCGTCAACAGCTCTGTGTCCTGGGTATAGCTGTGGCGATGATGGCTTTCCATATATCCTCTCAGGCAGCCCGAGATATCTGCCTAAAAGCCTCACCTGTGTCTTGTATAGATGTGATATTACAAGAAAATCCGAGGCTCCATCACCATATTTTGTATAGTATCCCAACAGGATCTCGCTCTTATCAGATGTTCCAGCCACTAATAGGTTTTCGAGGTTAGCGTGTAGATATAGAAGGGACATCCTAACCCTAGCCCTAAGATTAGCTATAGCAATCCTTGTCTTTGCGTTCTCCTCGACAGAAGCTGCTTTTTTGAACCCCTCAACAATATCGTCTATCGGGATTACTTTATATCTTATCCCAAGCGTCTCAGCAAGCTCTATTGCATCCTCCACATCCCTTTTTGGTGTGAAGCTTGTGGGCATGACTAGACCTAAGATCCTCTTAGCCTCTATAGCCTTGGAGAGAAGAGTCACGGTTACTGAGCTATCAACACCGCCGCTTAGCCCTACCACAACGCCGGAGGCTCCTGAAGATCCTATATAGGATCTTATAAAATCCACTATTCTAGCAACAGTACCCCCGAGATCTATGTTAAGGATCTCGTCAAGGACTGCCATATCCCATTACCATCGATTTAAAGTGCGAGTATCTATATATAAACATATGTTAAAAACATGTAAAAGTTACATTGCTACAAGGATCAACTTGGTCTGACTAGATAAACAATAATGATTAAAAAAGACAAGCGTGACTATCTATATCCATCCCCTTAGTTTCATTGCATTATATACTCTCTCCACCGCTACGGCTTGTGCTGCTGTTCTAGGATCTATATCGCTCCTCCTATTCATATAGCTATAGAGCGTTCTGAACGCTGTGATCATCTTCTCCTCAAGCTTCCTCATAGCCTCGTCATCTGTTATCCACCCTCCTGTCCTGTTATTAACCCATTCTATCCAGCTCGCTGTAACACCGCCAGCATTGGCCAGAATATCGGGAACAACGAAGATCCCTCTCTTGAATAATATATCGTCGGCCTCAGGGGTTGTAGGGCCATTAGCACCCTCAACAATAAGCTTAGCCTTTATCTTTGGAGCATTATCGATGGTTATAACATTCTCCAACGCCGCTGGGATGAGTATATCTACATCTAATGTTAGAAGCTCCTCATTAGATATTCTCTTAGCATCCGGATACTCGATCACCTTCCCCTTCTCGCTCTTAACCCTCATAACCTCATCAATCCTCAAACCCTTGGGATCATAGATCCCACCGCTCGAGTCGCTTACAGCAACAACCTTTGCTCCCCAGTTGCTCAGATAATAGGCAGCATAGGAGCCAACATTACCAAAACCCTGGACAGCAACCCTCTTACCCTCTATGCCTCCGAGCATCTTGTTAGCAGCCTCTCTAGCGATTGCTGCCACACCGAAACCTGTGGCAACTATTCTGGTTCCTAGACCTCCCAGCTGCTGGGGCTTTCCAGTAACCACGCCGAATATGTTATGCCCAATTATTCTATAATACTCATCTATATACCAAGCCATGGTTTGCGGGTTTGTATAGACATCTGGTGCCGGTATATCCAGATCTTCACCAACAAATCTTGAGATCGCTGCAAAGTATCCTCTGCTCAGAGCCTCGATTTCCCTGAAACTCAGCCTTCTAGGATCAACTCTAACGCCTCCCTTCCCACCACCAAATGGTAGCTGTAACAACGAGCATTTCCATGTCATCCACATGGATAGAGCCATAACCTCGCTCATATCTGTCTCGGGATGATACCTAACGCCTCCCTTATAGGGGCCAAGAGCGCTGTTATGCTGAGCCCTCCACCCAATAAAGATCCTTGTTTTACCGTCATCCATCCTCACCGGGATCTTTACCTGGATAACTCTCTCGTGGGTTTTTAAAGCTTCAAAAGCTTCATCGTCAAGCCCTAGAACATTAACAGCTTTTTTTAACTGCATAACAGCGTTCTCATACGGATCTAAGGCTTTTTCTCCCAGTTTTCTCACCATATTAAAAATCACAAGAGGAAATTAAGCTTACAAACCCAGGATCCATCGTGCCATGGTGAGTAGGCTTTTACCCTTATTAGGTCTAAGAATGTTTTTGATTTGGACGTTAGCCTTTGAAGAACCTGAAGATCTACTCGATTCTAAATAACCTCGCTAACGGGCTTGGCAACCCCTTCGTAGGCTTCTTCGCAGTGTCCTCAGGGCTTTCTGTATACTTCGTATCACTAATATCGTCCGCATCAACAGCACTCCCAGGAGTCTCTCAAATAGCTATCCTGAAGCTCAAGTCAAATCCAAAGGCTCTTGCTATTATGGGCACGTTATTCTCAGGCATCCTCTGGATCCTTGCGGGAATAGCAGCAACCCTCGGCCCTCTTTTCGTGGGCTTATACCTCACAACACAGTTGGCAGCCGGGATAGCTTCCCTCGGATGGACCCTTATTCTCGAGAGGATCAGTCGTGGTAAGAGAGGTATGGAGCTTGCAAGATATTCTTTCTATGCAAACATAGGCTCGCTCACGGCCACATTACTAACCGGGTATGTGGTTGGTAGGAATCTAAACAATATGGGTTATTTCTTCATAGCATCCGGGGCCCTCATGATCCTGAGCTCTCTATCCCTACTAAGTTATAAACATGAGGAGGAATACAGAGGGACAGAGACAACGAGCACAAGCACCACTAGGATCGCACCAAGTATAAATGCCCTTAGAGCCTTCTATCTAGTCAATGCATCATACATGGTGGTTATGTCCCTAGCATGGCCACTCTTCCCCCTCGCCCAGGTTTATAAGTTTGAAATGGGGGCTGCTGAGGTTGGGCTCTTAACAGTTATAGCGGGTGTCTCAACACTAATACTCCAAAGGATCGTTGGCGTGCTTGTGGATTTTAATAGGAAGATAGTGATGTTCTCTGGACGGTTACTCTTAGCAGTATTTCCCCTAGGCTATGCTCTCTCAAGCAATGTATATGAACTCTACCTAATCCAGCTCGTGGCTGGCTATACGAACTCTGCTGTGATAGCATATACAGCGTATGTCATGGATCACTCGATTGATAAGAGGAAAGCGCTCTCCCTCTATAGCTTTTTCAACGGTGTTGCAACCGTCATAGGCTCTGTGATAGGAGGCGCTCTCTACACCTATATATCAACACTTGAGGATCCTGTGAGCTCTATAGATACCCTTATGCTTGCAATCGGCATTATTAGGATATTGCTATCAATACCATATCTATATATAAAGGATATTGCGAGATATAGGTAGAAAGCTCGATATGTGGAGCTCCAGGAGAGTAGTATCTATATCGATACCAAGCCTTATCACAGCACTCCTAATAACTCTCAGCATTAATAGCCTAGCAATCATATTAGTAATAATACTGACGATCCATCTCTTATCAATATCGATAGGGTTTATAAGAATAAAGCTCCATCTATGCCCTGTAAATACTATCATAACGTTCAGAGACACAGTTATAAAAGATAAATCTCTATCCGTGAAAACAGATAAAATATACACATCATCCAGGATTACTTCGACAATATATATAGTGAGGGGCTATGTGGGTCCAAAAGCATTCTTCCTTAACCCATTACTCCTATGTATATTTACGTATTTCAAACCACTATATATAAGCAATGGAGAGTACTTAGCACTGGGATCCGCGCCTCACTTCATATATATCTTTAAATCGAGGATCAATGCCCCTATATCGCTAACAGACGAGGAGGAGGTTATAAAGATTATGGAAGACCTCTGCCACAAATGATCCCGTTTTATACCTTATAAAAGGGTCTTAGCATAATATTGAGCAGCAGCTAAAAACGATCATGCATATGTATACTCAAATATAAGGATTCAGACAATATCGCTGATATGTATATCCAAATATAAGGGTTCAAACAATATATATTACTGAGCGGTGCATAGAATGCCTGAGATCGAGGTTATACTGGGGGGCCCGCAGGGGGGAGGTATAGAGACTGCCGCTCAGATCTTCATAAGATCCCTTGCAAGGATGGGGTTATATGTTTATGGAAAGAGAGAGTATTTCTCTAACATAATGGGTAGGCATAGCTATTTTCAGATAAGGGCTAGGGATAGACCCGTTAGGTCTGTTAAAAGCAAAGTAGATATAGTAGCAGGACTCGATGCAGAGTCGATAGCGACCCACTTCGACGACATAGTCCCAGGCGGTGCAATAATATTTGACCCCACCTTCAGCCAGGTTAAAATAGACGCGCTGGGAATGATGGAGAGCGATACGAAGGAACATGTAAAGGAGAAGCTCAGAAGCAATGGCTACGAGCCCAGCGTAAAAGGAGCTCTAATGTATGCTGAGGAGAAGCTGGGGGCAAAGCTCTGCCCGCTCCCATACCAGAAGATCCTGGCAGAGGCTGCTGAAAGGCTAAAGGCTGGAAGCCTCTCTGCTGTCCAGAGATTCCTCAACACAGTAGTGTTATCCGCGGTTACCGCTATGATAGGTGTATCGATAGGTGCTTTCAGAGCAGGCCTTGAGGATGTGTTTGGTGCTAAAAGACCCCAGGTTATTGAGCAGAACCTGGTTGTGGCTGATATAGTTTATAACTATGTTAAGAATAACTTTAGCGATTTCGATAAAAAGCTCGAGGGCTTTGAACCGAGAAAAGAACCAATGGTTATACTAAACGGCAACGAGGCTGTAGCTGTGGGGAAGATCCTTGGGGGGCTGACTTTCCAGACATACTATCCCATAACGCCCGCTGCTGATGAGAGCTTCTTCCTAGAGAGCTACGAGGCGATCGAAATAGATCCTGAGTTTAAAGACGAGGCAGAGCTTCTTAAAGGAGCCGGGATAGTGGTGTTCCAAAGCGAAGACGAGATAGCAGCTATAAACATGGCTATAGGTGCTGCCCTAACAGGCGCTAGGAGCGCTACAGCAACCAGCGGGCCTGGCTTCTCACTAATGGCCGAGGGTCTTGGATGGGCTGGGATGAACGAGGTCCCTGTTGTTGTAACGCTATATATGAGAGGCGGTCCGAGCACTGGTCTTCCGACAAGGGATAGCCAGGCTGATCTGCTTTTCGCGCTCTTCGCAGGTCACGGCGAGTTTCCGAGGATCGTGCTATCCTCAGGGGATCACGAAGAAGCCGTCTACGATGCTGTAAGAGCCCTTAACTGGGCAGAGATCTATCAATGCCCCGTAATACATTTGGTGGAGAAGAACCTGGCTAACTCATGGGCCCTGGTTAAGATTGATAAGAATAAGGTAAAGATTGAGAGAGGAAAGCTTGTCAGAGATCCTGTGAAGAACTACAGGAGATTCGAGATAACAGAGGAGGGTATATCGCCCAGAGCCTTTATAGGAACCCCTGGGGTTGTTATGTGGTATACAGGCGATGAGCACGATCCTCTAGGACACATAACAGAGGATCCGGAGACTAGGTATGAGATGTATATGAAGAGGCTTAAAAAGCTAGAAACAGCTGACAAAGAAATACCAGAAGAGGAGAGGGTAGCCATATATGGGGAAGAGAACCCAGACATAACGATAGTCAGCTGGGGAACAACCAAAGGGGCTATTCTAGACGCGCTGGATCTTCTTAGAGAGAAGGGCTATAAAGTAGGGTTCCTCCAAATAAGGGTCTTCAGCCCCTTCCCCAAGAGGCTTGTTAAAAAAGTCCTTGAATCCTCTAGATTGGTGATCGATATAGAGAACAACTACTTAGGACAAGCTGCCAGAGTCATAGCTATGGAGACAGGCTATATTATAAGGCACAAGGCTCTGAAATGGACCGGAAGACCCATAACAGAGACAGAGGTTATAAAAGCTGTTGAGAAGGTTGTTAACGAAGGTGTCGAGACAATATACCTCAAGGATGGTAAATAACGCAGTAACGTTATCATCACGGTTTAGGAGAGCCCAGTTTTTTCAGTATATCCAACAGTGGCTTGATCCTCGTAGGCCCTACGATCGACATGCTTATTAGGAATATAGATGTGACCCTCGGATCCGACAGGCTCTTCAAAATCCTCGCCTTAGCTTCATCTCCAAGTTTAAGGCTATCGAGATAGACCTTTATCTTATCCTCAATTATAAGTGGTATTCTGCTAGCCACATTGCTGGGAGCGATGAGCAACAGGAAGTAGGGAAAGACGATCAAATCCCACGCCATATGGCTATACCTTCTACACTCACCAGCTTGCTCGAGATCTATGCAGTAAGCAGTATCGCTCCCCTCTATGGTTATAAAGTTATCCGGCTTCGTGTCTATCAAGCAAACCCCGCTGCTATGTATTTTGGCAATTGTTCTCATAAAAATCTCGATGGCCTCGCCTATCAAGCCCTTATATATGGCATAGCTGCTCAGGGGCTCGCCCTCTATGTATTCTTTGAGCATTGTGAGAGACCACGGATCTATGTAGAGGATCCTCTGGGTAGCTATACCACGCTTCCTAAGCTCTATTGTATATCTATATTCATTCCAGAACCTCGTTTGGGGAAGAGCCTTGGGCCTTATACCCACGAGGGTCATTAGATCCACTGTAGGGCTTATTAGAAGCCATTTAGCGGAGGCATAGTCGGAGAAGCTTTTCATAACCATCTTAATACCGCTTTCTCTATCCCTTACAATCTTCGAGGTGGAGAGCGCACTGAGGATCTTAGGTAGGTTTTTGTTACTTTGGATCATCTCGGAATCATCGATCTTATCCTTTATAGATCTATAATCTATAACCTTACCCTCTACACATTCTATAAGATCCTCTGGTGGAGGAGGATCTTCTAGCTGAGGGGTTTTAACACTCTTCAGAATCTTTATCAACGGGTTTAGGTACTCGTCAAAAGATCTCCTAAGGCTCTCTATAGCTGGAATTGCCTTGAGCCAGTCGGCCCTTATATTTACTAGGTATCTTCTTCTTCTATCCATGGAGAGCCAGCTGCCATCGACCCTGAATCCAGCATTCTTAGCAGTGATCCCTATGGCGAGATCCAGATCCGGGGATCCGCTTTCTAGATATCTAACCGCTAGGTATTTGTAGATCTCTGCTCTGCTCGTAAGCCTGTAGAGGTTTTTGTATAGAGGGTATTTGATGTTAACTCTGAAAAGGCCATATGCTCCTGAGAATGCTGAGAGATCGTTTGATAGATCACTTACAAGTCTTCTAGCAGCTGCATTCACTATATCATCATCCCTAGGCTCTCCTGACACGAGATATGCTGCACACAGCGAATAGCCCATTGTTTTGAGCATACAGTCGAGCAGGGCTATCTGTTTTGGAACATGGATCTCTGTTAATCGATCTCTTGTAACAACCCCTAGATCTGTTATCCTGCTCTTAACAACAATCCTGATCATTATACCATGCCGTAATCACTTCTTAAGAACCACAAATCCCTTTCTAAGCATGCTTTCTATATTCATCTTAACAAGCTTTGATAGCGATGATATGATCCTTATAGAAGGGATTTCACTCTCACTCACATCAAACCTCCTGCTTATAGCATTCACACTACTTCTACACAGGTCTATTAACAAGCAGTTGGTACATCTCTTGCTAGCATCGACACCGCTGACTATCACTAGAAGACCATAGCTATCATCTATAAAGGCACCCTTATTCTCAAGCACCTCTAGAGAAGCCCCTGCTGGTGAGCTATATACCCTGTAAACGAGATAGATCTTTGATGTTAATAGGTAGTCCTCACCATGCTTAACGATCCAGCCGTGGTTCTCTAGGAAGTGTAGATGCCTATAAACAGCTGTCCTTACAACCCCTATGTTCTCAGCAAGCTGTGATGCTCTCGTAACACCTTTAGCAAGCAGCGATAATATTGCTAGTCTCTGATCGTTAGAGATCGTCGCATTGAAGTTCTCCTCATGGATCAATACTATGCTATCGATCAAGCTTCCCTTCTCAAGAATATATGGAACCCCCCTAAACCCCTCAGCATATTCGAAATAACCATGTTTCCTATCCAATATTGCTCCATATAGATATGTTTCTAGAGAAGATAATAAAGACCGAGATCTTAGCTTATTAGCTATAGACAGGATCATAAGAACGTGAGGGGCCGTAGTCTAGCTTGGGAGGATGCCAGCCTGGGGTGAGCACCCCGTAGCAAGGGATCCCAGAGCGCTGGTGGTCCCGGGTTCAAATCCCGGCGGCCCCACCTATCCAGAACCATTCTTCAAATCACTTAGAAGCTTGTGAGCGGCATTCCATCCCGGAATGCAGGTAAGCTGACCGCCAGGCCATGTACCCGCACCGCCTAGGTAGAGCCCTTCAATGGGTGTTCTATAGCCCCAGCCACATACTGGTCTACAGTCAAATAGATAATCCTGGGTCATTATAATATGGTTCACATTACCCCCTCTCACCCTAAACACGTTCTCTAGATCCCTGGCATCCATGATCTCTAGGGCTTTCGCGTCTCTTCTCACATTTAGGATCAGTTCTTCGAGATCCTCTATTCCGAAACCTCCTGTTGCGATCACACTATTACCCATAACCACAATCTCTCCTTTAGGGGTCTGTATGATCGACTCCCTATACTGCTCTAGATAGCCCGCTAGTTTGGGTTTTTCCTTAAGAATCACAGCTATTCTCCTCACACCAATCATAGGGCTCCCCTTCTCAAGCCTCTTTATAATATCCTCATCAATGAACCCTGGATCCAGCATGTCGATAAGAGTGTTAGCAGGGCTTGCAGTCGAGAGCACATACCTAGCTTCAACCCTACTTCCATCCTCCAGAATCACACCTCTAGCTTTTCCACCCTCAACCAGGATTCTAGAAACACCGATCCCAAGGTAGATCTTAACCCCCTCCTCAACCGCTCTTCTAAAAAGCTCATCAACAAGAACCCATGCACCCTTCTCCCTACCATTCTCTGGAAAGAACCAGCCTTCGGGAGGATTATAGTAACCGACGAGAAAAGCAGGTTGATCCAGGTAGAAATCCAGTATAAACATGCCCCACAGCCATGGTGGGAGATATTTTGCAAGGAAATCCCTCGAGCTCTTCTTAATAAACCATCCCAGCACTGGGTCAGAGAGGAGTTCCTGCATAGATGGGGGATCTATTGTTAATAGGTATCTCTCAAGAGATCTGTGAAAATCTACAATAGATCCCCACATCTCTCTAACATTACCCACACCCATAGATTCTAGCTCACGAAATCTCCTATCGAGATCAAACCACCACCTAACAATAGTATCGCCATGCAAATATACTGCTATAGGGTCTGGATAGAACTTCTTGAGCCTGACTCCAACATCCCTTAAGATCCTCTCGGGGACTAGCCCAACCACATAGGCCCCAACAGGGATCTTGGAGCCGGCTAGCCATTTTGAGCCTGACATGCCGCCATACCATGGCAGATGATCTATTACAGCAACATTAAGCCCCCTCATAGCAAGCACGATAGCAGCGGTTAAACCATTATGGCCAGCACCTATCACTACAACATCAAACATACAGGAACCTCATATCTATTATAGCACTACAGGCGATAAGGATTTAGAAAACAGAACCCTCAATGATTGCTATAAAAACCCTACTCAGAAGAATCCCCTCTACTACTGCCTAATAATCTTCCCAGGAATATTGTTTTGGAGCCTGATTTGATTAGATGTTTAGAAGTGGTGGAGAAAAAGATCGTTAGTGCTTGGGAGGCGTTGTCATGCATAGACGATGGAACTGTCATCGCGATCTCCGGCTTCAACATGGCTACCACGCCAGAGCACTTGATACTAGAACTCTATAACCTCTATAAAAAGACAGGGCATCCGAGGAATCTCTTCATAATATCAGACGCGCTTCCAGCAGTTCCTGGAAGAGCCCTAGATAAGGTTGCAGAGGAGCTGTATAGAGAGAATGATAGGAACTTTATAAGAGGCATATTGATGCCCTTCCTAGGCTTCTCACCATGGTTACAGAAAATGGTTATGGATAATATGATTGAAGCGTACTCATGGCCCCTAGGGATAACAGCATATTGGTTCAGAGAGGTAGCTTCAGGAAGACCAGGGCTGATAACAAAGATCGGCCTGGATACATTGCTAGACCCTAGGTTTGACGGCGGGGCAATGAACGAAAAAGCCAAGGCTTCTATGACCTGTAAGGTTGAGCTTATCAATATCGGTGGAGAGGAATACCTCTTCTATAAGGCCCCGAAACCCAGGGTGGCTTTGATAAGGGGTACAAGTGCAGATGTTATGGGTAATCTAAGCCTCGAGGATGAGGGGATAAGGGGGTCTGTGCTAAGCATAGCCCAGGCTGTTAAGGCTAGACCGGATCCGGGGGTTGTTATAGCCCAGGTTAGATGGATCACCGAGATGGGTACTCTGAGTCCGAGATCTGTTGAGATCCCCGGCCCCCTGATAGACTATATAGTGAGAGCCCCGAGGGAGAGGCACTGGCAATCAGGATCTTTCGAATACGATCCCAGAGCTAGCCACAGAGTAATACCTCCTCTAAAGCCAGAGATCTTTGAAGATATACCACACCAGTCGTGGAAGGAGCACGAGATCGTTATAGCTAGGAGAGCCCTTATGGAGCTGGTAAGGATCTTGAATGAAAAGAGATCCCCAGTCCTGGTCAACATAGGCGTGGGAATACCAGCCCTTGTAACGAGGATCGCTATCGAGGAGGGGATAACGCATCTAATAATACCTGTAGTAGAATCAGGCGCCTGGGGAGGACTAGCCCTTCCAGGACAGGATTTCGGCATAGTATATGGACCCTTTGCATTAACAACAATCCCAGACACATTCTCCCTATTCGAGGGCGGTGTCATAGATGCTGCAATACTAGGCTTTCTCCAGATCGACTCTGAAGGCAATGTTAATCCATCAGCCCTCCCCGGAAGAATACCAGGTCCGGGAGGCTTCCCAGTAATAGCTGGGGGAGCTCCTAGGATTATATTCGCAGGCTCCTTCACAGCCGGTCCGAGCGATATAAGAGTGACCGAGAACGGCTTGAAGATCGTGAAAGACGGAGATATCATCAAATTCGTATCAAGAGTATACAAAGTGTTCTTCAGCGGGAGACTAGCCCAAAAGTACGGGAAAGAGGTTGTATATATAACCGAAAGGGCTGTTTTCAGGCTTACCAGCAGAGGCCTTGAGCTTGTCGAGATCGCGCCAGGCGTTGATCTTGAGAAAGACATATTATCCAAAATGGAGTTTAAACCAATAATATCTAGGAAGCTCGATACAATGGATCCAAGGATCTTTAGAATGAGGAGAATAGGGATCCTTGAGGATGTTGTAAAAACAATGCATAAATAAGCCTAAGATCTTTCTATTACTACTATTAATAACTACCCTATACCACAGATCTACCAGAATAGTGGAGCCTTATGTATATTCAGGGCAACTTTGCTGTTAGCTATAACTGATAATATATTATTATATTCTATCATCCGTATTATTATTTGGAAGAGGAGAGATTGTGATTAAGAAGGCCATAATACCACTTGGTGGTCTGGGCACCAGGCTATACCCATTAACAGTCGATACCTCTAAGGCTATGGTTAGGTTTCTTAACAGACCGCTGATAGAGCACATATTATCAATGCTAGCTTCCCAAGGGGTTAAGGAATTCTACATAGGTGTTAGTGGGTATTATAACTATACACAGGTGGTTGACTACCTAGGCGGTGGTGAGAGACTCGCAGCAATGCTTGGTCTCTCGCCCGACTCCATTAGGGTTAGATACCAGCCTAACTTCTCTACAAGCGGGAATGCTGAGTCTGTGAAGATACTTATGGATTACTATGATATAGATGAAGCAGTGCTTGTCGTGCAGGGTGATATTATTTTCAATATAGATCTCTATGATCTCTGGAAAATCCATAGAGAGTCGGAGGCAGATATGACCATAGTACTCAAGGAACTAGATCAGGGAGAAGATATAACAAGATTCGGTGTAGCTGATATAGATAGTGATATGAATATAAAGGGTTTTGTTGAAAAGCCCAAGAGCCCTGCCCATGCTCCATCGAGGCTGATCAATACTGGGATCTATGTTATAGAACCGTGGATCAGGAGATTCTTCGACGATGAGGTGGGGAGAAAAATGAGGATCAATGGCTTGACGGACTTCGGGAGCCACGTAATACCAGAAGTAATATCCAGAGGAATGAAGGTTAAGGGCTATATATTGAAAAGCTATTGGTTCGATATAGGGACGCCTGAAAGCTATATGAAGGCCTCTTTCTATCTCTTGAGAAACCTCAGTCCACAGGATCTCAGAGTTACCAGAGTATATGGGGGTGTGAGGATGATGGGTAGAAGCTCCTTATCTAGGAAACTTCACGAGAGATTAGTAGGGATGATCGAGAAGGGTCTTTTGAGAGTTAGCGGAGATATATTGATCGGTAGACATGTGGATCTGAGCGAGGGTGTAGATCTATGGGATACTATCATAGATAACTATACAGTTATCATGAGCGGCTCAAGGATCTCCAGGTCTATAGTGATGGATAGATGTGTGATCGGTGAGAAAACGGTAATCGAGGGAAGCATTATTGGGAGACACACATATATTGGCAAGGGCTCTAAGATAGTGAACAGTGTTATTGGTAACAATACACATATAGGCGAAGGATCCCTGATCATTAACTCAAAGATATGGCCCGGCAAGAATGTAGAACAGAGATCTGTTGTGGAGAATAGGTATCTAACCTAAAGCTATTTTTCCCCACGCTTCAAGTGATTCAGGGTTCTATGAAGGTTCTAGCAATAGACCCTGGAACACTATCCACAGGCATAATAGTAGCATCTGAGAAAGGGCTGGAAGACTATATCGAGGTGGTTTCTGAAGAGCTTGGCAGAGAGCCCGAAAAGCTTCTAGATATCATAGAATCCCACACACCCAACCTCGTGGTTGCACCATCAGGCTACGGGTTACCACCAATAGATCTTAGAAGTCTAGACCAAACAGAGCTTGCAACAGCAACCCTGGTTAGAGAAGATGATCCCGGTGTGGGTGGGCTGAGATACATATCCTATTTCCTAAAGAGGATGAAAACCATGAGAATGCCTGTAATAGGGATACCTGGTGTTGCTAACCTTGCTAGCGTTCCAAACAGCAGGAAGATAAACAGAATAGACCTTGGGACGGCCGATAAAGTAGCACTAACGGTGCTTGCCGCAATGATACATAGCAATGAGGATCGAGAGGTTCTTAGAAGGAGCAGCTTTATAGTAGTAGAGCTCGGAGCATTCACAGCAGCAGTCGCTGTCAAGGATGGCAGGATAATCGATGGGATCGGGGGGACGCTCTTTCCAATAGGGATCATATCTAGCGGTGGGTGGGATGGTGAGATGGCTGTAGCGATTGGGAGGAGGATCTATAAAAGGGATCTCTTCTCAGGTGGGTTAAGAGATATATGTGGATCCATAGATATAGAGATAATCAGGAGTAAATGCCCAGAAGGGTATGAGAGATATCTAGACGACATAGCAAAAACTATCTCAATGCTCCAGACATCTATCAAAAAAGACCGTTGGCGCGGATCAATAAAGATCTATATGTCGGGGAGGGGAGCTGTGAAGGCTGTAATAGAGGATCTGTGGAAATACTACGAGATAGACGCCGAGATCCTTAGAAACTACTATAGAAATGGGATAAAAAAGCCTGCAGAAGGGGCAGCATTATATGGCCTCGCATGGATCGGTGTGAAGGATAGAGGGATTCTCGAGACCCTAGGGATTTTCGATTGGAAACCCCTCAAACTACCATTATAAGGATTATTAAACCATTCACAGCTACTAATGCTCCACATATTAGCCAGATCTGTCTATACGTTCTTGGTTGAAGCTAAGCTATATAGCCTTTCCTTTCGCCAGCTTCTCAATGGTTATGGAAACCAGGCCTGTTATATTCCGTTACAGCATATCTAGACGCTATATAGATCACAGGCATTGTGAGCAGATTTATAAAGGCTATCACAGCATAGCCAGTATCAAGGGATGAGTGGGATGCTATTAGCCCAACTATCACGGGACCCATAGAGCCCCCCGCAGAGATCCCGATGCCCCACACTATGCTGTTAGCAGTGTTTATATATCTCTGGGGAACAGTGTCTGAGACAAACGCTAGGAGCAGTGTGAATGCCTCGAAAGCAAATACTCCGAATAAGAAGAGGGATAGGTATAACGCTATTTGGTATCTATAGAACTCTATAAATCCATATAGGGATAGCGAGGCCATTACCGTGGTGAGGAACATAGTGTTTCTCCTACCAAGCCTATCAGAGATCACTCCCAAAAGCGGTTGCGACACTATAGAGCCAACCATGGCTAGTGATGTTAAAAGCCCCACCTCAACTCCGTAGGCTATACCGAGTTTCTGGGTTACCATTATTGCTAGATAGGTTAGAGCCCCTTGGGCTACGATCCCTCTGGCCATGGCTATGATCGTTAAGAGCGCTATGGGCATATAAACCTCACGCGGTATAGACCCGGTGGAGCTCTTCATATCAACGATCTTTGTAGCTATTCTTGCGAGAGCGATCATCGGTATTGATGCTAGAAGAGGGATTAGCGCTAACGGGAAGAGCCCTATATGTGTTGTGGTGAGGAGCAGCGTTATGATCACTGGATAGCTACTCCTCCCAAAAGCGCCCATAGCCCCGTTTATACCGAGAGCTAGTCCTCGATCTTCGGTGAAGTGGTGGGAGAGAATACCAGCACCTATTGGGTGATATATGGAGCTGGCAATACCACCAACGATCGTTGAGGCAATGAGCAGGGGATAAGCGATACTACTTCCTATAAGCGATATAGATATTCCTAGGATCGCTATCGCCAGAGACCATAGAATCATACCGATCGCTAGGATGATGAAGGGCCTCTCAACCCTATCCCCTATCCTCCCTATAAATAGACTTGAGATCGAAGAAGTTCCTAGATAGAGAGCCGATGCTATAGATATATCAGTATAGCTATAACCCATATACACATAGAGCGGATACACAGTCGCATAAGCTATAGCAGCACCGTCATTTATATAGTGCGCTATTGAAGTAAGCACCAAGATCCTGGACTTCAAGAAACGCGCCATGTAATTTAGAATTCATCGAATATTTATAAGCTTTGATCAATGTTGTTTTGGCAATGATATGGTCTCCATATCGACCCTAGATGGCGATGGGAGCAACGCTCCAAGCCATCCAGGGTTTAACCTAGATGGGAGCCCCGTACCGTTTGGCTTGACAGCCACCCACGACCCGCAGAGATCCCAAGATTCTTGCAGGTCGAGGTGGAAGTCCCTGGATTCCCTGGATAAGACCATGAATAAAATGAGTGGAATGAACATCCAGGGACAAACGGAAGATTTTGGGATATGCTTCTCAATTAATTATACTACTAAATTGCTGTTTTTCTCTCTTCTGAGCATGCTCTTTGCCTTCGTACGGTTGTTTGGTGCTAAGTGGTTTTAAGAGTATATTCCAGGATGGTGCGAACTACAGCTATATAATTATAAATTGGTTTATCATCCCCCTAGCGTGATGTTTCTGGGAGGCGCGTTGCTTTCCGAGAAACCAACGGTCTCAGGCAAGCAATACCACTTAATGGTTGGCGAGGGGGATGTGGCACGCTATGTCCTCCTTCCAGGTGATCCTGAAAGGGTTCCTAGGATAGCGAAGACCTGGGATAAGTATTGGCATGTTGCAACTCATAGGGAGTATGTTACATATACTGGTGAGTATAGGGGTGTGAGGATCTCTGCAACGTCGACAGGTATAGGGGGTCCTTCGACTGCAATAGCTATAGAGGAGCTCTTAAGAGTCGGTGCTGACACTTTCATAAGAGTAGGGACTACAGGTTCTCTTAGAAGGGAGATAGGGATCGGTGATCTTGTGATCTCGGCTGCTGCTGTAAGGCTTGATGGTGCTAGTAAAGCCTATATCTTCCCAGAATATCCAGCCGTGGCTAGCTATGAGGTAATCCTAGCCCTCATAGAGGCTGCAGAATCCCTTGGCACTAGGTACCACGTGGGCATAACAGCGAGCACCGATAGCTTCTATGTTGGTCAGGGCAGGCCTGGTTATAAAGACTATATGCCTCCATGGTCAAAAGATCTTGTGAAGATGCTTAGGGACGCCAATGTTGTTAACTTCGAGATGGAGGCTGCCACCATATTCACGCTAAGCAATATATATGGTGCGAGGGCTGGGGCCGTGTGTGCTGTTATAGCTAATAGAGAGACGGGAGAGTTCATCCCAGACGCTGGGGTCGATACAATGATAAGGGTTGCGAACGAAGCTGTGAGGATCCTGAGTGAGTGGGATTCTATGAAGCAGAGGTTTGGTAAGAACTACTTCTACCCAGGGATCTTGAGGAGGTAGAGATGGGTGTAAAGATCCTTGTCGAGAACGCATCCATACTCACAATGTCAACCAAAGAAGATCTATTCATAGATAGGGGTTACATCTTCATAAACAACGGAGTCATAGAAAGCGTTGGGCGGGGAGAAACCCCCATAGATCTAGAACCCCCAGACCTAGTAATCAACGGTAAGGGGAAGCTTGTAATCCCCGGTATGATAGCCCTCTACTCAAGACTATCCCTCCTACCTCTAAGGGGTATTGCTAAGAGAGGGGTTGAAGAACCCTCTATCTATAGCACACTCACAAACAACGATCTATACCTCTTATCAGCACTATCCCTCGCCGGGCTTGCAATGAGAGGCATAACAACCATCCTCTCAACCGACAGGATTGTCGAGCCTGTTGTAAGGGCTTCGGAGAGTGTTGGTGTTAGGGTTATAGCCGCGCCATGCCTCGAAGATCCAGGGGATCTTGATAGCTGGGCTAGAGAGATCTCATCCTCTGCTAAAAAGTGGCATAGACGTGGGGAATCGCTAGCCCTCATAACAGGATCTATATGCTCTAGACGTGCTGTTAGGGAGGGTTTAGAAAACCTTGTTCCAAGCGATATGCCTTTAGTGGTATATAGAGATGCATGCATGGATCTCAAGATCCCGAGGATCCTTGCCATAGACCCTCCACCAGAGTGTAATATACCGCGAGATTCATCGGTATACACAGAGCTTAGCATGGATAGATGGGAGCCAGGGGCTGGGTATGGTATAGGGGCTAACCCCTCCTGGTCCCTCTATCCTCACTTCATCATAGCCAGGGCTAGGGGTTATAGTCCTCTAGATATACTGGGAAGCGCAACAATATGGGCTGCTGCTAAAGTCTCAATGGAATCAGGTGTTATAGGGCCTGGAAGGCCTGGCGATATAGTGATCCTGGATCTAACCCAACCTCCATGGTGGGTCCCGGAGAAGATTCTCAATGAAAATCTAGCAGCCGATATAGCTATATCAAGCATACCCAGGATCGAGGCTGTAATCGTGGGGGGAGAGATTATTGTTGATGATGGCGGGCTCCTCACAGTCGGAATGGATCTTTTCTCCAAGGCTTATAACAAGATCTCAGAGATCCTGGGGAGGATCTGATGCTCAACAGGATTAAGAACAGGATCTCATCTCTGATCAAGCCTGTAGCAGCATTTATAGCGAGTAAGAATATAGATCCTAATATCGTTACACTCACCGGCTTAGTATTAGCCCTCATAACACCTATCTCAGCCTTGCTATACGGAATCCCCGGAGCGATCGTTATGATCGTATTATCATCGATCCTCGATTTCCTCGATGGAGAGATAGCAAGGGTCTCTGGCAGGGTTAGTGCTAGGGGTGCTTTCCTCGACTCTCTATGCGATAGAGTCTCGGATCTATCATACCTCTCCACATTCATAATACTCGGGCTCAGCCCTGTAGCCGTATATATAGCTGCTGGTGCTAGCCTGTTGATAAGCTATGCTAGGGCTAGGGCTGAGTCCCTCGGGGTCAGGGTCTCTGGGGTTGGGCTTATGGAGAGGGGTGAGAGGATCTTAACCATAATACTGATCCTATTGCTCGGACTCTTCAGCCAGAGTGCCATGGAGATAGCGTTATTTGTATTCATAGCTCTATCAATATACACAGCTATAGAGAGAACCGTGTTTGTTGTTAGATCTCTTGGGAGATGATCTCTGTTATGTATTTTCTAAGCTCCTCATCCAGCTTCTCAATCCTAGCCGGCTTTATCCCTTTCTGCCTAGCCCCTCTTAAACAAGATCTTATCCATGAATCGTAGACCTTCTCACACTTGCCATAATTCCTGCAACTATTATCTATAAACTCCCTCACCACCTTCATAGCATCCTCATCCTCTAGCTTGAGTATTGTTGCTAGATATGGTGTTAATACATATAATATGAACCTCTTCCTACCATCTGGAAGTCCTTTCGAGACCACCTTCTCTATCCACGAATACCTCTCTCTACTATACTGCTCACCTCCACCTTTTGTCTCTACCACCGCTTCGCCCAGCTTCTCCCTCGCAATGTTCAATATATCCTCCAAATACTTCTTAACAGCCTCTATAGGTGGTATTGGTTTCACCATACTCTCGATCCTATGTTTCACAATATCAACACAGAGCTTTACCAGGGTTTCTCTCTCTACATATACATACCCACCGCTAACGGGTCTATTAACAAGCCTATACTCCTCATCTATAGCTACCTGTGCAGCTATTCTGAGATAATCTGCTAGGGGGATCTTGTATGCATAGCATTTGAGATTCAGCCCAAGGGTAGATCGATCAATACCGATCGCTAAACAAAGCTCTTTCTCAGAGGCTCTCTCAACACGATAGCCCAGCCCTTCCATTACGTCGATGATCTCCTCTGGATCCGAGTTGATAAGAATCCTCCGAACCCTCTCAGCCTCAGCCTCAGCGAAAGCCCTATAGATCCTTCTATCACCAGTCATGGAAACCAGGGCTAACGCTATATAGAAGCTAAGGATCCTCTCCCTATAATCATGAAAACCAGGGCTTCCCATAAATGCACGGGGATCTAGATCCTCAACAACCCTCCTATACCCAGCCTCAGCATACGTGGAGAGGAAAAGATCCTCAAGACTCTTTGGAAGACCCTCCCTCTCCAAGAAATTCTCCAGCTTTTCTAGAAACGGGTAATTACTCAGATCAGAGATAGCCACAACCATGCCCGAGAATCTATTGCTCAAAAGGTATTTTTATAAAGCACACCTCAAACCTAAGCCGAGCCTCTATGTATTTTTATTCCCTAGGAGCTGTTAGCTCGTTTATAATCGATAGGAGGGATATCTACAGGCTTTGATCGATATAGTTTTGTTGATGAGCAGTCTCACTCTTGATAGCATCGAGATTAACGTTCCAGGCCATAGATAATGATCTCCGATGGATAGGGATATCATTACGCTTGACGCTTGACCAGCGACAGCCGTACACCCCCACATGGGCGGAGATCTCTGTGGGTTATGCTAAAGTCCCTAGATATTTTATGGTGTTCTTTTATATCTAGGGACAAACGGTTTAGTTATTTGGGGGATATGATTATGCTCTCCTTACAGTTAGGTTTTGCTCCCAGCCATCGTATCTCTAGAGGTATTGATATTGATTCTCTTGATGTTAGCCATACCTGTTGTTCTAGTTATTTAGATCTAGGGTGCGGATCCGGGTTATGAGGGAGCTGATAGAATCTCTAATAGCTAGTGGATATATAAGGAGTGAGAGGGTTGCAAGGGCTTTTGAGAAGGTTCCTAGAGAGCTCTTTGTGCCCAGAGATCTGGTTAAATATGCCTATATAGACAGACCCCTCCCAATAGGCTATGGACAGACGATCTCAGCCCCACATATGGTGGCTATAATGACAGAGGCCCTTGACCCTCCTGAGTGTAGCTTAGTGCTTGAGATCGGTACTGGTTCTGGCTATCAGGCTGCCATCTTGGCAGAGCTTGTCGATCCACAGTCAAAGGGTTGCGGGCATGTGGTTAGCGTGGAGCTTATACCAGGCTTGGCTATGTTTGCGAGGGAGAATCTCAGGAGATCGGGGCATATAGATAGGGTATCGGTAATAGTTGGGGACGGAAGCCTTGGCACAGGGATCGAGAGAGAGGCTTATGAGAGAATAATAGTTACAGCAGCATCGCCAAAGATCCCAGAACCCCTTATATTGCAACTGAAAAAAGGAGGAAGGCTTGTAATACCCGTGGGATCGCCTGAGCTCCAAATACTCACAATAGTTGATAAGAAAAAAGACGGGAGACTAGAGATAACCAGAGACATACCATGCGTCTTTGTACCCCTTAGAGGGATACATGGCTATAGGGATTACTACATTAATAGCTAGAAGGCTAAAGCCTAAACATACTTATTCGAAGATAACCCGGTTCTTCAGAACCCCTATACCCTCTACACCGGCTTCCATAAAGCCCTCTCTACTTGGTAATAAATACTCGCTATGATCCCTGTCAGCCTCGAGATACCCTATACTCCCCATACTAATTATCGTTCCAGCTTCTATTGTCATGAAGCTTGATAGATATTCTAGCACCTCTTTATCGTCGAATAAGAGCTCATCGCTAGACCCCTTCTGAACCATCTCACCCTCGAAGGAGGAATACATATCCTTTCCCCTGAATTCGCCGAACTCGTCTGGAGTAACGATCCAAGGGCCTATGGGGCCAAAGGTATCCCAATTCTTCCTTATAAACGGGGCTCCTCTGACATACTCCCTCTTAACCTCACCAGTAGTAGGATCCCTTCTATAGGCGTAATAAGCATCCTCCTTAGTTAGTGCAGATGCTGTTACATCATTAAAAACAGTATATCCGAGGATCCCTTCTTTAACGCGCCCCCCACGCTCTATTCTTTTAGCAGTTATAAGGGCTATCTCAACCTCGGGTCTTATCCCACTCCTAGGGGCTCTCACAACCCCCATATGGCCGACAAGCGTGTTAGGGGTTTTGATAGTGAATCTCGGATGACTAAGCTCTTTCTTAGCCCTCTCAGGATCATCTAGCCCTAGCATTTTAGCCGAGTTCACGACCACGCATATTACATAGTTGATCATAGGTGGTTGGAGCTCTACCTCATCTATCCTTACAGACTCTCCCTTAGGCTCACCTCTATATTCTATATATCTTCTCAGATCACCTTCTCCAATTATATATAGATATCCACCCCTAACCTCGCCGAAGACCTTCTTACCGTTATATATGGCTACTGCTAGCCTCAATATCTACCCACCACCCTACCCCCCTCTATTGTGAAGCCGGCTGTGTAATAGTAACCACCAAGGATCTCTCTAACCTCTATGAGTTCTACCTCATCGTTCTCACCATAGCCTATCTCAACCTCCCCCTTACCCTTCCAAGCCTTTCCAAGCCTATAGTTGCTCCTAATAACCTCAAGGACCTCTGAGAGGCTCTGCTGCCCCTCATATGTGGGTGGGAAGTGCCTATAGGTTAGTGTTGGTCCGAAACCCCTTAGAGGGATCTCTCTAGTCTCTTCCTCAAGCTCTACTACGAGTGTGAATAGCCTTCTCCCAAGCCTGCTACAATAACCCCCTAGTTTAGCACCTCTCCCCACTTCTCCTAGGGCTGGGTTTAGCGGGTTGATCTTTGTCATCGAGATCTCGGCTATCTTTTTTGGATACCCATTCAGCCACCCCCTTATGAGGGCCCAGTCCTTATCAACCCACATGAATGGGAAGTAGTTATAGTTCTTTCCGTTATAGATAACCTTGAGGGCTATAGCAGCCTCCTTATACTGGGTCATCTCAGGCATCCTATAGATCCAATCCGTATTATTACCATGAACAGTAACAAAATCAGAGACATAGATCCAAGCCTCATCGGTGCTTTTGAGAAATTCTGGCAAAAGCCTCTGCGCCTTATCCCTATCCACTCTTAAATGCACAGCTATGTATTCAACACCATAGTGATAAGGCCCTGGAGGCACTATCGAAGATCTACCGCTCTCTGTTAATGGATGCGTATATGCCTTCAAACCACCACCAGGATCTAGGTGCATCTGGCAGCATTATAAATAGTAAATCTAATAGAATGGATGATCTTCAAGGCCTGTTAGCCTTGAAAAGCTATTAATAAGCATTAGAAACCTACTTGATCCTTGTAGCAGCATCTCTTAAGAGATCCATGATCCCTGGTATTGCGCTAACCACGCCTGGAGAGGGCTCCTCCTCACCTATCACAGGCTGCTCCCTGATCCCTAGCATGGCTTCTACATATGCTACAAAGCTCGTAATAGCCCCCTCACCATAACCCCCACCAAGGATCGAGAGGCTGCCAGCTATCTCTCCCCTCTCAAGAAGCCTACCCACATAGCTTCCGAACATTGCATAGGTATCCTCGGTAACCTCAAGACCTGTGAGAGGATCCTCCATATGTGCATCAAAACCAGCGAACACTATGAGGAAATCAGGCTCATAGATCTTTCTGGCAGGCTCTATGACGTGACTCAAGATCCATGAGTAAACACTATCCCCAGAGCCTCTTTCGAGCGGTATATTGATCTTTGTACCTCTAGCCACACCTCCCCCAATACTCCAAATACCACCAGTACCCGGGTATATGCCTGTCTGGTGTATATCTATATGCAGCGCTCTTGGCTCCAGCCACAGGATCTCCTGGGATCCGTTGCCATGGTGGGCATCTATATCAAGGATCATAACCCTATACCCATTATCGAACAGAGCCTTCGCAGCAATCGATGTATAGTCAAATATACAGAACCCGAGGGTAGGAGCACCCATAGCCCTACCCCTCCTCCCAGCATGATGCCCTCCGGGTCTAGACATTATAAAGTAGGGCTCTCCACTAGCGATCGAGCTTAGAGCCGCTTCTCTCGCTGCTGTCGCGAAAATCGATGCTATCTCGAACGTATATTCATTCACATACGTATCCGGGTCTATGTAGTGGAAACCGAGCGAGGATTCCCGTTTAATCCGATCCACATACTCCTCATCATGTACCATGAGAGCAGCACTATAATCAGGCTCGGGAGGGTTTACCAGATCTATATACCCCCATGCCTCGGAGGCTCTGAGAGCTGCTAAGCCCTCCTCAACCCTTCTAGGATCTTCTGGATGCCTCCCATAAGGATCTCTGTGTAGCGAATGCCTCTGATCATATATTATTTTTAGCCTCAAACCCCAAACCATTGTATGTTGATACTTAGAGCATTAAATTATTGAAACCAGCTTGAGAGATCGCTATATTCTTTCTTAGAAAAGCCCGGATCCACTAGCCGACTAGCATTGTTTCCTGCTATAGGCTTGTTTCCATCCTAACTGTGAGAAAAATACTCCAAGCCAAGTAGAAAAGATCTCTTGAATATGGATAGGAGCTACTCTCATTAAACCAATAGTCAGCGATCCTAGGTTTTTCTCCTCAAACCAAGCCTGGCTAGAGCTGACATTGTGCTTGAGACATAGTTTTTCACATACTCAGGATCTATGGATCTTGTTTTTAGTTCTCTGAGTAAGAGATCCTCGACTATAGCGTAACTTTTATACTTCTCGTTAAGCTGTCTCCACTTGACACCCTTCAGTGCTTCAGCGATCTTTGAGTCAAAGGGTAAAACGCCTTTTATCATTAGAACCGCTACTATTGGGTAGCCGACATATCCTCTAAACTTGGTTCCATTGTCATCGCTATAGGCTGCTTTCTCCTCGAGATCTATGTAGACCTTATAACTCCTATCACCTTCTGAGCTTACTACTATAGCTTCGCGGTCTGATACGATCTTAACCCTGTTATCCGCTATAGCCCCCAAAGCCTCAAGAATCTTTATCCTTGGGGGTAGTCTGAGCATCTCCAAAACTAGTCCCTCGAGATCTTCTCAGCATATTTCTCGGGAGATAGTAGTTTTCCAAGCTCATCCTTAGAAGCGATTTTGATCTTAACCATCCATCCACCCTCATAGGGTTCGTGGTTAATTAATTCCGGCTCGTTTGAGAGCCTTTCATTAACCTCGATAACCTCGCCGCTCACAGGAGCATAGATATCTGAGACTGCCTTTATGCTCTCGATAGTACCTATAGTGTCGCCAGCTCTAACCCTAGTCCCTCTAGATGGGAGCTCTATCCCTATTATGTTCTTTAACTTTTTCTGAGCATAATCAGTTATCCCGATAACCGCTATATCGCCCTCGATCTTTACCCACTCGTCTGTTTCTGTGTATAGCCTGTCCCTCTTAACAATATATCCCTTAACCTCTATATCGCTCAAGCTATCACCTCTTGATCAAGGGGTAGTCGAGGATTTTCGCTTCATAAAGCTTTCCCCTAACCTCTATATCAACACTAAGTCCTGGCAGTGCATGGCTGCTTTTAATATAACCCATAGCTATTGGTCTCTCTAGATAGGGTGAGTATGAACCGCTGGTTATATAGCCTATCTCCTCACCCTCATATAGCACTTTATAACCCCTCCTTGGTATTACCCTCAGTCCTTTCTTAAGTCTAAACATATACCTAGCCTTAGTAACGCCCCTCCTCCCAATCTCTCTCAAGGCATCGCAGCCTATACAGCCCTCCTTACCCCTGGTGAAGACCCAGTATCTAGCCTCGTATGGGTTTATATTCTCATCTATATCCTCACCGTATAATACGTAGCCCATCTCCATCCTCAGACTATCCCTAGCAATCAAACCTGCCAGTGCTACACCCATGCTCCTAAGCCTAGCAATGATCTCGGCAGCGATGCTTGGACTCGAAACTATCTCAAAACCATCCTCCCCAGTCCAGCCACTCCTGCTAATAATATCAACCCTACCCAGAGAGGTATCTAGGTTTTCGAGAAACTCGAGAGGCTTGAGTGAAGAGGCTCCGGAGAACCCGGGGATCTTTGATATATAATCGATCGCCCTAGGCCCCTGTATAGCTAGCATAGCCGTCTCGAGGGTCTGATCAACTATAGATGCCTTGTAACCTTTCCTAGAAACCCACTCTCTAAGCCATCCAAGGATCTTCTCCCTATTGATAGCGTTACACACAACAAGCCATCTCTCGTTTGAAAACCTATATAGCATAACATCATCCTTAAAGCCTCCTGAGTCGTTGAGAAAAGCCGTAGGTCCTACCATGACGCTATCCTTCGAATCGCTGAGATCTCTTGGTAGGAGTAGGTCTAGGAGTTCTTGCGAGTCAGGCCCTTCAACAAGGATCCTCCCCATATGGCTTATATCGAATACAGCAGCATCCCTCCTAACGGCTAAATGCTCAGAGAAGGGATCGCCATAACTCATTATAGTCTCAAAGCCTGCGAAAACCCCAACATCGCCGCCATAACTCTTAAGAAGATCTAGAAGAGGTATCCTTGGCAAAAACTCCCTAGAGTAGTGGCGGTAGGGAGAATATATTTGACCGGCTACCATATCACATAGATCTTACCATAAACCAATAGGGATCATTGATCAGGAACTCTATATCCTGGCATAACTGCTGTGATTCCTGTGATAGAGTTTTTAGAGAGGATCTTTCTGATCTCTTCGATAGGGCTTTTCCACACTCTATTCTTAAGAACATAACACTCATAAGGCTCCCATGCAATATGGATCCATTTTAATCCATGCTTCTCAGCCGTGTATCTAATCGTGAGCCCGATATCGGTTTCACCAGACTCTATGGATCTGCATACCTCCTCATGTGTTGGATACTCTATTTCCAAGCCTTTGATATCTTTTACCTGTATTCCAAGTTTCTCTGAGTATCTCTTTAAGAGGTAGTCAAAATAAGCCCTCGTCCCTGAACCCCTGTTTCTCAAAGCCACTCTATACCTGCCCTCAAGGATACCTTTAAACGCATCCTCAGCATTATCTATATTAATATCACCTCTATATGCTAGAACAACCTGCCTCTGAAAACCCCCTATATACTCAACCCTATCTAGAAGACCGAACCTTTCTAAATAGGGCTTGTTATACTCACCAAGCCCTGGATCGTATATATGTATGCATGAAACATCAGCCTCACCAAGCACCAGCATAGCTAGCGAGAGCCCCGAGCCTGAACAAACACCCCTGATCTTGAAGCCCCTGGCTGAGAGGCTTTTTAAGATAAGCTCTATAACCGGGTCATGGCTATACGATACCACAACAACAGGGTCTCCACTCTCTATGGGCATATAGAGAGGCCTAGCCAACCCTGCCTCCTCTAGTCTTGTCTTTGCTGCACCATAGATCTTCAGGATTGTTTCTCCAAACTCTGTCAACACAGATCCCCCGCCCCTCCTACCTCCGCGTCTGTGGAGTAAGAGCTTTCTTCCCAAGAGCCTCTCGATCTTTGAGATCCTCTCCCACAACCTTGAATAAGGCATACCGATAGATTTGGAGGCTGCTAGTAGGGAGCCTCTCTCTTTAACGATTCTCAGCACATTTATTATCTGCTCGTCTATAACCTCAACACCATCGACATCTATAACCACCTGATAACGAATCCTAATACCGCTTTGACCAGACACTGGCTACTCCGAGGATTTTTCCCTAAGGGAATTTTTATCTATTATCGGATAACGATATATTTTTATTGCCTCCGAGAACAAGGGATCTCGGTACTTAGCCATGGTGCGGTATATAAGAGTAATAGCTTTTGCAGTGGTCACCATAATAACGGTCTCGGCATTGTCTCTCTATCTATATTATCAAGGATCCGTTGGGCAAGAGATAAGGATCAGGATCTCCACCACAACATCGCTATACTCTACAGGACTTCTTAGCTATTTAGCAGAGGAGTTTAGCAAGATCCATAGTAATGTTAGGCTTGACTTCATAGCAGTAGGGACAGGCGCGGCTCTCAAACTAGCTGAGCATGGTGACGCTTGCGCCGTGTTTGTCCACGCTCCAAGCATAGAGAGACGATACATAGATAGAGGTATCATAACAGGGGGGAGAATTATTGCCTATAATTATTTCATAATAGTAGGGCCTGTTGAGGATCCTGCTGGGGTTAATAAATCTAGAGATGTTTTAGCAGCTTTTAGGAGTATATATGCTACCGGAGATCTTGGCAAAGCCTTCTTCATAACAAGGGGAGATAACTCGGGCACTAATGTTAGAGAGCTATCACTGTGGAGTAGAAGCGGTCTGGATCCATCTAGGAAGGGTTGGTATAAGAACTGCGGCTGCAGCATGGATCAAGCCTTAGTTATGGCTAACGAGTTTAGAGCATACACCTTGAGTGATGCGGGGACTTATATGCAGTTTAAAAGAGCAGGCAGACTACCTAACCTCGAGATCCTCTATGCAAATGCAACAGATCCCAATATGATCAATATCTATAGTATCTATATAGTCAGCAGTTGCAAAGGCGATGTGAGAAAATATGCTGAAGAGTTTAGAGACTTCGTATATAGTAACCAAGAGAAACTGATCGGGAACTACGGGGTGAGCAGATACGGAGCACCGCTTTTCTACCCAGCAAGAGATAAAGCACAAGAGAACCAGGTTCTGTGGAGAGAGCTAGCATCGGAGGAAAAGGAGTGATATTAGGGGAGAGTATGTATCTAGATAGCGAGGTTATAGACATAGCTCTAAGAACAATATATATCTCGGGATCAGCAACCCTTCTCGCATCGCTATGGAGTATCCCTATATCATACACCATGGCTATGAGAAAACCCCGCAGCTCTGTCGAAGCGATATTCGAAGCCCTGGTTGGTCTGCCAACAGTCCTCCTAGGGCTTCTCCTCTACTACCTCTTCAACTCCTCAGGCCCTCTGGGCTTCTTACAACTGCTATATACACCAACAGCCATGATCATTGGAGAGGCCATACTGATCACACCAATACTTATCTCGGTTAGCTATAGATATACTAAAACCTATTCAAAACAGATCTCAGAGCTAGCCATATCACTGGGAGCTACAAGAATACAGACCCAGGTTTTAATTATAAGAGAAACATCGGCAGGGCTTACCGCATCAATCATAATGGGCTTTTCAAGAGCTATGGGAGAGCTGGGCATAGCCTTAATGGTTGGTGGCAATCTAAAGGACTATACAAGGGTTATGACAACAGCAATAGCCTTCGACGTCTCTAGAGGAGAGTTCGAGAGAGGGCTCGTGTTAGGGCTATTACTCCTATTAATAATGATCCTGATAGCCATTGCTATAAAAAGCCTGGGGGTTGTAGGGGCTCGTGGGTGACGGACTAAGGATCTATCTGAGGGATATTTGGTTTAAATACGATGCTAAGGGAGAGTGGGCTCTGAGAGGGATCACGATCTATTTTAACAGTGGTGAAGCAACGATAATCAAGGGCCATAATGGGAGTGGAAAGACAACATTGATGAAGATCTCATCCCTTATATACAGACCAACAAGTGGGAGTGTGATTATCAATGATCACGATTTCTGGAACCTTAGCGATAGAGATAAGATCTCCTTTAGGAGGAGGGTAGCGTTTGTCCACGATAAGCCGATAATGCTGAGGGGGAGTGTGAGGCGTAATATAGAATATAGCCTATTAATAAGAGGGATCGAGGAGGAAGAGGTTAGGAAGAGATGTGATGAAGTTATAGAGGAGCTGGGGTTGAAGACCATAGAGAATAGATCCTCAAATAGGCTTTCAGCAGGCCAGGCGCAACTAGTGGCAATAGCCAGGGCTTTAGTAACCGAGCCAGAGATCATATTCCTTGACGAGCCCTTTGCCTACTTGGATAATGAGAAGAGAAAGATCCTGGTAAGAGCTCTTCGTGGGAGGAGAGAGGAGGGTGTTGGTATCGTAATAGTTTCACACGAACCGGAGATCGCTTTACAGATCGGTATAGATAGAGTAATAACCATGGAAAACGGAGAGATTAGCAATATATCGTTCCTCAGATAGCTGAGAACCATAGATCTTTAACTATATTTGGCTCTCTTTCAGCTATACCTTATATAATCTTTATAGCATATTTGGCAAGGATCATAGCCAGCTCCGGGATCTTTGCCAATCTTAGTAGATCAAAGGTGCCTGCTCTTCCAAGAGATAGATCCAGCATTAGATCCTCTGGCACGTTTTTGATAAAGAGATCCCTCTCACTCGGCTTCATCTTAAGCATTATATCAAGGATCTTTCTCTGGATCCCTATGAACCTAGTCAGCTTGAGTTTTCTAAGCTCCTCCTCATAGCTATTGCCATTCTCAATGGCGTTGAAAAGGGCTATTGAACTCCATATGGCTGGCCTGATCCCCTCACC
Source organism: Desulfurococcaceae archaeon AG1 (assembly GCA_003116855.1). Lineage (GTDB taxonomy): Archaea > Thermoproteota > Thermoprotei_A > Sulfolobales > AG1 > AG1. The sequence goes on from BEWT01000002.1 coordinate 45,857, forward strand.
GGTCACAGGCATTGTGTATCCGAGAGCCTCTCCTACATAAAACGGATCCCTAGATCTAGCTAGATCCCAATCAACTCCTGAGACAGTAACCTCGGCACCCTCTTTCTTTATAACCTCGCCTTTTGCTAAATCTTGTCTCTTCTTAATAACCATGCTCAGGATCTTCTCTAGGGTTTCTCTATCAGCATAACCCCCAACACCTACTCTTGCTGTTTTCTCACCTTCTGGAAATACCCATGCATATCCCACCAAGTCTGAGTAGAACCTGAGCTCAGGGATCTCGGCATCCTCGATCCTCGGGGACTTTATTATAGCTTGTACCGCAAGTATCCTATCAAGTCTTCTGGGCTGGGCTGGAAAGCCCCCAGCTATGATTACTATATCGAATCTCTTCACACCACTCCTACCCCTTATAAGACCTCCCCCGAGATACCTGGCCGGAGATCCTCTCTCAACCTCAATGCCTTGGGAAAGATTCTCGAGGAACTGCTTCTTATCTATTATATAGCCAAGGATCTGTTTATCACTGTGGAATAGAAGATCGTCGTTTAGATATACATCATAACCCTTAAAAACCCATAGAGACGCCTTGACCGCCTCTGAGAAAACCCCATATTTTTTCTCATCACTATCAGGAGTAGGGTATCCCCACCCACACGGTTTTACAGCAAAGCTTCTGTGAGCTTCATAAACATACACCTCATAACCCTTATCAGAGAGCATACGCGCTATGGTAAGCCCCGAAGGTCCGCCCCCTATAACCCCAACCTTCATTGAGACTCAGATAAAAATTACTAAGAGTTATTTATCAGTTTATCTCCGAATATCTACCGATACTCTGTTTTCCTTATGAAAACGCGAACCGTGATAAAAGTCCGGGATGCTGTTTTACCGAGAATAAGTAACTATAGATAGATGCTACTCTAAACGAGTGGAACCAACAATGGATTCCGGGAAAGTAATTCTAAGATCTATGGAGCTTAGAGCTCGTGTGATTCCCGCACAAAACCGTCTCGATCATCTATATAGCGATCTTTCAACATGTTCAATATATTTTTGAGAGAGCACATTATAGGTTGGTGCAATAAATGGGGAGGAGGAAGAAGAGGAAGACTTTTAAGACTATCCACTGGACTAAAAGGAGACCTCCTAGAACGTTCCAGTGTCCTGAGTGTGGTGCTGTCTCGATCTCTGTCAAGATAGAGGAGAAAGACGGAGAGAGGATAGCCCATATAGCGTGCTCTAACCCCAGGTGTAGGCTTAGATCTGTGGTGAAGGGTATCCCAGCGCTTGCACAGCCTGTCGATGTATATGGAAAGTTTGTCGACGGATATTTCTCGGGAACCATAGAGGTATGGTTTGAGGAGGGTCTTGGGGAGGAGAGAGAAGGTGAGAGCTAGGATCAGCGGTGGGGAAGGACAGTAGCTCTGGTGGATCTAATATGTGGAGAGGTAAAGTCGAGGAGACCCTTAGATCCAAGGCCAGGGCTGGTGAAAAGGCAGCTCTAATTCTTATAGATCCTGATCCCTCTAAGTACCGCGACGAGATGCGCGAGATCCTGAGATCCTATTCAAGCGAGGGTCTGATCGACGCGATACTTGTTGGCGGGAGCATAGGGGTCTCTGAGATCGAGATCAGCAGGACTATAGACATGCTCCGAGAAACAGGCTTGCCCATAATACTCTTCCCAGGAAATGTTAACGGTATCTCGCCAAATGCTGATGCAATCCTCTTCATGTCCCTCTTAAACAGCGCGGATCCCTACTACATAATAGGAGCCCAGGTGCTGGGTGCGCCGATAGTTAAGAGATACGGCCTTGAGGTACTCCCAACAGCATATATAGTCACAGGAGATGGAACAGCTGTAAGCCACATAGGATGGGCTAGACCCATACCAAGCGAGCTATACGAGGTTATCGCAGCCTATGCTATGGCATCAGAGTTTCTTGGAATGAGGTTTATATACCTAGAAGGCGGCTCAGGAGCTCTAAAACCTATAAGCCCCGAGGCTGTGAAGGCTGTTAGGAAAAGCACCAACCAATACATAATAGTGGGCGGTGGTATCAGGAGTCCTGAAACAGCGTTAGAGATGGTCAAGGCTGGAGCTGATGCAATAGTCCTTGGAACGGTTTTTGAGAGGGATCCGCTAAAGACCCTTGAAATCATAAGGGCTATTAAATCCTATAAGGGCTAGGGTGTAACAGCTCTATAATAAGCCATCTGTCTAGCCTTCTCATAACATGCTACCAGCTCTCCCAATATCGATTCCTCTCTAAACCTCGTATCTACCAACGCTATAGTATTTACCCTCGTAAGGTCTGGTTTTTTCAACACTGCCTCCGCAACCTCAGGGATCTCGATGTTGGCTACAAGCCCGAGATCCCCTGTATCCGCTACTTCTGATGCCCAGGCAAGAGATCTTATTGCTCTAGCAAGCCCCACAGGATCTTCTGGGTTTACAAGCAACCCTGTCCCAGAGCCTTCCCTCCTTATCTCTTGCATAGTCTCTGGCAAGCCTCCCGTTCTTGATACAACAACCGGTGTTCCCAGAGCCTGTGCCTCTATAGATACTATGCCGAACGGCTCGTATCTAGATGGAACCGCATATACATTTGATAGATAGGTTATCGTCTTCCTGATATTACCGTCGATCTCGTCCCAGAGTATTAAGACCTTTCCCCACCTTTCCAGAGCCATTTTCGAGATGGTCTCCTCGAAGCCCTTATCACCAACACCAACAGCCATTATGATTATCCCGAACCTATCGTCTAGATAGTCTGCTGCTCTGATGAGAACGTCGAAGCCTTTCTGCCATGTAGCCCTACCGCTTGAAGAAATTATTATCTCTTTCTGGGAGAGATACCCTGTCTTTGGATTGCTTATACTCCCCACTATATCGCCGATCCTCTTTCTAAGAAGTTTCCTCGATGATGTTCCAAACCTCTCCTTTGCATACCTAGACACGCTTCCAACCTCCCAGTCCGTTGAGTTGTGAACCACACATGCCTTAGGATGCATCCATCTACCAAACCTATCGAGGATCTCCTCCATATAGCCCCAGCTCACAGAGGCTATCGCATCGGCCTCGACGAGAGAGAACATATCGACATTACCCCCCAGAGAGTCCCAGACCTCCCTTGTAGATCTCTTAACATGGGAATAACCATTCCACACCCTATGGAGCGTATCGGGGAGACCGCACCACTGGTCAGAAGGATAGTGCCATGGGAATGAGGGTGATGATATGAGGTGCACCATATATAGCAGGGGGATAGAGTACCCCATAAGCTCGAAGATGTTTTTAGCCGCAACCCCTGCTAGGGCTGTTGGCCAGTCATTCGCATGGATCATGTCGGGCTTTTCGCCGAACCAATAGATCCAGTGGATAAGGGCTCTGGTATATAGGCATGCCTTCTCAGGTAGCTCCTCATAGACGCCCCATCTATCTATAAACCTCCCGGTCTCGTAGTCAAGACCCTTGAATATAATAACCCTAGCACCGCCCATCCATATCTCCTCAGCACCTAGGCAATATCTTCTAGAAACACCATCAACCCCAACCCTATAGCCACACGGTGTGAAGCCTTGAACAGGCCTCATACCGAGCCTCTCAACATAGTCTTTAGAGAGATGTCTGCCGTGGGATGGGAGGAACACTGTTACATCAAAACCCCTCCTAACAAGACCCGAAACATGCCTAGCAACAGCCCTTCCAAGACCACCGAGACTCACATACCCCTCTAGCTCGAAACTCAAAACCCAGATCTTCTTAATACTGGTTGGAGCAATGATCACCAATCACACCGCCCAGGGCATCACATAAAAAGTGTTGTAAATAGCATTATATCGGCTATCATTTATGTAAAGCCATGCTCTTAAGAGCTTGTACTCCTGTACTCTACCCTGTACTCTACATTAAACACACGCTCTTTTTTAGCAGCCGACGCGTTTCTCCAAAGATCCCATCGCGCGGTATGGAACTATGGATAGGTCTTTCTAAAGGTGTGAAAACGGCGATAAGGACTTCAGCGAATAAGAGCCCGGATCCAAGGAAGTCGTAGATTGAGGGGTTGGTGCTGAACAAAGCCAGTCACCATTAAAACTAACCCCCAGCTTGGTGCATAATATTTAAAGCATTTTTAAGCTTAGTAGTATGGAAGAATATGGCTCGGGTTTTTAGTGTTGATGGTTGGTCTCTTCTTGCTAGGGGGTGATCACAACGTATAGGATCTATGAGGTTACCGACTACGTGAGGATCCCTCCAAGCAGGTTTGGAGAGCCTCTCGAGGTTGTTGCCGAAGAGCATTTGAGAGAGAAATACGAGGCTAAGTTTGATAAAGATCTGGGGATAATAATCCTCGTTTATGATGTGAAAGTCAGCGACCTGGGTATAGTGTTACCCGGTGATGGTTCCACGTATCACGAAGCCAGATTCAAGATCCTAAGCTACATACCAGTTATGCATGAGGTTGTCGAAGGGGTTGTTAAGGATGCCAGGAACATAGGCCTCTTCGTAAACATAGGCCCCCTCGATGCATTTGTCCACATATCCCAGGTTATGGATTCCGATGATATAGAGTATAACGATGCATTAAAAGCCATTGTTGGTGATAGGAATAGGAGGCAGGTAGCCGTGGGGGATAAGGTTAGGGGTAGGATAACAAATATATCTTACCAAGCAGCAGGACCCCCAAGAATAGCCATGACGATGAGACAGCCAAACCTAGGCAAACTAGAATGGATCGGTGGTGAGTAGTGAGTAAACAGCGGAAAAAAGGGGTATTTAAGGCATGTAAGAAGTGTAAGGCGCTGGCACCTCTCGAAGCCACTGTATGCAGCATCTGTGGCTCCTCGGAGTTTAGCGAAGAATGGAGCGGTATGGTGATAATAATAGACCCCGAAGGGTCGCAGATAGCAAAAAGCCTTGGCATAACAAAGCCTGGGAGATACGCTATAAAAATAGGCTCTTAAACCACTATCGCTTGAACTTGTTATAAAGATTTAGCGATCCTCAGACCTATAACACGTAACACTATAGGAAAACATCTGTAAAGGCGATCTGGAATAAAAACAAAAATACTATAAAATACTCTCTAGAAAGCTTTGCATAAACGATCCTCAATCTCGTCTTTAGGGTTGCTTCGGTAAAACCTTACTAGATTGTGCAATATATACCTCCTCAAACCCTATGTGTATTGATAATTAAACAGCTTTAATGATGGCTTAGCTAGACGGCGAGGATCTAACTGATCTAGTTAAGGCCTTGGTTTGTGGTGTGCGTGTTATCGAAAGATATATTTTTCGCCTGAATCTCTATCTAGGGTTTCTATATGGGTATGTCTATCCCCAACGAGCTTGGCAGGATTATTGATCTAACTGTTGAGCATAATACGTGGAGAAGGAGTTCTCTCAACATGATCCCTAGCGAGAATGTTATGAGCCCTCTAGCCGAGGCTGTGTATATGTGTGATATGATGCATAGATACGCTGAGGGAAGACCTAGGAGGAGACTTTATCAAGGTTTGAAATACGTTGATGAGGTTGAAGAGCTTGTAATGGATCTTATGTCGAGGCTCTTTAGAGTCAAGCATGTCGAGCCGAGACCCATAAGCGGGACAATAGCTAATGCAGCCACATTCAGAGCTCTCTCACAGCCAGGCGGTAAAGCTGTAGTAGCCCCTGTCCAGGCTGGGGCGCATGTCAGCCACACCAAGTTCGGCACCTTAGGAGCGCTCGGGATAGAGCATATAGAGATGCCCTTCGATATGGAGAACCTTAACATAGATGTCGATAAGGCTAGAAGGGTTATAGAGGAGGTTAAGCCTAACTTTGTCGTCATGGGGGGTAGTATGTATCTATTCCCCCACCCGTTAAAGGAGATAGCTGAGACTGCTCATAGCGTTGGTTCCCTCGTGATCTATGATGCAGCCCATGTGCTCGGACTAATAGCTGGGAGGAGGTGGAGAGACCCGTTCGAAGCCGGTGCTGACGTGGTTACAGCATCAACCCACAAGACATTCCCAGGCCCTCAGGGTGGGGTTATACTAACCAATAACGAGACGATCTATAAATCTATTGCGAGAACAATATTCCCATGGTTTGTGAGCAACCACCATCTACACAGACTCCCAGCAACAGCGGTCACCGCTCTCGAGATGATCTATTTCGGGGAGAGCTATGCTGACCAGATTGTTAGGAACGCGAAAGCCTTTGCAGAAGCCTTAGCATCAGAAGGCTTCAAGGTGCTTGGAGAGCACCTCGGCTACACCAGATCACACCAGGTGGTGGTTGATGTGAGAAACAATGGAGGAGGTGCTAAGGCTGCACAGCTTCTCGAGGAAGCCAATATTATTGTTAACAAGAACCTATTACCATACGACCCGCCTGAGGCTGTCAAGGATCCCAGCGGTATAAGGACAGGTGTTCAGGAGATGACAAGGCTTGGGATGAAAGAGGATGATTTCAGAGAAGTTGCCAGGCTCTTTAGAATGGTTCTGATAGACCGCAGGGATCCTGGCGAGGTTAGGAAACAGGTGATCGAGCTAAGATCTAGGTTCACCAGGGTTCACTTCACTTTCGATATAGATCTCTCATCGGTACCCAGCTCCTACAGGATCCCGTTCTTGTCAAAAATATAGGGTGTCTCAAATGATGCCCAGAGCATCTGTTCTTGCGATAGGTAATGAGGTGGTTCAGGGGAGGGTTCTTAACACAAACGCACAGTATCTCGGAAGGAGGCTAACACTGCTTGGATACGATGTGGTGCTCTCAGCCTCAGTGCCTGATAGGATGGAGCTCATAGTAGAGATCCTGAGGATAGCTACTGATAGATTCTCATCAGACCTGATCGTCACTACAGGAGGACTCGGACCTACATATGATGATATAACATCAGAAGCCCTCTCAAAATACCTAGGCGAGGAGCATGTGGTTAACGAGGAGGCTCTAGAGATGGTGAGGCAGAAATACGTTGCCAGGGGGCTTGGATTAACTCCCGAGAGGATCAAGATGGCTATGATGCCTAAAAGCGCTAAACCCATACCAAACCCCATAGGAACAGCCCCCGGGATCCTTGTTAAAAAAGGCAACAAGCTTTTCGTCTCACTACCAGGCGTTCCAAGCGAGATGCAGGCTATATGGGAGCAGAGTATAGAGCCTATGCTTAGAAACGCCAGCCAGGTAAGGATCTCAGAGGTAACTATAACTGTCAAAGGTGTTATGGAGTCGGTGGCTGCAAGAATAGTTAATAAGATTGTCAAGGAGAAACCAAAAATCTATGTAAAGACACAGCCCAAGGGTATCGAGCTCGGTAGCCCAGTGCTCGATATATATATATAATGGCTTCCTCCAATAATATCGAGGATGCGAGAAACGAGTGCGCCCATGTGTGTGAGGAGATTATAAGGGATCTCAGATCCCTTGGAGGAAGGATCTGGGATAGCTGTTCATGTTCATAACGTAGAATATATTCCCCTTAGTGTCTTAAAAAACGGTGGGGATTTTGGCTAAGTTTGACGAGAACAAGAAGAAAGAGATCGTGCAGAGGGCTATAGAGACTCTAAAGAAGATCTACGATCCCGAGATACCTATAAACATATACGACCTAGGGTTGATCTATGGTATAAATGTCGATGACGAAGGAGTAGTGACAGTGACGATGACGTTAACAGCCATGGGATGCCCCGTAGCAACCGAGCTCCCATACTTTGTTTACGAAAACCTGGTAAGCGCCCTCCCAGAGGCTAAGGAGGTCTATGTCGATGTTGTATACGACCCCCCATGGAATCCTACTAAAATGACCGAGGATGGGAGGAGAATGTTCATAGAGATCTATGGATACGATATTGTCGAACAGTGGAAGAGGAGAATGGGGCAGAATCAATAGATAACCTGGGCTATAATCCTAAGACAAGATAGCACCAGGGATCGCGGTCAACTGCCACGCTGTCTCTGATATCAAGAACTCCTCTTACCCCTAATAGCTATAGCTATGTTTCTATAGATCTCGTTCAAAGCCCCCTGGATCCCCTTGGACTCATACTCCCTAACAACACCTGCCCAATCTATCCTCAGGATCAGAATCATGATTGTTATCGATATAGCTAGTAATAGGGGTAGCTGTATATATAGAGGAACCCCAGCACTCTCGGCAATCTGTGTTAACCCTCTTCCAAAGAATACTATCAAGAGAGACACTATGCTCTTACCAATAAGGGTTGCAATGAAATAAAGCGATACGCTATAACCGGCGAAAGCTATTGGTATGAGTATAACATCATCAGGTATAGGAGTTGACGTCACAGCCAGCACGAATAGAAAACCCCATTTCTTTATAAGCCTGCCAAATAGCTCGACATTCTTCCTATCACGCTCGGGAATCACTCTAGAAACACCCCTACCTATCGCATAGATAACAAGCTTCCCCACAGTAGCCCCTACCCCAGATACGAGTGCCAAGGCAGCTAGCTCTAGAGGATCTCTAGCTCGATAGGTATACACTAGTAGAACTAAATAGTAGGGGACAGAGGCGTAGGGTATCGAGTTGCCTATCATTGATAATAGGAGTATAAGGGCATATGGGTTACCCTCTAGTGTATTAATCAGCACCTCGAGACCCTCTGTAAATGCCTCTGTGAAGCTCCCAGCCATGTTCTTCACCTCTATATACACAGGCAGATATAAAAGCTGGTAGTTCTGAAGAAGATAATAATTTTAAAATACAGGTTATAGGACAACTAAGAGCTGCAAAAGAGTTGATAATAATCGCTATAGATTTTTATGAAAGCCGAAACCACACGCCACGATAGTTTTTAATGTTAAAGCGGATCTCTGTTTCTTTATTGCATGAATATAAAGGATAAAGGATCTAGAATCTTAGATACTCGGGCCTCTCTTTCTGGGCCTTTTCTCTAGCCTCTGCAATGATCTTTTCTATTCTTTCTATGAAGTCTTGGGGGAGTTTTTTGAAGAGGGGTTCTACTTTTCCTATTTTTCTCCCCGGTGGGATTATGAAGCTCTTTTGCGATGGGTATCTGGATCTCTCCAAAGGCTCTTCGTACCCCAGCATTCTCCATATTCTTCTAGCAGCATTAGGTGTTAATGGGTATAGTGTTAGGGCTAGGAGTGCCACTGTGTTTGCAGCGATATACATGGTGGTTCCCGCTCTCTCTCTATCGATTCTAACCTCATCCCATGGGGCTCTTTTGTTGAGATACTGGTTCCCTGCTCTAGCTATCTCTAGTATCTGTTCTGATGCGTGTTTGATCTTTGTTTTGAGCATACTATCTATATATTCTGAGTAGTGGAGCCACACACGATCTATGAACTCCTGGTCCGTGTTGTCTAGCTCTCGGGGCTTTGGTATTGTTGAGTCGAAGTGCTTCTCGATAAATGTTAGAACCCTGTTGATATAGTTACCAATATCGTCGTTGAGCTCTGAGTTAACGATCTTAACGAACTCCCTCCAGCTAAAGTTAGTATCCCTCTCTTCAGGCCTTATTCTCGCTAGTGCGAACCTCCAGTAATCAGGATCATTTATTATATATAGAGCCTCGTCAGCCCACAAACCGATCCTTCTACTCTTGCTGAACTTCTCCCCTTCGTAGAGGAGATACTCTGTAGCCGATATTATGCTGGGTAGCCTGTATCTCTCATCGCTTGCCATCAGCATTGCAGGCAGGATTACCGCGTGGAATGGTATATTATCCTTCCCAATAAAATAGATTGTCTTGGTGTTCTCATCGTACCAGAACTCCTCAAAACTCCTACCACTCCTCTCAAGAACCTCCTTCGAGGCTGATAGATAGCCTAGAAGAGCTTCGAACCACACATATATAGTCTTACCCTCAGCCCCCTTGAAAGGAGCCTCTATACCCCAAGCATTATCCCTGGTAATCGATCTTGGTTTGAGACCCTCTTTAATCCATCTAAGCGAGTAGTTCTTCACATTATCCCAGAGCTCTCCGTGGTTTTCGAGCCATCTCCTCACCTTATCCTCAAGCGCCCTTAGGTCGAAGAACCAGTGGGTGGTCTCTCTAAGAACAGGTTTGGATCCGCATATAGCACATCTAGGCGATATAAGATCTAGAGGATCTAGAAGGGCTCCGCAGCTATCACACTGATCACCCCTAGCGTTGGGATACCCACACCTAGGGCATTTTCCCTCGATAAACCTGTCGGGAAGAAAGATCTTATCCCTCTCGCAGTATGGTAGAACCATCTTCTGCGTGAATATATAGCCCTTCTCCTCAAGCCCTAGCATGAATTCCTTGACAAACTTCTTATGAACAGGCGATTCTGTTCTAGAATAGTTATCCAGCTCTATACCCCATCTCCTCAGGATCTCTGTAACATATGCGTGCGCCTCATCAGTAAGTTTCCTAGGATCTATATTCTTCCTCCTAGCCTCAACCTCTATCGGCGTCCCATGCTCATCAGAACCCGACACAGAAACCACATCCTCGCCAAGGAGCCTGAGAAACCTAGTCATCATATCCGCACCAAGCAAGTGCAGTATGGTGCCTAGGTGGAGCACGCTATTTATATATGGCCAAGCAGCTGTAACAATCCACTTACCCAGTATCTTCCACCCAAACCTCATATACGAGGAAGCCTATATATCGGGCTATCGGGGATAAATAAAGACTCCATGAAGCCCCTAGAGTCCTAAACTTACTAACCATAAAACATGTCTTTCAGATCTTATGGCAGTCTCTGTAACATTACACATAACCAACCATGCCAACAGCCTCGGAATTATAAAGGGTTTGTAAGGGTTGGTATTAAACTCCATAGTTTTTACGAGAATCAAACCTAAGGCCAGGAGTACCTGTATGAATAAGCCTACTCACACTATGGGTATAGATAAAGACCCAAGTGAGGGTTAAAAGGAAAAGTCGAGATGAGGGATCCTTGTAACACTAACCCAGATATGGATCTATTAATGGGGCTAGGGCGAGGATCACTCAGGATAGGTCGATATCAAGGATACGGATTCCGATAAAAAACCTTATGTCCGTGAAGTCGTTGATTGAGTAGTTAGCGCCAAATAAGACCAGCTACCATTAAACCGAACCTCTAGCGTTTACCCACTAGCCGGCATATTTATCGTAATTTTATTATATGAAACCATCGTTATGTGTAAACTCTATCTTTGTAACATGTGTTCTTCTTATTGGAACCTATGTTTAATAACATATATCAGAGATGCCACAGTTAATAAAATGATCTCGTAGGCCTCGATAGTAGCTGCAGAGGGCCACCTGATTATAATCGCCCCTGAGAGAGCTGTAATAAATATTATTATAATAGTCGCTAGATAACCTGGGTATTTTCTAAACTCGCCTAAGCCGTATATGAGAAAACCTATGAAGGCTTGGATAAAGAACCATGTAGAGACAAACGTATGGGGCCTTGTCCCTGCCGGGAAGATCCCTATCAAGGCTAGAAAGATCCCGGCAATCGATATGTAGGATCCGCCTACAACACCGATCTTTGTTCTCGAGATCATTATCATATCAAGAGAAAGGAGGATTACAAAGATCGACGCTACTATAAGCCCGTAATTATAGATCCATGGATCGTTGGCGCGAGATCCTCCCAAATCGCTGAAGGCGTCTCTATAGAAGTCAAACCATGTATTGCGGCTTATAGATATGAATGTGAAGATCCAGAACACTGCTGAAGCTATGATCCCTGAAACCCTCATTACTCCACGAATAACCCTGTAGATCGTGATCCCCCAATAGATGTTCCCAACAGCTATATAAACAGGATGCCCACGATCCATAGGATCCCGTGTGGTGTTATTACCACCATATTTCCTTGATCTGTTTCCCCGCACCACTAATCCTTAAGTCGCTTAGAAATCCTGCAGGCAGATCTGCATTGTTTAGCTATACCATGATCCGTGAACCAGGGATAAAAGAGATCCCTGCGAGTCAGCAAAAGTTCTTTGATAAAGAAACAAACAACAAGCACAAGAGTATTGAGGATAGATGGAAGCGTATTAAGGATCTAGAGATGATAAGTGCCACATCTATCAAGGTATCGTTGGAGGTCTATGAAGCTTATCATCGCCTGGCTTTATTATACCTATACATGCTAGATCGCCTATCAACTCTATCTTGATCACTCTGGAGGGGTTCTTAGGATCTGCTATTGCTAGCCCAGCCTTCTCCATCGAGATCCCCACAGCTATTTCAACAGCCCTACAGCTCTCGATCGCTGACCCTCTTTTTACACACTCAACCCTCAACCTCTCCTTCCTAGAGAGTAGTTTTCTCCCAAGCTCTAGGCATGTTCTCACAATATCATCTATATCAGCCCTGCAACACCTATCTATCCTAACAGCCCTTGCTACAGAATAAGGGGGTCTTCTCCTAACCTCTTCGAAGATCTTGACGCTATCTTCTTTCGAGAATACTAGGAGAACGTCTCTATACTCCGTAGGGGTAACCCTTACATTGGGGTCAACCCTATATAGAAGATCTTCAAGCTCTCTTTTAGCCCTCTCCTCCTTACCAACCCTTGCCGTAACAATCAGTCTTGGATATTCTGCTACAGACTCATTTGATAAACCTATCCAGCCCTACCCCCTTGCCGGGCTTCTCCTCCTTACGTGTCTTTGGCTGTTGCTCTGGCTTCTTAGCCTCGGTTTTTGCCTCGACTTGTTTTTTCTCCACAGACTCTCTAGATGGGATCTTTTTCTCAAGCTCCTTCACGATCGATATTACCTCCTTAGCCCTTGGCCCGGCTAGGTATTCGATCATCGTGTCACTCATCTTCATCCCAAGAGCTATTTTAGCAGCCTCTGTGGGGTTGTTTCTAAATATTATCATTAGGTATGGTATAACATGGTTCTTAGCCGTGGACGTGGAGATCTTGTCATGAGAGGCGATCAGTCTTGCAATATCATCCCTAACTCCTCTAGCCTCTTTAGTCCTCATCATAAGCCTTATCTTCTCTGGAAACCTATAGCTAACCCATCTCCTCTCAGTACTCTTCTTAGCCATGGCAACACCAGCGCTCATCAGATCTATAGCGTATGACAATAGATCCCAGTTGCCCGTCTTCACAATCCTACCCATATAGACATCTGCTCTTGAGAGCGCTTCGTAGGCTCTCCATAGATCCTCAGGGTCTTGCATCTGGGCTGGTATGTTCTCATTAATCCATTGCATAAGCATCTCGTTATCAAGCTGGCTACTCCCAGCAGCTGCTTTAGCCGCTCTCGCACTCCTAGCACTAAAGATCCTTCCCAGAGTCTCGAATGGGTTCCTCTCCCTATCCCTGTAGCCGAGGATCTCCCTCACATAGTCCAGGCTGATCTTCTTTACGCCTCTAGCAACAGACTCGAGATCGTTTATAGCTGATCTAAGATCCCCCTCAGATCTCCTGGCAATCTCTTTGAGAGCCTCATCATCACACTCGATCTTCTCTGAGAGACAGATCTTCTTCAAAAGCTTAACAACATTACCTTCGGAGAGTTTCTTAACCTCTATGGCTAGCGATACGTTCCTCAAAGGCCTTAGATTAGGCGACCAGGGATCATTGGCTGTCATTATAACAGGAACCCTCGTGATCTCTATAAGCCTGAGCACGGCTTCCAACCCACCAAGATCTGCTTTCGCATTTATCCCATCAACCTCGTCTAGAAGTATAAGCCTTCTCCTCCCAAAGAGACCGGCCTTGTCGGCAGATGCTATGGCTATCCTCTCTATATCCTGCATCCTCCTAAAATCACTTGCATTCATCTCGACAACCTCGTATCCAAGATCCCTTGCTAGGCACTCAACAAGGGTTGTCTTCCCAGTCCCTGGGGGGCCGTAGAGAAGAGCTGCTTTATACTCTGTATTGGGGAATCTCTTGATCCACTCTATGAGTTTGTTCTTAGCCTCCTCTTGATCTATATAGTCTGAGAGGGTTCTAGGCCTGTACTTAAATATCCAGGGGATATTGCTACTTCCCAGTGCCAAGCTTCCTCCCCAATAGCACGAGCCTTGCTAGAAAGGCGCTGAGCTGGATCTCGTCATCCGAACCCTCTATGAGTCTATAGTTTATCTCACCAGCATAGTCAGCTATATATACTCTAAGATCCTCGTCTATCTTCACCTCGGGGTCGAAGATCTCCCTGTGGATCTGTTTTATAACATCGATCCCTGATAAACCGTATTCTATCATAACCTTCCTTAGCCTCTCCCTAGCCTCTGTAAAGTTACCCTCAAGAGCCAGCCGGATCATCTCCCTGATCTCTTTGGGATGGGCTAGACCCACAACCTTATAGACAGAAGATACTGTAACCTTACCCAGCGCGGCAGCTGCTTGCAATATATTTATAGCCCTTCTCATATCGCCCTCGGTTATATCATATATAGCATCCAGCGATTCTGGTTCATAGTTCACACCCTCTTTCTCAGCAATCTCCTTAAGCCTTTTAACGACATCCTCCCTTGATAAGGGGCTGAACCTAAAGACAGCACACCTACTCTGGATAGGCTCTATAATCTTTGAGGAGTAGTTGGCCATCAATATAAACCTTGTTGTCGATACATACATCTCCATAAGCCTCCTAAGGGCTTGCTGAGCATCTGCAGTCATATTATCAGCCTCATCGAGTATTATCACTTTGAAAGGAACATCGCCAACAACGGCAGATCTGGCGAACTCCTTAACCTTGGTTCTAATAACATCTATACCCCTCTCGTCAGAAGCATTCATCTCGAGAACATATCTCCTATAACCCTCGCCATAGAGGTCGTGGACAAGCGCTAAAGCCACGGTAGTCTTGCCAACACCGGGAGGTCCTGTGAAGAGTAGGTGGGGCATGTTCTTCTCCTTAACAAACACCTTGAGCCTTGCTACAACATCGCTCTGGTTAACAACTTCATCGAGGGTTCTGGGTCTATACTTCTCAGTCCATAGTAGCTGCACAAGCTCCCCTGCCATCAACCTTCCCAAAAGAATCTTGATAACAACCATTTATAGATAAGGACCCAGGCTCTACAGATTCTCAACCTGTTAGGCATAGTCCGGGCTAGCATTTAGTTCGTCTTATTATTGCATTAGTGATAGCATCGGGAGATTTTACTGAAACTTGTATAGCCAGCAAGAAAAACGAAGCATAGAAAGTCTCAAATTAGTTATGACGTGCTCAGCAGGCTTGATAAAGCGATATCAAGCGCTTCTATAAGACCTTAACTATAAGCAAACACTATAAGCAAACCAGGTTATAGGGCATTATAAGGTTAGCTACACTAGGATTTTATTTCAATACGGTGGTCTGCAAGCTTCATCTTTATTATTAGCCCTGCTAATAATATATAGGGGTGTATACTGTTGCCTAGAACCACTGTTGCTGTTGATGATTCCATAGCGAAGAGAATCTCTACACTTGCTAAGAGGTTTAACCTCGTTATATCGAGCTTTTCGTCTGAAGCCCTGAGTGTTGCTGGTGATCTTCTTGAGATGGGCATGATGCCAAGGGATCTGAAGAAGCTCATGGTTGCTATGAAGATAGCCTCATTTGTAGATCCTGTAATACTTCCTATGGATCTCTTCGAGAGCCTCGTCACAAAAGCCTGCATGTGTGGCGAGCCCTGTATAGAGAAGCTTGACGAAGAGGTAGCGCTTTGGGGTAAGAGGGTTGGATCGATAATTAAGGGGTATTACGAAGGGGATATAGAGTCCTTAATAGAAACAGTCTCGAAGGCCTCTAAGGTTTTCGCACTAAAGGAGGTCTCTGTAGATAAGATAGCCCCCAACACCATGGAGATAAAGCTTGTTGGTGCAGGTAGAAGCGAGATAACAACAAGGATCACATATACGTTTATAAAAAACCTGTTTGAAGAGCTAGGCTATAACGTGAGCCTAAATAGCATGGGTGTTGGTGTAATAAAATTCACGGTTGAGGGAAAGAGAACCAACAGGCAAAACATCTAAACACGATACACAATACTAGATTCCATCGAGCTTTATAATCGATCTATAACAGATACCCTCAATTTTAGCATGTGGCATGAGATCTGAGATATCATCGCTGTGCTTTAGTATATTTGCCCACAATATTGATCAGAGATCTTACGGGAAAATGCAAGATAGAGAGAAAATCCCAGTAAAGCAGGAGTATGAGTTAGAATCTGAAATCTAGAGGGCTAACGATGTAAGCCAACTAAAACTCCAACATAATACACCAAAACCTCAACATATACAGGTATAAAAATTTTTCTCTATGATCTTAATAATCCATGGACTAGAGGAGTTGAGGATAAAGTAAAGGCCCTAGAGTATATAATAGTTATAAACAAATATATATCGGGGCTTTCGGTGAGATTTTCGCGCTGTAAATCTCTCCCCACACAGAAGAGCGGTAAGAGGGTTGCAATAATAGGTGCAGGCCCTGCAGGGCTTGCTGCCGCTGGATTCCTTATATGCAGGGGGCATGAGGTTCATGTCTATGATATGATGGAGGAGCCGGGAGGACTTTTGATCTACGGGATCCCTGACTTCAGGATCCCTAAAAAGAATGTTAGGGAGGGTACGCATGAACTAGCTATGCTTGGGGTTAGGTTTCATATGAGGACAAAGGTGGTTCCTGGCGAGGGTGTTAGGGAGGGTGAGATTGGTTTTAACGAGATCCTCAGGGGATACGATGCTGTGATAATAGCTACAGGTACTTGGGCTGAGAGAAGGCTTAATGTGGAGGGAGAGGATCTCCCGAGGGTATATCCTGCTTTCCACTATCTATTCCACTACTGCAGAGTCGAGGCTGGTTATGAGAGGCTAGAAGATCTCCCACCCCTTGGTAGGAGGGTTGCTGTGATAGGTGCTGGTCTAACAGCCGTTGATGCCGCGGCTGTGTCAAAGAGGCTTGGTGCTGAGACTGTCTATATGATCTATAGGAGGACTATTAATGAGGCTCCTGCAAGGAGGCACGAGATCGAGAACCTCATAAAGGCAGGGATCAAGTGGATCGAGCTTGCAGCTCCAAAGAGATTCATAGGCGATAGAGAGAAAGGGGTAACAGGGGTAGAGCTAATAAGAATGAGACTGGGAGAGCCTGATAAAAGCGGGAGACCGAGACCAGTACCCATAGAAGGCTCGGAGTTCGTGCTAGATATAGATGCAGCCCTCATAGCTATTGGCGAGATCCCAACCCCGCCTATAATGAATAAGGAGCTGAAGATAAACCCCGATAACACGATATGGGTTGATAAGAAGATGAGAACAACTATGAAAGGAGTATTTGCCGCAGGAGATGTGGTTACAGGCCCCAGCCTTATAGGGAATGCCATAGCATCAGGCCTAAAAGCCGCCCAGGCTGTTGATGAATACCTCAGCGGAAAGATCTCATGGGATCTCACACCTTAAGTCATAGCAACCCATCACCAGGCTATTGAGAGAGGAATTTTGAGACAGCTCTAACTAGATCCCCGGGATCTCTTGCTATATATACCCTCGGGTCGAGCTGCTCAGGATCATCACCGCTATCACTAAACAATACCGGGCTACCCACCTCATGGAATGCTGGGTAATCCCAGTGGGAGTCGCCTATAAACATGGCTCTGCTGGGCTCGATACCAAGCGATCTTAATAATTTTCTAACAACATATCCTTTCTTCAGAGGCTCCACCTGGGGTATTCCTCCCGGCTGTAGCCTTTCATCCTCATCGAAGATCAGTATGTTTGATAATACATACCTTATCCCAAGTTCCCTTGCAGCCCTAGACGCCATGAGGTTTACACCCCCACTAACTATGGCTGCCCTCGCACCCCTTCTTCTAACTAGATCTAGTATTTCGAAGGAGTGATCATAGAACTCCACCCTAGAGAAAGCATCATCAAGATCTCTTCTATATATGGGTCTTCCAACGCTTCTCAATAGATGCTCTATATCAGCCTTCATCCACTCTAGATAGCTTATCCTCCCACTGGAGTATAGCCTTGAGTATATGTTATAGACCTCGTTTTGAGATGATCCAAAATAGCTATGCATATACTCCCACGAGCTCTTGATCTTTACTATAACACCATCAAGATCTAGGATTACCAGCCTCAAGCCTGACCAATTGTTATTAGGCCTGCTGGGTATAATATGTAGTGACCCAAATGATCATCAGGAGCGTCACGCTCCACATAACAGACCCAGAGAAAATCTCCCTAGAAGCCAGCAGACTGTTAAATATAGTGAAGATAGTCGAGGATAAGGGATATAGAGTGTGGAGTAAGAGGATAACATTACCGCCTCTCAACAGTCAAGGAGAACTGGCTAGGGTGTGCTTCGAGCTAAAAAGATCTATTAATATTCTTAAAGGGATATTCGTGAGTGCTTTCAATATCGATGCTGATAGCAACATAGAGATCGATGATCTTGTTAAATGTATGGAAGATCTGGGCTTCGCCTTCTCATCAATATTGGTTAAGGATGAGGAGGATGTCGAAGACGCGTATGAAAAGATCTATAGGTTTTACTCGAGATCCGGTGTGGATCTTCATACGAGAATCGCGCTCATATATAGCTCAAGAATCCTTACCCCCTATTTCCCCGCATCTGCAAGCATTACAGAAGAAACCTCATTCACAGTAGCGCTTAGATACGCGGCTGATTTCGAGGATCTCGTTATCAAGAAGGGCGACGTAGAATCTCTCGGAAAGCTTCTCGAAGAGCTTGAGGAGATTCTTAGCAATGTATCGATAGACACTGGTGTTAAATATGATGGAATAGATCTATCATTATCACCATGGATGGAGGAGAGTGTTGCTAGTATTGTTGAGAGATCCTCTGGTACAGAGATCCCTATGCCAGGAACCATGGCTGCTATTAGAAGGATTAACGAGACAATCGCAAGCCTATCGAGAAGGGTTAAGAGTACTGGTTATAACGAGCTCATGCTCCCTGTGGAGGAGGATAATGTTCTGAAGGAGAGGGCTAGGCAGGGGAGAATAGCTCTAAAGGATCTAATAGCATTCTCAACAATCTGTGTCGCTGGGGTCGACATGGTCGTCCTGCCAAGGGAGCATGTTCTCTCAGGGCGTATTCTTAGAAATATAATACAGGATCTACTGGCGATCTCAGAGGCTAAGGGTAAGCCTGTTGGAATGAGACTGATCCTGGCTAGCGGTTCTCCAGGAGATGTTGTGGATCTGGGGAGGTTTGGCTATGCATCGATCATGAGGATCTCATGATCAGGAGGAAAGCTTCTCGTATATAAACCTAACAGCCTCTGTATAGACCCTGACCCTGTTCCTCACCTTAGAGATCCCGTGACCCTCATCCTCAAGCCTTATATACCTAACATCAACCCCCCTACCTCTGAGTGCCTCAACCAGCTGCTCAGCCTCTGATACAGGGACTCTTGGATCTTTAGCCCCGTGGATAACCATCAGCGGTGCCTTGATCCTGTCGACATAGGTTATGGGGCTCAGCTTGATCATTATATCCCTATGGATCTCTGGATCCCCGTACTCGGTGATTCTATACCTCCTCCTCCAAGCACCTGTGTTCTTTATAAATGTGAGGAGATTCACGATACCAACGATCTCAACACCACATCTCCAGAGATCCGGGTAGGTTACAAGCATCATAAGCGTTAGATACCCACCATAGGATCCGCCCATAACGCATAGCCTTTTATCATCGATCTCGCCCTTCTTAGCTAGAAACTCCACAGCATGGTAGGAATCATAGACAGTAGCGATCCTCTTATCAACATCGTCTAGATGGATAAAGCTCTTACCATAACCAGAAGACCCCCTATAGTTAGGAGCTATAATAGCTATGCCCAGGGATAAGAGTACCTGGTGCACTCTGTTGAAAGAAACCCTCTCCTGGGACTCAGGACCGCCGTGGAGATATAGCACCGCTGGCGGAGGCTCTTTAAAGCTTCTCAGTGGTTTGTAGAATAGGCTCGAGAGCTCGAGGCCGTCGAACGACCTGTATCTAAAGATCTTGGGCGATACGAAGGACTCCTCAGAAACCCCGATCTTTGGTGTGTATGTCACTCTCTCAAGGAATCCTGAGAGATCTGTTATAAAGATCTCCGGACCATGTTTAGGAGAGTTTATCGAGAGAACAACCCCCTCTCTTGTAAAGTCAATATTATCTATAACACCCCCTGGTCTCAGGATCTCTACGGGCTCTCTCTTTTCGAAGGAGAAGAGCTTGAGAACACTCTCACCATCCTCGTTAACGCTATAAACAATACTCCCATCTCTATAGTCGAGATCCTCTACATCCCACTTCTCCTTAACTAGGTATTTCCAGGAATTCTTCTCAAGATCATATATAGCTATGCCCGTGAACTCCTCCCCATTGTTTGTGATGTATAGGAAATGCTTTTCATCGATCGGAATAGGACTTCTATTAATAGCCTCTCCTTCGTGCTTGGTAAGGTTAACCTCGCTACCATCTCTCCTGTTTATCATTATGATATCTGTATCCTGGTATGTGTTCATCTTAACAGCCAGCAAAAGATCGTCGTTTACCCATCTAGAAGGGTTAACAATCCCGTCGCCTTTATATAGAAAGCTTCTAGATCTCTTAACAAAGTCGTATACATATATATCGAAATCCACGCCGTTTCGAGAGTTAGAGCTATAGCTGAGGAACCTGCCGCTAGGACTCCACTCGCCCAGATTGTTTATACTCCCATCCTCACCGCTGACTAGTTCTAGTCTATTTTCATGATATGTATAGATAGACCATCTCTCATCACCATCCATATCTGTTGAGAACGCTATAACCCCGGTTGGCGATATTCTATAGTTATTGATCCTTCTATCCCATGGGAGGGCGATGTCATGTCTATACCCGCTTGATATCCTCCAAGCTTTCCAGAGGATCTGCTCTCCTGTTAGATCGCTAAGATAATATATAGCCCGATCGATCTCGTTATACATTCCCAACGTTGAGTGTCTTATAGCCATGTACCTCTTAACCAGAAGATCTATATCCACTCCCAAACAGCCACCGATATTTCTCATTTTCTAAAGCATATAAGCTAGAATCCTCCGCCTCGATACTCGCTCAGCTCTGCTACACTAACACGCCCACCCTTTAGAAGCCACTCAATAGATATTGCAACCTCTCTAGCCGTGTCGTGGTGAAGTATAACGGGTATGTTGAGATCAACTAACATCCTCCTAACCCTATAATCCTTTGCTGGTGTATAGCCCGTGGTTATTCCCAGCTCTATCTCCCGCCCGATCATCTTCTCTATTGCCTCTTCGACTCTGATTACTCTATCTACTCCAGGGATCTCCGCGCCCTCTAGTGTGTAGAGCTCATAGGCTCTGCCCAGGATCTTTGCTGTCTCGGCTAGATCCCTGTGATCCCTCTCAACATAGCTATATATCAGCACGGCTTTTTCAGGAATCCTATTAGGGGTTGCCGAGAGCCAGCTTTTCACTAAGGCATCCTCATAGCTATATCCGAGACTTGCAACCTCGCCTGTGCTCCTCATCTCGGGCCCTAGGAAGGGATATGCTCCCCTCACCCTCGACCATGAGAACTGGGGTGTTTTGACAGCCCAGGATCTACTCTCGGGCTCCCAGAACTCGCAATCGATCTCAAGGCCTTTTCCCAGCATAGCCTTAGCAGCAGCTTCTGCTAGGTTTACACCCTTAGCCTTGCTTGAGAACGGCATAGACCTGCTAGCCCTCAGGTTGAGCTCTATTACATATACCTTTCCATTCTTCACTATGAACTGTATATTATAAGGCCCCTTTATCGAGAGCTCGTTGGCTAGCATAACCGCTATCTCCCTCATCCTCCTTATAACCGTCTGGCTAAGCCTTCTAGGCGGGATCACCATCATGGCATCACCACTATGAACCCCGGCCTCCTCGATGTGCTCTATAGAGACGCCAACAACATGCCCCCTACCGTCTGCAACAGCGTCTATCTCAGCCTCTATGCCTTTCTCTATAAACTTGCTTATAGTTACGGAATGCTCTCTAGATATTATTGCAGCCCTCTTTAGATAGGAGATAAGCTCTTCATCGTTATAAGCTATAGCCATGGAGGTGCCGCTGAGAACATAGCTGGGTCTTACAATCACTGGATACCCTATAGCCCTAGCTATTCTGAGCGAATCCTCTATAGATATAGCTCTACCCCATTCCGGCTGATCTATGCCCAGAGCATCGAGGAGAGAGCTAAACTTAGCCCTATCCTCAGCTATATCGATGCTCCAACCGCTAGTACCAGCTATCCTTAATCCTCTCTCCTCAAGCTTTCTAGCTATATTGTTTGCTATCTGACCCCCTACCGAGACTACTATGTAGTCGAACCCCTCTTTCTCAGATATATCGAGGATCTTCTCCACACTTATCTCCTCGAAGTAGAGCTTATCAGAAATATCCCAATCAGTGCTCACAGTCTCCGGGTTATAGTTGATCATAGAGACCTCATAGCCCATATTTCTCGCCGCCATTGCAAAGCTCACAGAAGCCCAGTCAAACTCTACTGAAACACCTATTCTGAAGCCTCCCGGACCTATCACGAGGATCTTCCTTCCAGTTCTTCTAAACTCTATATCGTCATCAACACCACCATAGGTTGTATATAGATAGTTAGTCTGTGCCGGGTACTCGGCAGCCAGTGTGTCTATCTGTTTAACAGCAGGGATTCCTGCGAGCTTTATCCTAGTGGATCTGAACTCATACGGATCCATTCCTATAGCCCTGGCTATCTGCTCGTCAGAGAACCCCCTGATCTTCGCCTCTTGGATTAGCTCTACATCGCTGAGGATCCCACGACCTCTTCTTCTAATCTCTTCATATAGCTTTACTATATCCTCGATGATCCTTAGGAAGAACCTATCTATACCTGTTAGCCTGTGGATCTCGTCGATGCTTATACCCATCTTTATAGCCTTAGCAGCCCATAGGATCCAGTATGGCTTTCTATTCTTAAGAGCTTCTAGCACCTCGCCAACTTCTTGATCCTCGTGGTATAGAGGTCCGCCAACAACCCCGGGCTCGCCTATATCCAGCATCCTTATAGCCTTCTGGATTGCTTCATGAAGATTCCTCCCAATAGCCATAACCTCTCCAACACTCATCATCTCACTCCCAAGCCTTGCCTCAGATCCTGGGAATTTCTCTAGATCCCATCTAGGGATCTTGACAACAACATAGTCGAGGCTTGGTTCGAAAAGGGCTGAGGTTTTCCCAGTGATCTTGTTTACAAGCTCGTCAAGCGTATATCCGAGGGCTAGTTTAGCAGCTATATATGCTAACGGATACCCCGTAGCCTTGCTAGCTAGGGCGCTGGATCTAGACATCCTGGGGTTGGTCTCTATAACATAGTGTTTCTCGCTATTAGGGTCGAGGGCTATCTGGACATTACACTCTCCAACAAGGCCTATAACGCTTGCAACCTTTATAGAGGATTCTCTACCAATATAGTATTCCCTATTAGTTAGCGTCTGGCATGGGGCTACAACCACCGAGTCTCCTGTATGCACTCCCATGGGATCCATGTTCTCCATACATGCGACGGCTACAGAGTTACCCTTCCTATCCCTCATGATCTCGTACTCAATCTCTTTCCAGTGGTGTAGATACTTCTCAACAAGCACCGTTTTGACTAGACCCGCATGGGCAAAAGCCTTATGGATCTTTGTTCTAAACTCCCCCTCATCCCAGGCTGTGAAGGATCCACCGCCTCCCAGGTTAAAGCTAACCCTAACAATAACAGGAAAACCTATCTCCTTAGCAATATCGAGAGCCTCAGCTGGCGTTGATGCCGGTCTACTTGGAGGTACCGGGATGTTATTGCGATACATAGCCTCTCTAAAAAGACCTCTCTCCAGAGCAACCTCTATCCCCTCAATAGGCGTTCCAAGCACCTTAATGCCATATTTAGCGAGAACACCCCTCTTCCAGAGAGAAACACCAACACTAAGTGCTGTCTGACCCCCAAAACCCACCATTATACCGTCCGGCCTTTCCTTCTCTATAACCTGCTCAACATATTCAGGGGTTATTGGTAAAACATAAACCCTGTCTGCGAAGAGATGGCTTGTCTGTATAGTGGCTATGTTTGGGTTAACAAGAATAGCCCTTATACCCTCCTCCCTTATAGCCTTGAGTGCTTGAGAGCCTGAATAGTCGAACTCAGCCGCCTCGGCTATCTTTATCCCGCCGCTCCCTATCACAAGGATCGACGAGACCCTTTCTCCGGGCAACCAAGCCTTAAAGAACAACCACTAACCAGCTTATAAGAAGAAGGCGAAAAATATTTACATATTAACCAAAGATAATAATTATCTTTCAACATTTATGCTGAAAAGCTGTGGGATAATTAGTATTTTTCACAACCACGGTTAAGAGAAGCATAGCAGCTTACTGTAATGCAGGCTAGAAAACTCACATGCAGGCTGCGTCTTAGCTCTGCGAGACACTACCATACTTTGAAAACCCAGTCCTCCAGCCTATATGCAGAATCCCAGAAGAGGTATTCATATATAGAGCTTATTCTAAACGCCCTCTCAACACTTGTCCAGGCGTCGCTCTCAACCCTAGATAGGATTGTATCAGCTACTTTTAGGACTGCTCTCACCACTGATTCGTACGTGCTTGATGAGTACGTCTCTATCCATCTTCTATACAGAGGGTTAGGAGATCCTTTTCTCTCAAGATGCTTCCCAACCTCTAGATAGATCCAGTAACATGGAAGGACAGCGGCTATCGCCTCCTCATAGCTCTCCTCAGACGTCATTCTCAGGAGATGGCTTGTATATGCATAGTTTACTGGGGACTGGGGTTTCTTCATTATCTCCTCCTCTCCTATCCCCCACTCGGCGAGAAAGGATCTGTGGAGGCTTTTCTCAACATCTATCGCTGTTTTCGCATGCTCAGCGAACATCGAGATCCACTCATCCCTCCTGGATCTCGATGAGAGTCTTGAGAGGGCTCTGGAGAAGTCCCTGAGGTATAGTGAGTCCTGGATCACGTAGTATTTGAAGGATTCAAGCCTGAGATCCCCTGTAGTGAGACCCTCTATGAAGGGGTGTTCCAGTATAGCTTTAAATATATCCTCAATACTATCCCATAGTCTCTGAGTAGGGGTTTTCATCTACCAACACACCTCTACTTGGTATATATGGTTCTTAATATCTATTTCTATAAGCTCCCTATAACGATCCAGCCTCATCAAGCGAACAACCTATAAACCTTCAAAATATATTCTAACCAGGTGTTGTTATTGTCACAGACGCTCTTCTCTGGAAGATATGTTGGTAAGAGGATCAAGAGGATAGAGGATCCGAGGTTATTAACGGGAAAAGGTCTCTATGTAGATGATCTCAGACTACCTGGAAGCTTATATGCCTTCTTCGTAAGATCCCAGTACCCCCATGCCAGAATACTATCAATAAACACACAGGATGCGGAGAAGCTAAGCGGCGTTGTAGCCGTATATACCTATAGAGATATTGAGAGGTATGTAGAGCCATTAACATTCGAAGACGCCAAGTCAGAACCAATGCCGCTCCTGGCTAGCAGTAAGGTGAGATACGTTGGCGAACCCATAGTCATGATCGTTGCTAGGGATAAGTATGTGGCGAGAGACGCAGCAGACCTCATATCAATAGACTACGAGCCTCTTGAAGCGTTTTCAGACCCTTATAAGGCTATGGAGAGCGATATAAAGATCCACGAGCCTGCTGAGAGAAACATAGCTACGAATGAGAAGATCTCGTGTGGAGATGTAGACGCAGCCTTCTCTAAGGCTTATCTCGTGATCTCGGAGAAGCTCTATAACCAGGGCGTTGCACCAGCACCAATGGAGCCTAGAGGTGTTGCAGCCATGTATGATGGCTATACACTAACAGTATGGTCCTCTACCCAGACACCCTATGATCTCAAGGAAGAGCTTGCCTCAAAGCTGAAGCTAAACATACCAAGGATAAGGGTGATCCAGCCAGATGTTGGGGGCGCCTTCGGAGCAAAGATCACTAGGTATCCCGAGGAATACCTAGTCCCACTAGCATCTATACTGAACGGCGCGCCTGTAAAGTGGTTCGCAACAAGATGGGAGGATTTTGTAAGCCTCAACAGGGGAAGGGATCTATACGCCGAGCTCGAGCTTGCTGTAAGTAAGGAGGGACAGGTGCTCGGGATCAGAGGGAGAATAATAGCGGATCTCGGAGCATATCCGTGGGGCACCGAGCTCCCCATGATCTGTGCAAGGATGCTCACAGGACCTTACAAGATAGAGAACGTATCGTTAGACGTACTTGGTGTCTATACTAATAAAGTACCACTCATGGCCTATAGAGGTGCTGGCAGACCTGAAGCGACCTTCTTCATAGAGAGGATGATGGATATAGTCTCCGACGAGCTCGGCATAGATCCCGTGGAGCTTAGGCTGAGAAACCTTATCAGGCCTGAGGAGATGCCCTATAGAAACTGCGGTGGGATGAAATACGATTCCGGGGACTATCCATCAACACTAATGAGAGGGGTTGAGAAGCTCGGGTATAGGGATCTATTGAGATGGGCTGAGGAGGAGCATAGAAAGGGTAGGCTGGTCGGTGTGGGCTTCTCATTCTATGTAGAGGTTACATCTGGAGGCCCCTTTGAGAGCGCCATAGTTAGGATTGAGAGTGATGGAAAGGTTACAGTCATAAGCGGCTCAACACCCCATGGACAGGGAGATGCCACAGGGTTTGCACAGATAGTTGCTGATATGCTGGGAATAGATATAAGCGATATAAGGGTTCTCTGGGGCGATACGGATCTTATAGCGAGGGGCGTGATCACAGCAGGTAGCAGGACGATAACTGTTGGGGGAGGGGCTGTTATACAAGCCACACAGAGAGTTATTGAGAAGGCTAGAAAGATAGCCTCCCACATGCTTGAGGCTAGAGAAGAGGATCTCGTCTTTGAGGGCGGTAAATTCTATGTAAGGGGAACACCTGATAAGTATGTCACGCTCAAGGACGTGGCTAAAAAGGCTTACTTCTCACCCCCACGGGATATAGAGCCCGGTCTCGAAGCTATAAGCTACTATAACCCTGGAGGTCCTGTATATCCGTTTGGCATGCACTTAGCAGTTGTAGAGATAGATAGAGAAACCGGGAGGGTAAAGATACTGAGTTACAGATCCCTAGACGATGTTGGAAGAGCGATAAACCCAATGCTTATAGAGGGACAGCTCGTGGGAGGCATTGCCCAGGCAATAGGCCAAGCCCTCTACGAGGAGTTCCTATACGACGAACAAGGCTATCCGAGAAACCCGAGCATGGCTGACTACCTCATACCAACGGCCCTTGAGATCCCTGGGAATATAGAGAACATGTTCCAAGAAACACCAACAAGACATCCCCATGGAACAAGAGGTGTTGGCGAGATAGGGACTATAGGAGCGCCACCAGCGATTGTCAGGGCTATAGAGGATGCTCTCAAGAGGGCTGGTGCTAAGGTGAGGATAACAAGAATGCCTGTAAAGCCTGAGTATATCTATAACATTCTCAAACACCTATCCACACAACAGTAAAGCCTAGCCAGATGGTGCCAGCCAGCTCATGAGTAAGAGGCTATACCTCTCCATAATAATGATCATTATAGCATTAATAGCGATCACTATAATACAAAAAGATCTCTCCGGCTTAGTGGGAGCAAATCAGACCATTACCCAGACAGGAGGCGGAAGAACCTCACAAGCTTCTGAGGATGCGTGGAGCACCACATGCCTCAGGATCAATACTGTTAAGGTGAAGCTCTATAACGCTGACACACCGAGCAAATGGTTCGAAGGGTATATGTATAAGAACAACACTGACTTCCTCAACGTGGGGGCTGTTGGGATGATCTTCAAAATACCCTTATCTCCAGGCTCTACGATCACGTTTACCATGAGAAACGTGGCTTTTCCCCTCTACCTGCTCCACATATCACCAATCGAAGGAGTGGGAGACGCTGTGATCGAGATCATATATATGGAGCCTGGAAAGGACTATACAGTGACTCTCAAAACCTCTAACGACTATTTCATAGAACTAGATCCCGAGTTCCTTCCACATATACCTTTTAACTCTACAGTAGATCGATTCTATGGAATCGTGAGTAGCTGCTAAGCCCAGCAGCATTGAGCTTCCATCTACCGAGATTACATTCTGGATGGCTGTTAGAGTAAAACTTCAAACCATCTAGGGCCAAGATATAAATAGAGCCTAACACATCGCTAGAAACAATCCCAACCAAAACTTATTAAATCTTCCTTAAGGAATAAGACAAATCCTTAATAGAGCTAAGCCTTTAAAATAAACGGGACTCGCTATGGAGAACAGGCTTGATTTTGTCTCTATAGGTGAGGTGATGATCCAGCTTAATAATATAACACCAGGGCCCCTTAGATATGCCAGGTATTTCGAAACCCATGTAGCTGGTTCTGAGGCTAACGTTATGGTGGGGCTTAGGAAGCTTGGGCATAGGACTGGTTTGATAACAAGGGTTGGTAATGATGAGTTTGGAGAAATGATTCTAAGAACACTTAGAGGAGAGGATATCGATATAACACATGTTAGGGTTATGGATGAAGCCCCAACAGGGATCTATTTTGTCCAGAGACACTTCCCAATACCAGGGAAATCCACGGTTATCTACTATAGACACGGCTCTGCAGCATCCTATATGAGCGAGGATGATATTGATGAGAAATATATAAAGAGAGCATCAGTATTATTCCTAACAGGAATTACCCCGGCGCTCAGTGAGAGCTGCTATAGGGCTGTTGCTAAGGCCCGTAGCATTGCGCTTGAGAATGGTCTTGACGTTGTGTTCGACACGAATATAAGGATCAAGCTATGGAAATCTGCTGATAACGCTAGGTCTAAACTGATCCCTCTGATCCATGGTTCGAGGATTGTTTTAACAAACAAAGAGGATCTAGAGATCCTCTTCCCAGGAAAAGGTGTTGCTGACGCTGCTAAATCTCTATTCAACATGGGTGCAGAGATCGTTGTTGTTAAGAAGGGTGAGGAGGGTAGCGAGCTATACTCGAAAGACGGAAGGTTCTTTGAGGAGAAGGCTATCAGCATCCCGTTTGTTGAGGATGTTATAGGGGCGGGCGACGCTTTTGACGCTGCCTTTCTATCGATCTTCTATAGATCTCGTGATCTACGCATGGCCCTGAGGTATGCCAACATTGCAGGGGCTCTTGTAGCAACTGTGAGAGGTGATATAGAAGCCCAGCCTTCTATAAAGGAGCTAGAGATCCTGGGTAGATATATTAAGGAGAGGATGGATTACCTGAGATGACCAGATCATCTATGGTTTTGCAAACGCTTTAACAACACCAAGGCTATAGTCTGTTTTAGCAACGCTTTTTCTCCAATCCTTCTCGATAGAGGTTATGGCTCTCACAGCATCTATGTTTTCGGGCACGACTATTGCTTCTTGATGTATAGCCTGGATCATGTGGATCTCATTGCCACTCACACTTATACTCTCCTCCCATACCACGTTCTCATATATATCACTCCTAGGCCTCCCCATATCTCTGGCAACCTCGACAAGCTCTGCTGTAGATGTTATCCCACTCTGCTCAGAGCTCACCAAAGCTATTCTAGGGGTCTCCATCAATATATCGATAACCCTCTGCCTCGTTACCTTCTCACCAAGCCTGAACGTGATCATATGGGTATGCATAAGGGTTGTTGGTACAGCAACAGCCATTGTTACTATATCTATATCGCCCAGCACTGTTTTCACATCCTCAGCATGGTGGCTAGGGATCTTTGGTGGATCGAGCACTACAGAGTTTATAGGCCCTCTACCTATCTCTTTAGGATCCGCGGCTCTTCTAACTATATATGCCCTCACACTCTCAACCTTAAGGCTCTTTGAGAGAGCGCTTATTATCCTCACAAGACCTGTTGTGTTGCAGCTAACAACCCTAACAGATCTAGCACCTATAGCCTTCTCATAGTTAGCTATAGCGTTAAAGCTAACATCGGCTACAGATGCTTTCTCACCGCCCTGGAAGATCATCTTAACCCCAGCCTTCCCATAGATCTCTCTATAGCTCTCACCAACCTTAGAGGGTGTCGCATCTATAACGACATCAACACTCTTAAGGAGATCCTCAAGAGTCCCCTTAACAGGAATACCCCTTTTCTCGAACTCGCCAGCCCTCTCCCGGCTCGTATATATTGGGTAGCCCTTGGAATAGGCTGTATAGGCCTCATAGTTAGGTCTATTCTTAAACACACCCACGAGGATCATGTCGTTTTGTTTCGATATAGCATCAGCTATTCTTTTCCCAATAGTCCCGAAACCATTGATCGCTACTCTTACGCTCATCACCACCACCTCTTAGCAGATATCTTGAGAGCCTCTATGGCTGGGAGATCCTCTCCCGAGAGTAGTGTTAACAACGCGCCCCCGCCCGTTGATATAAGGATCCTGTTTCTATCATAGTCGCCAGGGATCATCGATCCTAGATGCCCTCCACCAATTATAACCCTAGCCCTTGATTCTAGAGCACTTCTCAGGAGAGCCTCTGTCCCTGCCCTAAACCTCATATCCTCTATATATCCCGCAGGCCCCCTCATAACAACAGCACCAGCACTTCTTATTATATTGCTGAACTCCTCTATAGTCTCCTCACCTATGTCAAGAGCCCTTCCACCCATATTGAGGCTACTTATGCATGTGTTCTCGACAACATCCCCTCTAAGCACTCTGTAATCCTTTGGAAGCACTATCTCTACACCAAGCTTTGTTGTTACCCTAACCTCCTCTAAAAGCTTATCATAACCCTTTGATACCAAGAAGGACTTGTTATCAGGCCCCAGATCTGTTCCTAAGGCCATGTGATATACAAGCGAAACCAAGCCGGTCAAGAGGATCTTATCAGCAGCCTTTCTAGAAGCTATATTCTTAATAATCCTCACCGTATCAGGGATCTTCGCTCCGCCGAGGACAAAAACCCTAGGCCTATTCTCCTCAGAAAAAGCCCTCGAGATCTCCGTAAGCTCCCTAATCATTAAAGGCCCTGCAGCTCCCCTCATAACGACGGGGAAGCCCACAATGCTTGGCTGGGATCTATGGGATGCTCCGAAAGCATCATTAACATATAGGTTGAAGAGTTTTGAAAGCTTCCTCACATAGATCCTAGAGCCCTGATCCTCAGGCGGAGCCTCGATCATCTCCTCCGCGAGAAACCTAACATTCTCGAGAAGCACTGCCTCGCCTGGTTTTAGCAGTGAGATGGTTCTTATAGCGTGAGGCCCGATAATATCGCCTATATATTCTATACGCTGACCAACATACTTAGAGAGCCTCTCGCCATGCTCCTCAAGGGTTGTGAAATCACTATCACCGGGTCTCCCCTGATGGGCTAGGATAGCCACTGCAGCCCCCTGATCTAGGAGGAGCTTCACGCTCTCAGCATGGGCCCTGATCCTAGAGTCATCGGAGATCCTCTTGCTCTTAGGATCTATTGGGGAGTTTAGATCCAGCCTAAGTAGAACCTTCTTAGAGGATATATCTGTATCACCAACGCTAAAGATGCCGAGCGTGTGGGGCGACAAACTATCCCTATAACACATATACTACAGGGTTATTAAGATTAGACCCATTACACCCAATAATCCCTATAAATACTAAGCCTAATAGGTGTTCCGAGTATGCCCATAATAAATTAATACAAATACATATAGCAATTAAGCCATAGATCTCCTGGTGTTGGAGAAAGATCATGAAAATCCATTAAGGACTAATAGCTGAGAACCCATCGGCATATAAGCCGTAAGCTACGCCTCTCATGCAATGCTAGCGTGGGTGTAAACATCTATATAAGCAAAGAGAACAAAGATCTAAGGAAATCTTTATAAGGATCGGGGTAATAAAAATATACCGTTTATGCTAAGATCGTGGTGGGATGATGAGGGGGTTATGATCCGAGTAGTGAGGATATCGGTTAAGATCTGATCCAATGAATGCTATACGGCACGAAACCTCTGCATAGGATACTACCACAAGATCTATAAGGTTATGAATCCCCCACCTATCAATTTACCCACACTATAACATGAAACTTGTGATCAGATAAGTGTTTCTCAGGATACCGGGCTTTTTCTATATCTGTTGTAAGCTCGACCTTATTTAGGGATCGTTTTTCAGAACTGGTTAATGATGCGACAGTCTTTTATGCCCTATAGCTATATATGGATGGTGTATCCATACGAAGGGTTTTAGGATCGTCAGCGGTGATCTAGATGCTATAGATCCTTTGGACTGTGCTCCAACATATGTTATAGCGTCTACAAGAACCTCAACAATACCTGGAATCTCTATTGCTGGAGCGAGCCCAGAGCTAACTCTATATACGCCCGCACTAGATGTCGAATACCTGGTTAGGGGTAAGCCCCTCTCGCTAGATGTGATCCCTGTAACCCCTGATGGGATACCTACACCAGCGCTTCTTTCCAGGGCTTGTCTTAACCTTATTGGATCCAAGCCCTTGATCGTTGATGCAGGCTCATATATAGATCCCCAGATATCCCATGTGGATCTCCCAAGCAGATGTGTGGGGGGAGCGATAGACTCTGAACAAGCACTCCCGCTGGGTACTTCGATAAGGCTTTTCAACGAGGGAAAGGTTCTTGGAAGAAACCTAGGGAGATCTTTTAAATGCGTCCTGATCGGTGAGAGCATGCCTGGAGGAACAACAACGGCTATGTCGATTCTAACAGCCCTTGGGTATAGGGCTATGGTTAGCAGTGCCTCTAAGGAGAACCCATTGGATCTTAAGAGAAGGGTTGTGGGAAAAGCTATGAAGAGACTCTCTAACGTATCAGGAGTATTCGAGATCAACGACATGGTTGGCGACCCTCTGCATATATCGATAGCAGGGATAGCTTTGGGGGTGCTTGAGAGGGGCTCGAAGGTTATTCTGGCTGGGGGAACACAGATGGCGGCTGTAATAGCCCTTGCTAAAAAGATCGCAAAAGATCTCAATGGAGTGTTTATCGCAACAACCAGATGGGTGATAGGGGATAGAACAGCAGATCTCCCTGGAATGGTTGGGGAGATAGCACCTGAGGTTGGATTAGCCTATGTGGAGCTCGATTTCTCAGGATCTATGTATGAGGGGTTGAGGAAATATGAGGAGGGCTATGTTAAAGAAGGCGTCGGTGCTGGGGGTACGTGTCTCTTAGCACTGCTAAGAGGCTTGAGCGTTGATGATGTTATCTCCTCTATATATAGGGAATATGGGGTTGTGATCAATGCTCTTAAGGCCAAGAATGGTTGATAGAGATACCCTTGTAGTAGATCTCACAGAACCCCTGAGATCCTTGGGAACAACTGTCTATGGAGGGGGGTTTGGATCCATAGAATCTGTTATATTCAAGCATATCGACGAGTGTATAAGAGATCCTGTGAGCTATGCCCAGAGTGTTGCAGAAAGCCTTGGGAAACCTGCATCAGCCGTCTTCCTAACAGCGGCAAATGTTGGTGAGTATATATATGCTGCTAGGTCGAGCAAAAACCTAGTGGTTGAGGCAATAGCAACTATAGGTTTAACCCACCCAGCATGCATAGGCAGCGAGGTAGAGGGGAGAGAGCTAGGGGGTGTTGGGACGATAAATATCTTTTTAGCCGTTAATTCCGGGCTTAGCGATGTAGGGCTCATAGATCTATTTAGATCTGTTTCAGAGGCTAAAGCGGGCTTGATAGCCCTTTTAGGACTATCATGCAAAGGATCTGTTGCCGTTGGTACAGTGTCAGACGCCACTGTCGTTGCATCTAGAAAGGGGCTGGAGAGCTACGCCGGGCTTGGAACAGAGGTGGGTTATCTAGCAGCCATGGTTATCCTAGAGATCCTTAGGAGCCATATGGGGAGGAGGGGTCCGCGTGATTATATGAGGTATATGGGTTATAGTGAGGATGCGGTGGAACGGGATCAGGTTCTAGATGTTATTGGGAAGAGGGTATTACTCCTGCTAAACCAGATCTCTAGGGCAAGACTAATACCATGGATCGGTGAGGATGCGCTGAGAAAAATATACATGAGGATCGAGGAGGCTCTGAAAACTAGGGAGTAGTAATGGTAGGAGGGTTTAGGATCATAATAATGGCTGGTGGTGTGGGGAGCAGGTTTGGCGGACCGCACAAACTCGTGGCCGAGGTGTGTGGTGAGAGGCTTATTGAGAGAGTGGTTAGGATAGCTTCAAGCATAGGAGAACCTATAGTTGTTGTGAGCCCCCATACGAAGAAATATCTAGAGGGGATCTGTGCTAGGCATAGGTGTATAGAGACAAGGGGTGCTGGGTATCCTGAGGATCTCTACGAAGCCCTCTCAAAGGTGGGAAGACCTGTCCTCATATTACCTGGGGATATGCCCTTCATATCAGCTGATATTCTGGTGGATTTTGTTAGAAGGGCTCTCAAGGCTACGGAGCCTATAGCTACTATGAGGGTTTGTAGAAATAATGTTTGTGAGGCTATAGGCGTATCTTTTGCAAAGGCTACTGGGTGGGGG
>BEWT01000003.1 GCA_003116855.1 Desulfurococcaceae archaeon AG1
AAGAGCAGGCTGGGCTTCTCATGGGGCTGGGGTGGGGCGGGTTAACATATCCTCCTAAACCTACTTCTCTCTCTATATTGTAGTAGTTGTTACCAAGCTTCACAAGGATCGACAAGCTATACCTACCATAAACACTAGGTCTATCTAGATCCAGCCTCAGCGACATTGTGATCGACTGTTCCTCTACAGAGGATATGTTATAGCTGTGCGAGACAATCCTTACGGGGAGGGGTATCCTGGCAAGGCATCTCTCCTCATCAACGCCATAAACCCACGAAGACCCGTTCCAAGCATATGGGAATGGGAGAGGGGTGAGCGTAACCCTTACAAGAGAGAGATCCCTAGCCTCGCTCAAATTACCACCTATATTTAGCCTTATGGTGAGATATATCTTTCCATCCCCCTCCAAGATCCTGAGAAGCTCTGCCCCCACGATCACCGCATACCCGCGATAAATAGTTGGAGGAGATGGTAATGGTGAGGGGGCTGCTCCCTCGATCTGTTGTGAAGCCCTGCTGATCTCGTGCTGAATACTCAGAGGTATTGTTATCTCTCTAGAGATGTTGAGAGCCTGTGTAGCATTTGCAATCTCTCCTAGGGGTTGTTTCTGGTATGGGTAGAGGTAGAGTATCGAGTAGCTCACCGTCACACCGAGGATCAAGGCTATTGCTATCATTACAAGCAATGCTCTGTCCAAAAACACTACCCCTACTAAATACCAGCGGATAAATATTAGTATATGTTTTTCACGCCGCGTTCAAATAATTGAATATTCACCAGGTATCTATAGCACTAATAGTATCAACGCCATTATCGATATGGCTAGGTAGATGAGCGGGTTCCACCTAGCAACCTTATAGCCGTCGAGAGGGGGTATTGGTAGTAAGTTAAACACTGCTAGCACTGCATTGACATACTTGATAGCGTAGAAGACAGTATAGAGACCCGGTAGTGGTATTAGAATAGCCAGCCTCATCCCAATAATCCCTATGATCGAGAGGATTATGTTTGATATAGGACCGACAGCAGCTATCAACCCCTCACTGGTTGTACCGCCGAAGAGGGTTCTCGTACCCCAGTAGCTACACCTAATACCAACATACCCTGGGGCTGCTATCACGAAAGGAAGCCTTGCGCCTAGAAAGTAGGCTAGGGATGCGAATAAACCGAAAACAGTGGTTATGAGAAGACCCAGCGAGGATATGGTGAACCTAGCTTGACATCCTCTGGCTAGTGCTACATATTTATGTGCAAGCTCGTGGATGAAGAAGCCCAGGGATATCGCTATTAGATATGCTGGTATAGCTCCATACTGGATCATGGATTTTATGTCTGAGAAGCCGTTGAAAACAGTCATCAGGGCTGCTAGAGCTAATCCCCATGATAGCGATTCTGAGAGCCACACCGGATCCCTGAGCCTCAGCATGAGAACCAAATCCACAGGTAGATGTGCTAGGGATAATATATTTTATTCCAGATTATTATTTCTCGTTTAATCAGCCCAGGATCTATATTATCGCTGGGGAGCGTATGATACCGCTTGAGCCAGGGTCTATATGCACTAAGGATCTACAGCCAAGCTGCGAATCTATAGTGGAGAGGGTTAGAACGCTTGGCTACGACATCATCATCCCGGGATCCAGGGGGGTTATGTGGATTGGGGAGGGGTTCTCCTCAAGGGTTTTTCTAATTGCTAAAAGCGATGATTCTATGGCAGCCCTCAAGATCAGGAGATCTTTCTCTAAGGTTAACACCCTCGAGCACGAGGCATATATACTCAAGATCCTTAGGGGATGCTCTGTCCAGCCCCGTCTATTCGATCATAGCAACGATCACCTATTGATCGAGTATATCCAGGGCATAAGTCTTGGAAAACTACTCAAGATCCACGAGATGGGGAGGATCGGTGAGGAGTATCTCAGAACAGCTGTGGCGAGCGCCATAAGATCTCTCTACGAGCTAGACCTCCACGGAGTAGATCATAAGGAGATAGCGGATCCAAGAAAGCATATCATATACCACCAGGGATCTCCGCACAGGGCTAGGATCATAGATTTTGAATCAGCATCCCTAAAAGAGAGGGCTAACAATATACCAAGATTCGTTGGCGGCTTCCTACTAAGAAGGCTTAAATGGATGCTGAGAGATCCTGGGGAGGGTGTGAGAAACCTTATGAGGATCTATAAGGCCGAGCCTGACCAGAGGGAGGAGATCGTCAGAGATCTCGAGAGAGCAATAATCTAGAGAAGATCAGGCTCACAGGAGCCCTGAGGCTTTCTTTAAAATCTTTCTCAACTCCCCCCTCTTAACTATAATCACATCGTTAATACCAGGAGCACCTAGCTCTCTACCACATTTAGGGCATTTCGAGGAAACCCTACCCCTAAGCTCCGACGGTGTGGGGAGCCCGAAGCTATCCTGCCCAACCCTGTTGAAGATATAGATAACCTCATCACAACCCCTACAAACATAAAGCACAGCCAAAGAGAGACACCAGCAATATAATGAAATAGAGATCCCTATAATACCAAGTACCCTAATAATACCAAGGGCAAGCCACAGGAGTAATCGTAATACCTTCTTCGCGAATTATAACCATGCCTGGGTAGGGGCTTAACAATTATTATTAGTGGTATATAGAAACGCCTTAGCAACTGTATAGCTATTAAGGAGTGAGAAGGGTTTTAAAACGCTTGATAGATCAGCAATAGTGAGGGTAGGTAGGACTAGCAACACGAAAGGCTCTTGAGATACCCTTTAAATGGGATCTCTTTCCCAGCACCCTTGCTAACGGCTCTCCTGTATATAAGGCTTGCAAGAGCAAGATCCCATAGGGCTATTCCGTGGGACTTGAAAACCGTTATCTCCTCCCAAGACCTTCTAGAGATCCTTCCTAGAACCACTTCCCATAGCTCATATACACGATCCCAGGATATCGTGTTAGCCTTCACCGCGGCTAGGAGATCCCCGGATTCTATCATAGCCTGTTCCTTAGAGTCTGTTACAACTATAGATGCTCTTTCAAAAACCTCTGGATAGGCCTCTGATCTCGATGGATGGTTAGAACCCACTAGGTTTATATGGACACCCTCCTGGATCCACTCGGCCTTTAAGAAAGGTTCTTTCGAGTTTGTCACAGTCACGATCACATCGGCCTTGCATGCTTCTTCATAGCTCCCCACGCTATATGCGTTGAAACCCTTCTCCCTTAGCTCGCTAGCCATTCTAGATGCGTTCTCAGGATTCCTCGAATAGATCTTGATCTCCTTTACCCCCAATACCGAGGCTATGCCGAGGGCCTGGGTTCTTGCCTGTCTCCCAGAACCTATGATCCCAAGGATCTTTGATGATTCTTTGGCTAGGTATTTCGTGGCAACAGCGCTTGCAGCCCCTGTTCTGAGTCTTCCGAGAGCGTCAGCCTCTATCATTGCTAGAAGCTCTCCTGAGGAGTTATCGAATAGGAGGACAACGAAGTTCGTCTTATCTCTCGTAGATATATATGCTTTAAGCCCTGAGACGCCGTGATCCTCTGAAGCGGCTGCCATTATGTGGAGGACCGAGGATCCCGTATAGATCCTCCTCCTAGGGAGGAGATACGCCCTCCCAAGACCCTGGAGCCTAGTGATCTCCTCAACAGCCTCTATAGCATCTTTTATAGATACTAGCGAGAGCACCTCATCCTCACTGATCACTAGAACCATTCTAGACACCTATGCTGATTCCTTGACAAGGGATATATAGTATAGTAGCGATGCTATTGTTTTCGCATCAACCACAACGCCCTTTCTGATCATCTCGATGGCATCGTCTATGCCCATTCTAACGATCTCGATCATCTCGTCTTCCTGATGATCCTCTCCCACATAAACAAGATCCCTTGCTAAGAATACATAGAGCATCTCGGTAGAGATCCCGGGGGAGCTATACATCTTGAAGAGAAACCTGATCTCCCCAGCCCTATACCCAGTCTCCTCTAGAAGTTCTCTAGCAGCAGCATCCCTAGGATCCTCACCAGCCTCAAGAGTCCCCGCGGGGAGCTCTAGTATCCATCCCTGAGGCCCTGGCCTGTATTGCTTAAGCATTATGATCTCGTGATCACTTATTAGGGGTATTATAACCACAGCCCCCGGATGGATCAATAGATCCCTAACGATCACCCTATCAACAAAATCTATCTTAGACAGTGCAAAAGCAAACCTCTTACCCTTGCATAGTAGCTCGTAGGATATAGATCTAGGCGTTCTCTGCTTCTCCACACGATTCACCGTTTGTCCCTGGATATTCATTCCAATCATTTTATATTTGTTCATGGTCATATCCAGGGACTTCCACCTCAACCCGCAGGGGTCTCTGCCCCTGTGGGGTCATGGGCGGCCGTCGAGCCAAACGGCACGTGGCTCCCATCTAGCTTTGCCCCGGATGGCTTGGAGCGCTGCTCCCATCGCCACCCGAGACCTGTGTGGGGAGACCCACACCAGAAGCAATCTCTTCCAGAGCTTATAAATACCCTGGGTATCGGTGAGGAGCAGTCTTCGGACATGCTGTCCCCAATGCTTATGAACATCTCTAAAACCCATCAATCCTCTCCATGTATATCAAAAAGAAAACGGCCCAGGTTAAGCCCTCCGCCTACGGATCTCTTCCATCTTCTCGATGAGAGCTGCTGCTAGTATTGGTAGGATTATTGTTGCATCACCATATATAGTAACCCTCTTAGCCGATGCCTTTATCTTACCCCAGCTTATAGCCTCGCGTGGGTGGGCACCGCTTAGAGAGCCATCCCACTCGACAGCTGTTGTTATATAGACAGCATAGTCAAGCCCTTCTTTAAACTGGTTCCACCATATTGTGTGGTGCTTACTAATACCCCCGCCTATTATCAATGCCCCGCTGACCTTGGATTTGAAAACCATGTTTGCTAGAAGATCCATGTCCGAGAATAGATCGAGCCTAAACCCAGAGACCCTGGATCTCGTGTAGAGAGCTGTGCCAAAAGCACCATCAAGTATCCCGGGCACTATGACAGGGATTTTCCTTCTATACGCAGCCCCGAGGATCGAGTTCTGATCCCCTGAGAGCTTCTCACCAGCCTTCCAGAGAACCTCATACCCAGGCCACTCTCTCTTGATCTTAACAAGCTCATCGACGAGATCGTGGGTAAACCTCTCTATAGGAACTCCATAGCCTTTGATATCTATGAAGACATTCCCAAGCCTGTGGAAACCCCTCCTATAGAGATCCTCATCATCAGCCTCAAAGAAACCCCTGTAATAGCCGCCCCCCATGCTCCTAGCGATATCGTGATCTATAGCACCACAGGTAGTTATAATAACATCGAAGAAGCCCTCATCAATAAGCTGTGCTATCACACCCCTAAGCCCTGTCGAAACAAGATTGCCTGTGAATGATAGGAACCTGAGATCAGCATTAAGGATCATCTCTAAGAGTATCTCGTAACCCCTATAGAGATGCCCAGCCATAAAGCCATGAATATCCCTATAGAGGCTCACTAACTCAGACACACTCATAGGGCTCTTAACCCTCCCATCAACGATCCTTGTTAGCGAATCCGTAGAAACCACCAACAATTCCTTACAAAACCGGAGTAATGAGAACCATGGTATAAGCTTACCCACCAATAAAGGTTAAGATAGATAACAACAAGCCCTGCAACCCTGCTTCGGAACTTTATATTAAAGATCTGTTAGAGCTGCTGGGTTAAAAAACTAAATAGCGCCCTCCTTGAAAATCCTGTTCCTGAGCACCCCTATGTTCTCGATATATGCTTCAACGATATCGCCGTGTTTTAAGAACCTGCCTGTTGCCAAGCCAACGCCCGAGGGCGTTCCAGTCGCTATTATATCTCCCGGCTTCAGTGTTATCCCGTCTGAGATGAACTCTATTATCCTGTCTATCTTGAATATCATGTCATTAGTGTTTCCATCCTGCCTGGTCTCTCCATTTACTTTCAGGCTTAGTCTGAGGTTCTGTGGATCCTGGATCTCGTCCTTAGTAACGATCCACGGGCCCATAGGGGCAGCCGTATCCATGCCCTTACCATGCAACCATCTCAAACCATATGGACCCTGCCTCTCGGGTCCTTCAGCCATCTGTTTATCCCTATAGCTTATGTCGTTGAAAACCGTGTAGCCGAAGACATACTCGTAAGCCCTGGATCTCTCTATATACTTGCCCCTCCTACCGATAATAACCGCGAGCTCTACCTCGTGGTCTACCTTCTCAGAGGATCTCGGTATGAGGACGGGTCTCTCATGACCCGTAAGAGAGCTGAGAGGTTTTTGAAAGACATAAGGCTCGCTAGGGGGTTTTCCGCCGATTTCTCTTGCGTGGGACATATAGTTAAGGGCTAGGCATAGGATCTTTTCCGGGCTGGTTATAGGGGGGTAGTAGTCGATCTCGTCGGGTTTATAGACATACCTAGAGATCGAAGGATTAGAGCTCTTCAGATCCCTCTCAAAATCCCCTGCAACTCTTTTGAGAAGGTTGAGGGCTATCTCGCCACCTTCTATTAATAGCTTTAGATCTGTGAACCAGCTTGGGGGAGAAGCATCGTAGAGCGCTATAAAGCTCTTCGCAACATCAACCACATAACCGTTGATCAAGATACCGAGCCTCGGCGATTCAAAACCCCTTGGAGAGAACGTGAGGAGCCTCGTAACACACACCCTCACGGCTAGTCATGGATTAGGGGTAATAAGTGTTTCGCTGTATCACTAGCTGTCCCCTCGATCATGCTTTGGAGACATGGATCAGTGATTTGCCTAACAAGCTCCCTGCCTCGAGATCTCTGTGGGCCTCTGGGATCTCTTCGAACGAGTATACCTTGCTTATAATAGGTCTTATATATCCCTTCCTAACCATCTCCAGGGCTTCTATGAGCTCCCACCTATTACCCCCAGGGGTTCCTGTTATCATGATCCCCTTGAGATATGCCTTTCTAATAGTTAGCTTAACCTCGCTCCCAGCCATAACCCCTATGAGAACCATGCCTCCCCCTGGTTTCAACATATCTATCGAGGCTATCACAGAGTCTCCCCCAATGCTGTTTAGCACCGCATCTACGCCCTCGCCCTCTGTGATCTCCATGACTCTTGAGACCACATCCTCCTCTCTATAGTTAACAACATGATCAGCCCCGATAGATCTTACAGCCTTACCTTTCTCCTCACTCCCCACAGCAGCTATAACCCTGGCTCCGAAGAGCCTTGCTATCTGAATAGCATATGTCCCCACACCACCACTCGCACCCCATATAAAGACTCTCTGACCAGCCCTCACCTTGAGAAGGGTTGCGAGAGACCTCCAGGCTGTTACAAGGGCCTGTGGGATAGCTCCAAGCTCTTCAGGTTTTGAAAAGCCACGAACCTTTACAAGGGATCTTGCTGGGAGTGCTATATACTCGGCATAGGATCCCCACCTGTTGAGACCAAGGATACGTCTCTCCCTGCAGAAATTCTCAAGCCCGATGCTGCAGTAATAACACCTACCACAGCCGTAGATGAAATTAGCTATAACAGGATCCCCGATCTCGAAGCCCTCAACACCCTCACCGAGAGCCTCTATATAGCCGAAAACATCTCCCCCAAGTATGTGGGGAAGCCTCACCCTATACTCTGGATGCCCACTCCTAACCAGAAGATCCATTCTATTAATAGATGTCGATAAGACCTTAACGAGAACCTCGCCCCTGCCAGGCTTCGGATCCCCTATCTCCTCTATCCTGAGAACCTCCGGCCCTCCAAAAGATCTCAGCACATATGCTCTCAACAACAACACCACATTATAGGGATCCATAGTCCTAAAATGCTTTAGAAAGATGTTCCAAAAAAGCGATTATAAGCTAGCAGTACCATAGTCTATGTGGGAAAACCATTGGTTTTTATGCCGAGAAGAACATTGATAGCCCTAGTGATAATAATCATTATAGCAACAGCCCTAGCAACATACTATGCCATCCAGACAACCCAGCCAGGCGGCGCAGCAGCACAAAAGGCTAAGGATGTTATAAAAATAGGATTCACAGTAGCCCTCTCAGGAGGCGGGGCTGCTTCAGGGATAGAGCAGCTCAGGGGTTATGAGATCTGTAGGGATTGGATCAATAGCCAAGGGGGGCTATATATAAGGGAGTATGGGAAGAAGATACCGATCCAGCTTATATATTATGATGACAGCTCCGATCCTGCTAAAGCGAGATCCCTTTACGAGAAGCTAATCACAGAGGATAAAGTAGATCTCTTATGGGCCCCGTGGGGAACATCTATAGGATTAGCCGTGGTTCCTGTGCTTGATAAATATAACATACCGGTTATCCTCAACACCCACACGGTTAGCG
Source organism: Desulfurococcaceae archaeon AG1 (assembly GCA_003116855.1). Taxonomy (GTDB): domain Archaea; phylum Thermoproteota; class Thermoprotei_A; order Sulfolobales; family AG1; genus AG1. The sequence continues at coordinate 8,354 of BEWT01000003.1, forward strand.
AGAGTACTATAAAACAGCTGGGAACCAAAAATATTTTTGTGACCTTCAGCGATCATGAGAGTGTTGGCATGGCATTCGCCCTCTTTGTCAAGAAACTGCTAGCAGATCACAAAGATCTCAGAAGGATCGCTATAATATATGCTGAAACCGATATGAGCGTTGGTCACTTCAGATGGACGAAAAAAGCCCTCGAGGATCAAGGGATCGGGGAGCTGGTATTCTATGGAAGCTACCCAGTAGCAGCAACAGATGTAAGAGGCCTCCTCCTAAAGGTTAAAGAAGCCAATCCAGATATACTTATAGCCCATACATTTGCCGGGGACACGTTTGTAGTATTTGCACAGCTAAGAGAGCTCAATATAAACCCAAAGGTCCTCTTAATGGGTACAGCGGCTACAACCTCTGCCTTCTATACCAGGTTTGATAATAAGACCAAAGAGGGTACAATAGCATGGACCACCTGGCACCCAAGCCTACACCCAGTGCTAAAGGAGTTCTTCGATACATATAGCAATAAGTACGGCTACACACCCTCCAACGGCCAGCTCGGGGTAGTTTTTCTAAGCTGCTTCATATTTAAGGAAGCCGTTGAGAAAGCAGGATCCCTCGACCCTAATAAGATCAGAGAGGTTCTCAATAACGAGAGCTTCGACACACCGTTTGGAAAGGTGAGGTTTAGAGACCAAATAATAGACCCCCCACTGATCCTCTTTATACAGTATCAAGACGGTCTAGCCCAGCCAGTCTTCATAGCCTCTGGAAGATACCCCGATACAAAGCCAGTGCAAATCGCAACCCTCGCTGATATTATATACCCCAAACCACAGTGGTCCTAGCAAAATCTGTTTTTTATTGTTTTTATTTAAGATTTTATTTAAGATAGCCCCATTATTGGGTATCTTTTCTGTATTATCCATTTAAACGCCGCATCAGCTGCAGAGGCTCCCTCTGCTGCTGATACCACCACCTGTTGGAAGTAATACTTGTTCTTTCCACCCGCGCAATCACCTGCCGCAAAGATCCCTTCTATATTTGTATATCCTCCCGGCTTAACATCAATTAATCCATGTTCATCAACCTCTAAGCCGATCTTTTTGAAGAAATCCGTTGGCGGCTGGTTACCGATCTCTATGAAAACGCCCTCCACATCCACCTTTCTAGTCTCGCCCGTCTTTAGATTCTTGATCACCGCATATCTAACCTCCTTATCGCCTCCTATCTCCGATACTGTGCTATTGAATATAACCTCGATCTTATCCCTATGCTTGTTTAGTGCTTCAACATATATTGGGAACGCCCTGAGCTTCTCGCCTCTTGTCACAAGATAGATCTTAGACGCATAGCCAACAGCATGTATAGCTCCCGTAACGCCTGAGTTACCTCCACCAACTATCACTATCCTCTTACCCTTAAAGAAAGGTACATCACATACGGTGCAGTAGCTAACACCCCTCCCAACAAACTCAGCCTCTCCAGGGACGCCTAGCTTTTTCCTCTCAAGCCCTACAGCTATTATCACGGCCCTAGCCCTGTAAACCCTACCGCTTCTCGTATATACCGAGAAGAAATCATCCTCTCTCTTTATATCCTCAACCCTATCCCTCTCTATCGGTACGCCGTGTTTCTCAACATGCCTAACAAAGCTCTGGATTAGCTGTGAGGCCTCAACCTCTATAAAGCCTGGATAATCATCTACAAGACCCGCATTAGCCAGCTGTCCTCCTATTGTTTCGCCTATAAGAAGGGTTTTCAGTCTATATCTAGCTGCATAAAGCGCTGCAGATAGGCCGGCAGGCCCTGCACCAACAACGATCACGTCGTATCTATCTTCGAGGGGTTTTCTCTCAAACCCCTTTAATCTAAACGACATCTGGGCCTCAACCTAGAATTATAAGTGGTATAGCTGCTTATATTTATCTAACCATCCATAGACCTAGATCTTAAGATCTAGATCTTATAGTGCTATGGTTTCTCCTCAACACCGGTAGATCTTCTAAGCATGTTCCTCAAGAAAGCATCTTGGGGGGCATCTCTATAGTGCTCAGCCTTCTCAGCAAGGATCTCGAGCTCCTCGAGGGTAGCGTAGTCCAGGGGCTCGCCCCTCATACCACTTCTGCTCCACTCGTTAACAAGCCTACCCATGATCCTCTCAACATCCTTATCAGAATAGAAGAGAGCCTTAACCCAGCTATTCCTATTCTCCTCAATATTCTCAACAATAATCCTGATAAGATCCTCTCTCCTAGGCAAACAACACCATCCAGTATAGTTATACAAACCCAATTAATATACTTCTAATCCCACCAAAGATCAGCCATATATAGAGCAAGATCGCTTAAATATTGTGGATCATGGATATATGCTTGAGCACCACAGATCCTAGAGCGATGCTCTATCAAAAAAGTAAGATCTAGAAGAGATATGCTGAAGCCAAGAGAAAATACAGAATTGGACGTATAGCTATGCTGGACATGTGCTCCTCTGAAGAGCAAGGATCAGGATCCTAGTAGAGTTTTAGGAGATAAGGACAAACAGAGAGATTATTATTGCCTTTAACCATATTTTAGTTTGGGGAAGACGTTTTGTCTATGTTCAGAGAGGCGGGTAGAGGTTACCAGCGATTCATGGACTACGATATAGCTATGCTTGAGAAGGCTCTGAAAGGAACCACAACCGTTGGACTTGTGACCAAAGAGGCCGTGATCATGGCAGCTGATAAGAGGGCCACCGCTGGCATGTATATAGCCCACAAGAATGTTAGAAAGATAGAACCCATAGATGAGAGATCAGCACTAACAATCTCAGGACTTGTTGCCGATGCACAGACTCTGGCTGATTATCTTAGATATAGAGCCAGGCTCTACTATATAATGACAGGAACGCCCATGAGTATTAAGGCCATGGCCAGCCTACTAGCCCTGATCCTTAATAGCTCCAAGTACTTCCCATTCATAGTACAGCTCCTCCTAGGGGGTATAGATGATAGGCCCAGGCTATACCAGATAGAGTTCTTCGGAAGCGTTACCGAGGAGAAGTTCGTAGCGACTGGAAGCGGTAGCCCCATAGCTATAGGAGTGCTTGAGGCCGGATATTCCGAGGATCTCGGGGTCGAGCAGGCTGTGAACCTGGCTAGAGAGGCTATAACATCGTCTATAAAGAGGGATGCCTATACAGGAGAGGGTATAGATGTGGTGGTTATAACAAAGAATGGTGTGAAGAGCCACTACTTCCCAGTGAAATAGGGGGGTTAACGCATAGAGGATGGTTTTCGTGAGAGATAGACTTCTCGACGAGATAAGAAAGGTGATTATGGAGAACATACCTCCCGAGGCTGAGATGCGCAGAGTCGAGTTCGAAGGACCCTACCTAGTGATCTATGTGAGAAACCCGGGGTTTCTCAAGTCAGAGACCTCTGCTATAAAGAACATAGCCAAGATCCTTAGAAAAAGGATCATTGTCAAGGTAGACCCCCAGGCTAGGAAGAAGCCCCAGGAGGCTAGATCAAAGATCCTCGAGCTAGTACCAAGCGAGGCTGGTGTGAGTGAGAAAGATATAGAGTTCGACGAGGTTTTGGGAGAAGTAGTTATAAAGGCTGCAAAGCCAGGGCTCGTTATAGGGGCTGAGGGGGAGAATCTAAAGAGAATCCTTGTAGAGACTGGGTGGAGACCAAGGGTTGTTAGAAAACCCCCTATAAAATCAGGGCTTCTAGAAGGGATAATAAACTATATGATGAATGAGAGCGACTATAGATTGAAATTCCTTAGAAGGGCTAGCGAGAAGATACATGTAGATCCTCTCTTCAAAAGCGATACCGTTAGGATCACAGCCCTCGGAGGCTTCATGGAGGTCGGCAGATCCGCTATCCTTCTCGAAACGCCTAATAGCAAGATCCTCCTCGACTTCGGCCTAAACCCAGGGATTAACACACCGCCAAACATGTATCCAAGGATAGATATGCTCAACATAGCTCCTGAAGAGATAGACGCGGTTGTTGTAACACACGCCCACGTGGATCACTGCGGATTAGTGCCATTCCTCTTCAAATACGGCTACGACGGTCCTGTATATACCACAGAGGCTACCAGAGATCTCATGGCCCTCATGCAGCTAGATATACTCGATGTTGCGAGGAGAGAGGGAAACCCGATCCCGTTCACACAGAGAGAAGTCCAGAAGATGGTGCTACACACAATACCCCTGAAGTACGGGGATACGACAGACATAGCTCCTGATGTTAAGATAACGCTCTACAACGCTGGACATATACTGGGCTCTGCTATGGTTCACATATATGCTGGAAACCCAGCTGGGGGCGGGATCAATATACTCTATAGTGGTGATATAAAGTTCCAGAGGACAAGACTTCTCGAGAGGGCTAGTGTTGAGGAGATCCCTAGGGTTGATATCCTTATCCTGGAGAGCACTTACGGTGCAACAGATCTCCCGCCAAGAAACGAGGCCGAAGAGAAGCTCATCGAGATCATTAAAAAGACTATTGAGAGAAAAGGGAAGGTTCTGATCCCCACGCTAAGCGTTGGGAGGGCTCAGGAGATAATGCTCGTCCTAAGATCTGCTATGATGGAGAAGAAGCTCGACGAGATCCCAGTATATATAGAGGGGATGATAGACGAGGTGACAGCAATACATACAGCCTATCCAGAGCTCCTATCAAGAGAAACCTTCGCTCTATTTAAGAGCGGTGAGAACCCCTTCAGCTACACAACATTCAAGAGGGTTGAGGATAGAAGAGCTAGGAGCGATATTGTAGATGCTCCCGAGAGCAGCGTGATCATGGCTACAAGCGGTATGCTCACAGGAGGCCCAGCAGTTGAGTACTTCAAACTCCTAGCAGGGGATCCGAGGAACACTATGGTGTTTGTAAACTACCAGGTTAAAGGAACACTGGGAAGAAGGATCAAGGATGGGGAGAAGGAGATACAGCTCCAGGAAGAGGATGGGAGAATAGTTACCGTGAAAGTTAACATGGAGATCCAGAGCGTCGAGGGCTTCTCAGGACACAGCGATAGAAAACAGCTGGTGAGATTCGTCGAAAGCCTCCCAACAATTCCGAAAAAAATAATACTCAATCACGGAGAACCCTCAGCCATAGCCTCGCTCGCTAAAGAGCTAGGCAAAAGCAAGGATATCAGGGTGAGAACAGCCGATATAATAATGCCCAATGTTCTAGACACCCTAACCTTCAAACCATAGCCTTTGGAATATCATAGAGATCTACTCTTTAGAGAGCAGCTCTCCCAGAATATCTATATAGAATCTTTTAGCCCTCTCAAGGCTCCAGATCTCGACATACTCGTCATAGCCATGCACATTACCGCCAACTGGTCCGAAGTCTATGGATTCAACGCCCTCTGGGGAGAAGTATCTAGAATCACTCGCACCAGCCTTCTCAACAACCTTTGCGGGTAACCCCATCCTTTCAAGAACCCTTAGCGATTTGGTAACTATCCTCGATGTTCTTGGCGTGTTTAGATAGCCTCTGCCCCCAGATACCCTGTATCTAATCCTAACCGATAGATCTTCTAACAGGTTCTTAACAGCCCTCTCAAGCTTAGAGCTATCCTTGAGAGGAGCTCTAACATCTACCTCGAATACGTGTTTAGAGCCATCCATATAGTACATATTAGGTGTCGCTGTAACGCCATATAGGCTGGGGAAATCCAGCTCTACGGATATCCTGGTGAGCGGTAGCAGTGCTTTCACAAGCTCTGTGAGCGATAGATCTGCTTGCTGCTCATCAGCACCCTCTCCAATCACTTCAGCCCATACTCTCTGTGGAAGCACGTTTGACTTGACAAAATCTCCTCCTAGGCTTGATAAGAGGAGATCTTGTTCCGAGACCTCTCTAGCCAGGTCTATGAGGGGGTGAACATCGGAGCCCGAGATGAAATATGCCGCATGATAGCTTGCACTCTTAAGCGTCTTCTCAACCCTCTTCCTAGAGCCCTTTGTTTTTATCCTGGCAGCGTCTGCCTCGATCACTATTTTGAAAGCACTCCTCCTCCTGTTTATAACAACAAGACCAGAGCCATCGCCATTAACAAGGAAGTCTGGGAAGAGGGCTTTATTCCTCAGATAGTCTCTAAGAACCCTCGCACCGTTATAGCCCCCTATCTCTTCATCACCTGTAAAGGCTACTACGAGGGTTCCTCCAAGCTTATCCACGATCCTGGTCATATCCCTATAAGCTGATGCTATCGAGGCAACGTTACCTAGATCATCTGCAGACCCCCTACCATAGAGTCTACCTTCTCTCTCAACCGGTGTAAATGGATCAAAACTCCACGAAGGTCCCGGAGGGACTACATCGTAGTGGGCTAGATAGAGTACTACAGGCCTTCCAGAACCATATATATCGAATAGTGTATAGAATCCATTGCTCTCAATACTCTTAGGATCCATTCCCGATCTCTTCATAACATCTAGAACCCCCTCCACACACGTAGACCCGGGCTTAATACCGCCCGAGGGGTCGTTAACACATCTCAGTGGTATTAGTCTCTTTAACAACTCAAGAGGATCTATTCCTAACCACCCAAGCATCATTGAGTATGGAAAGCTTATATGTTAATTATAAACCTAGTTAACAGCCTCTATAACATTCCTGCTCATAACATGACGAATGTAAAAAACAATGTTAGCCATATAGAGCTCTGAGAGAATGCCTTATAGTTTTATTATGCTCATCGCATCTCCGTATCTTTTCTTGAAGTTCTCCATCGTCTCTACGGTTTTCCTATATATCCTGATCAGCTCGTTAATAGGATCTGGATGATCATCTACCCTCAGGTTATACTCCCACCTCGGGTTCTTAGAGGCTATTAGGAGTGCTGCTGACTGCTTACCCCTAGTATCACCGCCAGCCTCCTCTCCAGCCTTGATAGCATTTAGCAGCCTCACCGGGAATGGATCGTTCCTCGACTCTCTATAAGCCTTTACCATTGCTTCAAGCACCTGAGGCCCCGCTATTATGTTGCCTGCTACAGCGAGATCGTTCTCAACTATATGTCCAGCCCATGGTATGCATTTAGAGCCTGTGTAGCCATAAGCAGTCTCGCGATCAACCCCTATAACCTGTCTATACTCCCTATAGGGATCCACCTTTAACAGCGACTCGATAGCATCGCCTATCCTAACACCAAGCTCGGCTATCCTCACAGCCTTCCTCCCTATCTCTACATTAACAAACGCCTGGGTTGATACAGCAGCCACCCCGGGGATTGCATGAGGGGCTACAGAGCCAACAGCAGGGGCTGCTGTGGCTATCGCGATCCCGAGATCCCCTGTATCGGGATCTCTCGCCACTATCGAGAATGTTCCTAGTAGCAGGGGCATGTTTAGCACCGCTTTTCTATTGTGGTGGTGAGATATAAGCTTGGTTTTATAATGAATCCGGGACTCCTATGAGGATCCGGTATTCGGGATCCTTTGATGTTACATCGCCTAAAGAGAAGGTGTATAGATTCCTAACAGATCCTGAGAGGGTCGCGAAAACATTCCCAGGCATCGAGAGAGTAGAGGTTACCGATGAGAATAACTTCTCAGTTAGAGCGACCCTCGGCATAGGACCCCTGAGGGGTAGTATGAGCTTCAAGCTAAGGTTTGAGGAGAAGAGAGCTCCAGACCATGCTAGGGTTGTTGGCAGGGGGGTAGGGCTCCAAAGCACTGCTGATATCTCGCTAACATTCGATCTAGAGGATCTGGGCGGAGGTACCAGGGTTAAATGGTCTTTCGAAGGTAACGTGGGAGGGCTTGTAGGCTCTCTGGGAGGCAGGGTTTTGGATGATGTTGCTAAGAGGCTTGTGGACGAGGTTATAGCCAATATAAAGGCCTCTATAGAAAGTGGCCAAGTGTAAAATGTCGAGCTATATAATCTTTATACCAGGTTGAGGCTATATATCCTCACACACCTATTTAAATTGGTGCTAATGGTTGAGACCAGGTCTTGAGAGGATAAAGCCTCCTAGTGATGGCTCCTTCATAGAATATATAGATGGCTCTTACAAGGTTCCGGACAAGCCGATCATAGCCTATATAGAGGGGGATGGGATAGGGCCTGAGGTTACAAGCTCGGCTAGAGCTGTTCTCGATGCCGCTGTTGAGAAGGTCTATGGGAAGGCTAGGAGGATTGTTTGGTGGGAGCTCTATGCGGGGTATAAGGCTGAGAAGCTCTTCGGAAGCCTCCTCCCAGAGGACACTCTTACCGGGATGATGATGGCTAAGGTTACTCTCAAAGGCCCTCTAGAGACTCCTATAGGTACTGGGCATAGATCTCTTAACGTTACTATTAGACAGAGGCTCGATCTATATTCTAATATAAGGCCTGTTAAGTATTTCAGAGGCGTCCCAGCTCCGAGCAGATATGCCGATAAAATAAACCTCATAATCTTTAGAGAGAACACGGAAGATGTATATGCTGGGATAGAGTGGCAAGCCGGGAGTAGAGAGGCGTTAAAGGTGATCGAGTTCCTCCACAGAGAGTTCGGAATAGAGCTCACACCAGACACAGGGATCGGTTTAAAGCCTATCAGCGAGTGGAGAACCAAGAGACATGCTAGAAAAGCCCTCAGATATGCTATTAAACATGGTAGAAGGGTTGTTACATTCATGCATAAGGGTAATATTATGAAGTACACCGAAGGCGCCTTCGTAAACTGGGGGTACGAGGTTGCTCTAAACGAGTTCAGAGAATATGTGGTTACAGAGAAGGAGGTTAACGAGCAATACGGGGGCAAACAGCCTGAGGGAAAGATACTTGTTAACGACCGCGTGGCTGACAACATGTTCCAGCAGATAATAACAAGACCGTGGGACTATGATGTTATAGTAACACCCAATCTCAACGGCGACTATCTAAGCGATGCCGCAAGCGCCCTCGTAGGAGGGATAGGGCTAGCCCCAGGACTCAATGCTGGCGATATATATGCATTCGCAGAACCCGTGCACGGAACAGCACCTAAGTATGCTGGCAAGGGTGTGGCTAACCCCTCTGCAACAATACTAGCCGGGGCGATGCTTTTAGAGCATATAGGGTGGGTTGAGGCTTCAAACCTGATCTGGAGGGCTGTTGAGGAGACCATAGCGTCTGGCAAGATGACCCAGGATCTTGCAAGACATTATGAGAATGTAAAACCACTATCAACAAAAGAGTTCACAGAGGCTGTTATAGAGACTCTGAAGAGCCTTTGAGAGTGCTGGTTATATTGAACAGCTTATCAAGGATCATTATAGCTTTTTTAATATACATGATCTCGATGTACATGGCAATAATGATCATACCCCCAGCCCTAGGAAGCAGCCCCGCACTCTATATAAGACCCTACCAGCTAATGGTATTCTCAAACATAGCTATCCTGATCCTCTTCACAATAGCCTACCTAGCCCTAGGAAGCAAGCTACTCAACTACACAATACAGATAGCACTAGCATCACTAGCAATAACATACTACCTAGACATAGCCTACAGGATCAGTCAGGGGATCGAGATCATCATATACCCCCTATTCACACTCATAAAAGACTCACAAGGATCATCACTCTCGATAGACCTCGCACAGATCTCCATAATAGCTTTAGTACTCATAAACATAAGGGATAAGATTCGTAGAATTCGTAGAAAAGGCCTAGATCAGTCTAGCAGCACTACTAGCATTATTTCTAACACTTCTAATACCAGATCCAAGGCAGAGTCTAATCACTGCTTAGAGAGGCTTAATCATTCGTCCTCCGAGCGTTTCATGCCCTTCCATATCTACTGATTCCCATTACCCAGCAGCTGGTTTCTCCCATCTCTGTGGGATTATGGTTTTGAACCTGTTCAGTATTAAATTTACAATGTCCTTAGCATTACTTCTAATGCTACCCAGAATTAGTTATGAAGATCAGCCATAGATTTCTTTAGTAATATTCGCATGAATGAGGCTCCTCTACAGTTTTTAACTCAGACTGGCCCAATAACATGGGTCTTGGTTTTAAGGGCTCTTGTAGACATTTAGCTGGGATTTGGATGTCCTGGCACAGGATCTCGAGGGATGTTTACTCTATAGAGGTGGGTCCCCAGGGATGTGAGGGCTATATACAATCATATATAGTTATAGGTCCTGAACAGGGGGTAGCGATCATAGATCCTGGTCCTAGGAATTCGGCTGAAAGGCTCCTTAACGGTTTGAGGGAGCTGGGGGTTGATTTCAAGAATGTTAAACACATAATCCTTACCCATATACACCTAGATCATGGTGGCGGTGCTGCTACTGTTGCTAAGAGAATAGGAAATGCTACTGTTTATGTGCATCCCGTGGGTTATAGACACGTGATCGATCCCAGCAAGCTGTGGGCAGCGTCTAGAGAGGTTCTCGGAAGAGTTGCCGAGATCTATGGTGAGCCTGAGAGGGGCGAGGGTATCATGGTTAGAGAGCTCCACGACGGCTCCGAGATCCTGCTCGATGGTGTGAGGCTTAAGGTGATCCACACGCCTGGGCATGCTTCACACCATCTATCGATATACTCAGAGGATCTAGACATGCTTTTCGCGGGAGACGCTGCTGGGATCTATGTTCCTCCAGAGGATCTCATCTACCCCACAACCCCTCCCCCGTTTAGATATCAACAATACCTCGAATCCCTAGACAAAATGATCCAGATCAAGCCAGAGGCTGTAGCCTTCCCACACATGGGTGTGAGGATCGGCTCAAGTATTCTTGAAAAGGCTAGGAGCCAGATTATAGCCTGGTTCGAGCTCGCACTAAGAGGAGCCGAAAGCCTCGACGAGATCCTCAAGATCGAGGCAAACCTGAAGAAATACTTAGAAAAGGGTGGAAGGAGCGATATGTGTAGAGAGGTTGAGGGAAAGAACCTAGAAATCACAATTAAGGGGCTTAGAGAAGAAGCCCTCAGGATCTCCTCAAGCCCTACCCAGCCTGGGATCCGTTTTTCGTAGCATTTATATTATAACAAGGCTTTGGCTAAAAATGGGGTTCAAGCGTAGTAACCCTATTTATTAGGGCATATAGCATTCATCAATAGTATCATTTCTGTTAGACTGTTCTCTTATTGATATTCATTATGCTCTGATTCAGAATGTTTTCATGACGAGCTGGATTCTATTCCTATATCGACCTGGATAGTGACGAAAGCAAGCCCCAAACCATCTAGAAGATAGTTTCTCGGTAGATGGGATCTCTATGCTGTTGGACTCGATCACAACTTATTAACGTACAGAGTCAGGAGTCCTTGCAGGTGAAGCAAAAGTCCCGGATATAAAAGAAAGAATATCAAAAATATCTAGGGATAAAAGGTTAAGATGAGAATTGCCGTGATCTTCCTATTGATCCTCGCGATCCTCTATCTAGCTGCTATAGTGCTCTATATATATAACACCAGCACCGCGATAAGCAGTAGAGCCAGCATGGGGGAAACCCCTAACCTGGGAAATCTGCCTAGGAATCTTACCGGTGAGGATCTATATCTAACCTATAGGGTGGATGGCTATGTTGATATCAATGGGAGTTTGATCTATATAAATAACGTTATGGTGAATATACTAGCGAGATATACACGAGCCCCAGAGATTAATACTACTAGCAATGCAACAGCTGTAAATATAACACAGACGGCTTATTATAAGGTCTCTGCAATCGGTGATCAGGCAATCAGATGGGCACTAGAGCGGCTTATAACAACAAGCTATAACATATCCCAAAACGCCTCGCTAGCAGAGGGCTGGGAAGCTAATAGTATAAGCGATATATTTGGAAACCTCTCGCTATTCACAAGAACAGGCGAGGGACAACTGCCAGGAGCGTCTGGAATAACCTATACGGAGTACTCGTTAAACACCGATAGCGGGGTAATAATCATAAGGATCATGAAGAACCAGGGGATCCCGCTAGAGTGTGTGGTAAACACTACATGGGGTAATCTTAGGTTTAAACTCATAAGCGCCTCATAACCATAGATCTACTGTCTATCCATCCAGCCTATTATGTATTTATCGGTACTATCAGCGATCCCTACTACATAGCAAGCTTCCCCGATACACTTGTAAGGATACCTGTAGTTCGATAACCCTGCGTGGTTTTGCTAATATATTATCTTGAGCGTTAAGAATAGTGGTGCAGAGAATGGCGTTCGGGCCAGCGGGAATGGGATATGATAGGGCTATAACTATATTCTCGCCAGATGGGAAGCTATACCAGGTTGAATATGCCTCAGTAGCTGTGAGGCAGGGGTGGACTGTTATTGGACTTAGGGGTAAGGATTCAGGTGTTCTGATCTCTGAGAAGAGACAGCAATTCAGCCTAATGGATCTAAAATCTCTAGAGAAGATCTTCATAATAGACGCCCATGTAGGGGCATCTTTCGCAGGGCTTGGTGCTGATGGGAGGGTTCTTGTTGACTATGCGAGAAGGGTTGCAGCTAACCATCGCTTCCTCTACGACGAACCAATAGATCTAGAGACTCTTGTTAGGAGCGTAGGAGATCTGAAACAGATCTTCACACAACAAGGCGGGGTAAGGCCTTTCGGGGTCTCGCTAATATTCGTTGGCTATGATAGAAAGGGGATCCATGTCTATAGGACAGAACCTAACGGGCTCTACTTCCAATACCTAGCAGTCGCCGTAGGCTCAGGCGAACAGGTTGTGCATGAGTTCCTGGAGAAGAACTACAAGAGAGATCTAGGCTTAGAGGATCTCGTGTTACTTGGGTTGAGAGCGATGAGCGCGGCATCTGAGCAGCCTCTAACGGTTGAGAGGCTTGAGATAGGCTATATAACAGAGAGCGAGAAGATCTTTAGGAAAATGAGTGACGACGAGATAAGGGGGTATCTCTCGAAGCTCGGTGTCACCTCTTGAGTAGGGAGTATATTATAGTGAGATTCGAGAAGGATGGGAAGAGATTCGAGATCCTAGCCGATCCTGACAAGGTTCTCGAATATAGGGAGGGTAAGAAGATACCGCTCTCAGAGGTTGTTTATGGTGATTTCATATATAAGGATGCTAGGAAGGGTCTCAAAGCCTCGCCATCAGATATAGAGAAGGTCTTCGGAACACAGGATACCTCGAAAGTAATGCACGAGATCCTTGTTAAGGGCGAGATACAGCTCACAACAGAGCAGAGGAGGAAAATGATAGAGGCTAAGAGGAAAATGATCATAACGTATATTGCTAGGAACTCCATAGATCCTGTGACCAAGAAGCCTGTACCCCCTGCAAGGATAGAAGCCGCTATGGAGCAAGCCAGGGTTTCGATAGATATTAACAAGGGGGTTGAGGAGCAGGCTATAGAGATCGTCAAAGCTATCTCAAAGATCATACCGATAAAGATGGCAATAGCACTCCTAAGGATCAGGATCCCTGGGGATTATGCCAGCAAGGTTCACCAAACGATCACAAGGCTCGGCGAGGTTCGTAGAAGCCAGTGGCTAAGCGACGGAGGTCTCGAGGTTGAGATAGCAATCCCAGCTGGACTGCAGGGCGATGTTATAGATAGGGTTTCCAAACTAACCCACGGATCTGCACAGATCAGTGTTGTCGAGGTGAGATAACTGTCCCAAGATACAGCCAAACAGGGATCGATATACGTTAAGCACAGAGACATAGTCCTCCCAGGAGATCTCATAGCCTCTGGAAACGTCTCAGTCGAGAAATACCCCTATGTCTATTGTATCGAGGGAAAGTGCTACTCAACAGTTATAGGAGTCGCAGAAGAGAGGGGGGAGAGACAGCTCAGAATCGTCCCTCTAGAGGGTTTCTACAACCCGAGGGAGGATGATATAGTAATAGGGGTTGTGGAGGAGGTAGGGATCACAAGCGCTATTCTTGACATAAGGGCTCCTTACAAAGGGATCTTGCCAGCCTCGGAGATAGCTGGGAAGCAGTATAACCCAGCTCAGGAGCCGCTTATAAATCTAGTCTCGCCGGGAGATATCTATCTAGCTAAGGTTGAGAGGTTCGACCTTACAAGAGATCCCTTGCTAACTCTTAAGGGAAAGGATCTTGGAAGGATTGTTGACGGAATATTGATAGAGATCGTACCAACAAGGATACCAAGGATAGTTGGTAAGAAGAAGAGCATGCTAGATATGCTTATTAAGGAAACCCAGTGCCAGGTTGTGCCAGCAGCCAACGGGAGGATCCTTATAAGAGGATGCCCCTCAAGCGATCACGAGGCTATCGCTATCAACGCTATAAAGATTATAGAGAACACGCCATATATCCAGGGGCTTACTGAAAAAATAAGAGAGTATCTAGTAATTGAGAAGGTGAGGAGAGGCCTTGTCAGAGGAGAAGGTTGAGGCTAAAAGGAAACTCATAGAGGGTGGAAAGAGAAGAGATGGTAGAGGACCTGAGGATATAAGGCCACTCCACTTCGAGGTAAGGGTTCTTAAAAACGCCAACGGATCCGCTCTTGTGCAGTACGGAAATACAAAAGTTCTTGCAGCGGTCTATGGACCTAGGGATCCTGGGGCTAGGAGTATGGCTCTTCCCCACAGGGCTGTGCTTAGGTGCAGATACCACATGGCTCCTTTCTCAACGCATGAGAGAAAGAGCCCTGCACCGAGTAGGAGGGAGATAGAGCTTTCAAAGGTTGTTAGAGAGGCTCTAGAGCCTGCCGTGATTACGGAGAGCTTCCCCAGAACAGCTATAGATATATTCATAGAGGTTCTCAACGCCGATGGAGGGACAAGGACTGCTGGTATAACAGCCGCCTCTCTAGCCCTAGCCGATGCTGGGATTCCTATGAGGGATCTTGTTGCAGGGATAGCTGTTGGGAAGGTTGACGGGGTTCTCGTGCTCGACATAAATGAGGAGGAGGATATGTATGGTGAGGCTGACATGCCTATGGCCTTCATGCCAAGCCTCGGACTTATAACCCTGATCCAGCTAAACGGTACTCTAAGCGAGGAGGAGTTCTGGTCAGCAATAGAGCTGGGACTTAAGGGTGCTGAGAAGGTGTATGAGGCTCAGAAAGAGGCTCTGAGAAAGAGATACGCGTCTGTAGAGCAGGTGTAGCCTATGTCCATAACCCCTGTTGATATACCCGTCATACCAGCCCTCAAGAGGACAGCGATACTAAACCTTCTATCAAGATCCCAGAGGATAGATGGAAGATCTCCTTCCGATACGAGAAATATAGAGATAAGCCTGGGCGTGATACCAAATGCCAACGGATCTGCCCATGTAAAGCTCGGATTAACACAGGTTATAGCCGGGATCAAGGCAGAGATCGGGTCTCCCTTCCAAGACACTCCTAATATGGGTAACCTGATAGTTAATGCCGAGTTCGTACCGCTAGCCTCGCCAACATTCGAACCAGGCCCTCCTGATGAGAGGGCGATCGAGCTCGCAAGGATCATTGATAGATCTCTGAGGGATGTGAGGGCAATAGATCTCGAGAAACTCGTGATAATACCCGGCAGGAAGGTTTGGAACATATTCATTGATATCTATGTAATAGATCACGACGGAAACCTCGTCGATGCCTCCTCTATAGCGACTCTAGCAGCACTACTATCGGCAAAAATACCCAGAGCGTCTGTTAACCAGGATAAGGGTGAGGTGATCCTCGATCCGGCGAATCGCGATGAGATCCCTGTGAGAAAAAGAGTTCTCACAGTGACAGTGGCAAAGATCGAGGATCACCTAGTAGTAGATCCTTCGCTCGAAGAGGAGACCGTGGCTGATGCTCTGCTAACCATAGCCTTCTCGGAGGATGGACTGATAACAGGGATCCAGAAGAGCGGTATGGGTACCTTTAAGCGGGAGCATTTGAAAAAAGCTATGGAACTTGCTAAAAATGCCTATAAAAGCTATATTTCCCAGATCTCTCAGTTTTTAGTCAGATCCTAGTAGCTATCTTTGATCTTTATAGCTATATGTTTGAAGACCTGTTACACTGAGCCTCGCCAGCTCTTCGAGAACGATCTCTCTGATCTCTTCATCTCTCAGGGGTTCTCGGGCTCCATTGCTATAGCGCTTAACTATCCTTTCATATATCCTCTTCACCAGCTCGCTATTCTTCTCAACCCCTATCCCTAGCTTTCTGTTTATCCAGTAAGCTACTCCTGAGGTTCCTGAATAAGGCCCTATAAGGATCCTTGGCTCCCTGCCAATTATCCCTGGGTCGAATGATAGATATGTAGCCGGGTTTTTCATCTGGGCATCTATATGTATCCCAGCCATGGTTGAGAATGCATTCTCACCCACTATCGGCTGGTACCTCGGCACTTCGTAACCAAGCTCTTTAAAAACCCCTGCTGCTCTCCCTATAGCTAGCGGGTTCATGCCTCCGAAGTCTCCTTTAAGCCTAGCATAGATCATTACAAGGGCTTCTATGGGTACATTACCAGCCCTCTCACCAATACCGAGGAGGGTTGCGTTGTTTATAGACGCACCATAGATCCATGCTGCAACAGCGTTCGCAACCCCCATGTAGTAGTCGCCATGTCCGTGGAACTCTATCTGCTCAGGCTCTAACCCAGCTATTTTTCTCAGAACCCAGACTAGCTTTGGGATCGAGTATGGTAGTGTTGCGTGTGGATATGGAACCCCAACTCCTGTGGTGTCTGGGAGCTTTATGGTTATGTTAACACCATATCTCTCACCCAGCCTGATCAGCCTCCTTACCAGTGGTATTACGAGGCCTGGGACGTCTGATCTTGTCACGTCCTCCAGACTGCATCTAAGGTTTATACCGCTCTTCATGGCATATTCAGCTACATCGAGGTATTTCGCTATAGCCTGATCCCTTGTCAAACCCAGCTTATACTTTATATGTATATCCGAGATCGACATAAGCAAAACCATCTCGTCGAGCCCAGCCTCTCTAACTCTAGCTACATCCTCCCTAGAAGCCCTCCCCCACCCAATTATCTTCGGATATCTATGCCCAAGACCCCTGAGGATCTCTACGATAAGCCTATCCCTCTCGGTATATAGGAAGAACTCGCTCCTAGAGATCCTCCCGCTACCGTTATCAAGATCCACGAGAACCTCGAAGATCTTTCTAGCCTCTTCGGTGTAAAGAGCTCTGAATGACTGTTGCCCATCCCTAAATGTCGTGTCAGTTATATATAGCTCCTCTGGCGTTAATGGATCTACAGAGATCCCGTCAAACACTACCCCAGGAGGGTTGGGCCACGAGGCTTCTTGGGGATCTATCTCTCTTATCTCATCTATACCCTCGCTCCTCAATAGGTTGAGGAATATCTCCCTAGCCCTCTTACCGAGGGTCGCTTCAATAAGGATGCACCAAAACCTCTCACTATCGCGGCTTATAAGCTTTAGCGTAATACTATCCATACGTGTTGCGGTATGTTATTAGGCTAGCATGCTTCTAACCCTGCTTTCCGTAATACCAAACCCCTGTGAAGCCCCACGCTTTACAAGCCAGCTATATATTAGTATCTAGCGGATCTTATTACATAGAGGGAGTGGTAGCCGAAAGTATTGAGGTGGTCTTTTGAGACTATTCTCACACATAGTGGCCGGGATAGGGGCTGGATCTATAGCCTCTATGCTATATGGAAACCACTATGGAGCCTTTCTCTATATAGTCATTCTATCGTTTGTGATAAATATCATAATAGATCTTGGTCACACAAGGATCAGAGGTATTGTTATACGAAGCCCCTACACTCATGAGGTTCTGAACAGCATGGCGATATCGATCCTAATAGGATCTATAGTGTGGATAGCGGTCGGCAACCTATACGGAGTATCGCTATACGCATCCCTCTTAGCATCACTCCTAATATCAGGATCACACCTACTAGGGGATCTAATAACCAGGGGCGGGATCTATGTGAGGATCGGTGCAAATATGCTTAGAATCTCCCTCGCCGACTATAGCTATAAAGATCCCCTGGCTAACACGATCTACGTGGCGATCCTATCACTACCATTAATAATAAGCCTTGTAGGTATTGCAAGCAGCCCGAGCGAGATACCCTGGTATAGTCTAGTTGATAAGCTAGTGGGCATCTATGGAACTGCTGGCTAGCGGTTTCACTAATAGATAAAAGCCGGCTGTTAGTCGATAACCGCTCCCTATATATGATTCTTCCAAGGACTTGGGAGAATATTTAGTGAATCAAAATAAATGTAATGGGCTAATAGTTTTAAACCCTGAGCCGCTATACTATGTAGTGCTCCTCATGCCCGCCAATAATCCACAGACCAGTGGTTCGGGGTCTAGTGGTGCTAGACTTCCTGTAATAAGGTTTGAAGAGGAGATGCATAACCTTGTCTCGGCTGCTAGTGAGCTCATAGAGCAGGAAAAAGAGTTTGCTGTGGTGATGGTGCTTAGATCCCAGGGATCCTCGGCCGTAAAGACAGGGGCTAAGGCTATAGTGCTTCCGGAGGGTAGGATTATAGGCTGGCTGGGCGGGTGGTGCAGCGAGAACGCAGTGCTTACAGCAGCTTTAGAGGCTCTTGAGAAGGGGACTCCCAAGATAGTGAGGCTTGTTATGAAGGGCGATGAGCTGAGGAAGATTGGGGAGGATGTTATAGAGGTTGGAACCCCGTGTGGGGGTGAGGTTGATATCTATATAGAGCCTGTATACCCAAGACTACAGCTCCTCCTAGTGGGTGATAATGAGGTGACAAGGATGCTTGCGAAGATCGGAAAGATCCTGGGTTATAAGATTGCGGTATACGATATGATGGCAACCAAGGAGAAATACCCAGAGGCTGATATCATAATAAACTCCCCCTCATCACTCGAAAAGATCAGGATAGATAGGAACACAATAGCAATCCTAGCCACCATGGGGAAGACATGGGTTGATGAGGAGACACTAGAGAGGCTCTTAAAAACCGATATCGGGTTAATAGAGCTTGTATCAAGCACTAGAAGAGCACAGGAGGTTCTCAAACTACTCATTAAGAAGGGATACAAACCAGAGGATCTCAGAAGAATAGTAACACCAGCAGGGATAGATATAGGAGCCATATCGCCTGGAGAAATAGCTATCAGCGTACTAGCAGAGATCATCATGTTCCGGAGAGGAGGCAGTGGAAAAAGCATGAGGGAAGTGAAAGGAGATCCCCTCGAGATCGTTCTCAGCGCTATAGAGAGCCCAGCCCTCTCCCGGCCCGAGCAATAATACTCCTCCCTGTTATTGAATAAACAGCTTCAAAAAAGATTCAAAAACCAGGCAAGCAGGTCTACTAATCGAGAGAGGTTTATACAAACCTATCAAAGACTATATAGCTCGGAACTCTGGATCATATGATCCGAGGCTCTTCTCGTCTTATACCAGTCAACCTTTCTCATAAAGATCGCTAGCACGGCCGCTACTGACATAAGGATCCAGTATAGGGGTATTGCAAAGGCATGGATAGCAAGATCGATTCCTCTCCTAGGACCTTTATTGTTCGCAACAGCCAGCATTATAACAAGTAATGGTAGTAAACCCTCTATGAATAATACTATAAGCATGGATCCGTAGGGGGCTAATGTGTTGGTGATACCATTATTAGCACTAGATCCGCTATCATGGGTAGAGCCTCTGGCTATATAGGACATCGTCATCAGGATCGTTATTACTGATAGGACTAGCGATGTTACAGCAACTATAGGTCCTAGATAACCTATAGATGCTTTAAGCCTTTTCCTACTCCCATAGATTAGGATCCTGGCTAGACATTCGAGATGACCCCTATACCATCGTATCCTCTGCCTAATATGGCTTGTGATATCTAGAGGTGCAGCCTCCTCTACATAGGAGTCTAGCAACCCGATCCTATATCCCTTCTCGAAAAGGAGGAGGGAGAGGTAGGCATCCTCCGCGAGCTTCTCCGGAAAACCGCCAAGCCTCTCCAAAACCTCCTTCTTTATATAGAGCCCTTCACCGCTCAGGGGTACGTGGAAACCAGCCTTTCTCAGAGCATTTATTATTAGGTCGAACCATATAACAGTATCTATATAGATCATTTTGCCCAGCACCCCCTCACCATATCTATAAACCCTAACACCCAGAGCATCGTAACCCCTACTGCTCATGAGCCTTACAGCCTCCTCAAGCTGGTTCTCATCAAAAGAATCATCGGCATCGTATACAGCTATTATGCTACCAGAAACCCTATCTATAACCTGGTTGAGAGCCCTAGCTTTAGAACTCCTCCCACCCTTAACAATATAGATCCTAGCATCAACCCCCCTGCTTCTTAGAAATTCAAGAGCTTTTTCAGCACCCCTTAGAGTCTCTTGATCCTCTTCCTCTACTATGAGCCATACCTCATATAGATCCTTGGAGTATCTCTGCTTAGCAATGCTTGAAACAGTCTTCATAATAGATCCTGGTTTCTCCATGTATAGAGGAACGAGGATAGATACTCTATGCTGCCTACCACTATGCTCGTTACTAGTCTGAGATGGTTTCTCGTAAGAGCCACGCTCCCTGCTAACGCTATATATAGCCACCCATATTAGGGCGCTAAAGCCTAGGTAAGTTGAGAGAAGCACCATTTCAAGTGACATGTATCATTACCAATGATGATTTGTCAAAGGAGATATATTTCATAAACCCAGGCGGGGTAACGAATACTATAGATGCTGTTTTACAAACCAGCAATAAGATCTATAGGAGCTTCTCTATAGCTTCTTTGAGATTCTGGGCGTAAGTTTTAGCCTCTATAAGGATCTCTATGAGCACGTCAACAGGATCTCTCGTCCCGTCTGTTATGATAACAACCCTCGGCTGCGATGTTTGGGGATGATCCACGATATATGCGGCATAGCTTACATAGGGTTTCCTAATAGCTAGCTTGGATATTAGGTTAGGTATTCCATGCTGATCCCCTGTTAGTGTGAATATAAGCTCTCTATCGTTTCTCTTCTCAATCTTGATCCTCGGGATCAGGTCTATAGACATTGCCCCTTCCTATAAAGCTAGCGTAACCAGCTATATATTTATAAAGCAGACCTCGGATCCTTTATCTAATGATCTGGAGCACTATTGATATAGCTATAAGGGCTACCGCTATATAGAGTATCCTTAACGATGGATCACCAATATAGATGCCAACCTCCCTCGGGATCTTCTTTACAGCCTGCCTCTGAACAACCTTCTGAGGCTCTTGATAGGATAGCTCGAGCTCCGAGTCCCTGTCCAGGAAAACCTGTTTCTGAACAGCGATATTCCCCTCTATAGATAGCCTCACAATATACTCCCCCTCGGCTAGGTTAAACGCGTTCTCCTTAGGATTAACCCTCTCCTTCTCGGAGTAGTTGCTACCTATCACCTCTACCACGGCGTCTTTAGGTATATTCTTACCCCTTACCTTGACAGAAAGCCTATAGATCCTGGGCTCTCTGAGCCATCTCGGCTCAACTAGATCGTGACCGAGAACCCTCTTTCCATAGCTGTTTATCTCATCAACAAGATCCCTATAGATCTTATAGATCTTCATCTTGGTCTCGTAAGGAGCACCAGATCTTAGAACTATAACGCTATAGCTACCCTTAAGCATTTCAAAGGACTCTACCACTATCTCCTCGCTACACATACCGTCAGAGGAACCGCAGGATCTCCACATACTATCCCTCAGCATAGCAAGTGTGTTCGCAACCTCCCTCTCATAGTTATCACTAGGATCTAGAATGCTTATGTATTTGTTGATAATCCTGGATATTATGTAGTGAAGATCAATCTTCCTGCTTATACCAGCAACCCCAAAATACTAATGGGATAGAGATTCTTAAATAAACACATAGAGGAAATCGATATAGACAGGATCTCTAAGCAATAGGCGCAGCTAGCCCTCTCTAGGCTTGACTGAGACGTTAACAAGACCCCCCATAACATCTGCACCGATTCTCAGTGTCCCCCTAGGACTCTCAACCCTGGCTAGAGCCTCATCTATATCGATCCTAGCGAACCCTCCTGTTCTTGAGACACGGCTCTCGACCCTGATCGTTTTTGGAACCCTTGCCCTCAGATCCAGTATCCCTCCAGAGACATCGAGATCTATCGATGATTCTTCTCCGAACTCGCTGTATGATAGATCGAGCGTTACTTTACCACCACTAATCTCTAGCTCAACGCTGGAAGCCCCCATATCTGTTGAGGATATATTAGCAACCGAGCCTGTGAAATGACCTGCTATCCTCTTAACCCCGCTGAGGCTTATATCGATATACCCTCCACTTGCATCGAGATCCAGCGCCTCCAACCCGGTCTTAGGGGTTTCTATGATTGCCTCGCATCCCGAGAGATCTATGCTTAACTCTCCGTCGTCTAGATCTAGATCGTATTCACACTTACTCCTCCACCCACCCCTCTCGTATATAGTCACCACCACATCGCCTCTATCGCTCGGGCTAATCCTAGCTATGCCCCCGCTCATATCTATCGATATGCCTTTAGCGTTGGGGAAAGACTCTTTCAGGAGTAGAGCGCCCCGCTGCCCGAGATCCTTATCCTCAATAGATCTTAATATCGGTGCCAGGCTCTTCATAACGTTAGAGACAGCGCTAGAGACTATGCTGGAGATAAAAGCGCCTAGAGAGCCTAGAAAGGGGCTTAGTATAGCAGCATGCCCTCCACCCTCCTTTCTATCCTTGCTAGTGATCCAGAACACATCTCTACTTTTAAGCTGGGCTATCGGCAAGATCTTATCGGGTACTCTTAGCGTGAACACGTCTCTTATACTCTCCACAACCTCATCAAACAACTCTGGCTCCACATCATCGCCTACCTTAACCTCGAATACATCTGTTATGATTAGCCTCCTCCCCTGAGCCCTGATCCTCTCAAGCATATCCCTATTCACGGTGAGCGAGAACATATCGCTTATAACCACAGGTGTGCCAGGCGTAACCTGGTTCCGAGGCTCAGCAGGTTTAGCCATGCTTGGGGTTTCAACAATCCTTTCAGAAGATCTCTTCTCCTCATCCCGCTTTATACTCTGCTTACCAGCACCTTTTATAATATTATAGGCCCTCCATCCAAGCTCTGTTAGCTCGTAAACACCTTTCTCGTTCTTTCTTATAAAACCAGCCATTCTTCTTAGATGAAACGTCATTGTACCAGTGTCGCTCACACCAGCATCATCCATAAGCTCTGTAAAGCTCCTAGGACCCTTCTCAGCTATGCTCTCAATTATCTTCCTCCTGATCCTGTGACTCGCTACCAGGAAGATCCTATCGATATCCTCATCCCCACTATACTCCTCCTCACCCACCACGATCCCCTAGTCATCGTAAGGGACTCGTCATGAATATATCTTTCTGACGAGATCCTTCATCAAAAACCCCGGAGAGTTTGACGAGACCACCCAACCTATGGGTTTATAGGTGACGAGCCTCTCCACACAACAACGGGGATTGCATTGGGATCCGGGGATGCTGTTATAGCCGAGGGTCTTGCAAAGCAATACCCCGGCGGTGTTTGGGGGGCTAAGAGTGTGAGCTTCTCCTCAAACTATGGGGAGCTGATCGTTATCCTAGGTCCTAACGGGGCTGGGAAGACTACTACTATAAACATGTTAACAACACTAATCAAGCCGAGCGGGGGTAGGGGTCTTGTTGGTGGATATGACATCGTGAGTGAGCGTGACAAGGTGAGAAGGATCGTGGCCCTCATGCCACAGGATGCTAGTATGAGTAGTGATTGGACACCCTATGAGGCTGTCAAATGGTATCTCGTAGCAAGGGGCTTTAGCATAAGCGATGCTGGGAGGGAGGCTAGGGTGTGGCTTGAGGAGATGGATCTATACGATGCTAGGAATAGACTCGGATGGTGGCTTAGCGGTGGTCAGAGGAAAAGGGTTCTCGCAGCTATGGTGCTCGCAACAAGAGCCCCTGTGATCTTTCTCGATGAGCCTACAAGTGGTGTAGATGTTGAGGGTAAGTATAAGGTTTGGAGCGCGATTAGAAGGGCTTGTAGAGATGCTAGGGCTGTGATATATACTACCCACGATATGAGGGAGGCTGAGCTTGTTGCCGATAGGGTTGTCATGATCGGTGAGGGTAGAACTATAGTTATTGGAAAACCAAAGGATCTAGTCGATGGACTACCCTTTAAATATAAGATTGTCTTGAGGGGTAAGGCTAACCATCCAGAGGGCTTGGTTGCAGAGATTAGTGTGGGGGATATCACGATAACATATTATAGGGATAGGAGCGATGCTATAAGAGCCCTGGATTCGATAGAGACGAGCGCCTCTATAGAGCCTGTATCGCTGGAGGATGCTTATCTATACTATGTGAAGATGAGGGGTGGGAGTAGATGGGCCTAATAGCGTTTCTAAGAGGAGTAATAGGTGTTGCCAGGCTCGAGAGCGCGTGGATTGTTAGACAACCCTCATGGATGATCCAGGTAATATTGATCATGATGGGCTTCGTAGTACTCCTCTGGGCCTGGGGAGGTGTGAGGGGCCTAGGGTATATGATATCGGGCTGGATGATCGCCAGTGCTTTCTCCACAGGCGTAAACATAATGGGACAGATTGTTGGGTGGGGTAGGGTTACTAGGGTTATTGATCTCTTCATAGTATCACCCATAACCCCTATAGCCTATTTCACAGGCTCGTTGCTCGGCAGCCTCGCGATATTCCTAGTCGACGTAGCGATCTTCACATCAATAGGGCTCTTAACAGGCTATCTCTCCCTAGTAATCTATAGCCTGATCGCTTCGCTATTGGTGCTCCCAATAGGTGTTCTTCTAGGACTCTCAATAGTGTTTCGAGTGAGAAAGCCGACAAATATAAGCGCTATAACAAACCCCGTAGCCTCCATAATATCCTTCCTACCTCCAGTCCTCTACCCAGCATCAATCCTACCAGAACCTTTGAATGTAATAGCATGCCTAGCACCAACAGCGGCTGGAGCTGAGCTGGCAAGGGCTGTTAGTGGTCTCGGCTCCTCGCTAGATCCCTTACTACTAACCGCTATACTGCTAGCATGGATAGCCATTCTAATCACAATATCCAGAAGGATCGTCCTGTGGTCTTTAGAATAAAACGCGAACTAGCTAGAAACACAGATATAGACCAAATATCAAATATAATATATAGATGAGGAGTTTTTCGGGGACCTGATCGGTGAGGAAGCGGTTATCCACCGACTATAAAGCAAACACTATTTGATAACTAAACATCCCATCTATAGATAAAAGCTGATGGGTGTGGGAAAAAAGAAAAATGTTAGCTCTACTTAGGATAGCCTCTAAAGATACCCTGTGTAGTTGCTTGAAGCGAACCTACAGTAGCCTTAGCAGTGTCTATAAACTCTTTGTATTTCTGGTTAGCGCTATTGGTTTTATCGAAATAATTAGTGGGTATGGTTTCACCTATCCCGGCAAATTTAGTCTTCACAGACACGGCTATTGTATCGCCTGGTGCGAAGGAGCCGCCTGGCAATACCGATATTGGGATTGTTACTATTAGTTTCTGGCTAAACCCTGGGAAAGATCCTGTTGATGAGACGCTATACGTAACACCTGGCGTGTTGGTTATCAATGTTCCCCCACTGCTGGTGCATGTAGGACCAAAGGGCCATGCCGAGCCGTAGGGGAACCCAGACGGTGTTGAACCCTTATACACACATACATGAACATTGCCTGTTGGAGAACCGCCCCAATCAGGATCCATCTTCCAATCCACGGATATATTGATCTCTATGAGTATGGTGCCGCTGGTGAAAGGTACACTGCCTATGTTTCTAAGCACTATGATTTCTACTACATGTCCTGGACTAGATGACGTGGCTTTTCCTTGGGGATTAATATTTATGGAGACATTGTATGCACCGTCAACATCGGTTGTAAGCGGATTTGCGTTTGTATCTGAGAAGTACTTCGATAGATTAATCGCTGGCTGCGGTGGTGGAGGTGGTGTTGTGGTTGTTATGCTTAGAGCGAATTTGAACTTGATCTGGAATATATATGTTGAGTTTTCTGAGGCGCTCTGGTTAACATGAACCTTAAGTATTGAATCGACACTCTCCCCTGGGTCTAACGGGTATCCGATGTATATTCCAATCAGCTCTATGTCGAGCGGTAATATGCTAGTCTGGTTAGGGCTTCCTGGAGGCTGAACTGGGAGTATGAACCACTCGATCAGTCTTACCGGAAGCGTCCCACTGTTGATTATCGTGAAGTTAACTGTGCACGTATAGCTTGGATACCCATTAATAATGGTTACGCTTAGATCGAGATCATTATCACCACCACTATTAGTATTAGGCTCTTCCTCATCCTCGATCTCAACTAGTTCTGCGGTACATGTTGCCACATTTTTATCATACCCAGGATCTATAGTGCCAGGCGGATCGTCTGTTGAGAAGTTATCAAACCTCACATCAACATCGCCAGGATCTATGAAAGCCTTTATCTTAAGACCATCACTCCACATAGACACAGCTAGCCCCATAATCGCTAGTATCATAAGCATTGAAGATGCTCTTAGCAGATAGCCTGTTCTCAAAATATCACCAATTATTGATCAAGTTAATAATGCACATATCATTAACAACACAGATGACACTCTAGTTTATTAACAACATTGGCCCTCGACATAGAGGGTGAATAACCCCTTAGATAGGGTTCATGATCAAACTCTAAACTCTATTTAGCTGTTAATATCATAATCCCTAGTCGGGGGTAAGGTTAAAAGCAACCAAGAGTCGCGGGGATGCTCTTCTCGGTGATATAGCATTGGCTCTTGTGCTAGCCCTCTTCTGGGGATCTACGTATCCTATTATAAGGGTTGCTGGAAGTCCTAGCCTGATTCTTCTTGGGAGGTATATTATATCTGCAGCTATATCGATGGCTATTCTCGTAAGATTCAGAAAAGATCTCGGTAATCAGGTTCACACAAAGCTCTCAAAGATCCTAGCTTCTGGAGCAGGCAACATGGGTTTTGTTGTGTGTATGTACTATGCCCTTCTCTATATACCCTCGGGTCCTGTGTCTGCCATAATATATACATATCCCCTCCTGATTCTCCTTATATCTGGTCTCGCAGGATACTCAGGGATAAGCTCTAAAACCGCTCTTGGCTCTCTCACGGCATTCGCTGGGGTTCTAACAATCTATGCTCCATCACAACTCGATATTAGTGGAACCCTCTTATCATTCCTAGCAGCAGTGTTTTTCGCGGTATCTTCTGTGATTTCCTCCAGGATCCCCATAGATCTTGTAATCCTCACCGCTATTCAGAACATAATCGGGCTCCCCATAGCGGTAGCTATATATATTCTGGCAGGAGATAGCACTGGGATCGATGTAACTCGTGTTATTGCTATAGTGCATCAGGGGCTTGGGGCTTCTTTCCTAGCTTATATAGCTTGGTATAGGCTTCTAACAAGATCCATAGGTGTTGCTTCCTCGATAGTCTATATGGTTCCGGCAGCAACCTATATAATGGCCATACCAATAGCTGGTGAGACGCCCACATTCTACCAGATCCTAGGGCTAATTCTTGTGCTAATAGGAATATATATAGCTAGGAGAAGGGGATCTTAGACAACCTAAGATTGAAACTAGGATCTATTATTTAATTACATGACAGGGCAAGATACATACTTCTCAACACCAGGTGTAGTAAAAATCCTAACCCATAATATATCGCTGACGAAAACGAGCGAACTCGTGGCAGAGTTAACACTCAAGATAGAGTGTTAGAATCTAACCGCAGGAGACGTTTTTATATACCTATATCTCTCGTAAATCATCTCAACGCCTCCTTGGAACTCTCGGAATGTCACCGGGATCCTTCTACCCATATCTACTACAAAGAATTCGTGCTCGTTCTCACCTATTTTATCCGGTATCAGTGGTATCTCGTAACCTGTATACTTACCCGCAGAGATCATGTAGAGGATAGAGCCTCTCTTCTCAATCCTAACCCTTGTCGTGGATCTATATGTCTCGTAAACCCCAGCAAGCCTTTCAAGAGTTTTCTCGAATCTTATGAACTGGAGTTCTTTCTCAGGATCTCTGCCAAGTGCTAGTGCTAGAGCATACATCCCTATATTGGCTGGTAGATATCCTGAGGAGTTCTCGAGAACGATCACCCCGAGCCTTTCTTCCGGTAGATAACCCATATATGCTGTGTGGACAAGCACAGATCCTCCGTGGCCAACGAGCTTTCTACCGAGGAAGCTGGGTATGATTCTTAATCCAAACCCATAGCCTTCTCCGGGGAACTGTGTGTATGGATATGTTATCCTTATCTTCTCCATCTCCTCAATACTCTTGCTAGAAACAATCTCGGTGCCATTGAGTCTTCCCCTATTGATCAGCATTGATATATATCTAGCCATATCTATGCAGTTGCTAAGCAAACCACCATCTGAGGTTATTCCGTAGGGGAAGGGTGTTTTAACCAACCTACCCTCACGATCTATGGCATATGGTGTTGCTACATCACTATCCCTCTCAACTTCCTCTTTTGCAAAATAGCTCCTCCTCATACCGAGAGGCTCGAGTATTCTTTTTCTAACAAACTCCTCATACCTCATCCCAGAGACCTTGCTTATAATCATGCCTAGCAAGACATAGCCCTCGTTTAGGTAGAAATACCTCTCGCCAGGCTTTGCAACAGCCCACGAGCCAGCGTCTGAGAGGAATGTCAGCATATCCTCATAGCTAGATATAGGGATCCAGGTGGCGTTCTCCTCACCAACAGCACTCCTGATATAAGCCTCGGCGTAGGCTAGAGCAGGGATCCCGCTCGTATGGCTCATTAGGTGCCATATTTTTATTCTTTCCCCTCCTGGCCTGATATCTAGGGGTATATAGCTATCAACATAGTCATCTATGCTAAGCCTACCCTCCTCAGAAAGGATCATTATGGATAGGCTTGTGAAGGACTTAGTAATAGATCCAATCCCATATACAGTGCTGGGGAGTGCTGGGAGACCCCTCTCATAATCCCTAAAACCAAAACCCCTCGAATATATGATGGAACCATTCTTGACGACAGCTATGCTTAAGCCAGGAACCTTATTCCTACTCATCCTATCTAGGACAAAACCCTCTAGCCTCTCAAACAGCTTCAAGACAGGCACCGAGATCTCTATGGGATGGAGAATAATAACATTAACAACCATCTTATCTATGCTGGTAGCGAGTAAGAGAGCGCTTTATCAGCACTTATAATTCTTATAACATATATTGAACCTCTTAGCCAGATCACAGAGAATCCTTAGAGGCACCACGGCCCTCTTATTACCCGAGACCATAACTATGGCCATCTTACCGCTTATCACAACCTCGGCTTCCACGCATTTCTCCATATATCCTCTATAATCTATCCTCTTACCCCCATTATTTGTTTTAGTCAGTGCCATTAACAGAACTTAGCATCCCCATAACGTCTATAGCATAGGCTCGAGGCTAGATCTGAATACATGCTATAGGATTCTCACAATAGAGCGCTTCAAATTTATAGGGTAAGATCCTTTACTGAATGATCTGAACACACCTAGAGGGGCTCTAAATATCTAGGTTTTCTCAACCTCTGCTAGAGCTCTATCTATTACATTGACTATTATATCTAGGAGCTCTGTTCCGATTGTCAGGGGTGGTTGTATTCTTATCACTGAGCCGTATATCCCTCCTCTGCCAACAAGTACCCCCATGTTTCTGGCAAGCTCTTTAACTTTTTTAGCCTCCTGTGTTGCTGGTGTTTTCTTAGCATCTCTGACTAGCTCGATGCCTATTATTAATCCAAGGCCTCTGACATCTCCTACTAGTGGGTGTTTCTCTTGGAGTTCTCTGAGTCTTTTGATCAGGTATTCGCCTTTTCTGGCAGCTTGTTCGTGGAGTCTCTCCCTCTCAATGATCTCTATGGTTTTTAGTGCAGCTGCTGCTGAGACGGGGTTGCCGCCGAATGTTGAGAAGTGATCCCCGGGCTCGAATGAGTCGGCTATCTCCTCTCTAGTTACACATACTCCTAGCGGGAAGCCACCTGCTATTGCTTTGGCTAGCGTGACTATGTCTGGCTCAACCCCGTAGTGCTCGATCCCAAACATCTTCCCCGTCCTGCCAAAGCCTGTCTGAACCTCATCAGCTATTAAGAGGGCTCCGAGGGGGTCTAGGATCTCCTCCTTGACTATTCTGAGATAGTTTCTAGGCAGGGGTATTATGCCTCCCTCTGCTATGACGGGCTCTACAATCATTGCCGACACCTGGCCTGTCGATGCCTCCCTCACTATGCTTTTAGCAATCTCGGCATAGATCTTGCCGCACTCCTCCTCATCACCCCCAAACGGGGATCTGTAGCAATAGGGGGCTGGGATGAATATAGAGCCTGGTAGGAGGGGTCCGAAGCCCTTCTTCCTAGACCCGTGTCCCGTTATGCTCATAGTACCAAGGGTTCTTCCATGGAAAGATGGTGCTAGGGCTATCACCTCGTATTTCTTAGTATACTTTCTAGCAAGCTTCAAAGCACACTCGTTAGCCTCAGCACCGCTGTTACCGAAAAAGCTCTTGGTAAGCCTCCTACTAGGCATGATCTCTGCAAGCTTCTTAGCAAGCTGAACCACGACTGGGACGTAGTAGTAATATGAGGATACATGGACAAACCTCCTAGCCTGCTCAAATGCTGCCGAGATCACCTCCTCCCTACCGTGACCTATATTCATCACAGAGATCCCGGAGAAAGCGTCAATATATTCTCTACCGTTAACATCCCTAATGATCTCGCCCCTAGCTTCTGCAACAACCACAGGATCTACCTCGTCAACTATATTCAAGATCATATACCTATGGGCATCTCTAATAACCTCATCCCTATCCATACGCGCCCCATCTATCAGAACAAATATACAATATATATTATTATTCCGGTAAATATTAAACATTGTATCGTGTAACACATATACCAATCACACGGAATTTGATAACAACAATAGATTCCAGGGAGACGATCGATCATCCGTCGGTTGTGATACGTGTTCTCGAGATCTCCTCAGCAGCTTTAACACCGCTCTCTACCTGCTCCCATGGAGACATGTTTCTCCACAACCCCCCAACCCCTACCAGGTAGATCCCGTTGGATGCTAGGTAGGCTCTAACTTCTTCTAAGAGTCCCTTGCCTGATTCTAGCGGAGTTATATATGGTATTGTATATACCCTCTCGCTCACCACATCTTCCTTATTACTAGCTAGCTTAGCCCACCTAGCTTCTGCAAATGCTCTGGAGACCTGGTCTGTGGGCGGTGGATTCCCTTTACAATAGCTCATGAGGCTTTCGACGAGATAGTGGTTAGGAGGCGCTGACGAGGGGTCTATGTTTGATAATATATAGAATGTATGGGTTCTCGAAGCCCTTGTCCCGTGGATCACTATATCCCATTTCGGAGCCTCCCCCCTTATCCCGAGGGCGACGCTCATAAGATCTATATGATCAAGGCTTGAAGCGAGCTCCATAAACTTTCCAGAGATCTTCTCATCATAGAGACCCTCTAGAAGGAGTGGTAGGGGGTATGATGATACGAGCACGCCGTATCTAATAACCCTACCATTCCTGAGAACAGCTATTCTTCTAGCTATATCTATCTTCCTCGGAGTATAGTATGTATACTCGGAACAACCGCTAGTGAGCATAGATTTTATAGCACGCCCCCAACCACCTCTGGGGATGCAGAGCCTGCCCCCAAGCTCAGGATACCACCAGGGCTTCTCACCGGAAGATCTCCAGCACATGGTTTTTGAAACATGATCCCCCTCCTTAGCTATGGCGAAAGAGACCTCCTTACATAGCATCTGGAACCCGTGTTTCTCGAAGAAGCCCGAGAACCTCTCAGGGATCAGAAGGGGTAGTTTCTCAAACCTAAAGCCCACCGAGTGCTGGGTTCCTAGATATCCCCCAGGCTCTAGGCTTGAGTCGACAACAAGTATGCCTCTATACCCCTGAGAACACATGCTTCTCACAAAGGAGGCTGCCGCTAGATCGCTTCCAAGGACTAGGAGTGGTCTGCTCTCCATCCCACTTCAACAGAATATCTCCTAGCCCCTATATTAGACCATAGACTCCATCGTATATCATCATATTACTAGCTAGGCAGTATAGCTTGGGCGAGCCTGGTGGCAATAGTGGCTGGGCTAGACCTCTCGGGAGTCCCTAGGAAGTGCAACGGGTATGCAGAGATCCATGTACCGCGAAAAAATATTCTGGATGCTAAATGCCTCTACGAGGATAGAGAGATAATAGAGACTATTAAGAACAGGATCTCCGTGGTAGCTATAGACGCCCCCATCTCTAGAGAGCCTATCATGAGGGAGCTTGATAGAGAGGCTATCAGGAGGGGCTATAGGGTTCTACCACCAAGCATGAGGGGTATGAGGATCCTTACCCAGAGGGCTTGGAGGATATATAGCGAGCTCAAGGAATCCGGGGTGATCGTGATAGAGACCCATCCTAGAAGTGCTCTCAAAAGCTCAGGATCCGGCGGCTTGGAAGAGCTCCTGAGAAAACTTGGTATAGGGATCCCACAGGGCTTGGTTGAAGCTGCTAGAGCTAAAGATATATCGGACGCTATAGTTGCCTCGGTAGTAGCCTATTGCTATTATACTAGGGAGTGCATAAGATCTATAGAAGCTTCCGACGGAGTGTTATACCTCATAGCCAGACTCTAAGAAGATCTCTATTCAAAAGCGTCTAGATCGCTGCAGTGTTATTGCATAGATGTTAAGGGCTTTTCATAATTGATTCTTGGGATTGGTTTCTGTGAGGCCTTCTACAGGCTACCCAGAGATCGATTCAGAGTTATTCGTAAACGGCGAGCCCTTAATCATATACGGCGAACCAGGGTCTGGTAAGACGAACCTTGTGCTCAAGATACTCAGAGAGTCCCTTAGAATCGGTATGAACGCCTCCTACATATCCACAGAGGGGAGCCTGGTTCTCGAAAGAATGGATAGAATGGGGATCCTTGATTTCGAAGCTCTTCACATAGCATTCGCACAAAGCCTATCCCACCTAGCCAAACTAGTCTCCGAAGCGATCATCGCTGAGCGCTCAATAGTGGTTATCGATAGCATTAACTCACTCTACAGAACCGAGGTTGGCTTCACCCCAAGGGCTAACGAGATCTTCCTCGGAATCCTCGCCATGCTTAAACACCACTCACTCTCAGGAAGGTGGTCTATAGCAACAGCCCAGGTGAGAGAAATCGAGGATCTAGAACCATCAGGAATAGATCTCATAAGCTTCTACTGCAAAAACCTAGCAAGGGTATCGAAAAACGCTAGAGGCATCAGAATCCTTGAGGTAAGGGGCAAGAAATATAGATTCAAAATAACAGAAGATAACGTGATCTTCTCAACCAGGGTCTCAACACTCCGCTGATTTACCCACCAAGCGTAATTATAGAGGTGCGCATGCATAGTTATAAAGGTGAAAAGGATCTACAAGCTCCCTGATCAAGACAATGGAGAGAATAAGAGTAAATACTGGGAGGAGATTAAAGATAAAGAATAGCTGAGAGAGCTAGTATGAATGGCTAGGGAAGATAACATAGCACTCATATAAGTAGCTAGATCGCAGTATAGCAATGCACAGCTTTCAAACAATATCTAGAAACTATGGAGATCAGTAGTTTAAAACGAGGTCTCTATTCCCTATATCACAGATTCTTTAGAACTAAACAGTACCTAGATCTTTTACTCTTGCTCATTTCATTTTATCTCTAGCTCTCTTCCGTATATTGTTTCTATTCCTAGCTCTTTTGCTCTTTCTATTGCTTCCTTCATCGCGTTTATGGCTACTATTATTTTTTTAACAGGTTTTTTCCCAAGTATTTTTTCGAATATCTCGCATCTCTCGTAGAACCACTCAACATCGTCTAGCTCTAGGAGGCTTTTAACCTCTATGAAGTATGTGATATTGTCGTGCACATAGATGTCTATCTCAAGCCTTGCACCCTTTCTATAGTATCTCCCATCGATATCCTTATAGCTTATCTTCTCAACCCTGGCTGGAGAGATCCCTAGTTCTTCTAAAATATCGGAATAGACGTTAAGGATCATTCTCTCAAGATCTATACCAACCCTTCCAGATAAGCTCCTGAGAGAGGCCTCGATCCTCATCAAAGCCTTGGAGTGCTCTTGAAGAATCTTAGAGTGGGACTCGAGGATCTTGGAATGTCCCTCGAGAATTTTGGAGTGTTCCTGAAGAATCTTAGAATGCTCTTGAAGGATCCTTGAGTGCTCCTGGAGTATTCTGGAATGTCCCTCAAGGATTTCTGCGTGTCTTCCAAGTATTTCGTAGATTTTCTTGATATGCTCTGCTATCGTCTTAATAGCCTCTGCGATATCCCTAAGCTCCTCCGTCCTTGCAGCCCTTACAGCCCTCTCAATGATCTCCTCTACGGTTTTCCAATCAATACTAATGCTCGGGCCTTCTGAATCCTTAGTGCTCATACTCTCAAGATAGATGCTCTTCAGAATTATTTAAACACATGATTAAGAGCCTCTTCCTTTATTTATAAAGATCTCATCTAGCCTATAGGGGTCTAGAGATCCGGTGAGGGGACATAGACCGCTGTTAATCCCAAGTCATGGGTTTTTATATCTATTCTAGAGACCCCAGGATCTTCGTAGGCTGTGGGCTGGGTTTATTTACTCTCTCTGCTTGATATTTACCTCTTGAGTAGATACTGTTTGGGTATTCCCTATGGCGAGCGATGTTTCAAAGACTAGAGGATATCTTAAATCATTCGGTGTGAGTGTTACGAACTATGAGGAGGAGATGCTTAAACTCATAGAGAGGGCTGGGAAGGGGGTTTCGACAGAGGATCTTGTTGAGGCTATAAGGCTTACTGAGAATCTGAATAAGAGGCTTATAGAGATTGTTGAGCATGTCCTATCCATAGAGATTGAGCTTCTCAGAGAGCTTATAAGCAAAACTGGATCTGGAGGGGCTAGGGTCTGAGCAGCTCTGTCGTAGAAACTATGGCAAGGATTCCCTGTGGATCTAATACTGAGTGTCAGGGCGAGCTGAAGGAGTATCTAGAGCTTTATGAGCATCTCCACAAATCCATAGAGTCTCTCAACATAAATGTCGAGGCTGAGTGTGATAAATATCCTCTGATAGAGTGTGTGAGGAACATACAGGATCTAGCTAGAAAGGCAACAGAGATCCTGGCGGGACTTGGTGTTGATATGAAGGAGACAGAGATCCTGGAGAACATTAGAAAAACAAGAGAGGAAAGCGAAATAGGATCCCTAGCATCATACGTGTTCAGAAGGATTGTTTTCAGGGGGCTTAGAGACAGGGTGAAGAACCTCTCGTGGAGCTCCGGAAAATGCCCGGTATGTGGCTTAACACCTATAGCGGCTATAGCTAGGAGGACTCCTCACGGCTTTTTCTCACAGCTAAGGCTAGAGCTCCACTGTCTCTGCGGCTTCTCATGGTCGTATGAGGCTTTTAAATGCCCATTGTGTGGCAACACATCTAGAGATAAGTTCGAGGTGATCATGATCAATAGTCTCAAGATCCAGAGGTGCGTGTTATGCAACCATGCAGTAGCTATAGTGGATGAGGGTCCCCTCGTATCAGGAGATCTTGTGCATGTTATTATGAGCTATTCTATGATGAAGCTTGCATCTACAGAGAAGCACGGGAGTTCATGAAAATTAATAATAGATCTATAGTGATACTATGTATGCCTTTTTACAGATGCCCAAGATCGTAATACATCTTATTCCTATATATCCTTGAAAGAAAGATCCTCTTGCAAAATTTTTAGGCTTTCTAGCTAATTATTATTGGGTCTCCCCTTCTCTTTATCCACAATATCCCTGGGGGTGATCTTCTTTGCACAGGCAGGTGCTCAGAAACTCTAAGGGCGCCCTGAGAGCCGCGCTGATAGCTGGGATTGTCTCAGTTATATTTGCTGCTGGCGAGCTCCTAGCTATGAACTGGCTTGGCCATTCAAGCATAGTTATGGCCGACATGATCCACAGCATCCTGGATGCTCTGATGAGTTTCGCAACAGCCTTCTCGATCTATATTGTAACCACGCGTAGAAGATCCTCTAGATTCCCTTGGGGCCTCTACAACGCCGAGAGCCTGGCATCGATGTTCATAGCAATAGTAACACTCTTCTACGCGCTAGAGACACTCTACACAGGGCTTACAAGCCCCACCAAAACACCGCACTATGTCATACCACTACTACTCGTGGGCTTTGCTGTATCGTATTCCATGTATAGGCTTGAGGCTAGATGGGCTGAGAGGTCTATGTCATCCTCTCTCAGATCCGATGCCCTCCACGCAAGATCAGACGCAATGCTAACCCTCTCAGCACTAGCCGGGGTTACTATAGAGCTTACAAGCGGAAGCCTATTGCCACAGGCAGTAGTCCTACTACTCATAACTGGGTATATCGTGAGGGACTCTCTATATATATTCAAGGAAGCTGTGCTCTCAATACTTGGCGCTATGCCATCTAAAGAAACCGTCGAGCATCTTATAAGAATCGCCGAGAGCTCCTCAGGTTTAAAAGTACATAAGGTTATGCTCAAGCGTATGGGGTCTTTCGTCTCCGGCGTAATAATGCTCGAAGCAGAACCCACAATAAACCTTGGAGAGGCCCACAGGATCTCTAGAAAAGTGAGAAGAGCCATCTATAGGGAAAGACCTGATGTGGTAAACCTAGTAGTAGTGATCAAACCAAGGGAAAATATAATAAAGATCATTAGAAACAACCACCAATACCGGGAAAGAGGCCAGCCAATCACTAGCTACAGTTACCAAGTGATCAAATAAACATATTTTTATACTGAGAAATGAATCTATAGATACACCTACACTCCCAAGTTTGTCAGCAGGGATTCGGGCTTCACAGCGATTGGTATTGTTTGGCATAAACGCTCTTGTAGAGGACTGGCATCATTGATTAAGAATTAAAAACCGAAACAGCTTGTTACGCCATTATGACATGTTTAGAGCATTGTTAACGGCTCTATAGGCATCGACTAGGCCGTAGCCATATGCGGGGTCATATCCTGAAGGCCCTAGATCTATTGCTGTTGATATTAGCACGTCCTTAACCTGATCCGGAGTTAGCTTCCCATGGCCTGAGGCAAGCCTGAGTGCTTGGATCAGAGCTACTGTTGCCGAGACATGGGGGGTTGCCATAGAGGTTCCACTGGCATATGCATAGCCACCACCCTTCCATGTTGATAGTATGTTAACGCCTGGAGCCACTAGATCTGGGTTTCTATTGCTCCAGCTGGGAACCTGGTAGTTAATATCAATAGCCCCCACTGCTATGACCTCGGGATAGGCTGCTGGGTAGCTTGGCTGGGAGGCTCCCTCGTTACCAGCAGCTGCTACTAGGACTACGCCATAGCTATAGGCATAGATAACAGCATCACGAAGCACAGGGCTATCGGGACCGCCAAGGGACATTGAGATCACATCAGCATCATCATCCGTCCCAGCATTGTTATCAGGACCCTTTGTAGCCTCAACTATCCCCTTAGCCACATCGCTCACATAGCCCGAGCCGCTTGCATCGAGAACCCTTATAGCGTATAATAGCACCTTAGGCGCTACTCCAGCTACACCGAAGCCGTTGAGCCTTGCAGCTATGATCCCTGCCACGTGGGTTCCATGCCCGTTGGGGTCATCGCAGTTCTTGAGATTGGTTCCCTCATATAGAGTCTTAGTATTTCTTAGAGATACAACACACCATGTCACGGAATTCTTGAGATCTGAGTGCCTGTAATATATACCCGTATCAACAACAGCAACCCTTATCGTTAGCCCGTAACCATATGCCGCATCCCCGTATTGGGGTGAATAGGTGTTCCAAACCTTTGTTGCATTGATCATCTCTATGTTCCACTGAACCTCCTGTTGGATCTTAACAGGCTTGTCATAATCAACATACCTAACAAAAGGCAGGCTTGCAATCCTATTAACAAGACTCTGGGGTAGTTCAAGAACTATCGCTTTAACCTCAGCTATTTCCAAAACTACAGAGCCCATCGATGAGAGCAGACCTTTATAGGCATTATAATCAGCATCGCTCTTAAAACCAACTATAACTCTAACCCTCTGATCCCCTTGTTCTGCATAACCAACTAGTGGCGCAAAGCTCAGAAAGATCAAGAGTACGGAGACTAAGCCAATTATACCTATATTACGTTTATTACGTTTCACATGAATCACCGGATCCTATTTCTATCGGAGTTAATATATCACAGGATCCCAGCATATCGTATAAATCAAGCCAGTACTCAGTGCGGGGGGTGGGATTTGAACCCACGCAGGCCTACGCCATCGGGTCCTGAGCCCGACCCCTTTGACCTGGCTCGGGCACCCCCGCCCATAAAGATAATAGTGTTTCTGGCTTATAGAGGTTATGCTCTCTCTCCTCTGATCTTCTGCCTTTTTTCCAGGATTTTATAGAGGTGGGTTTTAACTATCCCTTCAGGCAGTATTCCCTGGGGTCTTGCTGCTAGGATTAGTATTATTAGGAGTCCTGTCACTGCGTATCTTATGAAGCTTATATCTATCGATATAGTTATTCCCAGAAGGGCTAGTGTGGAGGCTTGAGAGAATCTCTCGAAGAGGCTGAGAACCAGTGCTCCTAGTAATGCCCCAACATTGTTTCCAGAGCCTCCTAAGAGAACCATGGATATTATGTAGAAAGTAACTACAGGTATGTAATCGTCGGGGAATATGGCTTGTGTATAGAATGTGAAGAGACTCCCAGCAGCCCCCGAGAGGGCTGATGATACGAAGAGCACCTGCCCCCTAACCCTCGCAACATTCTTGCCAAGAGATGCTGCAGCGATCTCGTCATCCCTCACGGCCTTCATAACCCTCCCGAAGGGTGAGTTTGATAGCCTCTCAACAAGAATGAATGTTGCGAAAGCTGCTGCAAGGGTTATTAGTGAGTAGAGGAGGAGTGTTAGGGATCTATCTGCTATCCAGTTGAGGGGGTTAGGGATCCCGCTCATACCGAAAACACCCCCCACGAGGGGCTCGTATGTTCTTACAAAAACCCTCCCCGCCTCTCCAAATACTAGGAGGGTTATTGCTAGGAAATCCTCTCTAAGTGCTAGTGCTGGGTAGCTTGCTAGGTAGCCGAAGATCCCTGAGACTATGGTTGATAGTGCTAGGGATACTAGGAAGACCTCGATGGCGAAGATAGGATTTGCTGCTGAGTATTCGGTACGCTTAGCCGCAGCAGCTGCTGAGAAGCTATCTGTTATACCTAGGGCTGAGTTGTAGAGAGAGCTTGTGACCACTGCTGTCACTATAGATCCTATGAAGAAGAAGAACACCTTGCCAAAGTTAGGTATTCCTGTATATCCATACTCTAGATTAGCACTTAGAGCTAGTATTAGGTATATAGATGTGTATGTAACTATACTGCTCACGAATATAAATATGCCCGAGAGCTCCATAGCATCACCTCACAAACAACTTACCCCTCCCAATAAGCAGTGTAGATGCGATCGCTAGATAGGCTATTATAGGCTTATAAGCAGTATCTACTCCGAAGAATCTGTTGAAGAACCACATCCCGAGATTCTCTGAGAAACCTATTATAAAGCCCCCGGCTATTGTTAGCGGTATACTCCTAATACCGCCTATGATCGATGATGCAAAGATCCAGAGGAGAAGCCTCCACCCAGTCTCAGTATTTATACTAGTATAGAAAGCCCACAGAGCCCCCATAGCACCTGCTAGGAGACCAGAGACTATCCACGTGATCCTCCTAACCCTCCACACAGGGATACCAGAGGCCGAGGCTAGCTCTGGATTGCTTGCAAGAGCCCTCATAGCCTTCCCAATCATGGTTCTATGCCTAAACATATAGAGAGAGACCGAGACAACGCCTAGAAAGCCTAGGCTTAGTATATGGAGATTAGTTATAGGCGAGCCCATAGCATAGGCTATCGGTGTGAGACTATATCTAGAGGATAGGAAGAGCATGTCAGAGTAATCAGCATATATAGACCATAGATATCTTATGAGAAGCATAACACCTATAGAGGCTATGAGGAGCTGGAGAGGTGAAGAACCCCTTCTATAGAGAGGCTTATACACAGACTCATCAACAGCAAGAGCAAGGATAGAGGAGACCATCATAGCGAGGAAAAGAGCTAGGATAGGATCAAAACCCGCTATCGTGGCAAGAGCAGCTGTATAAGCACCTATAGTCACATACTCGCTAACAGCAAAATTAGCTATCCTCGTAACACTATAGCTAATAGTAAGGGAAAGGGCACCGAGAGAATATATAGATCCTGCTAGAAGCCCCTGAAGAGAGTTCCTCAAAACCTCGTCGAGCAGAGAGACCCCTATTGTGAATAGGCTAGAGGTAATATATTGTGTAAAACCCTCTAACCAATCGATATTACAAACGGGGTAGCGATATACTTATCTTCATACCCAACCCATAGCACTATATACATATATCTATAATCACGAGGGACTGTTATGTTTAGGAAGAGAGCACGATCTATGCTGAGAACACCGACTCCATAAATATTAAGAACACCAAAAGCCCCAAGATCCCTCAGAGAATACCAAGAGCCGGTGTACTTAGCATAGAGCCTTGAAACACTAATACCAACACCACCCCCATCTAGGCTATTAAATGACAGGCTATGAGGAGAACCCTCGGGAGACGAGACATTATAGCCAATAATGCTGGGAGATAGCTGCGGAAGATCCCACCACCTCTGGGCATAGGAAGAGGCGCCATGGATAGAAATGTAGAGGTAATAATCATCCTGAAGAACCCCTATCCTAATAACACCAACATAGACAACCACATAGGAGCCTCTATTCTCGAAAGATATGGGTAGAACGAGAAACTCGTTAGAGGCAAGCTCCGCATATGTGATGAAAGCATTCTCAGAATACCTAGAAAGAGCCCAGGAGCTGGCGAGAAGAAAGCCAGCAGCACCTAGAACCATGGTTAGGGTTATAAGGATCACAGAACCTATAAGCTCTGACTGTGCCTTCAACGTATCACCCCGAAACTAGCGCAGCATTTAGAACAGCTATATACTCAACACCAATACTAAGTCTGTTTCCTCCTAGTTTATCAAGCGTAAGGGTAACGTTAAGATCATATACACCGGGTAAGGCGTTTCTCACTGGTATAAGTGAGACGCCCTCGAGAACCACATAGCCAGGGTTGACGCCCGTAGGATACCATATCATGTTACTGGAACTAGCACAGCTAGAGCTAGCACCCTGTTGCAAACATATCCTTAGAAGAGCCTCAAAATTCGCTTCAGGTCTTCTAAGCACCAAAACCAGTCTATAGAACACCGCTACGGCATATGGATTTTCACTAATGCTCACAGAGTTCTTGAAAGTTAGGCTAAAGCATCCACCAAGCTCATATATTATAATATTACCGCTGGTATCGTTTATTGTTAAGAGCTTCTTTGCAGGATCGTAACTGTCGAACGAGAACAGAGCAGGGACACCGGTTTTATCACACACACTGCTTCTCTCGTTATACCTTGCTGTTATATTATTCCTATAGGAGTTATAGAGATCTTCGGCAAAACCAGTATTATTAGGTGTGAATGTCACCGGTTGTGGTAATTGGGGCAATACTGCGTATTTCTCTTTCACCGGAAACACGTTCCCCCTCGATGTTACTATATAGCATATTCTGTCCAAACCATGGCCTGCTATGCTGCTTACCACATCTCCTGGGTTAAGGCTTTCGCTTGTTCTGATCAGGAGGGTTTCTCTTCCACACCCCTTCCCGCCATCTATAACTGCTAATATAACTGTTATTGGTACAGATCCTGTGTTCTTTATCCTAAAAACCCCACCCTCACGCACCACGTCTAGAGACTCTCGTGTTCTCTGGTTATAAAACTCCCTCACAACACCCATAGCCCTTAGGGTTTCCCCGCTTGCGGTGTTTAGATAGACTAGGAGGGGTATTAGGGTTACCATTATTATTGAGATCCCTATTATGAATGCCACCATACCTGCTACTGCTTTTCTTACTACCAGTCTCCCCATGACCATGTTTTTTATTTT
Organism: Desulfurococcaceae archaeon AG1; assembly: GCA_003116855.1. Taxonomy (GTDB): domain Archaea; phylum Thermoproteota; class Thermoprotei_A; order Sulfolobales; family AG1; genus AG1. The sequence goes on from BEWT01000003.1 coordinate 50,365, forward strand.
ATCGAGATATTTATTATTTATGTATGACTTTCACCGACTATATGATCTCTTCTTCAGCCCTTCTCTGTATATATCTCCTCGCTATTCTTGCCACCACTATTATTACCACAGCCATACCAACCGCTATATATATCATCGTGTATCTTGATAGCATGTTTAACAGTGTCGGCTGTAGCTTTAGCACTAAGCTCTGACCCCCGATCGGTAGTGGCTCCTCAAGCGTGTTATAACCTGGTGCTGCTACTATAACCTTATATGATCCATATGGTATCCTGATCTCTGCCTTGCCATCATTACCGGTTTTCCACGTGAACTCTACTGTTGGGTTCTCAAGGCTCTTTATAGTTATGCTCGCACCCCTGACAGGCTGTCCTGTATCATCTACAATGCTTATAGTATAGCTCATAACCCTCCTATCAAGAACCACCTCAATTCTACCGCCTCCTACAACTATGTCTACCTCTTCCTCTGTTCTGGTATATATAGATCCTTGACCAACTGGTTCGACAACTATCTTAGCACGCCCATGGGGTAGTAGGAGGCTGGTGATAGCACTCCCCCTAGATAGTTCCTCGCTATGCATAAGCCTATTGTTCATGTATATCAGCATTCTAACCGGGGATACTAGATCACCGCTTATCGGGTCTATCAGAGCTATGGTTACCTGCTGTCTGGTTCTATTTATACTTACCACAAGATCCTGGCTATCGATTCTCAGGACACCTCTATAGCCCATATAGAGGCTTTGATTATAGGGCTCTATCGAGACTAAATAGCTGCCGAGGAATATCCTAGGTATGGTTAGCGTACCATTGCTAGATGTAACACCAGAGAAGATCGTTATGTCAGAGATAATATTGACTATAGATACACTAGCATTAGGAACAGGGATGCCGAGTTCGTCCACCACTACAAGCCTGGCCTGGAACTCCCTCGGTCTTAAAAGGATCTCTAAGTTATTGATAGAACCAGGCCTTGTAATACCAACAATCGCCTCTCCCTCATGGAAGAAGGGTGAGGTGACAACAACCCTATAGACACCGAGGGGAAGGATAACTGAGGAGTCAGGCTTGATAACCCCGAGATCTCCTCTCAAGAGAGGCCCCTCTGCCAACAATCTTATCGAGATCAACTCTGTCGGGGGCTTTAGAGCTTCAGCCCCAAGAACCCCAACACTTATGTTAAGCATAGCAGTGCTAACCTTAAATACTATGTTCATATCACCACTCCCACTTATAGTGAATCTGGTTCTAGCAAGCTCTATCCCATCGACTATCAATAATGCATCGTGCTCTCCGCCTTCTAGCAAAAGCTCCAGAGGACCATCAACTGTTGTTACATTGATTCTTCTATCTATTGATAGCATAAGCCCTGGCGGAACCCTTGCCAATGTTGCCGCGTAAGGGCTTTCGGGGCTATAGTGGTAGAGGAAAAGCCTAACCCTGTATAGAGTGGGTCCCGGAAGATCTATAATGCTCCCGCTAACCACTAGCCTGCTGGCATACTCTATAGCGCTGCTCGTAACCCTAGCTATATAGGATCCTTTAGGGAGGTAGAGGATAGAGGATCCGTTTACTATTAAGCTCCTAGCAACCAGGCTATTATCTTCATATATATCTATATAACCATCAATAACGCTCACAGAGTAGTTGGAAATAACACCTGCAACAAAAAACCTCGGATAGATCCTTACAAGCTCTATAGAGCATCTACTAGACACTATATTCTGGAGAGAATTGATAACATATACCCTCGAAGGCGTGGCTAAATAGCCCTTTCCAGACCCCACAGAGGCCCACACACCAGAGCCTACCGGAACCCCGAGGTAGTCGCCACTCCTGGTACACTCAATAGATGTTATTGGATCAACTCTGTTTATATGGAGATTCCCAGAATCATCTATAGCGATCAAAGCCCCATCTCTATAATCAGCAGCAGTTATAGATCCCGGTATATCTATCCCCCAGAACGCTGTATGAAAACCCCTCTGATCGTTGTAGAGGAAGTAATAAACCCTACCATTACCAAGGATCACTGATACGCCATGCCCATTACTATCATACCCCATCCATACCCTATCAAGGGGGGTGCTGGGCAGTATATACCAGACATAATCCTCAGACCTGTTCTGGATTTTCACGGGCACGGGGTTAAGATCTTGGTCGAAGTATGTGAAAGCCACCACAAATAGATCTCTGTGATAGCCAATAACAATCCCCAGATAAGCCCAAGGAACCCCCACAATATCGGGTTTTACCAGCTTGATGTGAATAGGCTCAATGTCAAGTAGAAGCGGTTTCCCAAACCTTACAGATTCAGGCGCGCTGCTAGTATCGAGAAGTACTGCGTATGATGCTATAGCGCTCTTGACGATCCGTGTAACCTCGCCTCGACCGCTTTTCATAACAACCCTATACTCTATTGGGGCTTTCTCAAGCATCCATTGATTCAGCTCTATAGTTATGCTCTCCGTCTTATACTCTCTATGTGTTATGTTAACACTATATAGCGTGCCGCCTGGATCTATCAATGGGAGGCTAAGAACAGCCCTCCCGTTCAGGTCTGAGACTGATTGGAAAACAAGATCTTTTGTCGCTCTGGGCTTAGCCAGACTTGCTGTTACAACAGCGTTGGGGATTGGATAGCCTGTTTCACTATATATTACAAAGACAACGCTGAGTAGAGGGGGTGTGTAGATCGTGAGAAGAAGCGATGGATCAATACTCCTGACAGTCCCGCGGACAACCTCAGTGCCAGTTATATCTAGAACCACGCTCCTCCTATAGTTATAGACAGCTGTACTCTCACGAGGTCCAACCTCAACCCAGCCGCCTCTGGTAGCCCTATATAAATATAGATAGCCCTGGCTGTCAAGAAGAGCTAGGTATGGATCGCCAGAAGCCCCAACCCCTATCGATACCCTCTTAACGGGAAATCTCGATGCCTGTATATAGCTCACCCTCCCCTCAAATGTGTTATACACAATAGCTTCTCCTCTATCAGTACCAACAGCTATATAGCCTCCCCTATCACCGTCTGAAGCAATAGTGGTAGGGATCCCACTTAACGCGTACCTCGATCTATATACTGCTCGGGAAGAGCTATCTATGCCTAGAACCTCGAGAAAATACTCCCCTGAAGAGGTATCGATGCCAGAGGCAGCTACTACACCTCTCCCAGGTATTGATGTAAACATCTTAGCCTGGATCGATAGATCCGTATACCAAGTATTATATAAATTATACGGCTCGATATACATAACACCCAAAGCTCTTGGAGCCTGCTGCGCGTCAGCAACATAGAGAAGTAGCGTGGGGAGCACTACTATTGTCAACAGTAGTAAACCTCTATGTCGCATAACCACCAGACCTCCTATGCTTTTTCTTAGCAGAGATTTTTTATATAACTTTTTATATATATAAACGAATCCTAGCAATAACCATGGTGACAGAGATCTCGATATATACTAGAAAGACTACTACTTTATATATACCCCTGGAATATTATTTAGTAGAAGACCATGGGGATTCTGGATAAACTCAAGGACCTTGCAGGGTTTGGTGCGCGAGCGGAAAAACAACTTGGGCAAAGGCTCCCTAAGACCCCCGAAGGCTATACAATAAACATAAGGCTCCCTATAATGCCTTACAGGGAGAGGCCGAAGGGCGAGATTATTGAAAGATACCCGATCTATGATCCATGGGCTATGGTTTCAATAATACTTTCCGAAAGCACTAATGAGTATGTATATTTCATCGATGAAACGCCTCTCTCGGAAGAAGAAATAAAGATCTATAGAAGAGTGATCGACTTCCTTTTATGGGAGGTTGGGGAGCTAAAAGAAGGTGAGGATCCAAAGGATTTTATAGTAAGAGAGGCTAAGAGAGCAATTGATCTCTTCAGGACAAGAGCAAAGAGAACCTATAATGTTAGCTGGGACAAGATCCTGTATTATATAGAGAGAGAAGTAAAGGGCTTCGGCCCGATAAACGTGCTAATGCTAGACCCAAACCTAGAGGATATATCTTGCAACGGTGTTGGGCTACCTATATATGTGTATCACAGGAAATACGAGTCCATGCCAACCAACATTATCTTCCAAAACGAGGAGGATTTAAGCTCGTTTGTAATCAAGCTAGCCCATATGGCTGGGAAGCACATCTCTGTAGCATTCCCAGTCCTCGACGCCTCTCTCCCCGGAGGCCATAGACTTGTAGCAACATTTGCAAAGGAAGTTAGCCAGAAAGGCTCCGCCTTTGCTATTAGAAAGTTCAGAGAGGATCCATTAACAGTTGTGGATATGATAGGCTTAGGGACAATATCGCCCGAACTGGCAGCATATCTATGGTTCCTCATAGAGCATAAGAAAACATTCCTGATCATGGGTGTTACTGGGAGCGGTAAGACAACACTGCTAAATGCTATCTTAAACCTCGTGAGGCCAAACTATAAAATAGTAACTATAGAGGATACCCCGGAGATAAGGTTGCCTACGAAGAACTGGGTACAGCTTGTCTCAAGACCCAGTTATGCTGCCGGGGAATCGAAGGCTGGAGAGATAACGCTCTACGATCTTGTGAAGATCTCGCTGAGATACAGGCCAGACGTGATCGTGGTTGGCGAGGTGAGAGGATCCGAGGCCTATGTGTTATTCCAAGCAATAGCCACAGGACATGGGGGAGCTACAACCATACATGCTGAGAGCATAGATGCGGCTATAAAGAGGCTTACAAGCCCGCCCATGAATATACCGGAATCATATATACCTCTGATCAACTCCGCTCTAATGATCGAGAGGGTGCCTGTTAGAGGCAAGGATGGGGCAACCAGGATCTCGAGAAGAGTTACAAGGATATGGGAGATAGATAAGAACGCAACACCCATAATTATTGGTAAGTGGAGCCCTAGCAAGGATACACATCTACTCACCCTTGATAAGAGCCCTATGCTCAACTCAATAGCTGAATCGCTTGAGATAAGCATAAGCGAGGTGCTTGACGAGATCCGGATGAGAGCCAGTTTCATGAGATGGCTATATTATAACAATATAAGGAACTATATCGATATAGCGTCAGCGATCTATAAGTATTATAGAAGTCCAAAGGAGATCATGAGCCTCGTCGAAGCAGACCTAGGTCATGTGAGCGAGAATACCTGGAACTAATAAACCTGGTAAGAATTTTAACACAGATACGTAGAGAGGAAAGCCTCGATGGCCAAACTTAGGATTATAGATGGCCTCGACCGTGTCTTCGTATTGCTCTTCGATAGAATAGGTTTAAGCATTGTGAGAGCATTTGAGCTGGACAGAGCTATAGTATCTGCAATGATAAGGACCAACCCACGTATCTATGGGGCTAGGATTGTGGGGTATACTCTTATAGCGCTCCTCATAGGAGCTGCCATTGTAGGTGTATCACTATTAGTAAGACCAAACATCGCGGTATTCGTTATAATGGTTCTGACGGGAATGCTTCTACCAATTGCAGTCTTCTCAATATTCATAACCTACCCAGTCATGGCTATGAGTAGAAGGAAGAGGCTTGTTGAGTCAGAACTACCCTTTTTCGCATCATATATATCTATAATGGCTAGGGGCGGTGTCCCAATATCAAAAGCTATGGAGACGTTTAGAAAAACACCTCTTTTCAAGGGATTCAGGCTTGAGGCGCAGGAGTTCTTCAGAAAGCTAGGGCTTTTCGGAGGAGACCCCATGACAACGCTTGAGGAGATTTCATCCCACCACCCCTCACAGATCTTCAGGGACTTCGTGCTCGGATACGTGATAACCCTTAGGACTGGCGGGGATATTGTGAGATATCTAGAGGCAAGGGTTGAGGAGTTCTTCAGAAAGCAGGAGGATATGCTAAGACAGATGATCCAGAAGCTGGGCGTCTACATGGAGTTATATATGGTTACAAGCATAGTGGGAGGATTAGGGCTCCTCATACTATTCACATCAGCAGGCTGGGTCCAGACAGGGAGATTCGCTGCTGCAGGTTATGACCCCACGATCCTGATCCTCTTTAACTTTGTTGGCCTTCCATTGCTCTCCACAGCAATAATCTATGGAGCCCATACAACCCAATCCAGATGGGGGTTTGAACTCAGGGACGTGATCTATCTAGCCCTCTTCGCAGCAATCATATCGCCCCTACCCTATCTACTCGTGATCCTTACTACAGGGGGTTATCAGGCATTCTCAGGGATCTATACGAAACAAACCATCTTGGGACAGGTGCTCGGCGTGGCTATAGCCCTGCTAACAGTCTCAACACCAGCATGGATAGCTTATAGAAGGGCTGCTAAAGGGCTTAGAGCCCTTGAGAGATACGTTGCCCTTTATATTGAGAACGTGAGCGGGTTGAGGAAAACAGGTCTCCCGCCGGAGAGATGCTTTATAGAGGCGGCTAAGAAGGAACATGGTCCTCTGAACCCGGTTGTGAGGAGGCTTGCAGCAGCTATAGAGATGGGGATCGATATGGAGGAAGCCGCTAAGAGAAGCCTCTATGGCGTTAGAAGTTGGCTTGTAAGGGTTATATTCAGACTGGCTATAGATGCTGTTAAGGTTGGAGGAGGGAGCCCGGAGATCTTCTACCTATTAGCTAGATACACATCATCGATCATGGAGGCTTATGAAAGGCTCAGAACAACCTTGAGGATCTACGTGTTCCTACCATACATAGGTGCAATCCTGTTCGCAGTGACAAGCACCATATACCTCTCACTAGTTATAGTCAGACCACTCCCAGTGATAGGAGGCGGAGGAATAGATATCGCAACGATCTATAGGCTAAGCTTAATGGCGAGCTTAGCATCGATAATGAACGTATGGATAATGGGAATAGTAGCAGGAAAGATCTCAGGACTATCCGTAGGAGAAGGATTCAAACATGCAACAATACTGACTCTCATAGCAACAATCATAATCTGGATCTTTGTACAACTGTTCCTCCCATAATAAAACCACCATCCATCCCTGAACGTTAGTTAATGCTCTTCCACATTCAATTTGTCCCTACTCTACAATAGATCCGTGGCTGGTTTAACGGTATAGAAGTTGGTAAACAAAGTTATCTATCGAGAAAACACCAGGGCCTATGATGGCTAGAGCGGCACAGGATGCTAGGAGCACTGTATCTAGCTCCCATCCAAACATATAGCCCTTGGTAGCTTTGAACATGGGTTCGGCGAAACCACGGGGCAGGGATTTGAGTGCTGTGTTAGTTATATATAGGATCGTTGTTGAGAGCATCTCGATCGCTAGTAATGCCGCAGCAACCCTGGTTAGAAAGCCTATGATAAGGGCTATGCCTCCTAGAAACTCCAACAACCCCACCAGGTCAAAAAGCGCCCCAGGTATTCCTATCTGTCTCATACCATCCCTCATTGGTTTCCTAAAAGGCCCCATAATCTTTGGTGCTCCATGGACTATGAAGAGGACTCCTACGAAAACCCTTATGAGAAATACACCTATAGATGCTCCAAGCCCGTTCACCAATGGGGAGAATAAGATCTCTAGGACCTCTACCATTTATTATCCCTTTAGTTTACTATGTAAATCAGCTTATAAGTCTTATGTCAATAATACACTGAATCCTCAGATCTGATAACCAGATCTTTATTTAATATTTTACTATGTAAATCATACCTACTATGGGCATATAGGATCCTCGTTATTTTCCTTATGTAAGCAAGATAGTTGTTAGGGGTTTCCTATGAGGGTTCTTATCTTTGGTGGGCTTGGTTTTATAGGCTCTAACCTTGCTAAAAGGCTCTCTGAGAAGGGTTACGAGGTTTACGTAGCCCATAGAGGGTTTTCGGGTGGGTATAGGGAGAAACTAGCCTCTATAGTTAGTAGGTATGCTTCTCTCACCATGTATAGTGATCCGAGGGATCCGATCCTGTCTATCAAGCCTAACATTATATATAACCTTGTTGGCAGGTATTTCGGGAGCGAGCGGGAGATTATTGATGCTAACCTAGTTTTTGTGGAGAGACTCTCTAAGGCTTTGGAGGGTTATAGTGATTATAAACTGATCCATATATCAGCTGCAACTGTAGTGGGACCTAAAGGTGACGTGATCTATGAGGAGGAGAAACACCTGGTTGGGATAGAGCCGAGAGGGGTTTTCGATGAGAGCAAGGCTGAGGCTGAGAGAATAATAGCTAGCAGGATAAAGAGCTGGGTTATTGTTAGACCAGTGCTAGTCTATGGAGCATATAATGCCCATCCAGAGTGGGTAACGCTTGTTGGAATTGTTAGAAGGGGGATTGCGCCTCTGATAAGGGCTAGGGTCTCGGCTATAGAGGTTGGAGAGCTCTCAGAAATCCTTGTAAGAGCATTAGAGCTTGATAGGGAGTATTTCTTCGCAACAGAGTGTGAGCCGTATTGGTTAAGCGACTTCGTAGAAGCGATCTCGCAGGTATATGGGGCGAGGTCTATAAAGATCCCCGTACCACTATGGCTCACAAGAATAACAGCCCCAAGGGATCTTAGAAAACACCTCCCATACCTAAACAAGGTCTTCTCATGTGATAAGATGGTGAGGCTTACAGGCTATAGACCGAGGAGAATGCTTAGAAGAGGCGTTGAGGAAATGGTAAAATGGATCCTAGAGACCGGGGGAGAGAGCATGGCTTGATAATAACCTGTTAGAATTATTATGGGTGGTTAGAGCTTGATCGAGATATACGGGCTAGGACCGGCTGGAGTAGCAGCAGCCCTATTCCTTAGAAAAGAGGTTGTAGTAAGGGATCTTGGTAAGAGGTATTTAAAAGCATGTGGAGAAGCAGTGCCAATAGACACACCGCTTGTTGAGGATAGATTTGTGCTCAACAAGATCAGGAGGTTTGAGTTCTACCACGAGGATCGATTTATAGGTGAGGTGAGCTATAGAAAGCCTTACTGGTATATCGTTGACAAGAGCTCCTGGATCTCCTCCCTGAGGGAGAGAATACAGATAGCCAGCGAAACCGAGAGGGATGGAGAACGAATCGTTATAGATGCCAGGGGACCCTACTCAAGCAAGGGCTTGAAAATAACGGTTGCAAGAGTCTATCTAAGGAGTCCGAGAAAGAATATAGATCCCGAGACTGTTTACTTCATATATAGAAGAGGAGCACCAGGCTTCTACTGGGTATTCCCACACGGTGAGGATCTCAACGTTGGAGGCGGATTCATAGGTGTTAAAAACCCCCTCCCACTAATACATAGCTTTATATCAAGCTGGCTAGGCGGGGGCGAGGTGATCGACGTCAGAGGAGCCCCACTAACAGTAGATCCAGAAATAGACCTGGGGAGAGAAGGAGTATATAGAGTCGGCGAGGCAGCAGGACTAGTATACCCACTAACAGGAGAGGGTATAAGACCAGCTATACTATCCTCACAAGCTCTAGCAGCCTCACTAGGAACCAGAAAACCCCTCGATAACTATAGAAAAGCAATATCCAGAATAATATCCCAAATAGAGTTCCAGAAAAAACTCCTCAGAATAGCAATGAGAAGCATCGAGAGAAACGGATCAATAGCAGAGCTTGCAAACAGCAGCATCCTCAAAGACTATATAGAAGAGAACCTATCGGTGAAAACACTACTCATAATGATATCAAGAAACCCCCCAAAGGCGGTGAAAACACTACTTTCAATTCTACTACCAACCCCATAGAGATCTACTATAGCTATCTCCACTAGCGATAAAGAAGCTCTCATGGAGCTTCACAACAGCCATAGCATGTTCCTCCAGCCTAGCCTGGTTATGAATAGATATAACCTTATAGGATCATAAAACCATCATTGCAAATAAAACCGGCTATTTAGGAATCCTAGGAGGATCCCCCTTGCCCGAAGATCTTGTATTACAATATAAATCACGTATTACAATTGTATACAATATTAAGCGCTTATTAACCCGAGATGCTATAATAGTATGTCGAGACTGAGATTGTGAGCGCAGTCGTATCGATCAGGGTACCCCGTGAATTGAAAGAGAAAATGGATGAGCTAAAAAGAATCATTAATTGGAATGAGGAGATTAGAAAATGCATAGAGATCAAGGTTAAAGAGGCGGAGCAGCCTGAGGCGATTGATAGACTCGAGGAACTGATCAAAGAACTTGGACAAACGCGTAAGGGTACAGCTGCAGCGTATGTGAGGGATGATCGTGATAGTAATTGATGGCTCAGCCCTTGTTAAATATCTATTATATGAAGATGGATGGGAAGAGATCTCAAGGTATATTCGGGAGATGAGGCCTCTGGTAACGATCGATCATGCACTTAAAGAGGTAGCTAATGGTATTTTGAAGCATAAAAAGCTATATAGCATGATAGGTGATGACAAGATCATCAGGCTATATAGAGGGTTTCTAGAACTAGTTAGAACTGGTGTAATTATAATCGAGCCTGAGGATAAATATATAGCAGAGGCCCTCGAGATTGCTTTAAATCACGACATAAGTATATATGATTCCCTCTATATCTCGTTAGCCTTAAAATATGGTGAGCTTCTAACATGTGATGCAAGGCAGGCAGAAGTGGCTTCAAAGCTTGGGGTAAAGGTGTACTATATAGCTTAGCACCATATATGTGGATCTATCTATTGGTTGTGTTTGTGATCTTGTGGGTTAGCTACCCACCACGACCTATTGATGCAACCAACGCTTCTTGCTCTGCTAGTGGCGTAGAAGTCATGTATGGTCTATCTTATATAGAGTTATAGAGTTTAAATAACCGTATAAAAATACCTGATATAAAAATGCGGCACTATCTAGCTATATATTTCTGAATATTTAATTATATAGTGGTATGGGAGCCCATGGGCTATAGGAGCTACGTAGTGTATCTTGAGCTGAGCCATACTGGGTGCTGGACCGAGGGTACGGGATCCAAGGACGTGTTTGTGAAGAACCTGCAACAGGATTTCAGCTATAGTGGTGATACCTATAAGGCTATCTCTGTGTTTGTGGGCGATGATCTCAGAACCTTCCTAGGCCCGTTTAAATTGCATAGAAATATACTGGGTGTTAAGATCCATAGTCTCTCGAAGAACATAGCCTTGGTAGAGTTCACAAGCGCTAGGAGCGGTACTGTAGCAGATCTTGTGAAGAAACACGGCAGGGTAACGATCAGCCTCGAGATAGTTGATGGTGTTGAGAGATGGAGATTCCTGTTACCAAGGGCTAGGAAGGAGAGTATAGGGCTTCTCAGAGATAATATAGAGATTATGGGCAATCTGCTTAAGTTCTATGTAACAGAGCCAGAACCAACATATTTCACAGACCCATATCCCTTGCTCTCACACTATGAGGATAAAGCACTCATTCAGGCGTATCTCTCTGGCTATCTGGACTATCCTAGGAGGACTAGGGCTAAGAATGTTGCTAAGGCTCTGGGTATAAGTCCTGCAACATTCCTCTACCATATTAGGAGGGCTGAGAAGAAGCTCGTGGCTAGCTATCTCAGGAGGAGATCGATTCTAGTATCCTAGGATCTAGAAGATCCCCCAAGGATCTTTGATAAGTATTTATCAAGTAGATCCGAGATACTTGTCCTCAGATAGAGAATAAAGACCATGACAACCACTCCTATTATCACCAGGTTCAGATAGGAAGCAATCCTCGAGGTATACTCGTAGAGAGACACCACTATTATTGATGACAATATAGGACCAAGAGCATTACCAGAACCCCCCACAAGACCTATTATGAGTGTTAGCAGCGATATCAACGGGTTCAAAGCATTATTAGGATCTATGTATAATAGATAGAGCGCCGAGACACTCCCACAAAGTGCTTGGAGCGCTGAGGTGAGGATGAAGATCCCTAGAGAGTATCTATAGGGGCTGAGCCCATGGCTAACAGCTAAGATCTTATCGCTCCTCACCACAGATATATAGATCCTATGCCTAGTTGCTCTCATATAGGAATACACAAACACATTAACAATGGACAATGCAGATAGAAGAAGAAGGGATAGTTGATCACTTATAATAATAGGCACAATCTTGCCCACATGGCCCGTGAAGTTGATCTCGACATATAATAGCACCTGCCTGAGAGCCTCGAGAATAGCTAGAGTAGCGAAGAAAAAGAAAAGCCCAGCAAGCCTCAAAGTCACATAACCTATAGCAGCTGCAACAGCAACCGCTACAAGAACCGAGACCACAACCCCGGCTAGGGGTCCAAGGCCATATAGCAGTGAGTAGACAAAGATATACGCACCAACACCATAGAAAGCACCAGTAGCAAACGAGGGGTATCCGAGTGAGAAGAAAAGCACCCATGGTATGGATAGACATATATATACAAGTATATTCCTCATAGTAGCCATAAAACCTGCAGGGAGTAAAAGGCCTAGGATTAGCAACACTAATACCACCAAGATCCCGGGTAGGGATAATCTAAAGATCTGTAATATGGTATTAAAAGCCTCTCTAGATATACGAATACCCAGCACCCCACCACTCCTACCTAGCGTAAATCTTATCATAACAATCCCTCCTCATAAAATAAAAGAGTCTTATGTGTAGGGAACTCCATATCCTCTTCTTCCTCTCTAGATATAGATTCTATGTGTTTGATACGATCTGGAAAAACAACCAGGATCATGTGGACATACACCCCTACCCCTTTAACCCAAAATAGTTCCTGATAACATCGACCCCAAGGAGATCCTTTGGTTTATAAGCAGCAAGGATCCTTCTATTATGCGCCACATACACAGTATCAACAGCATCCTGGTTTCTAACAAAGGGTACTACGCTCTGTTCAGCTATGATTATAGAGACTCCCCTGGATCTCAGTTTCTTGAAAAGATCATAGATAGTGTCTATAGCCTTTGGGGCGAGTCCTGCTGAGGGCTCGTCGATCAAAAGAATCCTTGCTCTTGCCGAGAGAGCCCTGGCTATTGACAGGATTTTCTGTTCACCACCACTTAGTGTTCCTGCAAGCTGGTTCCTCCTCTGGGCCATTATGGGGAGGAGGGTATAGATCTCCTCGAGGATCTTTCTCCTCTCACTTCGAGGAATATTCCCCGCAACCATGCCTAGCTTTATATTCTCCTCAACAGTAAGTTCGGGGAATACTAGCCTCTCGCTCGGTATATAGTGTATCCCTAACCTAGCCCTCTCACTAGGATCCCTACTATCGAGGATCTTTGCACCAACATAGACCTTACACATATCTATCGGATAGGGAGCCGTTCCAAGAGCCACGAACCTTAGTAGAGAGGTTTTTCCAGAACCGTTCGGCCCTATTATAGCTATAGATCCTCCGGGCTCTAGTACAAGCTCCCCTATAGCCTCCGTAGTCGGGCATCCAGCGATCCTGAGCATAGCCCCACACCCCTACGCTATCGTGTAAGAGCCTAGATAGGCCTCTATAACCCTCTGATCCCTTATAACCTTCTCAGGCTCCCCATCAGCTATGAGGGATCCATAGTTAAGAACCACCAGTCTATCAACCTCTCTAACCAGGGATCCTATCGCGTGCTCAACCCATATAGCTGTCGCCCCACTGCTATCCAGATAGCTCCTCACAAGCCCCCTGATCTCTCTCTGCTCCTCCTCAGAGAGTCCTGAGAGCAGCTCGTCTATCAAGAGAACCCTCGGCTTCATAGCCATAGCCCTAGCAAGCTCCATCAACCTAACCTCATATCTATTCAGCTTAGCAGCCAGCATATGTGCCTTCCCACCAAGCCCGACATCCTTGAGATACTCTATAGCTAGTAGCTCAGCCCTCCACAGATTCTTCTGACGCTTGAGAACAGCCAGGGCTACGTTCTCAGCTACAGTGAGATCCTTGATAACCCTGGGGAACTGGTAGATGCTCGCAACCCCTAGATCAGCCAGCCTCTCTGGATCCATGCCATTGAGCCTCACACCAGAGATCTCTACCCAGCCCCTATCAGGCTTTAAAAGGCATCTAAGTATGTTGAGCAGCGTAGTCTTGCCAGAACCGTTAGGGCCTATGAGACCTATAACCTCTCCCCGTGATACCTCGAGCGAGACGTTATCCAGGGCCTTTATACCGCCGAACCACTTGCTAACCCTATCGATCCTTATCTCCACCACCATCAGGATCACCTAACCACCTGAGGCCTCCCCATAATACCCGTTGGTCTGACAAGGAGTACAAGGAGGAAGAGTGTGTAGAGATAGAATAGCTTTAACCCTGGCGGGAGGAGATAGCCTATAGCGCTATCCATTAACGCGTATAGAATAGCACCAACAAGGCTTCCCACAGGGTTGCCAAGCCCTCCGAGGGCTGTTATTACGAGGGCTATGACCAGGTACTCAACACCCATGAAGGGGTTTATCTGAACCCTCATACTTATAGCAGCACCAGCAACTACGGGCAATACGGTCGATATTATCGATGCAAGCATATATATCTTACTAGTATTAAGCCCTATATCGAGTGCAAGACGGGGAGCCTGTATAATCCCCCTGATAGCCACGCCTATGTATGTTCTATATAGCAGGATATAGGTAGTAAAGGCCATGATAACCCCTGTGATCATGATGATAAAGACGTTAAGGGGAACGAGGATCGACCCTATAGCAACCCCCTGCTCTAAATAAGTATAACTCACAGCAGTAGGGCTCCAGAGATATGCCACAACCCCCTGGATAGCCATTGAGAGTCCGAAGGTTGCTATTATGCTCTGCTCCTCGATAACACTAACACTACCGCTAGCAAGGATCCTGTTGTAAATAATAGTATACATAACATAGCCTATAAAAATACCTATCACCGCAGCAACAGGTATGCTAGCAATAGGAGGGATCTTATAGATCGCGTATAGCCAGTACGCCGTATAAGCACCGATCATAACAAGATCTCCATAGGCTATATTAATAATCCTGGTCGAGCTGAAAAGTATATTAAACCCAAGCGAAACAGCAACATAAAGAGGCGAGTATATAAGGGGTAAAAGGATTAGTGAAACCATTCTATCAAAAAGCTCCACAGGAATCCTCTATCCCCCGCTAGCCGTTTGTCTCAACTCAATCCTATAGTAGATCGGCCCTGTGGGTTTGTTAACGGTTGTTGAGCCCAACAGCGTAGGGCTCCCACCTACCGAGAGATCATCCCCTGGATGGCTTGGAGTAATGCTTTCATCACCATCCAGAGTCAATATAGAGACCAAACTATCACCAAAAACAATTCCAACCATAAGATTATAAATATCTCCCACGAATATCAAAAAGAAAACACCCCATTCAGCCCCACTCAGGCTTCGGATATATATAGGGTGATAGGAAGGGCGCGTTTACAAACTCGATATTGGGGTACCTGCCCTTAGTTATAAAGATAGGCTTGGCCACTCCTCCCTGGTATTGCATCCAGACAAGGAACGGGGGATCTATTGTTTGGTTAACAAACCTAACGCTCCCGAGAGGGCCGAATGGTATGTTGAAGGTCTCGCTATCAAGCACTCTCTTTATCTTCTCATAATTCAGGCTCCCCGCCTTCTCTATAGCTGCTTTGAAGATCAAGCAGCTCTTATAAACAAGACCCTGCATATCCGGTACAGGAGCGTAGCCGTATTTACTCACATATGTATCCCAAAAGCTCTTGAGCACAGGATCTAGATCTGGATAACTATTAGTCCAATAGATTATCCCCTCTCTGGTAGCGTTATCGAACCTTGTATAGAAATCCCTCGTAGAGGCTCCAGGGCCTGTCATTATAAGCACTTTAGGATTTATCCTAAGCTCTCTCATCTGTGGGATAACCACATAGGAGTCGGCACCAAAGGTTAGTGCCAACACTATATCTGGTCTAGCCTCAGCCATTCTTAAGAGCAAGCCCCTCACATCTGTAGCTGTTAATGGATAGCTTGCTGTGAACACCACTTCTCCTATCCTCTGCTCCTCGAGAGCTTTTTTAGTCCATGTCGCCCAGCCAACTGTTGAGTCTGTCTCAGCATATATGATAGCTATTCTCCTCAGCTCCGGGCGATCAGATATGATCTTCTTTATAACCGCGGCATACATGCCTCCAACATGTTCAAAGGTCATGAAGGTTAGATAGATATTCTGGCTCACATTCTTCAACCTCTCCTCAGTCGCTATAGTCTGGGTTGCTAGGATTATAGGGATATTGTATTTGTTGACCACAGGTATGATTCCAAGCCCTATCCCTGTCCCAAAAGGCGGCCATAGAAAATCAACTTTATCCTGGGTTATAAGCTGCTCATAAAGAGATCTCGCCTTGCTTGGATCGCTTGAATCATCATAATAAGTTATCCTCAACGGGAGCCTCTTACCAAACTCTGCAACATAAACCCCTCCCTGACTATTTATATAGTCAGCACAGATCTGGTAGGCTCTCAGCTGCTCACTACCCTGAGCTGATAGAGGGCCTGAAAGAGCAACTGTAAAACCTACCGATATATGGTCCTTGGTAGCTTGAGGGTTTAGAGATCCTGAGAGATACATATATCCAGCTAACCCGGCGATTACTACGATAACCACAACAACTACCCCGATCACAGCTCTTCTTGAGACCATCACGTAATCCCGGGGGATAATATGCAGTAATGGCTATATATGATACATAATTCCTATTTGATGATGCTTGCTATAAATGAAACACAGATATATACATTATACTGAATAGATATAACCATATAATAGCAGAGCCACATAGAACCTGCATAGCTTATATAGCCCTTGCATCATATGAATAGGGATTGGATGAAGGTCACCTACGGTAGGAAAGGGGTCTCCGCAGATCACCCGTTAGCTGTGGCTGCAGGGCTTAAGGTTCTTGAGAACGGTGGTAATGCTTTCGACGCCTCGATAGCTGTGAGCGCTGTCCTCTCAGTCGTGCACCCATTCTCAGGAGGCCTTGGAGGCGACGGGTTTATCCTAGCCCTTTCGAATAACGAAATCATAGCCTATAATGGTTCTGGAAGATCTCCCTCCGGTTTTAACGCTGAGGAGTATATGGCTAAGAAACCCTTGAGAGGCCCTCTCACAGTAACGATCCCAGGGCTTGTGGAGATGTGGGGATATATTGTTGAGGAATACGGTACAAAGGATCTCAGGGATCTCTTAAAACCAGCCATATCGCTTGCTGAGAATGGGTTCTACGCCGACCGAGCGCTCGGAGCAGCGGTGTCTAGATATAGGGGTGAGCTGGAAGCCTTCGAGGAGTGGAAGAAACTATACGGAAGCGTGGAGACAGGAAGTCTGGTAAGGAATAGAGGGCTTGCAAACGTCCTGAGAAGGATCTCTAGCAGGGGGTGGGATGAGTTCTACTACGGAAGAGTAGCCGAGGATCTAGTATCAGGGTTGGAGAAACAGGGGGTGGGGATCTCGCTAGAAGATCTAATGGATCATGAAGGCCTAGAAGTCGAACCCCTAAAGCTGGACCTAGGATCCAGGGTTCTATACGAGCTCCCACCTAACAGCCAGGGGATCTCGACGCTACAGATGATCTCTGCATTACACGAGCTAGAGATAGATAAATACGGTTTTAACGATCTTAGGAGGATAGATGCGTGGAGCGAGCCCACCAAGAAGATCTACACGTTCAGGGATAGAAACATAGGAGACCCAGAGGCAATGACAATAGACCCGAGGGGTTTTGTGAAATACAACTCGATAAAGACCGAAGCAGCTGGCTCGGAAAGGCTTAGCGATAGGGATACAACATTCTTCGTAGTAGATGATGGAGAGAATCTCGTGGGGTTTATCCAGAGCCTCTTCTACCCATTCGGATCTGGTGTCACAACCCTTGGTATTGTTATGCAGAACAGGGGCTCTGGGTTCTCCTATGAGAAGGGGCTTCCAAATACGCCTTCTCCGAGGAAAAGACCTCTCCACACACTCTCAATACTAATGGTTGACGATCATGAGAGAAACTCTATCTATATGATCGGGTGTGCTGGGGGAGATTATAGACCACAGATCCATACAAGGATCTATGAGAACATATTCGTATACAACATGAGCCTAGGTGAGGCTCTAGCAGCCCCTAGATTCATATACACAGACCTCTCAAAAGGATCTAGAGTAATTATAGAGGAAGGTCTAGGCGAATATAGATCCTCGCTAGGTATTGAGGCGCAAGTAATCAAAGGTCAGAGATCCACAGGGTTGGTAAATGCAGCAAGAAGAGACAGGACTAAAGGATATACGGAGTTTGCTCCCGATACTAGAGGGACAGCAATATCGATAGCTATATAATGATTGCCGTGCTACATAGGATCTATTAATAAAATCGATATTTAGCAATTTTATCTTGCTATGAGAAGCCTTGGATTAAGCCTCTCCTCGAGGGCCATTCCTATCAATACAAAGCCAGCCATATAGCTTGTTATCCCTGCTATCGGTGCGAAGAGCCACCACCACGCTCCATTAACAAGTGCTCCTTCGTTATAAGCCTCATTAAGCATCCTCCCCCAAGAGGGTATATTAGGGTCTCCGAATCCTATGAACTGAACCAGGATCTCTGTTGCTATTACTCCGGGGACTAGCGATACTAACCCATAGATCGCTAGGGGGGCTAGTCTCGGCATTATATGTCTCCTAAGGATCCAGAGCTTACCAGCACCAAGGGCTATTGCAGACTCCACATAAGGCTCGCTCCTAATCGTTATCGCCCATGATCTCACAAGCCTTGCAAGCCCGGGCCATGAGACAAGCACTATGATCCCATATATAACAGGCATGGATCTTCCGAGAAGGGCTACCGTGATCATTATGAGGGGGACTGCTGGTATAAAGAATATCATATCGGTTAGAAGTGTTATCACCTGGTCAGAGAATCTCCCAGCCCTGAGACCCGCTATAGATCCTATTGTAACTGCTATCGCTACCGTTAGGAGAGATGCTGTCAGCCCGAAGAAATTAGCAACCCTGGCTCCCTCTATAAACTGCCTCCATATATCGATCCCCCTGCTATCCGTCCCCATAAGCCCGTGAGCCCTCCCAAGGATCTTTATACCTACAGGCTCGACCTGTATTGTTACACCCCTGCAACTATCTCCCAGACACTCATAGCTTATATTGATCATAGCCCTCAGCCTGGTCCCAGGCTCTAGGAGGAGCTCGCTCACGGGGTTCACGAATATCGGGATAGGGGGATCCTGGATCCTGTTGAGATAGGGATAGGGGAGACGTATACTAGAGACATAGGATCTATTACCACCCGAGGGCAGAGTATCATCCGCCCTGAATACCATATAGATCCCAGCCTGGATCTTCTCCCTCACACCGCCTTGCTCAACAACCTTCTCCCTCCCCAGCAGCTTATCGCTAACCAGGTATAGCTGGATTCTATATTTAACAGGATCCTCTGAGAATACCTTAAAACCATATGTTATAACCATAGATCTAGCCGGCTTATAGGGATAGTCAAGATAGTTACTCACCAGACCCACAGAACCCGGTGTTTGGATAGCAACACTAACGATCCCATCGCCTCCTATTAGCCTAGATCTATCAAGCCCTCCTTGGGATAACTGCCAACCACTCAGGCTGGCCTCCACAGTCCTCGGGATCTCTGGGTCTAGTAGGAGCGCCACCCATACGGGTTGTGCGAGTGCGTCTGCCTCCCACTCAAGCCCCACCGAGGTTCTATACCCAGCAAACATCGAGTATGTCCCTAGGGCTGCATAGAAAATGACTATAAGCAATCCTAGGTATAGCTTTACCCCACCTATATAGCCTTTCCTCTTCTCCCTCTCTACACTCATTGTGATCACGCCATGTGTTTTGATAAACCATGCCTAGCCCTTGGATCCAGGATCGCTATCGCTAGATCCGATATATAGAGGGATAGGGCTACCAATAATGTTGATGTTACGAAGAAAGCATTCATAACAGGTATATCGTTGTTCTGTATAGCTTGGTATGCGTAGAAAGCTATCCCGGGCCATGATGATACCAGCTCGAGGGCCACTGAGCCCCCGAATATTGTTGGCAGGGTATAGGCAACCTTAGTGAGTATCGGAGGCCTCACGTTAGGGACAACCTCTGCTCTAATAACCTCCCAGTCAGACATACCCTTAGCCTTGGCTGTGAAGGTATAGTCCTCCGAGATCTCCGAGGATAATATGGATCTGAAGAAATAGGCCCAGATGCCGTAGAGCGAGAGTATAGATGCTATATATAGTGGGGATAGATACCAGATCCAATACCTAATGTCAGATATGCTCTCTATATTCGTAGTAGGAGCCCTAACAGGCAGAGGGAGAAGCTGAATCCCCCAGGAAACCTTGGGAACATAAGCTAGGAAGTAATATACGATAAGCACGAAAACCCATATCGGGATGGAGAAGCTCGATATGCTTGATAGAGTAACTAGAAAGTCGAGAACCCTCCCCCTAAACCTAACAGCAGCTATTGCTAGATAATACCCAACAAAGATCGGTACTATGGTGGCGAAAACATATAGAGCTAGAGTGTATGGGAGTCTCATGAGGATCTCTAGCGAAACACTCCTCATCGAGTGGAGAGAGTAGCCAAAATCCATTGTAAAAGCGCTTTTCAGGAAAAGGATCAGCTGGTCTGGAAGGAGAGGCCTCTCAAGACCATATATCGAGGAAAGAGACGCAACCCAGCTAGAATACCCAGGATCATCCGACGCCCTGAAAACAGCCCTAAGCAGAGGATCCGTGGACTGGCTCGGAAGAAAAGGGTTTCCCCCAAGAGCTGCTGTGGGTATAACACGTGTTAGGAAGAAGAAAAGAACTAGAGCTAGCGTGAATGTTGCCAGCATAGCGATACCCCTTACGACAGCATATCTAGCCAGCGACATGGGTTCCCCAAACTATATAGATAATGGAACAAAATATGCTACTACGATAAACCAGATCTATACGGTCCGCATCATAACCTTAAGCCCAGGCAAACCACCAGCTTTTATAGTACAAGCTACATCGAGCTTTTCTCATAATAGCCGCATCTCTTACAATACCCTCTCTTGACACGTCCCCCACAGATCCTACAGGTATCCCGAGCTTCTGCCTTTCTAAGCCCTCCGAAGATCCTTAGGTATCTTGATAATAAGTATGCCTGATCCCTCGACCTAGGCTTCAGGATCTTTGACATACTCTCAATAAGATCTTCTGTTACCATTGAAGCCCATATATTGCTGAGAGTGACAGACCCGCTCCCAACCTCTATAGGTTCTTTTAACCTATAGTGGGATGGGATTGATAGATCCTCTAGCAGGAGTCTCAAGATCTCTTTACCCCTAGCTACCCTCAAATAGGAGATCTTGCACTCAGGAGGTATTTTGAGTGCAAGCTCCACTACGCTCCTCGAAGCCAGGGGCTGGATCACCTCTACCCCTAACTCCTCTCCAAGCCTTGAAGAGGAGAACTCCATATAGCTTGATAGATCCTCTATATATCTCGATAGATCCTCTAGCCTGTAGAGATGCATATATGAATATCCAGCAAAGAGCTCGTCACCAGCATCACCTGTATAGACGCATCTACACCCAAGCTTGGCTGCATATTCCAGGGCTATGTATACTGAGACATCGTTCCTCACCTCTATAGGATCGAATGTATCCATGATCCTTATCACTTCATCCGTAGCCCTAAGGGCTTCTGAAACACTGAAGATCTTCTGGTGGATCTCTATCCCCAGCTCTCTCGCAACGAGAGAGCCCCAGTAGAGATCCTTTGTAACGCTCCCCTCAAGACCTACAACTATGCCCTTGAGAGGTATTTTCACAATTTTTCTCGCAATAGTTGCTATATATGATGTGTCTATCCCACCACTCATTATAATACAGTCACAAACCCTCGACTCGATTTCTTTTGAAACAAGATCAGCTAGGATCTTTGAGGCATTGATGCAATCAATCCTCAGAAAGGCACACCATTTTATCCCTTGTCACAGAGATATTAATGGACTAGATATGGTTACCAACCTACCCCCAGAGGCTAGGTCTAAGTTCGCTAAGTATCAAGAGGCAAAAACTCCTGAGGAGAAGCTCCAGGCATTGCAAGAATTCCTCTCAGCCGTTCCGAAGCACAAGGGTACCGAGAACCTTGTCAGATGGGCTAGGAGAAGGATGGCAGAGCTTAGAGAAGAGATAGAGAGTAGAAGATCTAGAAAAGGGGGCGGAGGACCCTCTCTATTCACTATCGAGAGGACTGGGGCTGCACAGCTCATAATGATCGGTTTTACAAAGTCTGGGAAAACAGCTCTTCTGGGGAGGCTTACCAACGCTAAGGTCACACCATCCGATATACCCTACTCAACCAGAATCCCTATTCCAGGAATGCTTGATTACGAGGATATACAGTTCCAGCTCGTCGAGGCCCCCTCTATTATAAGGGGTGATAGGGATTCGAGGTGGAATAGAAGATCCATAGGGCTTTTGAGAAACGCTGACGGTGCCTTGATAGTTATAGACCTCTCCCAAAACCCCTCCGAGGATTATAAAGAGCTTGTAGAGATCCTTGAGGAGGAGGATATAAGGATCACCAAGCCTAGGGGCTATGCTGTTGTTGAGAAGGATCAGGGATCGCCTGGCATAAGGATCATATATAACGGCAAACTTATAGACGGGACTAGCGAGGATGTGAAAAAGATCCTCGAGGGCTATAGGATCTATAGAGCCACTGTAAAGCTCTATGGAGAAGTAACCCTAGACGATATCGAGAACGCGGTTATGGGGACAATCATATATAGACCTTCGATCGTTATGGGTAACAAAGCCGATCTAGACGATGGGAGCAAGTGCGAGGAACTGAGAAAAACAGTACCCCCGGAGATCCCTGTTATATGTTGCTCAGCACTAACAGGGAAGGGTTTGGAGAACGTGGGTAGAGTTATATTCGAGAGGCTAGAGATCATGAGGATATATACAAAACCCGTAAACGCCGAGCCATCTAAAAAACCCCTCGTGATCAAGAAGGGATCAACAGTCCTCGAAGTAGCCAAAGCAATACATAAAGACCTATATAGAGGCTTTAAATACGCAAGGATCTGGGGACCCTCAGCAAACTACCCAGGCGAGAGAGTAGGCTCTGACCACATACTCAAAGACGGGGATATCGTAGAGATACACGCAGCATAGGGCTGTTTTCTTTTTGATATTCGTAGGAGGTATTTATAAGCCTTGAAAGGTAGTGTCCTCAATGTGGGTCTCCCCACACAGACCCCGGGCGGCGATGGGAGCAGCGCTCCAAGCCACCCGGGGCAAAGCTAGATGGGAGCCGCGTGCCGTTCGGCTCGACGGCCGCCCATGACCCCGCAGGATCTCTCTGATCCTGCGGGTAGAGGTGGAAGTCCCCGGATGTGACCATGAATAAAGTGATTGGAATGAACATCCAGGGACAAACGGGTAAAGAATAAAAGCCCAGCATAGATAATAAATTCAGGGGCGGCGCGCCGGGGAGAACCCCCGTGACCGGGGTTCGAATCCCCGCCCGGCTACCATTACCATAACAAGAACACGAAACATTTTCCAGGAGTTTATAATGATCATACTAGTTTCTCTGCAAGACCCTTTGGTTTTATAGTTTGCAGATATAACACTGTGAAACCCGAGCCTCGGTTTTTATGTGCTTTTATATATCCCCTTATATGAGTTATATGGGCTGTCATATGGAATGCCAACCCTCCACGCGATCAAGCACGTTATCCCCATATCTCCGGTCAATTGTTATTATTAATAAACCAGAGATATGTTGGTGGGGTCTTTGATCAGGGTTGCGATTGTTGGTGTTGGTAATATAGCCTCAATGCTTGTCCAGTCTGTGTATATGTATAAAGCTAGAGGCTCTATAGAGGGTGTGATGACCGAGAATATAGGGGGGTATAGGGTTGGGGATATAGATTTTGTAGCAGCCTTCGACATATCCCGCAGGAAGGTTGGTAAGGATCTCGGTGAAGCTATATACGAGCCCCCCAACAGCGTCCCAAGGATCTTCGATGTTAGGAGAACAGGTGTCACAGTATCGCCAGGCCCTGTTCTAGACGGTGTGGCGCCCCATATGAGGAGTGTTTTCGAACCTATAGAAACCAACATAGGGCTCGGGGATATCGTCGACATCCTCAGATCCTCTAAAGCCGATGTTGTAGTAAACCTACTCCCCGTAGGAAGCGAAGAAGCATCCAGACTCTACGCAAGAGCCTCCCTCGAGGCTGGTGCGGCTTTTATAAACGCGATCCCTGTCTTCATAGCAAGCGATCCAAGCAATACTTGGCAGAAGCTATACAGAGAAGCCGGGGTCCCCCTACTTGGCGACGATATCAAGGGACAGGTTGGTGCTACTATTCTCCACAGAACCCTTATAAAGCTCCTCCACATGAGAGGGGTTCTCATAGACGAGACATACCAGCTAAACGTCGGGGGTAATACTGATTTCCTCAACATGGTTGATGAAGAGAGACTATATTCCAAAAGGATCAGCAAGACAAGGGCTGTGACAAGCATACTCCCCTACGGCGATAAGCTTGAGAACGAGGGGAGGGTGAGGATAGGCCCGAGCGACTATATCCCCTTCCTCAACAACACGAAGATAGCATATATATACATAAAAGGAAGATCCTTCGGAGGCCTCCCAGTAACGCTCGAGGCCAAGCTAAGCGTGGATGACAAGTCAATGGCAGCCGCAGTGCTGCTAGACGCGATAAGGGTTGCCAAACTAGCCCTCGACAGAGGACACGGCGGCCCTATAAGAGGCCCTAGTGCGTATCTATTTAAACACCCACCGATCCAGGCACCAGACGATGAGACCGCGTATAGATGGTTCCTAGAATATGTTGAGAAGGGTATCGATATAAACGATGCTAGATAGCATCACAACAAGAGCTTAAATACACCGGGTAAACGGTATCGAAACCCTATACAGGGATATACCCAAAGCTTTTCTAACCCTGTGCGGAGTTATTATTTGGATGATGAGGCGGGCAGCATAGGATCGATCGGTGAATGCCCCTTAGTTCACTCTGACGCCCTGTCTATTATATAACCCTTGATCTCCCTCCCAGTTCTCTGTCTCCTCAGCGTTTCCCTAGCCTTTTTCTTTGATACGAAGTACTTTATAGCCTCATCAAGATCCCCGAAGATCTTCTCCCTACACCTCCTACTCCGAGGACAGCTAGGGTTAGGTATAACATAGACCTCAACCTGTTTACCCCGCCTATATATGGTTTCACGCCTTACCATGGATATGAATTCCCTATACACCTCTATAGCTTCTCTAGCCCTAGCCATATAGATCTTCGGGCACTGACCCACCCCTTTGGCTATATGTCTAGCCATATAACTTCTAGCCCTGAACCTTCTGCCACAGTATGGGCATTTCTTCTCAAGCACGCTCGAGATCTCGGGGTATAGTTCTGTTAGTGTGAGTCTTAGCCACCTATACCTATCGCTCTTATCTAGAAGAATATCAGCCGCGCCCAGCTCCTCTACACCGAGCTCTAGCTGTGGCTCTCCGCCTTTCTTCATGCCTAGGTATTCATATATTATCTCCTTAATGATAAAGGATCTACTAACCCCCCTCTCCCTAGCCATCTCATCGAGAGCGTCTATCACCTCTACATCCAGCATAACAGATACACTTACCTCAGAGGACTTCTCCCGAGCCAAGATCTCACCTTGGCTTCTTTCT
Source organism: Desulfurococcaceae archaeon AG1 (assembly GCA_003116855.1). GTDB lineage: Archaea > Thermoproteota > Thermoprotei_A > Sulfolobales > AG1 > AG1. Next base: position 75,964 of record BEWT01000003.1, read on the forward strand.
AACATACCCCTCAATGATCGATCTTATAAGCTCGCTCCTAGAAAGACCCCTCTCCCTAGCAATCCTATCTAAAAGGGCTAGAACCTCCCTGCTTAAGCTGAAATTCACAATCCTCTGAGGCATAAGAACCACTAATAAACAAAACACAGACAACCTAATATGTAATGACAAATCACAACAATGCTTATTCGAACCCTAGTATCTAGAGGGCTTTTATTGTAGCCCTTAGGGAGCCACCTCTATTGGAAAAGATCTCCTCTATACCCTTCAACCCCCTCTCACCCAGGCTTTCTAAAACCTCATCATACCTATTTATAATCCTCATTAGATGTTCAAAATCCCCCTCTGTTGGGAGTGATTCGAGTGATAATGTGAACATACAACCCATACTCACTATCCCGCAGACCACGCCCCCGCTGCTTAGAAGCTCTAGACAGCTCTCTAGATCCGGTCTCGAGGGGATGCAGTTCTCGGGCGGGTGGGTGTGGGCTATTGCTATGGCTTCGTC
>BEWT01000004.1 GCA_003116855.1 Desulfurococcaceae archaeon AG1
CCCCCCAGCATGAATGTCCTCGCAACCCCCACGGCCCCCATAGCGTCTATCTTATCAGCATCGCTAAGTATCTTCCCCTCTATGGTTTCCGGCTCACGCCCATAGCTATAGCTATGGCTTGTTATAGCACTAACCACCCTCGAGATCTTATCCTCCCCATAACCCAGGATCCTGAGGATCTTCTCTGCAAACTCTGCAGACAACTCTGAGTGATGCCCGCCATCCCCCACAAACCTACCCACATCGTGGAGAAGAGCTGCAAGATCGAGGATCTCGAGATCCACATCACCCCCATATCTAGAGGCTATATATCTGCAGAGCCTCCTCACCCTCTCTATATGCTCCCAACCATGCACAGGATCCCTTGATGACAGGCTTTTAACAAGATCCTCTAGCAAGGATAATCTCCGATCCATAGCACGGCCCATATAGTATCATCAAACTCCCAGGCTATATAAGAAATACCCTCTATAGACCATAGCTATCCCTCATCACAGATATAGCACACATGGCAACCATGTGATTACTAGTATGAATAGCTGAGTGATAAGATATATAAGCTCTCCTCCATAAAATGGATGCGGTGGCAAAGAAATGGCACAGCAGGCAACAAACGTGGTTCTAGTAGGTAAAAAACCAGCTATAAACTATGTCCTGGCAACCCTGACCCTGTTTAACCAGGGCATGGATAAGGTTGTTATAAAAGCCAGGGGCAGGGCTATAAGCAAGGCTGTAGATACAGTAGAGATCCTGAGGAGCAGGTTCCTTAAGGACAAGCTAACAGTCGCCGGGATATCGATCGGGAGCCAAGAGGTAACCAGAGAAGGCGGGAGAACCTCAAGGGTATCCACAATAGAGATAACAGTAGCTAGGAAAGACTAATTTTTTAGGCTTTTTTAATCCACTCTATAGCATTTCTATAATAGCCTTAAAACCCTCTATACAATTTCGTGAGGGGTCTGCCTTGAGGAGAAGGATCCTTGTCGCGGTGGTATCGATTATAGTAATAGCCGGGATCTTGCTAGCCCTACTAGCCCCACAGATCCTGACCCAGCAGGGTAGAGAGGTCAGGCTTGTTGTCGTGACAAGACTAGCCCCTGAAGAAGGTAACGCTTTGAGGGAGAGGTTTCTTAAAAGCGATATAGCAGCCAAATACGGGATCAAAGATATAGAGTTCAGGAAGGAGGATGTTGGTAAATGGAGATCCTTTGTAGAGAGCGGAGCTGTCGATGTATTCCTAATAGGTGGCTATGCTGTCTATAACTCCCTCTGTAGAGATGGTTATCTTGAACCAATAACGAGTAGAGAGGTCATATCGAGGGCTAGTAGCATAGGGGCAGAGATCTATAGAGATGATAAGGGGAACGTCTGCTTCATCTCGGTCTCGAGAACGATATTCAGCTTCACAGTCAATAATGATTATCTCTCTAGATACTCATTACCAAAGCCATCATCCTGGGAGGATCTCGCAAGCCCCGCCTTCTCAGCCTCATTACTAAAGGGAGACCCAGCAATATCCTTCCCAATGCCCTCGAAAAGCACAACAGCCGCAAGAACCCTACAGCTAATACTACAGAAATACGGATGGGATAGAGGGTGGCAGATACTAACAATAATAGGTGCTAACTCAAAGATCGTTGAGAGCTCTGAGAAGGCTAGAGACGATGTAGCCACAGGGATCTCTGGCGCAGCCCCGACAGTACTCATATACGGGCTAAGGGCTGTTAACGCAAGCGGGGGCAAAGCAGAGTTCGTTATAGCCACACAGGGATTGCTACCAGATATAAGCCCTGTGGCAATTGCCAAGAATACAAAGAATAAAGAGGCTGCAGAGGCATTTATACTCTGGTTATTAAGCGATGAGGGGCAGAAAGCACTTGCCGAGCTATTCTACTACCTACCATACCAGCTACCCAAAGGCACACCCCTAGAAGAGATATATAGAAAAGCCACTGGCAACATATACCCATACGATCCCGAGGACTCATCGAAATGGGAGCTCTCAGCAGTATATTACTTCGAAGCAGCGATAGCGGATTCAGATACAAATACACTGTTAAAGAAAATATGGAGCAAAGCGGTCTCCCTCTACCTGAACGGCTCTATATCAAGCAGAGATCTCGAAGCCCTAGTAGCAAAGCTCGGATCACCCCTCGAGATCGACTATAAGGGGGCAAAGAGCGTGTTCACAAAAGAATTTGCCTCTAATATCAATAACATGCTTAGAAGTCCTCAGGAAGCCGATCTCTTCAAGAGCGCTGTGAAGAAGGCAGCGATTGAGAGATATAGCTCTATACTCAAAAGCCTGGGTGGATAGAGCTCTAGAGTTATGATAGCAAGAAACAGATCATCACTCACAGAGCGCGTGAGAAGCACACCGTATCTCAAAGCCCTGGCCAGCTATTTATGTCACCTCTAGGATCTGTTAGGAGATGTGGGGATAGTGGTTAGAAAGGCTTGGAGGTCGGTGCTACGAGTCGGTGAGAGAGAATTCATATCCCTGGTTCTCTTACTGGTAATGATCTTCATGCTTGTTCTCCCCATAGTGTATTTACTCATATCAAGCATAGATCTTCAGCAAATGTTAGAGATCCTTACCAGTGTTAAGATACCGCCCGATGGGGAGCTATATACCGTTTATAATTATCCTGGCTACGTGCTCATATACATAACAGGAGCCGACTACGGACCGGTAGTGAACTCCCTCCTACTATCAACACTGGTATCGCTTGTCGTGATACTCCTATCCATGATCACTGTTATAGCTTCTCTAAGCATGTCTAGGGCTAGGTGGTTCTTCGGCTATCTCTTACCCCTCTTGGCATCGATACCCATGCCGTTTCTATCAGCATATGCCGTGATCCATCTTTTCCACAGGGATCTGGGGATAGTGAACATAGTTCTAGGCTCTCTCGGCATGGGTTTCAGGATAGCTGTAGATGGTCTCGCCGGCATAGCCCTCTACCAGATCATTCACTTCCTCCCCCTAGCTCACCTCTTCCTCCTCTCCTATGCTGAGAGCATAGATAGGGGGCTTATAGAGGCTTCGTGGAACCTTGGTGCGGGGGCTAGGGCTACTATAACGAGGATCCTTATACCGATCATGAGACCAGCTATAATAGCCGTCTGGTCCCTGATCTTCATACTATCTATAGAGGATCTCGTAGGCCCCCTGACCTTTAGCAGGCATAATGCTGCGAGGAACCTCTTATCCTACCAAGCATATATAGGTTTTATCTCTGAGTACGGCTACCAGGTTAGCCCCAGGATAGCCTCGTTCGTGTTCATAATGCTTATAATAACTATAGCTATGCTCATACCGCTCTATAGGTATCTATCCATATCAAGGCTTGGCGTGGTCTCGTTCAAGAGAATCTATATAGAGGTAACGGGGATTAAGGGATCGTTGCTAAGGGTCTTCGCATCAATACTGCTCATAATCTCCCTAGCACCCAACATAATGGTTCTCCTCTACTCCGTCACTAAGGGCTGGTTCCTTAGCACATCACCATCCCTCGCCTGGCTTGATAACTATATAGATGTATTGATATCCCCATACTACCAAAGAGCCGTGATCAATACTGTGGTCTATACGCTCGTAGCATCCATGCTAATAATGATCCTTGGGTATTTCTCAGCCTACGCCTCGATGAGATTCGGAGGAGGTATAGCTACCGCCATAGAGGCTTTATCCATAGCCCCCCTCGTGATCCCTGGCGTGGCTATTGGTATAGCCTACTACCAGCTCTTCCACAGCGTTGCTAGGGGTATGCCTATAGATCCTGTATATGCTCCCTGGATCTATCTCGTGATGAGCTATACTATTAGGAGGCTCCCATATATGGTAAGACCCCTCGAGGCATCCCTACAAAGCATCCCAAGATCTTATGAGGAGGCCTCATTCAACCTAGGATCGGGTGTTGTGAGAACCATGTGGGGTATAGGGTTCCCAATGATCTTTAGATCCGTTAGCGTGGGCCTCGTAATAACATCAATCCATGTTATGACCGAGGTGAGCACAAGCCTAATCCTAATAGGAAGCCCAGCAGTGTCCGGCACACACCCATCCCCAATAACACCTGTGATCGCTAACCTCCTAGTGTATGATCCGCTACTCATCCACAGAGCCTCATCAATGCTGATACTAACCCTCTCGATCGTGATCATTCTATCCCTAATCATTAGCAGCATAGCCTCTAGAATCCTAAAGCTACCTAGGGACTAGCCAAGCCATTCCTAACCGGTCTAAGACCTCGAGACCGATGTTTATGAACGTTAATCCTATATAGTTTGATATCAATATATCACGTGGAGGTAAAGGTTGCCGAGATACAAGACGGTTGAGCAGATCCTCAAGATCCTTGGTAACCCAGAGCAGGTTAGAAACATAGGTATTATAGCCCATGTTGACCATGGCAAAACAACCCTCACCGACACGCTACTAGCAGCTGCCGGGATCATCTCAGAAAAGCTCGCTGGAGAAGTCCTAGCCATGGACTACCTCACCGTGGAGCAGCAGAGAGGCATTACCGTTAAGGCTGCTAACATTAGCCTTTACTTCGAGTTCGAGGGAAAACCCTACGTGATCAACCTCATAGATACTCCTGGACACGTTGACTTCAGCGGCAAGGTCTCCAGAAGCCTGAGGGTTCTTGATGGAGCTATAGTGGTTGTCGATGCTGTCGAGGGTGTTATGACCCAAACCGAAACAGTGCTTAGGCAGGCTCTTGAGGAGAGGGTTAGGCCTCTCCTCTTTATAAACAAGATCGATAGGCTTATAAGAGAGCTGAGAATGAGCCCCCAGGAGATCCAGGGTAGGTTTGTCCAGATAATCAAGGAGATTAACAACTTGATAGAGACCTACGCAGAGCCTGAGTTCAAGCAGGCGTGGAAGATAGATCCTGTTAAGGGCCATGTAGCATTCGGAGCTGCGAGGGATAAGATAGGGCTCACAATACCATATAGCCAGAGGAAGGGCGTCAAGATCCCAGATCTGATTGCAGCCTATGAGAGCGGTAAGAGAGAGGTTATAGAGGCTATGCAGAAGAAGATACCAATACACGAGGCCATATTGGAAATGGTTATAAAGCATATACCCAACCCGAAAGAGGCTCAGAAGTACAGAATACCGAAGATCTGGAAAGGACCCCTCGATTCAGAGATCGGTAGAGCAATGCTTGAAGCAGACCCCAACGGCCCCGTAGTATTCCTGATAAACGATATGAGGCACGACCCCCATGCTGGCTTTGTAGCCACCGGCAGAATACTCTCAGGAGTACTTGAGGAGGGTAACGAGCTCTACCTAGTCAACTCAAAGACTACCCAGAGAGCACTCCAGGTAGGGCTATATATGGGGCCATTCAGAGAGCAGGCTGGGAGAATACCTGTTGGCAATATAGCCGCGGTGCTTGGGCTTGATAGGGCTAGGTCTGGAGAGACCATTGTAGATCCTAGGTTCAAGGACACCATGGTTCCCTTCGAGAAGATCTCCTATATATCGGAGCCCGTTGTAACCATAGCCCTCGAGCCCAAGAACCCCGCCGAGCTTACAAAGATGATCGACGCCCTTAGGAAGCTCACCATAGAGGATCCAAACCTGATCCTCAGGATCAACGAGGAGACGGGAGAGTATCTATTATCAGGGATGGGTTATGTCCACCTAGAGGTCGCCCTAACACTCCTCAAAGAGAACTACGGATTAGAGGTGGTAACCTCACAACCCCTTATAGTGTATAGGGAGAGCATTAGGTCTAAGAGCCAGATCCTCGAGGGCAAGTCTCCCAACAAGCATAACAAGCTCTACATAAGCGTCGAACCCCTTAACAACGAGACAATAGCCCTCATAGCGTCTGGAGAGATCACAGAGGATCAAGACCCGAGGGAGAGGGCAAAGATCCTGAGGGACAAGGCTTCATGGGACTACGACGAGGCTAGAAGGATATGGGCTATAGATGAGAACATAAACGTCTTTGTAGACATGACAAGCGGTGTTCAGCATCTGAGAGAGGTTAGGGATACAATCATCCAGGGCTTTAGACTAGCCATGAGAGAAGGACCCTTGGCTAGAGAGCCTGTGAGGGGTGTCAAGGTTATCCTACACGACGCAGTGATCCACGAGGATCCAGCCCATAGAGGACCTGCACAGCTATACCCAGCAACAAGGAACCCGATATATGCTGGGATGCTTCTCTCAAAACCAACCCTCCTAGAGCCCCTCCAGAAAGTCGATATAAAGATCCCGTCGGACTATATAGGAGAAGTCACAGGGGTTATTAGCAAGAAGAGGGGGAAGATAATAGACGTTGTGGAGCTCTATGGCAACTGGGTGAGGGTTATATCAGAGATCCCGATAGCCGAGAGCATGGATCTAGCAGCACTGCTCAGAAGCGTCACCTCTGGAAGAGCCATATGGGGTACAGAGTTTAGCAAGTGGACCCCTGTTCCCGACAACCTACTCCCAGAGCTTGTGAGAAGGATTAGAGAAAGAAAGGGTCTTAAACCAGAGCCTCCGAAGCCCGACGAGTTCCTCGGACCATAGCTAAGCAGTATAGCTTTAAACATACACCGCGATCCTACGGGTTTTTGGATATTTCCTCTGTAGACATAATAATATAGTCATAAGTGAGGCTCAACCATGCCGTGCGTGGTATCAAGAGACCTCGTCAAGATCTTCAGAGGCGGTGTCGAAGCCCTCAAAGGAGTCTCTATAGAGATACCCTGTGGAGGGATAACAGCCCTCGTTGGTAGGAATGGCGCTGGCAAAACAACATTTATAAGAATAGCCTCAGGGCTTCTAAAACCCACGAGAGGCTATATAGAGACCCTGGGGATAGATGTTACAAGAGACGCTGAGCGTGTTAGAAGCAGAATAGCCGTGATGCCCCAGGGAAGCCTCCCACCGGGCTTCTCAACACCTCTACAGTTTGTCTCAACATACCTAGCATACAGAGGAGCCCCGTGGAGCGAAGCTAGAAGAAGAGCCAAGGAGATCCTCGCCGAGCTCGGGTTAGGAGAGGTTATGAATACCAGGTGCCACGAGCTCTCGCTAGGAAACCAGCAGAGGGTTGTCGCAGCAGCTGCCATAGCATCAGAAGCAGATCTGATTTTCCTCGACGAGCCCACCTCAGGGCTTGACCCTATATCGAGGAGGGGTTTCTGGAACTCCCTCCTAAGGATCAAGAGTTCTGGATCCACCATCGTTATGACAAGCCATAACCCCGAGGAGGTCGAGGCTATAGCCGACTATGTCGTTGCAATGAGCTCTGGGAGGGTTGTTTCCCAAGGCCCTGTTAGGAGTGTTATAGAGAGACTAGGTTTCTCCAGGGTTGTTGAGGTTTATGGCAACGGATCTATGGGGGTTGATGGCGATATGGTTGTGAGGATAGGGGGTGTAGTTATTGCTTACTATAGAGATGAGGTTGATGCTGAGAGGAGCCTGGCAAGGGTCGTTAGAAATGGTGGTAAGGCTAGGGTAAGACCTGTTGGGGTGGCTGATGTGCTAATCATCGGGGAAGGTGGGTTTTATGGTGAGTATGAGGAGTCTTAGATCACTGCTCTGGCTCTCAATATTCAATGGATACATACCCATGAGGAACAACCCCTTATGGGTTGTATCGTCTTTCCTCTCACCATTCTCGTTCTTCTTCCTAATACTCATCATAGGGAGGCATGACGCCATCAACTATGCTCTAATAGGAGGGCTTGTCCTCTCCATGGCTTCCTCAACATTCGGTCTTCTCGGAGATATTGTGTGGTATAGATCTAGTCTCAAGCTCCAGGAGATGTTCCTAGCCTCACCCACACCCTACTGGGCATATGTGCTCGGACTGGCTCTCTCAGCATATATCTGGGGATCCCCCTCTATAGCTGGATTCATACTCCTCCTCTACATATTCGGGCTCTTGAAAGACATACTAGCCTTTGTATTCATAGTCGCCCTAACAGCAGCGCTCTGGATAACGGTCTCATTCATGGTCTTTCTAATATCGACATATATCAGGACTGAGAGGCTTGTCTGGCCCCTCGCAAGCATTCTAGGCCTGGGCTTATCGGTCTTCCCACCAGTATATTACCCTGTAACAATGCTGCCAGAATCCTTAAGAATACTGGGGATCATACCCCCTACGGCTTCCGCAAGCCTCTTGCTCCAAGCATATTCAGGCGTAATATCTATAGATCCCATATATATCTACATAGCTATAGCTAACCTAACAGCCCAAACAATACTATGTATATCTGCATATGCCCTCAGACTCAGATCCGTAGTCTCATAAAACGCGCAGGATCTATTTCACTACCAGCACCGGGATCTTTGACCTGTTCAGCACTCCCTGAGAAACGCTTCCGAGAATGATCCTTTTAAGACTTGAAAGCCCCCTGCTACCCACAACCACAAGATCTGCTTTATTCTCCTCAGCAACCTTTACAATCTCAGTACTAGGATCTCCTTGCCTCACGAAAGTCCTATGGGGTATACCCTCTCTGGAAAGGATCTCTGAAGCCTCTGCAACAACCTGGTTTGCAGTTTCGCTAACAATCCTGATCGCGTTGGGATCGCCAGGCACGGTTGAGACATCGATAACCGTTACCACCAACACCTCTGAGCCGTATTTTTTAGCCAGATCTATTGCTATTCTAAGAGCCCTCCTAGAATGATCCGAACCGTCATACCCTATAACCATCTTCGAGAACAACTCATTCCCCGTGATAATCACGATAAACGTCTTAAAGCTGTTTCCGAGCAATAGTAAGAACAAAAACACTGAGAAGTATCTCAACTAGTCCGATAAGATAGCTAGGCTAGCAAGCCGGGCATAAGGTAAGAGCTATTAATCAAGAAACTGTATATCCGCACGTTATGAGTTAAAAGGAGAGCTGAGGGTATTCTTTTCGGGAAACCACGTGGAGAGGCATAGAATAGTGGTTACATATAACACGCACCCCGATGCTATCAAGATCCTTGAGGGAGTCGGCGAGGTGGTTATATCAAAAAAGCTGATCACCTCGGAAGAGGAGTTAATAGAACTGGCTAGGGATGCGGACGCCCTCATGGTTGTGAAGAGCGTTGAGCCTGTGAGTGAGAGGGTTATTGAGAACGTGCCGAGGCTGAAGATAATAGCTAGGGTAGGTGTTGGTTATGATAATGTTGATGTTAGGGCTGCAACTCGCCGCGGGATCTGGGTGACAATAGCTCCGGTGAATTCTGTGGCTGTTGCTGAGCATACCCTTGCTTTGATCTTCTCGCTGGCGAGAAAGATCCCGCTTCTCGATAGGCATGTAAGGAGCGGGCTATGGTATAGATCTCTGGGGACTCCTCAAAACCTAATGGGTGTCGATCTCTGGGGCAAAGTGCTCGGGATCATAGGTCTCGGGAGGATTGGAAGGGAGGTTGCTTTGAGAGCAAGATGCCTTGGCATGAAGATCCTGTACTACGATATAGTTAGGAGAAAAGATCTTGAAGAGCAGCTGGGGATCGAGTTCAAAAACCTAGAGGATCTCTTAAGAGAATCCGACTTCGTATCAATACACACACCACTCACAGAAGAGACAAGACACCTGATAGATGAGGAAGAGCTAAGACTTATGAAACCCACAGCATATCTGATCAACACATCAAGAGGAGCCGTAGTAAATACAAAAGCTCTGGTGAGAGCCCTCAAAGAAGGCTGGATAGCAGGAGCAGCACTAGACGTATTCGAGGAAGAACCCCTACCCCCTGATAATGAGCTGACAAGGCTTGATAACGTGATCCTAACACCACACGCAGCCAGCTATACTGCAGAGACTTATAGAAAGCTCGCCGTAACAGCTGCCGAAGAGATTGTAAGAGTGCTTAGAGGAGACAAACCACTATATCCGGTTAACCAAGAATAGCGCCTTGTATGATTAGGTGAATATGTATCTGGGATCGAGGAAGCTGGCTAAGTAGCTAATACCGAGCTGGCTTCTATAAAGTCTGGAGCTCGCCATGGGCTCTATGTTAGGTTATCATTGCGAGTATGAATGTAACCCCTATACCTACTGCTAGGGAGTATATCCATGTTCTGGCAAGCCTTAGGATAGATCTTCTTGAGAACATACTTATCCCAGAAGCTATTGAGTAGCCTATGAGTGAGAATACCAAGGCGTATGTGTGTGAGAGGGGTAGTCCTAGATATGTTGCTATAGATATTGCTAGCACGATTGAGAGTCCTATTGATGTTATAGATAGATGTCTCACGGAGAACCATCTGAAGACCCCTTCGAGGAGGGCTGGTGATGGTATTGCTGCTGCTAGCCCTCCAAGGGCTATTGGGAGCAATAGTCTGTGGCACTCTAGGCTGCTAAGGAAACCAAGTGTGTTTGCACCTAATAGGATTCCTGATAATATCGATATAGCTGTAGTGATGATCCTTGAGAACCCCAGGATCCAGATTTGACCCTGGAGTAGCGATAAGATCCTCCTAAGGGTTATATATAGTGATAGGCTGACCAGGATTAGGAAGACTCCTGAGAGGAGCCATAATAACGAGACCTGGGCTAGCCATAAGGGATCCAGAGCCCCCTTAGAGAGTCCCTCACCAATGCTAGCCCCTATAAGGCCTATCGATGCTGAGAATGGTATTGAAAAATACGTTGATAAGAGTGTTGGGAGTATTACGGAGATGTAGGCTTCAATAGCCGCCTCAGATCCACATGCTATGGAACTCCTCATAGCGGATCCCATGATCAGTGCTCCCAAGGCTATTGAGAAGCCTGAGGCGAGCCTTGCAAATATTCTTCTAACACCGATAGATACCATGGGCCCGGCTACTATCACGGAGTTGTTATACGCTATGAGGGCTGATGCCAAGATAGCTAGGGCTATGTCGAGCAATATAGATACCGTCTTTACAAGAGTTCGAAGTGGATAATATATACCTCTGGGTTCTTGCTCAGGATCTTCTTACCATAGATCCTGTTCAGCTCCTTGAGAAGCTCAGTCCTATCCCTAAAGCCATCGATCCTCGCATCCTGATCGTCGATCTCTGAGAGCCTCTTCTTCTCAATCCTCTTAATAATAGCCCTCCCAACCCTCGCACTACCCAGATAGATCTCTACTATCTCACCAACACTATAGTTCGATCTAAGCCTAATAGTGGATTTCTTCTCACCCTTAAGGATACCCTCAGCATAGCTGAGCCTGAAAACCAGCCGCTTCATACCAACCACACAATAGATCCCCATAAGGCTTATGAGCACATCGCCACAGGATCCTTTCCCTATACCCAGGGCTTCTGCATAGCCTATAAGGGCTCTCCACACATAAGGCATGCGAACCGCTGTTAAGCCTTAACAAGCCGCCAAGTTTCACTACTTCATTACAAATCTTAATGATTGTAAGCTCTTCCACTAGATCCTCGTCATTATTAGCAGAAATGTCCTTTGCAGTGTATATCGTATAAAAGCCTTGCTTCTTCCCAAGTGTAACCACAGCTCGTTACACTATCCTTTTAAAGCATCTATAGCATCGATCGCGGTGGGTGTTTGAAACTCCCTATTTTCGTCGATGTCGAGGGTATGAGGGTTCTCGTCATAGGCGGGGGTGAGGAGGGGTATAAGAAGTCTAAGAGGTTTCTCGATGCTGGTGCCGAGGTTACTGTGCTCTCGCTCGAATTCTCCCCAGAGATCATAGCTCTTGGGAGGAGCAGTAAGTCTCTAAAGCTCCTTAGAGGAGATGCTAGGGATCGTGATTTGCTTGAGAAGCTTGTGAGAGACTCAGATATAGTGATCTCGGCCCTCAATGATGAGCATGAGATCGATAGTGTGGTGATAGATCTTGCCAGAAGGTATAGAAAGCTATATATATTGGCTGGAGATGCTAGGAGAACACAGTGCGGTATGGGGATCGAGGGATCTTCCGGAGATATAAGGTTCGCAATATATACGGATGGCAAGAGTTCTCTAGTGTCTATGGAGGCTAGGGATAGGGTCGCTAAGTTCCTCGATAGCCAGAAGGATCTTCACGTAATGCTCAAACTCCTCTACAAAATGAAATCTGCCTTGAGAGAGAGGGGTATACCTGCTGACACCAGGATCGAGATCCACAGAGAGGTTTTCAAAGACCAGACCTTCAGGGTAATGGCTCTTAAGGGGGATGAGGAGGGCGCCTGGGCCAGGCTCTGTGAGATTGTGCGTACAAAAACAGGGATAGATCTAGGGTCTGGGTGAGGCACATGGATCTAGGGATTGCCGCAATAGCGATCAATAATAGAGAGCACGGATACCAAGATGTTGAGAGTGTTAAGAGAACCGATACCAAGATCCTTGGTCTCTTGAAGAGGGAGAGATCAAGCTCCCCGGGCTTTGGTTATCTTATCCTCGAAACCTGCAGCAGGTTCGAGATCTATTTGAGCGGTTCTGAAGAGAGGCTCAACGATCTATTAATAGATCTTCGAAGAGGTATTAGGGGTCTCGTATCAATAGATCCTAAGATCTATAGCGATAGAGATCTTTTGAACCACATGCTCAAAGTACTCTCAGGAGCCGAGTCCCTAGCACCATTTGAGATCGACATAGTAAACCAGGCTAAGGTCTCTATATCCAAAGCACTCTCAGAAGGGTCTTTGGATAAGCATCTCAATGCTGTCTTTAGAGAGGCTATAGAGGCTTCGATCGATATTAGAAGATCCCTTGACATCGATGGCTCCATAGGGATTCCGGAGGTCGCTGTAATGGCTGCTAAGGATATCCTTGGTAGTCTCTCTAGTAAAAGGACTACTATCATTGGTACAGGAGAGGTTGCTAAAAGGATCGCCTACATGTTGAGAAACGAAGGGGTCAGCACTGCCTCGATAGTCGGGAGATCTTATCAAAGCGCGGAAGCAATAGCCAGAATCTTTCCTAGCGGAAAAGCGTATTCGATCAATGAGATTTCTAAGGCAATCAATGGAAGCAATCTTGTGTTCCTAGCAACATCAGCCAGAGATCCTATAGTTGGTATAGAGGATATCGAGGCGAGTAAGGACGGGATATTTATAGATCTCGGTAACCCGAGGAATGTAGATCCAGGCGCAAGAGACCTTCTTGGTGATAGGTATATATGGCTTGAGGATCTGGAGGTTTTCTCGAGAAAGATTCTGTCGGATCTCTATGAGAGGCTCGAGGATCTTGATAAAATTATCCAGCCATATCTCAGGAGGCTTGAGGCCAGGCTTGTTCTAGAGAACATAAGGCTTGGGCTTGATAACTATGCCAGGCTTCTAGAGAACATAAGGAGAGGAGAGGTTGAGAGGGCTGTCTCAGCCTTTAAACTTGATCAGAGGCAGAAGGAGGTTCTAGATCTCGTTACCAGCTCGATCCTAAACAAAGCCCTCGGCGTCTTAGCATCCCTTGTTGAGGATCGGATAGCTAGAAGATCTTTTACGGATGGGTGAGATCTATGGTAAGCGATCTAGATAAGAAGATCTTGATGGAGCTTCAATACCGATTCCCATTAACAGAAACCCCTTATACCGAGATCGCTGAGAGACTTGAGATAAAGTTCGAGGATCTCAAGAAGAGGATCGAGGCCTTGAGGTCTAATTTCACGATAAAGAGGATAGGGTTTAACATAAACTACAAGGCTTCAGGTAAGGTGGCAGCCCTTGTTGCCATAAGGATCCCGGATCCAAATGCTAAGGAGACTCTTAGGAAGATCTTGCTGAAAGATCCCGAGGTTACCCATAACTATGTGAGAAACCACGAGGTATATAACATATGGTTTGTTATCAAGAGAAAAAGTATCGAGGATCTAATGGCAAGCGTTGAAGAGATCGCAAAAACCGTGGGTTCCAAAGAATATCTAGTCCTCCTCGGTAAGAGAACATATAAGCTCTCAGTTAAGTTCGACCTCTACAAAGGGATCTCGTGGTCAGAGCCTGAGGTTCTCCCCGAGAAGATCCCTACATTCGAAGAGCTTGGCTTGAGAAAAGAGCCCTTCTCGGAGCTCGCTAAATGGATACCTGTTACCGAGAGACCGTATAGAGAGGTTGCAGCTAAATATGGTTATAAAGAGGAGGAGCTGGTTGGATTGATAAGGGAGCTCTATAAGAAGAGGGTTCTTAGAAACATAGGAGCCACCCTCGAGGGTAGCAGGGTTGGTATAGTAAGGGATGGGATGGTTGTTCTCAAAGGATCTGAGGAGGATTGTCTGAGAATAGCCCTCGAGATACCTGAGGCAACCCATGTCGTCTATAGAGTGCCCCTGAATGGTGAGTGGGAACATAGGGCCTACTTCATGGCCCACGCTGATAGTGAGGAGAAGATAGAGGGTGTTGCAAAGAAAGCCTCAAGGATCATTGGGGATAAGGACTACAGGATCCTCTACAGCGTTGAGAACCTAAAGCCAGGGACCCATTCGAACGAGTGATTCCTATGAGGTATAGGAGGCTAGGGAACACAGGGCTAGAGGTATCAGAGATCTCCTACGGCGTATACAGCCTCACAGGACTCTATGGAGATGTTGATCTCGATAAAGCCATTAGGATCCTTAGAAGAGCCCTGGATCTCGGGATCAATCTATTCGATACAGCAGACGTCTATGGCAAGGGCTATGGAGAATCTATATTGCAGAAAGCCTTCGGACCAGGTGTAAAGGATATCGTCATAGCCACTAAGATCGGTTATGACATCTACTCACCCGGCGAGAAACCCCTGAGGAGATATGATCCCGAGTACCTCCTCTTCGCTGCGAGAAAATCCTGCGAGAGGGTTGGTAAGAAGCCTATAGATATAATACAGATCCATAACCCGCCCCTCGAAGCATTGAGAAGTCCTGAGCTGTATAGAACTATGGCTAGACTTGTTGAAGAAGGCCTAGCCCTCCACGTGGGTGTAGCCCTGGGTCCCGAGAGAGATGTGGCTAGAGAGGCGCTCGAAGCCTTATCCCACAGAGAGGTTGAGGTGATCCAGTTCATCTATAACGCACTTGAACAGAAACCCGGGAAGGAGATAGCAGAGATTGCTAGTGAAAAGAATATCGGAATCCTTGTGAGGGTTCCCCACGCTGGCGGTATTCTGGGCGGTAGGCTCACGATAGCTGATATAGAGAGGCTGAGGGATCATAGGAGTCTGAGGGATAGGGAGTGGTTTGAGAAAGCCTTCCAGCTCTACGAGCTTATAAAGCCATATCTATTGGTTGATGATTTTACAGAGGCTCAGAATGCGATCAGATTTATATTCTCAAGCATCCAGGCCTCCTCAGTGATCGTTATAGCGACCTCCGAGGAGGAGTTGGAGGAATATGCCAGGGCTTCTGATAAAAACCCCATGGATAGATCGATTGCTGCCAAGATAGAGGAGCTCTATAGAGAGGCTGAGAAGAAGTGGGGAAAGATATAGTATTCGCCGGTACGAGGGATACTTGGGAGAGATGGAGATCTTTCTTCGAATCTAAAGGCATATCCCTCCACCTAGCCGAGGTGATAGTTCCAACACCTATCGAGGATCTAGATCAAAGGATCTCATCGCTAGATCCCATGAACATATCTTCAGCGATCTTCTCGAGCAAGAGCTCAGCAAAGATCTTCATGTCATCACATAGAGGCAGGGATCTTCTTGAGAAGCTCCGCGAACTAGGAGTAATGATCGCAGCAACCGGGGAGGGTACGGCATCTATACTCTTAAACCACGGCTACAAGGTCTTCTCACCACCTATAGAGAGGGTAGAGACCCTCATCAAGATCCTCAGCGAGATCTATAGAAAGGGAGAGATAGTGATCTTCAGCTCAGACAGGCTTGAGACCCCTAAAGAGATCTATGCCGAGAGGGTGAAAAGGATCGAGGTATATGAGCTCAGGATAAGCAGGGAAGGCGTTATGGCTTTAGAGAATATGCTTAAAAAGGGGATAAAGAGGGTTATGGTAGCATCACAAACAGCCTCAAAGATCCTATGCGGGGTGGAGGGTATATCCAGGAACAACGGTATTGAGATCCATATAATGACAGATAGAATTGCAGAACCCCTCCTACAATGCCAGGATAGGGGCTTTAGATTAATCATACATAATAGCAGCACATTCAGGGAATTCGTGACAGCCGTTATTAATCACATGCTATCCTCTCACTCTCCAAACAGATCGATAGCTGTTGCAGATCTCTTTGATAACCCTTATATCTACACAACAATCCTAGCCCTTAGTATAAACCTCATTCTTAGGCTATGAAAGCCTTAAAACCAGTGTAAAGCTCCTACACGCTCCTTTGAAGATCTTGGTCTAGGTGATATGCTGGGACAGCTGGGTAATATCTAATTATCTTCCAGGGATCTATAAGATTGAGAGGTTATGGGTAAGTGTCTCCTCTGCAATAGAGAAGGGCTTGTCTCAAAGGCTGTGGGTGTCTGTGTAGATTGCCTCAGAAACAATCCTGAGGCCTCTTTAAACATCGTGAGGGGTCTTAGGAGTAAGTGGAGATCCTCTATAGGCTTCCCTCTACAACCTCCAAGATCTGAGGGGGGTCTGCGATGCAATATCTGCATCAATGAGTGTATCATAGGAGATGGGGAGAGGGGGTTCTGTGGTGTCTGGGTTAATGTGGGTGGGAGGATAAGCCCTCTAGCGGGTTTTGCGAGAATGGTGACATACACATATCTAGACCCTATACCCACGAACTGTGTTGCAGGCCACATATGCCCCGGATCCACGGGGGCTGGGTATCCTAGATATGCCTACTCACCAAATATTGAGGTTGGGTACTATAATCTCGCAGTATTCATGGCAGGCTGTCCTCTAGACTGCTCGTTCTGCCAGAATTGGGAGCATAAGACCGCGATCGCTGGTGGGAAGATTGATAAGAGCTTGGTGAGAAATCTAGGCATTGGAGACCTTGTCGAGAGATCCATGGATCCTAGGGTTTCCTGCATATGCTACTTCGGAGGAGACCCAACGCCCCACCTACCCATGCTCATAGCAGCGTCAAGGGATATTGTTAAGAAATCCCTGGAGAAGGGGGTTATAAAGAGGATTTGCTGGGAGACCGACGGCCTTGCAAACCCCCTGCTAATGAGGGAGATGGCTAGGCTTAGCCTGGTTTCAGGAGGTATTGTAAAGATCGATTGGAAAGCCTGGACCCCGAGTATATATGAGGCGTTAACAGGTGTTGATGGTAAAAAGGCTATTGAGAGGCTTATGGAAAATACAAAGATAGTTTCAGAGCTTGGAAGGGAAAGACCTGAGATACCACTGCTCGTTATAAGCATACTACTCGTTCCAGGATATGTCGATGCATCCGAGGTGAGGGGTATCGCTGAATACATCGCGGAGCTAAACCCCGAAACCCCACTAGTGCTTCTAGCCTTCCACCCGGACCATCTCATGAAAGACCTACCACCAACTAGCTGGAAGCATATGAGGGAAGCTATAAAAGCAGCTAAAGAAGGCGGTTTGAAGAACATCCATATAGGAAACATATGGATCTTAGGTGATTATTACTAGTAAACAGAGATCTGAAGCCCTAGAACAGACTCACTCTACAATGGATTATAGGATTAATATAGAAATATGAGGATCATACAATATCATAGAACCTTACACATAGCGAAACAGAGCTCTTTAGCACCATAGTTATATAACATGTTGAGAGCTTTTTCATACTAAATTCTAAAACAATAAACTATCGTTATAGAGGTGTTTATATTCGCCGAGCCGATATACTATGCAATATGATGCACCAAAAACGAGTCATGATCGATAGGGATCGCCATAAAACCTCGATCTTTAAAAAGATTCCATAGCGACGGATCCACGATCTATTGTGGGATCGATAATACCATTTAAAAAATAATAACTATATGTTAATTAATATAACACTGTGTTTTATTGGATCGGATAATGTGATATATTTAAACCATAGAGGAAGAAATATTTGGGGCGGGCTTGAAAAACACATGGTCTAGACTTGATATAGAGGATCTAGGCATAGTGAGGGTGAGGATCAACAGCCCCTATAATAGTTTCTTTGGAATGGTAAGCGAACTCTCCGATTCTAGAATTATTATAAGCACCTATAGAGTGCTTGGCTCTGACGACTATTACGTCTTAGCCTTGTCATCAGAGAAGGATGTAGGTGTATATATTGATGATATTGTTAAACGTGAGAAGTATGTTAGAAGAAGCAAGATCAAGAGGCTCAGATATCACTATATAGATGATATCCTGGTGATTTATGGTGTGAAGAGCAAGTGCGAGTTCCTTGGACTTATCGAAGACAGCGGTGTTGTTCTACTAACACCATATATCTTTTACAAGGGTGCTAGAGAGTATCTAGTCCTCGCTAGACGTAACATGCTCCACAGATACCTTGACAATGTTGAGAAATACTACGGGATAGGACATGTTGAGTGGCGCGAGCTATCAGACCCCGAGGATCTTGTAAAAAGCATCTTGGGAGGCTCTATCCTCAGCATCATAGCTGATAGGCTTACTGAGCAAGAAGTGAGGGTTCTCAAAACAGCCTATGAGGGTGGTTATTTCAACTACCCTAAGAACTCTAGACAAACCGATATAGGCTCTATGCTCGATAGATCCAAGGTTACTATAAGCATACATATAAGAAAAGCCCTGAGGAAAATAGTGTCAGACGTGATCAAAACCATCTACTATACCGAGCAGGGGCTGTTTTCTTTTTGATGTTAGTAGGAAACGTTTATAAGCTTTGAAAACAATTATATGCATTGGGGCTGGTAGTGTCTGAAAGGCTGTTGAGACCTAAGGAGGTCTGTGAGAAGCTGGGTGTTAGCTATACTACTCTTAGAAGATGGATTGAGTCTGGATACATTAGAGCTATCAGAACTGTTGGCGGTAAGTATAGAATTCCTGAGAGTGAGGTGAGGAGATTACTTGAGGGGAGGGTAAAGGAGGTTAGGGCTGTAGTCTATGCGAGGGTCTCATCCCAAGATCAGAAGGAGGATTTAGAAAGACAGATTAAATACCTGCTAGAATATTGCGCCTCTAAAGGTTACAAGGTAGTAGAAGTGTTGACCGACATAGCCTCAGGGCTGAAGACTGACAGGAAAGGGCTGAGAAGGCTCTTCGACCTCATCACATCCAGGCAGGCAGAGGTTGTCGTGGTAACCTACAGGGATAGGCTCGCTAGGTTCGGCTTTGAATACCTAGAATACTTCCTCAACCAGTTCGGCACAAGGATAGAGGCTGTCTACGGGGAGGAGCCTAAGGATGCTCATCGAGAGCTAGTAGAGGATTTAATAGAGATAGTGACATCATTTGCTGGAAAGCTCTATGGAATGAGGAGTCATAGAAAGAAGAGGCTTGTTGAAGGTTTTGAGAAGCTCTTAGAAGAGGTTGAGAGAGCATGACTCTACTCACAAGAACTATAGTTGTTCCCAGCGTTGAGCTGACTAAGAGGAAGTATGAGGCCTTCAAGGAGCTTGAGGAGATCTACGGGAAGCTCGTTGAAGAACTTGTCGACTACGGGTTTAGCCACAGAATAAAGTCGTTTACTGGACTGAAGAAGCATAAGTATCACGAGCTGAGAGGGAGATATCCTCAACTACCAAGCCACTATATTCACACTGCATGCCAAGACGCATCCACGAGGATAACGAGTTTTCTCGAATTGAAAAAGGCTGGGCTAGCTAAGTCTGAGAAGCCCGTAGTTAAGAAGATCAGCGTTTGGCTCGACGACCACCTGTGGAAGCCGCTGGGGCATACAGCTATTAAGGTCTTCACACATAGAGGCTGGATTAATATTGAACTCCAGCCACATAAGCAATATTGGGAATACGTTAATAATGGGTGGAAGCTGAGAACACAGCCAAAGCTTAAGATAGACCATAGGAGGTATAGGCTACTTGTCCACTTCATATTCGAGAAGAGCGTGGATGTCACAGGAACAGGTAATGCCAGACAGGTTGTATCCGTTGATATTAACGAGAACAATGTTACTGTGAAAGTGCAGGATAAAGTATTTATTCTCCAGACGGATATTAAGAAGCTAACTGTTGGCTATGAGAGCTATCGTGAGGTTATCCAGAGTATTAAAGGCAATAGATACGTTAAGAGAGCTATCCACGGTAGAGAGCGTAGGAGGAAGAGGGATATAAGATGTAAGGTTGCCAGCATCATTGTAAACACCGCTAAACAGCTGAGTGCCACTATAGTTGTCGAGAATCTGCCGAAACAGGCTCCAAAGAATATGATAAGTGACGTTAAAGACGAAAAGCTTAGGCACAGAATCTACCAGGCAGGGTTTAGAGGCGTCCTCAGAGCCATCGAGGAGAAGTGCGCTGAGAGAGGAGTCCCTCTGGTTAAGGTCGACCCGAGAAACACCTCCTCCACATGCCCATTCTGCAACTCCAAGCTGATGAGGGGCATTGCCCCGAGGCAGCTGAAATGCCCTAAGTGTAGGGTTGAGATGGGCAGGGATGTTATAGCTGTCCTGAACATTGAGAGGAGAGCTCTCAAGGGCCCAGTGCCGTTGGGCCCCATGCCCGGTGAACCCGCCCTGGAGGTAGCAGTGCTACCCATGAAGGGGTGGGCGAGGAGAAAGTCCCTGGATGTGACCATGAATGAATATAAATGATTGGAATGAACATCCAGGGACAAACGGCTGACACCCATATATGTGGTATATGCAATGCAGTCCCAGAGATCAGCGATCTCATGTATAAGAGCATAGTGATGGGCGATATGGAGAAGGCTGTTAAGTATAAGTCGCTGCTTATGAAGATAAAGGGTCTTGCCAGAGAGTTCCAGGTGGAGGGCTTATCCATAGTTAAAGCGATCCTGAGGCTCAGAGGATTGAATGTAGGGAATCCTGTCCCACCTAACAAGGGGCTTAGCGATAATGAGATGAGAAAGCTGAGAGAAATTCTTGAGAGTATATTAAGCGATGCTGGTGTGAACATAGAATTCAAACGGATCTTCTAACAACCATACAGCGTTCCGCGCAAGCCTCGTTCAATAGCCTGCCTAAACCCTGCTATGGAATTATAGCTCTATGAGGGTGTATCGCTTTACGCTATTCTCTTCCCTGTTTTGCTATCATATAGGTATATATCCTCTATTTTTGCGTTGATCCACACTTCTTCGTTCTCCCTAAACATGCTGTGCTCAGGATGCTGTGGTGAGGCCTTGACCTTAATGAGAGTCTCTCTCCCTATTTTTATATTATAGATAATATCTCCCCCTAGCCTCTCTACTATGTGGATCACACCTTTACCTATCGACGTATCTAGCCTAGTGCGTGAGAGTGATATTCGCTCAGGCCTTATCCCAACAATGATCTTTGAAAGTCCTATGAGATCTGGATGCTTTTTGTAATTCTCTCCAAGATCTATTGATAATCCTTCGGCCTCAACCCTGATCCTAGATCCCTGGCTATATATGCTAGCCTCTATGAGGTTCATCGGCGGGCTTCCCAGGAATCCTGCTACGAATATATCCTCCGGCGAGTTGTAAACATCGTCTGGAGATCCTATCTGGATTATCTTACCAGCATTCATGACGGCAAGCCTATCGCCCATCGACATAGCCTCAGCCTGATCATGTGTCACATATATCGTTGTTATCCCGGTTTTCTTCTGCAGAGACTTTAGCTCCACCCTCATGTATAGCCTTAACTTCGCATCTAGGTTAGAGAGGGGCTCGTCCATGAGGAATACCTTAGGCTCCTTTACAAGAGCCCTTGCCAAAGCCACCCTCTGCTGCTGTCCGCCGGAGAGCTGTCTTGGATATCTGTCTAGGAGTTCCTCGATCCTGAGTATCTCGGCAACAGCTCTAACCCTCCTCCTAATCTCCTCCTTGGGTAGCTTTTTCAGCTTAAGAGGAAAGGCTATGTTGTCAAATACCTTCATATGGGGGTATAGTGCGTAGTTCTGAAACACCATAGCCACATTCCTATCCCTTGGCGGGAGATCTGTGACATCAACCCCATCTATATATACCCTGCCCTTTTCAGGCTTCTCAAGACCGGCTATGATCCTCAGTGTGGTTGTCTTCCCACATCCCGAAGGACCTAAGAGGACTAGGAACTCTCCCTTCCTAACCTCAAGATCTATGTTATCCACGGCCATAACGTTTCCAAATCTCTTGCTAACCCCTACAAGCCTTACCTCTGAGATACACGTCCCCAATAACTGGAATCTCATTGGACTTATTAAGATAACGCTTAACAAGTTATATGTAATGTATATTAGGATTAGTTTAACTTAGATCGTGAGGTGGTGCTGTATTAGAGGACTCTCGAGAGTTATTCTCGCAGTGATAATCATAGCCATAATAGCCATTGGAGTAGGATCCTACCTAGCTTTCACCAACCTCACCGCTCCTCCAAAACCTGAGAAACCAAAGCTTGTTATCTGGGGTAGGGCTACGTTTGTCCCCCCACAGATGTACTGGATTGAGCAGAAGGTTAGGAAATGGGCTGCAGAGAATGGGGTTGATGTAGAGATCACCTGGATACCTGTAGCAGAGATCGGTAAGAAGCTGATAGCAGCCGTAGAGGCAGGCTCGCCGCCCGATATTGTGATCAATGGTCATCCAGTGATGGTCATCCAGTGGCTATATTTGCTGAGAAGGGCCTCCTAATACCGCTTGACGATGTTGTCGATAAGCTGGGTAGGGATGATATATATGAGATCAAGCTCAAGACATGCACATTCGCAGGCAAGATATACTGTATACCAATGATGTTTGAGATAACATGGCTTCACGTAAGAATGGATCTGGTGGCCAAGGCTAATGCAGAAGCATACTTACCGCCCAAGAGCTTTGAGGATCTCTACATACTTGCCAAGATGCTTAACAACACAGAACCCGGTGTTTATGGCATAGGCTGGACCTACGGGCTCAACGGTTTTGACACCTGGTGGATGTTCCAGCATGTGTGGGCATACTTCGGAGGAGGCATGCTAGCAAGCAGATCCTCCGACGGTGTTATAATGGATAAACCACCATATAGAGATGCCCTCAAGAAAGCCTTCGACTATGTTAAGAGATTCTTAGACGAAAAGCTAACACCACCAGATAGCACAGAATGGGTTGATGTTTCCAACAACCTAGCCTATATCCAGGGAAGAGTGGCTATGACGCTAAACCCGCTAAGCATATACTACGCGCTATTGAATGAGAAACCAGATCTGGCTGCAAAAACCAAGCTATTCCTCCCACCAGTGAGCGTTGATCTAGGCGATGAGAGCGTCTTCATATTCAAGACCACTAAATACCCTGAGCTTGCCAAGGATCTCGTATACTACATCTTCAAGGATAAAGACGACTATAGAGTAGGTTTCAGCGAGTCAGGCGCTCTATACGGGCTACCGATCTTCAAGTCCCAGGTACAGAAGATCAGCGAGGCTTGGAAGAAGGGTAGATGGCCAGCCCTAGGAGAGGATCCCGCAGCTGCTATCGAGAAGATCAAGTACCATGAGACAGCAGCCTTCCCACTCGGTGAGAGAACAGCTCCCTCAGAGCTCTTCAGAGAGGGTTTCATATGGAACGAGATGATCCAGAGAGTAGTAATCAGAGGCGAGAACCCCGATAAGATCATAGACGAGTATGCAGCGAGATTTAAGGATGAGGTTAAAAGAACCTATGGGAGTTAACAGATGAGCATGCGCGCTGAATCGAGTTACCATTACCTCTATGTATTACCAGTAATCCTAACCTTGTTTTTTATAATCATCATACCCATAGCTTATAATATCTGGCTTAGCTTCTATGAAAAAAGAGTTGGGGAAGAGCCTGTTTTCGCATACCTTAACAACTATATAAGGCTGCTCAGCTCGCCAATTACCATGGTATCGCTAATCAATACCTTCATCTATGCATTCACCTCTGTAGCGCTTAAACTACTCATAGGTCTCGGGGCGGCGTTGCTTCTTAACACAAAATTTAGAGGTAGATCGTTTGTAAGAGTCCTCTCGATATTCCCATGGGCTGTTCCATCCTACATAGCTGCTGTCATGTTCTGGTTTAACTTCGCCAGAGATGGGGCTTTTAACAAGGTGCTATCACTAGCCGGTATAGGCCCTATCCACTGGCTCGGATACGATCACGCAATGACCTCGGTAATCATTCTCAATATATGGCATGGCTGGCCATTCTTCATGATGGGGCTGCTTGCAGGATTACAGGCAGTGCCTCAAGAACTCTACGAGGCTTCTGAAATAGATGGTGCTAGGGCTCACCAGAGGTTCTTCTATATAACCCTACCATTGTTGAAACCGGTTATGCTAACCGTGGTGCTTCTCTCACTAATATGGACAATGGGAGAGTTCGCCCAAATATATCTAACAACAGCTGGCGGACCAATTGATAGAACCCTAACAATACCAGTAGCAGCATATAGGCTTGCCTTCACAGGCGAGGCTAATATATCGTTAGCAGCCGCATACAGCGTGCTAATGCTCCCATTATACCTTTTACTCATATTCGTAACACTTAGGTATATGAGGGCGTGAGCCATGGGAGTCCTGCTCAATAGAATTATAAAGGGATGTGTGATCGCCGTCTCCCTAGCCCTCCTGATCCCATGGATCCTTATACCATCGTACTGGACCTTCAAGACAGCCTTCTCCAGACCCGAGGATGCCTGGACATGGATACCTAGTTCGTTCACTCTTCAGAACTTCGCATCTCTCGCAGCCCCAACCCTTGAAGATTATTTTAAGGGACATGGGATGAGGGCAGCCATACCGATCCCGATCTCACAGGCGATTAGAAACAGCTTCATAGTCTCATTAACATCCTCGCTGATCAGCGTGACCATAGGATTCCTAGCAGGCTACGCCCTGACTAGGTTTCAGTATAGATTTAAGAACTTCATGCAGGGCTTTATAGTTTTCTCCTACACATTCCCAGTATTTATAATAGTGATACCACTCCTCATGATCTACAGAACCCTCGGCCTCTATAACACATTGCTAGGCCTAGCAATAGCCCACCTAGCATATACAGTACCTGTATCAACCCTCATGATAAGGAGCTATATGGTTAGTGTTCCCAAAGAGCTTGAGGAGGCTGCTATGGTGGATGGCGCAACCAGGATCCAAGCCCTCATAAGGGTGATCCTACCCGTATCACTCCCAGCAATAGTTACTGCTTTCACCTTTGCGTTCACACTATCGTGGGGCGATCTTCTGTTCTCCATAATCCTTATATCAAGCCCCGAGCTATACACAGTACCCATAGTAGTGCAGTTCTTCCTATGGGGAGGAGAGATAGTAGATCCCGGAGGGTTAGCAGCACTAGCCGTTTTCATAGGCATAATCCCAGTGATCTCCTACGGGATTCTACAGAGATATGTAATCCAGGGCTTGATGCGGGGTGCTTTGAGATACGGCTAGAAGAGCTGAAGCATAATAGTAGCCCTGGGCATCGAAATACAGAGATCCGGCACTGTTAACGAGCCTTTGCATGCCTTTAATAGAGCCCTTACCCAACCTGAGGATCGAATACCATCGCTAGGAGTGGCTTTTAACAGACACTATAAAGCTCCTAGCCCTCTCTAGATCTAGCGGTTCCCCTGCCTTCCCATTCCTCCTTATAAAAGACCCAACAATTACTCCGTCGCAGTGTTTCAGTATACTGCCTATATTGTTAGTATTAACACCACTGCCGACTAGAACTGGTACTGGTGAGAGCTCCTTCACAAGCTTTAGCAACTCAACCCTGGGAGGTTCCCCTGTTCTCAACCCTGTTACTATGAGTTTATCTGCTCCTCCCCTCTCTACATAGTCATTTACTAGTTCTCTCAGATAGTCCTTGGTATCTGTGCTTTTAGATACTAGTGCTTGTGGATCCAGACGCTCTAGGATCATCATGCCTAGGTTCATGCTCGAGGCATGTTTAACAAGCAGATCTGCGTATATCTCCACCCATGGGTAGTTGATCCTAAGGCTTCTAAGCCTAGGCGCCTCAGGCTCTATCAAGCCCGAGTCAGTTACGATCGTCTCGACTAGGGAGTTGATCCTCACGAACTTCGCTCCAGAGGCTATAGCAATACTATACGCCTCCTTGCCAGAGTTTCTGAGCAGATTTACTCCAACCCTCAGGCTGGTGCTCCTAACAACCTCCCTAACAGCTATAGACATCGAGGCTATGGTTAGAGGATCTCTGACTCGTTTCTGGTAAGGCTTATCACCATAGTTCTCTAGGATCACCGAGCCGTATCCAAGATCCTCAAGGATCCTGGCCTCCCTAACAGCATCCTCAACAATACCGTCTAGATCCTTATCCCCCTTATAACTGGAACTAGGGAGCCTCGCTAGATGGATAACAGCAACAACCTCCTTCACAAGCCTCACCCACACCGCAATAGAGAATCTATGGAAGAGCAAAAAGTCCAAACCCTCGCAAAGATAAGAGTCTCACACGTATCAACAGGTAGCCGTAATAGTGTTATGCTATGTATCACTATGTATCATATCAATAATAGCTTTTTCTCCAAATGCCTCTAGAAAGGATCCGTGCTTAGGGATACATTATTAGATCTAGAGCTGATCAAAGCCGGAGATCCCCGTTGTCTCCGTAAGAGTTAAGGACTCTCAGCATAAGCAGGTTCAAAACGTCAAAGAATATTTAGATGCAAACGATTTATAGAATGAGAAGTTAAATATACTTGCCATATGTGTATAGTGACACATAGTGATCCAATAGGCTAAATATATTAACTATTACATACAACAATCCTTGGTAGGTTGTATGCCTACTAGAAGAGAGTTTCTAAAAATTGCAGGAGTGGGTTTAGGATCCCTTTTGGTTGGTGTTGGTGCGGGTTATTACCTAGGTTCACTGGGTTCATCACCAACTACAGTCACTACAGCTCCTACTACTCCTAAACCTCCTGAAACATACTCCCTATCTATATTGGGTAGGGATGCAGAGCACCATGATATAAATACAGCTGTTATAGACTTCTTTACAAGGGAAAACACTAACTTTAAAATCGAGTACTCACCCCTCTCATATGCCTCGCTCTATGATAAGATGGTGCTTGCTCTTCAGCAGGGTTCCGCAGCATATGATCTCATATATATGGATGATCCATGGCTGCCCCAGTTTGGTGAGAGGGGCTGGTTAACAGATCTTGAGGCTCTTGCTAAGGAGACAGGAGTCCAGCTCGATCTAGGCGATTTCCCGGGAGTGCTTATAGATGTGGGTAGAAGCCCGTATAAAACAGGCAAGATAGTAGCGCTCCCACAGATGGGAAACGTCCAGATCTTTGCCTATAGAAAGGATGTCTTTGACAAGCTAGGATTACCCGAGCCCGCTACGTGGACCGATGTTCTCAACGCCTGCGAGAAGATCAAGGCTTCAGGGCTTGTAGAATATCCAGTCGCCTTTAGAGGTGTTAAAGGGAACCCTGTTGCAACAGCCTTCCAGCCTATCCTATACGCTTTTGGGGGTAAGATACTCTCAGACGATCTAAAGAAAAGCGCCCTCGACTCAAAAGCGGTCGAAGCACTTGAGTTCCTCCTACAGCTTAAGAAATACGCTCCACCCGGTGTTGAGAATTTCAACACGCCTGATGTTAGGGATAGGCTTGTCGGAGGTAGGATTGCTATGAGCACAGAGACATGGCCCGGCTGGATCAAGGATGCCGATAACCCAGCATTGAGCAAGGTTCCCGGCTTGCTTGCATATACAACAACACCTGGTGAGAGGACAAAGCCCTCGCCGCTCCTCGGTGTTTGGTACTGGGGTATACCGGCTGCATCGCAGAACAAGGCTGCAGCTCTTCGGTTCATACTATACTCTATAAGCGCAAGAATGCAGAAGATCATGGCTATACTTAAGGGCCTACCGCCTGTGAGGATAAGCGTTGGTGAGGATAAAGAGCTTGCAGGTCTCAGGAGATGGATCCCCATCCAGGTTAAAAGCCTGAATGTTGCTGTTCCAAGGCCTAGAACTCCTCTCTGGCCAAAGATCGAGGATATCTTTGGTAGCTATGTTAACCAGGTCCTTGCTGGAGTGATAAAGCCAGGCGATGCTGTCTCTGCAATGTCTGCTGAGATCGATAAGGTGCTTTCGAGCTAGCAAAGAATCCCAGGATCTTGGGTTGGTGAGTATATGTGAAACTACTCCCTTTTTTACTCATCCTCCCAGCCCTCACGGTACTCCTCTTTGTCACAGTCTATCCAATAGTGAGTGTTCTCTACTACTCACTCCACAGCTATAATATCATTACAGGCGAGTTTAGGTTTACAGGGCTCCAGGAGTATCTAGACCTCTTACAAGACCCTGTGTTTCAGATTAGTGTGAGGAACACGCTTATATTCTCACTAGCCGCCACCTTTCTCCAGACATTCCTAGGTCTCTCGATAGCCGTGATCATTAACCAAGAGATCAGGGGAAAGAGATACCTAGTCCCCCTCATAGTGCTCCCAAACATGTTCTCAGCAGTTATTGTGAGCTCTATGTGGAAACTCATGCTGGAGTACGATACAGGGCTTGTTAACCATATCCTGAGAGCCTTAGGTTTCCAACCCCTGCCCTGGTTGACGAGTATAGACCTAGCTCTTCTAAGCATCGTTATCATAGATACATGGCAGTGGACACCGATCTGTTTCCTGATCCTCTATGCAGGGCTCCAATCGATCCCGAAAGAGCTGTATGAGGCAGCCCTTGTGGATGGTGCCCCGCCTTATAGAACCTTTCTACATATAACACTACCCCTTCTCAAACCCTACATAACCCTCGTCCTTCTACTGAGAAGCATAGATACCTTCAGGCTCTTCGACAAGGTCTATGTGCTCACAGGCGGGGGTCCTGCACATGCCACGGAGACCATCTCGCTATATATATTCAAAACAGGCCTTGTATTCTGGGATATTGGCAAGGCTTCTGCAGCCTCTTTCCTAATGCTTATCCTAATACTAGCAGTGAGTGCTTTCTATATTAAGAAGGTGATGTTCGAATGAGCCCTTGGATCAAAACCCTTGTTTACATAGCGCTCGGTGTTATTGCCGTGTGGACGCTTATGCCCATATACTGGATGATCAATGTTTCTCTGAAGGTTGGTCTCGAAGTATATGAGGTGTTCTCAGCATCACTATCCCTCGATAACTATGTGAGGCTCTTTAGAGGGGATTTCCAGAGGTATTTAAGCAACACCGCATACCTAGCCTTCCTAACAACATCCATATCACTATTGCTCTCAATCCCCGCAGCATATAGCCTCTCAAAGCTACCTATAAGCAGGCTCCTAGCCCGCGGTCTGCTTGTGTGGACGCTCTTCTCAAGAACAATACCGCCGATAGTCCTGATACTACCTATATATGTGATGTTCTCACAGCTAAGGCTATCGGATAATCTAAGCGCTGTTGCGATAGCATACCAGGTATATACGCTCCCATTCTCGCTATGGATGATGCTAAGCTTCTTCAGATCAACACCCAGAGAGGTTGAGGAAGCAGCCCGTGTAGACGGTGCT
Source organism: Desulfurococcaceae archaeon AG1 (assembly GCA_003116855.1). Lineage (GTDB taxonomy): Archaea > Thermoproteota > Thermoprotei_A > Sulfolobales > AG1 > AG1. The sequence goes on from BEWT01000004.1 coordinate 29,392, forward strand.
GGCCCTATAACACTGCTAATAAGGATCCTCCTACCCCTCACGATGCCCGGGATCACTGTGACAGCGATCTTCTCAATACTCATGTCCTGGAACGAGTTCCTCTACGCGGTGATCCTGTTACATAGTCTCAAAAACTACACAGTACCACTGATAATAGCGAGCTATATATCCGAGTGGGGTGTGAAGTGGGGTGAAATGGCAGCTGCAGGCCTCATATCATCTCTACCCATGCTCCTCTTCACTGGGTATGTGCAACGCCACATAGTATTGGGCTTTATGAAGAGATAACAATAGATCGGATCAGGCATATGCAATGGCTCCTAGATAGCTAGCCTTATAACCTCTATTCGTGAATAGGGATCAATGATTAAGCAAACCAAACACGTGGATCTATATCTCTAGATCTATTGCTCAACATATCCAGCGATCAGGATCTCGCGTTGTCTCCTGCGATAGGTTTTTCTGATCCCTTGCATGTTTATTTCTTGGTAGGCATGTCTGGAAGAGAGTCGCGAAAAGCTTTGTTCAGGCTTCTGAGTAGGAGGGAGATTCTTGATAATGTGCTAGCCTCTGATATCGTCTTCGAGATCCTTGATGCAAGGATTCCTGAGTATCTGAGGAACAGGTTTCTTGAAAGAGTAGCTATGAATAATGGTAAAAGGCTTGTTCTTGTGCTGAATAAATCCGACCTTGTTCCCAGAAGCGTGATCTCTGAGTGGATTAACTATTACAGAGATAGAGGATTAGAGTGCATAGCAACAAGCGCGAGTACAGGTGATATAAGGGCTGTGAAGAGGATCCTTAGAGAAGCTGGTAGAGAGATCATGGCATCATTCTTCGGAGCCCCCAAGGTTGGGAAGTCGAGCTTGGTTAACACGCTTAAGGGGAAGAAATCAGCTACTGTGAGTAGATATCCAGGAACTCCTGGCTATACTAAAGGAATACAGGTTTACAGGATATATAGGAATGTATATATAATCGATACACCTGGATCCCTCCCAATAGATGCTGACAGGCTTGAGATGATTATAAGGACAAGACCTCCCGAGAAGATCGAGAACCCTCTTGGCATCGCTATAGAGCTCATAGAGAGGATCGAGAGGATCATGCCTGGATCTATAGAGAGGGCTTATGGAGTATCAGGCAAACCCCTCGAGATCTTGGAGGTGCTGGCGATCAAAAGGGGATGGATCCTTAGGGGATCCGGAGAGCCCAATATAGAGGAAGCGGCTAGAGAGATTATAAGAAGCTATCTCGATGGAAGAATAAGGTTCTACACGAAGCCAGATCATATGGATATAATATCTAAAGCTTAAGCATAGTATAGAGGCGAAGAAGAGTGATAGCCATAGTGCTTACTAAGGATAGAATGATATCCTCCCCAGTAGAGGCCGAGGAGTTCTATGTCGTGGATCTCTATGAAAGGAGGATCGTAAGCGGCCCCCACAAGCTCAGGACTAGGGGTAGTGGTTTATCAAAGCTTGGCGAGATTATCACCAAGATGCCCATATATAGTGCTAATGGCATTATAGTTTCCAGAATAGGCTCTGAAGGTATGGAGCTCGCAAAAAGCTCTGGCACCAGGGTTTTTAGGGCTAAAGGTCGGTTGGAAGATCTCGTGGAAGAAGGGACTGTCGGTATTGTTGAGATAACCCAAGAGAATATAGATCCCGGGTGCCCGTGCTGCTCGTTTAAACATAGATAGAGATTCGTATGAAGTGTCAGCGGAGGTTCATTAGATCACCTGTCATCGAGCGACAGCTCATCATCAAATACCACTATCCTTAAGGATTAATATATGAGAAATCACTAACAAGCCCTAGATCAAACCCTATAAGATCTTTTATTGGGTTTAGAGAAATAATTGCTAGGGATAGTGTTTTTGGCATCCTGGGTGAGCGACCCGGCCGAAAGGCTTAAAAACTATCTAAACAGCTTTCGAGCAGCTGTTGAGGAGGCTGAGAGGAACTTCACAGGCGGGAGGAGCGAGAGAGAAGTTCTGGAGATGGCTAAGAGGTATTATGAGGATGCTAGGTATAGCTATGATAAGGGTGACTACATAACCGGGCTTATAAACATATCCTACGCCGAGGGTCTTCTAGACGCTCTCAGAATGCTCGGAGCATCTAGCTTCAAGTGGCAGAGGGTTGAAGAGCCCAGGGTTTTTGTTGGAGGTACTTTCGACATACTGCATCCAGGACATATAGCCCTGCTCAGAGAGGCTTCAAAATATGGGAGGGTTTTTGTAACCGTGGCTAGGAATGCTAATGTTAAGAGATTCAAGGGATACGAGCCCGTGAACGATGAGAGGACAAGGCTCGAGGTAGTCTCGGCCGTGAGGTATGTTTATAAAGCCTTCCTGGGGGATGAGACAGATTATCTGAAAAGCGTTGAGGCCGTGAAACCGGACTTGATCCTCTTGGGACCGGATCAGTTTGTAGACGAAGAAACACTCTCAAGACAGCTTAGGGATAGAGGGCTTGAAGGTGTAAGGATTATTAAGCTTAAAGAGAAGATTGGGGGGTTCTCAACCTCTTCATTGATAAAGAAGATCCTCGAGTCTAGGTGTAGATGTTGAGCATGAAGAAAGGGCATCTATACATAGTAGGACTAGGCCTCTCGCCAAGCATGGTAAGCATGCTGGCTATAGAGACTCTGAGATCCTGTGACCATGTTTTCTACGAGGAATACACGTCCATCCCCTCAGAGGGGTCTATAAAAGATATAGAGATCCTAACCGGTAAGGGTTTTGAGAAGCTATCCAGAAGAGATCTTGAGGATCTATCGGCCATAGAGATCTTCACAAGACTTGATAAGGGTGAGAAGATCTGTCTAGCCAGCTGGGGCGATCCTCTCACAGCTACAACCCATATCTATATAGCTAGTGAGGCTGTTAGAAGAGGGCATGGATACACATACATACCAGGGATATCTATAGCCACAACAGCCCTCGGCTTCTCAGGCCTCATGATCTATAGGCTTGGGAGGGTTATGACCATGGTAAGGCCGAGGAGTTCTGAAGAGGCTGGCGAGATCTATGGGAAGATTAGAAGGACTTTGGATCAAGGTATGCACGTATTACTCCTCCTAGAGATGGATGTTGAGAAGGGCTATTACATGAAGATCCATGAGGCTTGCGAAATCCTCCTCAAGATCTCAAAAGACCTAGGAGATAAAGATCTAGAGGGTAGAAAAGCCCTGGGACTCGCGGGCCTGGGCTCAAGATCTCAAAAGATCTGTTATGCATCAATCAAAGACCTCTCTAAGATCGTCATCGAAAAACTTCCCCAATCGATCCTAATCCTCGGACAGCCCTATTTTACCGAGCAGGAGTATATAGAGAGCATGGTGAAGAGATATGGATCATGTTGGTCCCTCCTATCGAGTGAGACTTAGGGGGAGGTATGTGAAAGGCTTAGGAAGATCTGGTTTCTTTCTAAATATGGAGATCTATAAGAAGATCTTTAGGGAGAGGCTCGGAACAGAGCCCTACCCAGGAACACTCAACATAGAGGTTGAGGATCTAGGAGGCTATGAGGAGCTTAGAAAAATATGTCCAGAACACGAGGCCATAGGAGACATATCCCTTGAGGGAAAAACATACGGAGGGCTATACCTGTGGAGAGCACTCCTAGGAGATACCAAGGTTCTCTTAATAAGACCCTATAGATCCTCGCACGACCCAAAGATCCTCGAAGTAGTTTCAAGCGAAAAGCTTGTAGAGAGACACGGGATCAGGGAAGGAGATAGAGTAACGATAGATATCGAGTGCTATGAGAAACCATGAATCTGGAGAAGTTGTCATAATCAAAACAATGTCGAAAAAACATTAGATCTTTCATATAAAAAGAAACAATCCTGTTCGGTTAGGAGCTCTGTGTTGATGTGGTGGGCCCGGGGGGATTTGAACCCCCGACCTACGGGTCTCTCCTCTCCAGTTCTCTATCATCCCCCATACGGGGTCTCTAGACCCGTAGCACGAACTGGAGCCCGCCGCTCTGCCTAGCTGAGCTACGGGCCCACTACCGGTCACTCCAATAGGTATTCTTGGCAAGAGGTTTAATATTCCTTTCCCTTCATCCAGTTATAATAAGATTTGGGAGTGAAAGTAGGTGGTTTTAGTAAGTTTTGATCAGGCTTGATGGGTTCTTAGGCTTGAGAGAAACCAGGTTATTTAACCTTAAATGTTGGATGTTGTATAATTAACGTTTTAGAACCTAATCACTTATTTGCTTTCATGTTATATTCTACTGAGATGAGGTGGAGCGGGTGGCTGAGGAGTTCATAAACCCCTATGATATGAGCAGGCTGAGTGTTGCTGAGATGAACTTGCTTGAGAAGATGAGCGGTGATTCAAGGATCCTTAGGGCAGAGATCTTCGAGCTGAGATCGATGTTGAGAGAAGTTATAGGGGGTGGTAGAGGTAACCCATATGCTGTTAAAAGTATGGAGGAGAAGATAAGAAAGCTTAAGGAGGATCTTCAGGCTGAGGGTTTCAAAACCCTTGAGTATCTTGTGAGAACAGGTCTAGGGCTGAGCTTTAAGGATATATATGCTGAGATCATTACAGGGATAATAGCTGTTGGGGAGAGCACCGCAGATCTCTCACTATACCTCGGAATCCTAGGGCCGGGGGTCACGATCCCAAGCGATATAGCAAGATCCATAGAATCCCTCGCCGAGGTTGTAGAAGAAGAGGCTAAAAAGTTTGAGGAGCTCTTAACAAGCCTAAACATCAACCCCAAAGCCGCCCCAGGCAATGCTGCAGAGATAGAAAAGCTAGAAGAGCAAGCAGACGAGATCTACAGAGCCCTGATGCCATCGATTGTTAAGAGCCTCTCCAAATCGCCAGAAACCATGCTACCCATTATGGAGATCGTTGAGAGGCTAGAAGGGATCTCTGACACCATATGGAGGCTCTCAGTATATCTCAAATACGTAGCCATGCACAGAGTATAGAGGTTATCCAAATTCTAGAGGGATTCCTACCAGGTTTAGCCAGCATGGTTATTGGCGGTGAGCCTGTTTTAATAACACTAAACAGCAACAGGAACAATACTCCAAATCGCCTGAACAATGATCCCTCAATAGATGAGAGCCCCACACAATACTCGGCAGCAATCTATAAACCCACAGAGATCTCTCCACCCCTATACGGATGGAGGTGATAGCAACTGAGCATAGAGGAAAAACAAAAAACACAAAAAAACACCCAGGGACGGGCTGTTTTTGAGGCTATAGTAGTTGGTGCCAGATCATTGGTATTCGATCCTGAGGCTGGGGAGAAGATCTACTCTTTAGGCTTTTATGGAAAACCGTTCGGCGTCAAGAAGCCCAAGCCTGGTGTGAGGTATAAAGGCCCTCTAGAACTCTCCATGCTTGAGACACTCTATCTATGTGAGAAAGGAGTTCTAAAGCTTGTAATGAATGCTAAGGAGATAAGCTGTCAGGAGTATAGAGAATACGCATCTAAACTTGGGAGTAGATTCGAGCTAGAATATACAGTATACAAGGATCTGAGGGATAGAGGGTATATAGTTAGATCGGGCATGAAATTCGGAGTAGCCTTTGCTGTCTATGAGAAAGGACCAGGCTATGAACACGCCCCCTATCTAGTCGATGTTCTCAGCATGGAGAGCTCGATAGACCCTATATCGATCGTGAGGGCTGGGAGGCTTAGCCATAGTGTTAAGAAAACACTTATATACGCTATAGTTGGTAAGAATGGGAGTGTAAGATATATAGGCTTCAAGTGGATAAAATTCTGAGGAACAGAGGCTGAATTCTTGAGCCAACATGATAGAGAGAGCGGAAGGTCAAGACCCTGGGAAAGGGATAAAGGTTTTAGGGATAGAGAATACAGGGATCAGAGAAGAGACAGGGATCATGGCAGGGATTATAGAGGATACCAATACCAGGATCGTAGAGAGAATAGAGACCAGAGGTTTGGAAGAGCCGATAGAAGAGTAGCTAGAGAAGTAAGCATCGAAGAAGGAGAGTTAAAACCAATGCCCAACGGAAAACAATGCAACCCCCTATGCCCCTACTTCAAATGTGGTAAAAAAGCCATCGGCGTTGTTAGAAGAGATATAGGGGGCTCTATAAAATTCGCTGCCTTCTGCAACTGGGTTAACGACCTATGCATCGGAGGAGTATGTCAGTTCGCATCCTGCGAGAAATTCTACCTCCTCCCAGACGGTTCATGCCTCTACGCAGTGGGGAGGGAGAGAAGGTCGAGTGGTGATGATATGTTGAAAGAGCTTGAGAAGGAGGAGGAGAGAGCTAGGAGGCTTAAGGGCCTGATCTCGAAGAAGCTTGGCGGCAAGGATTTTGATCTCGAGTGATCATTCTGGGATCCCATCTCCTATATATATCGTGATCAACCCCCAACATATCAAGCACCTTACCCACAACAAAATTTACCATATCATCTACACTCATCGGTATGTTATAGAAACCAGGAGATGCTGGGAGTATGATTGCCCCAGCCTCAGCTGCTGAGAGCATGTTTCTCAACTCAATAACACCTAGAGGGGTCTCCCTTATTAGGAGAACCAGGGGTTTTCTGATCCTGAGGGCGTTTATAGCTGTTCTCGTCACAAGATTATCAGCTATCCCAGACGCTATCTTTGCAAGGGTTGTGAGGGAGCAGGGAGTGATAGCAACACCCTTCACCCTTGCCAGGTAGCTGGAAGAGCTCGGAGGAGCATCGAGCTCTTCTTCGAAGTATAGATTGCTCGTCATAGATCTTATCCTATCTATCAGATCCTTACTCGGCAAACACTCATACTCAGACACCTTCAAGGCCTCCCTGGTTATTATCACATCAACCCTCGAGATCTTTGATAGCTCTTCAACGGTTCTTAACCCATATATAGTTCCACTAGCACCTGTTATCGCAATTACATATGACATAGACTATCCGCCCAGTATTACGCTAAACGGATAGATAAGAACATAGAACAATTCCCTCAGATAACTTCCAGGTTTTAACCATTGTAAGATATTGTAATCACAAGGGCAAAGCTCTATCATCCTTACCTCGGATGAGAGCATGGATAAAAACAAAGCGATTAGAACTAACATCTAAGGACAAAGGGTTAAGCATTACCCCGTTGTTATTAATATTTTTCACATAACATTAATGGATAGATAGCATGGGATTAAGAAACAAGCCAAGCAGAAGATTCCTTCTATTCCTAATGCGGCTTGCCAAGCCCCTTATGGGTATAGCATATAAGCTATACGAGGAGAGCTTGAAAGAGCAGATAGCCAGAGGACCTATCCCCACCCATGTTGCGATAATACCTGATGGTAATAGGAGATGGGCTTCTATGATGGGTCTTCCAAAATATGTTGGGCATGAGAGTGGTTATAAGAAGATGAAGGAAGTACTTAACTGGCTATACGATCTTGGAGTAAGGATAGTTACTGTCTATGCTATGTCTTATGAGAACTGTATAAAGAGGTCTGAGGATGAGAAGAAATATCTATACTCACTCATAGAGAGAGGATTAAGAGAGCTTGTAGAAGAAGCTCAAAAGAGAGGGGCTAGGATTAAGGTGACCGGGAGACTGGATCTAGTACCTCAAAGCCTTAGATCAATTGCCAGAGAGGCTGAAACCGCTACCAGAGATAACGGGGAGAGGCTTGTGAACATAGCTCTATGCTATGGGGGTAGACAGGAGATCATAGACGCTATTAGGAGGATAGCTAGGGATGCTAAACAGGGATACATAGATCCTGAGGAGATAACCGAAGATCTTCTTGTAAAATATCTAGAAGTAGATCACGAACCAGATCTGGTTATAAGAACCTCCGGTGAGATGAGGATAAGCAACTTCCTACTATGGCAGTCAGCATACTCAGAGCTTTATTTCTGCGAAGCCTACTGGCCAGAATTCAGAAAAATAGATCTTCTAAGAGCAATAAGATCATACCAAATGCGTGAGAGGAGGTTTGGCGCCTAGACATTTAGAGATCTTCCACCAGGATCTCTTGAAACCTGAGAATCGTGACGAGCGATAGAAAATATTATCCTTGAAACATATTCTCCCACGGATAGAGAGCAAACATAGAGGGATATGTGAAATGAGCATAGCAAAGCAAACACTATGCCCCAGATGCGGTAGAAAAGCAGAGTTCGTTATAGAAACATATATCTCCGACGGTATGAGGAGAGTAACATATCTATATAGATGCACATGCAAGTGGAGAAAAGAAGTAGAAACACTGCTGATCAAACCAGAGAACGGCAAAATAGTTATCATGAGGACTAGTGGAAACATTAAATAGAATTTTTATACAGACCATCACCAAACAACCCAGCCCAACTTATCCATCGATCCTATATTCGGTCAGGCTTGAGACCCATGTTACCTCTACAAAGCTATTGACCAGCCTGTCCAGATGATCTATACAAGCATCCATCCCCCAATAAACAAGATCCGCAGAGGGGCTTGTTATTCCTGCAATACCTGCTAGCTATGCTGGTAAGTCCGGCGTGGAGAAGTTTAAGCTTATAAAGATCCCTCTCCAATGCATCCTCTACTCTTTCCCCAACATTTCTATAATCATCCGCATTCTCTCCACAGTATCTTTTGAGAACCCTTAGCGAGAGCCTAGTAACAGGAAAGACGGGTTTGTTGAGGGCGAAGAGGAGTATCGAGTCAGCTGTCTCCCTTCCAATACCGTCTATCCTTAGCAGTTCCCTCCTAGCAATAGCAGTATCCATATCCTTTAGAGCCTCTACCCCACCTATACTCTCTATGTATCTCGAAATAGCTATTATGGTCCAGGCTTTGCTTCTAGCAAACCCCACTCCCCTTATAGCTTCGGCTATCTCATCTATGCTTGATCTTGAGAGTCTTGAGAGGTCTAGAAGCCCTCTTCTCCTCATATTCTCGAGGGCTGTTAATGCTGTCTTCCACCTGCTAAGCTTAACGAGAATCGCTGTAACTATGATCTCTAGGGGTGTCTCTACCCCTCCCCACCACCTCGTCGATTCAGGATCGCTTGGGAACCACTGCGACTCCTCAAGAACCCTCGAAGACCTCTCAAAAACCTCTAACAGGTTTTTAACACACCACTCGAGACCCTTTCCAGGATCCATAGGCGGTTATCACCATATCTTCGGCCTCCTCCCCAGCTTGCTCATCATCCTCTCAGCATACTTATAGACTGTTGAGTGCTGTTTACCCTCTATCAGCATCTCTATAGCCTGTCTAGCCACCTCAGCCTCCTCATAGCTCCCTATTATGGCTACAGCATTTTCAGCAACCGATATATAGGTGTTGGTTATCTCCTCTATATTCCTTCTAGCCCTGCCCTCCTCCCCTATTATCCTCCCTTTGATCCTTCTCAGATTGTTCTCCGAATCGCCTACAAGCCCTTTAAGATCTATCACCACAAGCACCTGATCCTCGTCGAGAACCCTCTCAGCCCTCTCAGGAGAAAAGCCATAGCCTATAGCCTCTATAAACTCCTTAGCCTTTAGAAGATTAGCAACAGGAGTCCCTTGGGAGAGAGGCTCTATGGTTACATTGCCAGAAGAGCTATCAACACTCACAGACACACCAAGCCTCCTCCTAAGCATTTCGAGAACAGCAGCCTTATTACCAATAACAACCCCAACTCTCTCTAACGGTATCTTTGTCGACAACCTAGTTACCCCAGGCATCACGCCGCCTTTCTCTCCAGACACGCTTCCACCCAGTAATATGACCAAGTACTATGCTCATTAGGACTAGATAAGCCATAGCAGTGTGTTTCAAGCTTCATTATAAATCCACATGATCGATATAAGCCTTCCAACAGATCCTTGCTATTCTATAAAAGGAATATTTAAGGAGTACTTACCCATGATACAAGCGTAGATATAGATCCAAGCTTGTAGGGTAGAGAGAGCGGGATACACGGATCATCCACAACAATGAGACGAGAAACTCTATGAAGAGAGCCTATTGCCGAGCAACCGAAATACTCGATACACATGAAATAGCCCGGATAGATCGAAGCGAAAATCGGGTTTGATTCAACAGATCAGTTCGTCGCGAGCTCCTCACCATTTGGTTTGGAGCGGCTTCATCATCTAATCATATATAGACCATGGCGTTATTATATAGCACAGAGGTGGATGGATGGGCGAGGATGCTATTGAGAAGAGATGGGATCCTAAGAGAGAGGTTGAGCTCATAGCCCTCTGGGAGAGCGAGGGTCTATATAGATCAACAACGTATGGGGGTGACAAAGGCCTTGTGGTTATAGATACACCCCCACCATATACCTCTGGGAAATGGCATGTGGGAGGCGCTGCCCACTATGCCCAGATAGATATGGTTGCTAGGTATATGAGGATGAAGGGCTACAGGGTTATCGCTCCGTGGTATGCCGATAGAAACGGTCTCCCAGTAGAGATCCTTGTTGAGAGACAGACAGGGATCAACCCCCACGAGGTTGCAAAAACGCCAGAGGGTAGAGAGAAGTTCCTCTCATTATGTAAGGAGAAGCTTGACGAGGTTGAGAAGGATCTTGTGAGGATCTGGAAGAGGCTTGGATGCTCTTTCGAGTACTGGGAGAATGGGACCGATAGCCAGGAGTATAGGAGGCTAACACAGGCAACATTCATAGAGATGTGGAAGAGAGGCCTTATCTATGAGGCTGAGAGGCCTGTCTACTGGTGCCCGAGGTGCATGACAACCCTAGCAGAGGCTGAGATCGAGTATGCTGAGAAGCCTGCAGAGCTCTACTACATAAGGATCGAGCTTAACAATGGAAAGAGCGTAACTATCGCAACAACAAGACCAGAGCTCCTTGGAGCTATGATGGCTCTAGCCTATAACCCCAACGATCCTAGATACCAGGGTCTCGAGGGGGCTAGGGGGAGGGTTCCTATATATGGATACGAGGTTCCAGTTATCACTCACCCCGAGGTGGATCCATCGTTTGGTACTGGGATAGAGATGGTGTGTAGCTATGGCGATACAAGGGATCTCAGGATCTTAAGAGAGCTTGGGCTGATCGATAAGGCAAGGATCGTTATAGATAAGAGTGGAAGAATGAACGAACTCTCAGGAGAGCTTAAGGGGCTAACCATAGCCGAGGCTAGGAAAAAGATGGTCGAGATCCTGAGATCTATCGGAGTCTTGGAGAAGGTTGAGAAGCTAGGACCCAGGAGAGCACCCACATGCTGGAGGTGCGGCACACCTGTTGAGATAATCCATTCGAGAGAGCTCTTTCTAAAACAGCTGGAGTTTGCCGATAAGCTCATAGATATTAGCAGTAAGATGGAGTTCAAACCAGAGTTCCATAGACAGAAGCTCATAGACTGGATAAAGAGCCTAAGGATAGACTGGCCGGTCTCTAAGACTAGATACTATGCTACAGAGATCCCGCTTTGGAGATGCACATCATGCGGATCATACCTAGTCCCAGAGCCGGGCAGGTACTATAGACCATGGAGAGATCCGCCCCCATTCGAGAAATGCCCGGTATGCGGTGCTGGTAAGGAGAAGCTTGAGGGTGATAAGAGGGTTTTCGACACATGGTTCGATTCAAGCATATCCCCCCTCTATGTCTCGGGATATATGAGGGATGAGAAGCTCTTCTCCCAGGCTGTTGGTAATATCCTGAGACCCCAGGGGTATGAGATTATAAGGACATGGCTCTACTACACAATACTCAGGGTCTATCTACTCCTAAACATCCCCGCCTTTAAATGGGTTAGGATAAGCGGTATGGGGCTTGATGAGAAGGGCGAGGCTATGCATAAGAGCAAGGGTAACGTTATAGACCCAGAACCCCTGCTAGAGAAATACGGTGCAGATGCCTTTAGATTCTGGGCTGCAGGGGCTGCGAAGCTAGGCTATGACTATAGGTTTAGTGAGAATATGATCAGAACAGGATCTCTCTTCGTAACAAAGCTTATCAATATCTCGAGATTCATCTCAAGATTCCCAGACCCCTCCGAGGGCTATGTGTTGAGAGCCATAGACAAGGCTCTCCTCGCAAAGCTCTCAGAGACTATAGAGAGGGTTGATAAAGCATACTCAGAGTTCGACGTATACGAACCCATACACGCTATATATGACTTCGCATGGAACATCTTTGCAGACCACTACATAGAGGCTGTAAAGACAAGAGCCTATAACAATGAGAAAACATATAGCGAGGAAGAACAGAGAGGAGCCTGGTACACTCTACACAGGGCTTTGGAAGCGATCCTAAGGATCCTAGCCCCCATAATGCCCTTCTCAACAGACTATATATGGAGAACACTCAAAGGAAGATCTATTCACCTAGAGAGATTCCCAGAAGAACATAGAGAGTGGAGAAACTGGTCCCAAGAACCCCTCAACCTCATGATAAAGGTCAACTCAGCCGTGTGGAAGTATAAGAAAGAGAGGAACATGAGGTTCTCAGAAAAACTCAACGCAACACTATATATAGATAACCAGAATGCCAGGAGTATAGAGAGGGAGATAAAGGATCTACACAGGATCCCAGAGATAGCTATAGGGAAACCTGGAGAAAACGCTGAAGAGATAGCGGAAGGCATATGGATCCTGAGGAAATCCACAGAAGTATAAAACCATCCTCCATAGATTATATAAATCTATAGCTCACCTCACAATAAAGATCATGGAGACCGGTACGTTATGATAACACGGAGAGCACTGGAGACACCGCCATGGAGGGTCTAGTCTATATTTATAGTTGGTGAGTCTAAGGTATATATACACCAAATAGAAGCCGTTATTATCAATACCTCCGCTGAAGGATGGTCTCAAGGGGTCTGTGTCTCCTGCAGAAGCGCTCATGCTGGCTACAAACTCGGTGAATATGGGTGAAAACCCATGGGATGCTAGCAGTGTGGCTGCCATAGCGCCTACAGGTATGGGTATTTCGAAATCAGCACTACATACGTCAACATATTTTCTAATGATCTCTGCAAGGTGTCTTCCATCTCCAGCCGCAAGAAAGCCTATATAGTTCTCGCTGAAGACAGGGCTCCCATAGAACCACTGGTATAGCCAGTCTTGAAGCCCATAGTCGACGCCTCCATCATAGTATTTTGAGCCATATTTATCGATGATCCTCACGGATTTGACGTAGGTATCGAGCTTCTCATACCCTGTAGGTGTGGAGATCCCGGTGCATGTGTTCATTTCGATTTCTCTATAGAATTCCGCTATCGGTCTAGCCCACACGTATATATTCTTAGTCTCTCCCGGATTTGCTAAGAGTATATAGCCAAAATATACATAATCCTCCCTCACAATTCCAGCCTTATAGATAGTAACATTAGCATCTAGCCCCTTTTCCTGCAACCCATACCCCATGCCTATTGATGCTGACCAGCTTGTTCTATAGGGGGCTATGATCGTCGTAATGATAGGGCTTAGTGCATGGTTAATTACTGCTATGAGGGGCGTCTTCGTATAATACGTAGCGTCTCCTGGATCGTATATCACGTAAGGCTTCCCCGTAAAGTTCTCTGGCCCTATATGCCATAAACGCTCCCAATATGTTAGAATACAGTTTATATCCTGATTCTTATGCTCATATAACAACCGCAACCCACCATTTGTAGAAGATATGGCTACATCCACTTCTATTACTATTGACTTACCGCTCGCTATTGCTACAGGCTCGTATGTATAGTATCGACTGAGCCTCGCAATAATCTCTCCTGACGATGTGTTTACCACCCATAGGTTAATCTGAACGCTCGACGATGTCTTCGGGTTCAAACTCCTCTTCTCTATATATTCAACCCATTCTCTCACAACCTCTCCAAATTTTCCCTCGGGCTTAAGCACTATGATAGACCCAACCATGACGGATTCGTTCACCCTTCCCCTGAGAACCTCGACTTTAACGTCTTCGAACCTGCTTCCCTCGACCGTTGTAGCGAAAACCTGTGTATAGAGCACTATATCTCTGGATAGCTGGATACGCTCTCCTTGATCGTCACGGAATGTTATTAAGAATATTATGCTAGACCTAGATTTCCCGAACAAGGATTCCGCATATGGGGCTAGGTATATCGCCAGGCTTATAATGATAGTGCTTATAACCACTACAGCTATGTATCTCCCTCTCCCCATAGCCTTTCTATAAAACCTAAGAGAAATATATATCTTACACACGAAACACTGCACACAAACAACGCAACGATAGTAGTGATGCTCCACGCCCCAAGTCTTTTGATGACAGTTTAGACGAGAGCCCCGACCATATGTCCTAAAGCTGTGTATGAATCCATATTGGATCGAGGATTCTACGTGATGAGGTTTAAACCCCTCAGGATTAGAGAGGATCCTATACCAGTTCTCACCCAGGCGGGTTTGCAGTTATCTGCAAAACCGGAATATATAAATGCCATAACATCCCCTCTCCCCGACGGTGAGATTGGGCTTGGGTTCCAAAAGATCCAGACCTTTGAGGAGACTCTATGTCAAAGCACTAGCCCTCTCATTACTAGCTATAATCCTCCTCTCACACACACAGAATGTCTCTACACTCTTAGCGGCTTCGGAAAACCCTTCTCAATATATTGTGAATAACTTTGAGCTCGTGGCCCTATTCCTCTACAGAGGCCAAACCTACCCAGCAATAGGACAATATATGGATCCTGTGATAACAATCGTCGATCACAACGGTAAGCGGAGCGAGATGAGATACTCAGAATATGTTAAAAAGATCATCGACAAAGAGATAAAGATCAAGTGGGCTATTACTGGAGAAAGCGAGGATGGTGATCTGCTGTCTTTCGAGTTTGAGCAAGATATACCGCCCATCTTCCTTATAGGCGGTTCGTATATAACAGATCATAGCAAGCCCACCGGCTCGTTTGTCCATGTAGAGGGTGATCTCACAATCGTACAAGGAAACACCGAGACCGCTTCCTCCGTGTTCTTCGCTAATCCCCAGTACCTCTACTCCTTCATGAGGCTAACCAACAACTCCAGACTCGTGGTTCCCAAGGGGGAGAATGTAGTTCTAATGCTTCTCCCAAAGTCCGTTGGGGCTTCGGGTAGGGATTCTATATACGATCTGCTCGAGGTTTTCCTTTCTAAGAACAACAAATCCCGAACAAAATGCCACTACATCGGAGCCCGAGATATAGTGGACCGCATATCATCTCCAGACGACCCGCTATCCAGGTTCCTAGTACTCTCCTGGACAGTTGAGGGAAGAGCGGGTGGATTAGCATATACAGCAATCAGGAACGTGTCTGTATCCCCGCCATCAACGATCGGTGTAATGGTGAGCGGACTTACCCCAGCGCCTAAAAGAGGCCCTATCACAATCAAGTACGATGCTTCTTTCACCGCCTCGTGGTCTATCTATCTCCAAAGTAACTCAAACACGGCTGTTTTCGCACCCGCCTCATACCCAATACCAGGTATTGTGAACTATCTAGAACCTGTGAACGAGATATGCTCCGGCCCAAGAGCAAGGATCATGGCTTCTAAGCTCTCAACGATGTTTATCATCAAACCCGATGTGTATAGTGGGAGTGATAAGGTCACGCTCTCTATAAGCAATGCCCGCGGTATGTCCCTGGCATCATTCCAGATCAATATCGAGGTCGGGAGCGAGAGGTTCAGCGGTATAGAGGCACAGCTAGATGGTGCATATACCTCAAGCAAAAAAACCAGCTCCGAAAGTAGCACGATAACCGGTCTACATAAACTAAGTATAGAGAAGAAAGGCTATGATGAATTCGGCTCTCTCAAGCTAATGATCAAACACAGCGGTGTTCAGATGACTCAGAATACACGCATATCAACCAGGTATGGAGGACTAACAGATACGACAGACCAGAGCGAGTCACTAAGCTTCACAGGATCGACGGAGCTACGGATAGGAGGATGGCTGCCCAACCCACCCCCACCGGGCTATATACTCCAAGTACCCGAGATCACATATAAAATCAATGCTAATAGCCAGTATGCGCGAAGCCATTGGGAGACATTAATAATTGATATTAGATGCGGAGTGACAGAGAAACTCACGTCATCGATAGGATCAGACGAGAAGATAACGAAGATACATGGCGGTGAAGATCCTTGCGGAGGATTCAAACCAATATATGGTGGGCAAAATGTACTCCTCCTTGATACCTCTTCATATAGTGGTGAGAATCTAGAGACCCGCCAAGCCCTTATACAGCTAAGCCCTAACCCCTACATTATACTTACTACTCCCGAAAACCAATATTTTTACTTCGCTGTAGGAGAGCTTTCTACGTCTAAGAGCAGTAGGTATTACTTTACCCCTACCACTGTTAAATATAATGAGTTCTTCAGCACACCAGCATACCGGGTTCCACAAAATGGTAACAAGGTATTTCAAGAGGTGAAAGCATTCCAGTCAGTACACCCATCCAGAGCAAGCTACGCTATAGCGGAAGTAACTAAATGCTCTACCACTCCCTCTGGAAATGTGACATGCTCTTCTAGAAATATCACTATAGTATATCAAGCCTGGATCTATTCTAGGATAGACTATATCGTTACTATATTTGACACTAAGACAGAGCCTGAATACTATATATTGTATCTTCCTAAGAGTTTCTCCGGCACTGCCCCTAGCATTGGCTCTCCTGAGAAGCCTGTGTTAGCTCTGTGGTTCGAGAAAGAATCCGCTTTTCCAGGCGATACCCTTAGTGTGTATATGCATAGATATGGTGGTTCTGGGAAGAGTGTTAGTGTCTATCTCAACGCAACCCTATCCCTCCCCAATGGAAGGGAGATATTGCTTAACGTAACCCCCAGCAGGACTAAGATAAGCACTACCGACACCGGAGTCGCTATGATCAAGATACCCTCGGCTAAGGAGCTACAACAGATCGCCGGAACCAACCTATCCAACACACCACTGGTTCTCGTAGTGAAAGGTGTTGATGAGGAAGGTGCTACAGGAAGAGCCATGGCATGGATCTATGGTGCTGGTGTCTATATAGTGCTCAACTTCATAGACATACCAATACCACTGCCAGATAATCCTCAAGAGAGCAATGTACTAGAGTATATAGAGAAAAACTATATGAGTCTCGGCTTCGAAAAAGAAACACCCCTGAAAGGCGGTGACTATACCATAGAGCTCAGAATTCTTGAGAAAAGGACAGGAAAAGAGCTATATAGGACAGAGATTAACCAAGGCAGACTCATGCTCTCACCCCTAGCTATAAACATGACCCCTAACGAAACATACATATTATCATACAAGCTAAAGATCAATAACTATGAGCAAGCCCCCGTATATGTGAGAGACACTGGGGTAGATATAGTTGTCACAGAAGAGATGCTCTATAAAAAGACCGACGAGGCAGTTAAGCTTGAGTATAAAATCCCAGTGCCCTACACAATACTAAAGAGATACCTATACTACGCCGAGATCCTTGCAGGGAAGAACGATGAATACGCAGCCCAGCTAACAGACCTAGCATTAACGCTGGAGCCTATAACCCTGTTGGAAAATATAATAGCTTCAAAACCCGTGCCGGAGGATCTGAGGGTTGCTAAAGACCTATTTCTAGGGATCATATCGTGGATAAAGGAGGTAGGCTCTAAATCCTTCTACGCCAGGCCGGTTGTCCTCTTCCCAACAATGTGGGAGGATTCATCAATACGTACCGAGTTATCAAAGCTAGGTGCGGGGATAAGCTTCAGAGACCCCCGTTACAACCTAACCTCAGAAGCTGTGATGAAGGATGAGAAAAGCTATTGGAGCAAGCTGGCTAAGCTCGTAATATTCCAGGCTGAGATGATAAGGAACCATAAATATGTCACCAACGGGATCCTTATTGTATCGAGCATAGCAGCCATGGCCATAGTAGCTGAGAGCCTGGAGGACGGCTACTTCAGCAAAGTAAAGATCTGGAACAGGGGTAATATCATGGAAAAGCTGAAAAAACCTGAGTGGCTAGATAAAAGTATAACCAAGATATTCAAAGTAGCTAAGTCAACAACAATACTGCTCGATGGAAGCGTCCTTGGAACGCTAGAGATGCTGGGATACAGCGGAGTCAGAAACTTAACACTAAATCTAGCTGGGAACGACACAAAGGTGGCTGACGATCTAATGACAGCAATAACAATAGGCTCGAAGCTCATTAAATTCCTCCTAACAGCCCCGACAGGAGAGCTTGTTAAAGATGTAACAGGAGAGATCATAACCCAGCTCCTCACAACAGCTATAGCCCAGGCTATGATGGCTCTGAATAACATGGCTCTGCAACACAGGGTCTTCCAAGAGGTTATGATCTCTCCCTACCCACTCTATCCCACAGAAACGTTACTAGCAATAATAAGAGGAACCGGCATAGCGCTCTACTACAAAAACCTCGATTTCGAGGACATAGCGTCAAAACTACCATCGAGGACAAAACCCCCAGAGCTGCAATGGCATGTGAGGGAGGATAGATACGGGGTTCTCGATTCGGCAATAAGATTCAGGGATCTTGAAAGTCTCTTCTACAACATAGCTGACAAATACATGGTGGCGGAGAACGTCGTGGGAACAGTACTATCGCTGGCTAAAGAGCTAGACTCACTGGTAGAAACAATTAAGGGAGAAGGGTTAACACTACCAGCAGGGTATAAAACCGTTAAAAAACAATTCGCGGTCTTCACAGGACTCAGCCTAGAATACTCGGGCGAGGTAACGATAAAAGAGACGAAGAAATACGCAAAACTCAAAGATCTTGTTAACTCGCTCTACATAGCTACCGCGGCAGCAACTATAATGGATATCCTTATCAAGGATCTCTGGATCTCTGTGTTCTATTATACACTCACAACAGGTAACAAGCTTGGAGAGTTCCTCACAATAACAAGCATAAGCCTGCAAACCCTTCTCCCAATAGTAACATTCGTATTTACAGCAAGCAAGACGATAAAGAAGATCTCATTCTCTCAAGAGGATCTCGGGTGGGGCTGGGTATCGCCTTCAACCAGCTTTCTAGAGGCTCCGGCTCCCGTAACACTCCAGCTCTCTCTAATCAGCACTGGGGAGATTTCTAGGGAGATGGAGAGCCTTGTAGCCGAGGCCGAGGCTCTGGCAGGGAGATTCAGGGGTATGGTTGATAGATTCCAGTA
This sequence comes from Desulfurococcaceae archaeon AG1, assembly GCA_003116855.1. Taxonomy (GTDB): domain Archaea; phylum Thermoproteota; class Thermoprotei_A; order Sulfolobales; family AG1; genus AG1. Next base: position 48,501 of record BEWT01000004.1, read on the forward strand.
TAACCTCACAGAGATCGCGATGCTCGTAGAGATCCTCGACAGAGCCGATCTACTGATGAGGAGAGCTATGCTAAGCACTCCCGACGACCAGGTTAGGATGAATCTTACAATGATCTCAGCCTACTTTACAGAGCACTACTATGACTTCACAGAGGTGGTGAAATTCCTCCTGATGTTCCCATCAATAAGACCAATAGATCCATTGATCCAGGTGATAGATAGCAGAATAGAGAACATAATCCAGGATCTGCGAGAAGCCAGGGACACGATATCGAGGAGCGCGGTGTGGAGAACACCTCCTGGGGCAGCGCTGGTTATAAGAGATCTCGATATAGATACATCCCAGCTTTGGAGCGATAAGAGCGTAAAAATAACGGTCCATAATATGGGGGGAGAGTCGGCAAAGGTCTCGCTAGCAATACTGGATACAGAGCTCTACAAGGGATCACGCTCAGACAGCATCGAGATTCCAAGCGGTGGGAGCTATGCATTTACTCTGAAGGTCGAGATTCCAAGCGATCTCAAGAGAGATCTGGTCTTTATATTAGCTATCCTTGTGAACAACATACCCGTAGATCAGATCATCTTCAAGGCTTACTACACTGAGAGCGATTATAACACCACAAGAGGAGATGGCGTGGAGACCGTATCTGATGGAAAGATCTCTATTGCTGGTAACCAGCTGAGGCTGGAGAATGTGAGCATATTGCAACTAATACTACCAGGAGGATCGAGCTATATGTTAAAGCTAAACGGTGTCCAGATAAGGAGCGGCGAGATCCATATGGGGGACAAGGTAATCGTTGGGGCGGTGTTCAGCGATCCTGTGAGCGGTGTCCTAACATACGAGCCTGTAAGGCTTGATACAAAACACCTAAAAGGATCCGGCGAGACAAAGGCCAATGATTGGCTCACGATATCATCGTCAGGAGAGCACGAGGTCTCACTAACAGTATATGAAACAAACCCTGCTAACTACACCTCACCACAGGGTGTCAAAGTGCTCAAGGTGTTTGCTATAGATGTTCTGAGAGCGGATGCTGGTAGCGTAACGATCAGGATAAACTATGAAAAACTAGGCATAACGGACCCCTCAAGCATAAGGATACTTAAATACAGTGTGACTAGAGACGCATACATAGAAGTTGAGAACATCGAGATAGATTTAGAGAGAAAAGAGGTTGTGATAACAGTAACGCCAGGAGACCCGTTATTCGCTATAGGCTTATCAACAGAAGGCGCGCCAAGAAGCCCTCCGAGAACAGTAACAGCAACCAAAACAGCATCTCCAACACAAACACAGATCCAGATAACACCTAAATCGACACAAACCACAGAGACGACGACCGAGGCACAGCAAACAACCAAAGCTGGGGTTGAAACACCATCGATAAACCCGATGCTTGTGGTGGTAGCAGTAATAGCAATAGTAGCGATAATAGCCATGTACATGGCTTGGAAGAGGAAGAAATAACCAACAACCCTTAGAGCTTTTTACAGCATCGAGGCTTTCTATACAAGCTACTAGATTCATCTAGCAGGATCTTCGGCAGTGATGTAATTAAGTATCAGAAACCAACAACAAACACACTTGGATCTTATCTGAGCATTGTAATAACAGCGTTGACTATCTTGTCGGGGTTTACCATATAAGCTTTTTCAAGTGGGGCTGGGGTTGGGACTGGCATGTCAGGGCTGGACACGATCTTTGGGGCTGTTTCTAAGCTGTAGAGTGTGTCGGGATCTTCCGCGACTCTTGAGAGGATCTCTGCAGCAACGCTTCCGCTTCTAATCTCGTCTGTAGTGATCACAAGCCTCCCGGTTTTTCTCACGGATGAGAATATGGTTTTCAGATCTAGCGGGTAGAGCGTTCTCGGATCTATTACCTCAGCCTCGATCCCATGTTTCTCTGAGAGGATCTCTGCGGCTTTGAGGGCGTCGAGCACTGTTCTAGAGATCGCCACTATAGTTACATCGGATCCCTTTCTCTTTATATCGGCAAGCCCTATTGGTATGATATAATCACCCTCGGGGACAGGGCCTGTTGTCTCGTATAGAAGAGCGGCCTCGATAAATAATACCGGGTTATCCTCTCTAAGGGCTGCTTTCAAGAGACCCTTAGCATCTGCAGGTGTTGATGGAGCCACAACCTTTATCCCCGGCTGGAGGAACCATGAGGGGACGAACTGGCTGTGCTGTGGGCCATAAGCCCTCCCAATACCGTATTGTGTCCTGATAACCATTGGTAGTTTTATCCTCCCACCGCTCATGAACCTCAGCTTTGCTGCGTGGGTGATAAGCTGATCCATCGCTATTGTTATGAAATCCATATACATTATCTCGGCAACCGGTCTCAGCCCTGCTAAGGCCATGCCTAGAGCAGCACCTACTATGGCTGCCTCGGATATCGGTGTATCTATAACCCTCTGGGGTCCGAATTCTTGCAAGAGCCCTAGGGTTACTGTGAAAACACCTCCCCATGCTCCCACATCCTCTCCGAGGATCACTATGTTTGGGTCTCTCCTCATCTCCTCCCTAAGCGTCTCTCTGAGGGCTGCTGCATAGCTCATTATAATCTCTCCCATCGCGATCACCTAGGCGTATATGAAGTTATAGAGCTCCTCGAAGCTGAGGTATGGGCTTTCCTGGGCGAATCTAACGGAATCCTCGATCTCCTCTAGGATCTGTTTCTCGATCCCGTCCAGCTCTTCCTGCGATGCATAGCCATTATCTATCAATATCCTTGTTAGCCTTATAACAGCATCTTTTCTCTTCCACTCCTCAACCTCCTCCCTGGATCTATATCTCTGGGGATCTCTGAGGTTGTGTCCAAGGAACCTATATGTTCTAGCCTCAATGAAAGTAGGCCCCCCACCATTCCTAGCCTTCTCAGCAGCCTTCCTAGCAGCAATATAGACAGCAACAGGGTCGAAGCCGTCGACCACGATGCCATCTATATTATATGCGAGGGCCCTGTGGATCACGGAGAAACCAGTAGACCCTGCTGTAACCCTGTCAACCCTGCCGCCCATGCCGTAGAGGTTGTTTTCACACACAAGGATCACTGGGAGTCTCCATAAGCCTATCATGTTAGCCCCCTCATGAAAAGCCCCTGTATTAACAGCACCATCTCCGAAGAATGCTGCAACCACTCTCTTCTCACCCCTATACTTTATAGCATATCCAAGCCCGGCCGCTACTGGGATACCGCTTCCAACTATTGCTGTGGTCATCATGATCCCGAGTTCTGGGTACATGGAGACATGCATGGAGCCTCCGAGCCCCTTGTTAGTCCCTGTAGCTCTTCCAAAGAGCTCAGCCATAACCAGCCTGGGCGGGATACCCCTGGCTAGGGCGTGTCCATGCCCCCTATATGTTGAGACGATATAGTCATCCTTATCCAGGGCTTTCATAACGCCTGTGGCTACTGCCTCCATACCTATGTATAGATGTGATGCTCCTACGAGCTTCTTCTCCTCGAAAAGCTTTACCACTCTCTCCTCAAACCTTCTTATAAGCATCATTGTTCTCCACATCCACATGAGATCCTCTTTCGAGATCCCATACTCCCCATATCTCGAGGGATCTATGATGCCTATGTTTTCAACCCTACTCATTAACAAGAGCCTCCAGCATATCATTAAGAGCGCAGGGTTTATATATCGGAGAACCATCAATACCTAGAGATCGAGACAAGGCTCCAGATAATTAACAGGGCTAAGCTTTATATCTATAGAGAGCTATGAAGAAAGAATCAAGAATACTGTTACACCTAAGAACCGGGGGTTATGATTTCATAGCAGTCCTGAGAGGCGTTGAGGGGATGGAGCATTTAAGAGTGCTGAGGATCCATAATAATATCAAGGATCTCGTGGAGAGGATCTCACGCGAGGGTTTTTTCCACGAAGTAAGGTTTGTGGTAACACACCCGCGAGACCTAAGCAGCATGTGGCTAGAGGTTATAAGGAATCTGGGTAGGAGTGATATAAAGATAGACCCAAAACTCCCAAGCGATATAGAAAAAATCCTGGGATCCTATGTAGACGCGTTATCAAAACTAGCCATAGCCCTTAACAAAACATATAAACAGAAAGAACCCCCAGATTAACAGAACAAGTGTTATAAAGACTAGCAACCCTTAACAAAAACCAATCCTTCCAACCCATAGCAGATCGTTATACATGCACTTTGTTTAGATACCTAGCCCCATAAGAGATCATTTATCATTATATGCTTTCTTAGAGCTGTTTTTGATACTCATAACGTATTCTATATATGGGAGCATATGAGGATCTCCATTGTGGGCGCGGGTTCCGTAGGATCCTTGCTAACCCATATCCTCAATAAAGCTAATATCGAACCCGTGCTTGTCAAAAGATCCCCAAATACTCCTACCCCGACAAGAATACTAACACCAGACGGATCCGAGGCTAAGCTTAGATACAAGAGCACAGTCTATAGCTATGATGACTGGCTCTATTCAGATGTGATCTTCATAGCCACAAAAGCCTACGATGCCAGCAGCATTATAGAAAGGATCTCGACTTCTAGAGATATATCACTAACAATCCTGGTTCAAAACGGTCTTGGCGTTTTTGAAGAAGGGGTAAGGAGACTAGGACCTGGGAGGATAGCCCAGCTTGTGCTAAACCACGGCGTATCACTAGCTGATCATGATACATGCGTTTGGGTAGGAGGTAGTAGAAGCTATCTGGGTATGGTGAAGGGTTATAGAAACCCTTACCTAGACAGAATAGCAGATCTTCTAAGAGATCTCGATGTAGTTGTGGTCGAGGATATAGAGCCGTATAGATGGCTCAAACTTGTTGTTAATGCTGTGATAAACCCTATAACAGCCCTGCTTGAGGTTAGGAACAAGGCTATTGCTGATAGCGAGCTTCTAAGAACCCTTGCCACCATGGTGTGTGAGGAGGTGAGGAGAATAGCCGGGGTTAAGGGTATAGAGTTCCCAAGAGATCCCTGTCGCGAGGTGTTCGAGGTAGCCATAAAGACGGGGGATAATATCTCATCAATGTTATCAGACCTGGCTAGGTGTAGAAAGACTGAGATTGATTTTATAAACGGCTATATAGTGAGGATCGCTGAGGATCTCGGTATAGAGGCTACTGTCAACCGTATACTCTATATAATGGTCAAGGCTAAGGAGAGTCTGAAACACTGCAGGAATAGATCGTGAGGATTCGAGCTTCATAGCGATTGATATATTGCTACTTATCACTCACAGCCATACCCAAGACCTCTTAGAGCTTCGGGATCCTGGGAAAAAGAAATCTGTTTAGCGAGAGAGGTAACAACACTGTTTTGTGATACAGAGCTACGATTTACCCTGGATCCTTTTCGCTCCCTCGCTGCTTAGGAGGTTGAGGAGAGCTGTTCTATGTCTAACCTCGTCTCTTAATATATCTTCCGCTAGCTCCTCTGTTACAGGATCTTTCCCATGGGTATAGCTGAAAAGCTCTCTATAAGCCTTGATCGCGCACTCCTCAGCCTTTACAGCTGCTATGATCCATCCGTCTATATCGTAGGGATCACTAGGGATCTCTGGGTATTTGCATCCAGAGATCTCCCATAGCTTGCTGAACTCTCTCGGAGGATCTATACCTAGATCCTGGAGTCTGTCAGCTATCATTCTAGCATGTTTTTTCCACTCTTCTTCAGCCTCTTCTAGGAAATGCTCCGAGATCTCCTCGGAATTCTGGCCCTTTATTGTATATGCTGTGAGAGTATAGTAGTAAGAAGCGATCCACTCGTCGGCATATGCTGCTAGAAGCATGTCAACAAGTTTTTTCAAGTCAATTTTTTCTACAAACTCTAGGCTCAATGCATACACCACCGAATCTAGTGTTAATGAAATATATATCATATCGACGAGAGGGGCTTTATAAGGGTGTTCGCTTTATTATAGCTATTGAGAGCATGACTGAACTGGTCATAGGTCTTCCAAGGATCGAGAGGGCTGTTGATGTGTTGAGCGATTCTATTGAGCTGCTTTTAGAGCAGTACAGGAGTATAGCCTTACCTCTTCCAAAAAGCCTCTGTGCAGACCTCGTAGTCGAGGGTATAGGTGGGAGTGAACAGACCATCGAGAATATCTCGCTTAGATACTATAACCCCTCGCTCACGAGAATATGGTTGAGTATTATCAAAAAGATCCCTAGACTAGCTCTAGAATACCCAGACTCAGAGATCATATGCTATGATGAGGATACAAGACGAGAAGAGCTTAGCGAGATGGGCTATAAACTGGTCTCCCTGCTTATAAAGACCAGGCTGAAGATCTATGGGAAGATAGATCCAGGCCCTTGGATAGAGTTCTTCAAACCAAAGACCAAGAGATCTGCAGAGATCCCCGGAACATCTGTGGTGATAGCAGATGGGTATATGAGGTTCAGAGAGATCCTCAGCATAGCTAGATGGAAAAGGGCTGAGAAGCTTTGGAAACTAATACCAACACCGCTAGAGCTCTTAGCAATGATAGCGAAAGGCTATTTAGATGAGAAACACGCTGAAGACGCTGTGAGGTTCTCGGTGAGATATCTAGGGGATTATGTCGTGAGGAGTAAGGATCTCACAGAAGCCTACGAGAAGCTGTTAAACGATAAAGAATATCTAGATCTTCTGAGGAGAATAGATCCCAACATAGTCAAAGACATCGAACCCCAGGATCGTGAGGAATCTGTATACAGCGTGGATCGATACACAGGGTGATGCTATGCGCCAACAGCTGTTTCCTAGTAGATATTGTTAAAATATGAGAAACCGGTTCTTCATCGATCAAAGGCTATGTAGTTGAAGCGCTGGTTGTTAGAAGATCAAAATATATCCTCATGCTCCTCGCATAGGCAGAGTTGCGGGATCTTATTGTGAATAGATGAATCCCTCTAGTCGGGTCCGTGAATATGTTATAGACTATCTCTTCATCAATCACTATAAAAGGAGCCTCTGCATATAGGCTCTCCCTGATCCTGAGTCTCTCGAGATAGGATCCGAAACCACTGCTTTCATTCCCGCCAACCAGGTTGCTAGATCCTTCTATAAGGAGTTTTAGGTGTTTAGCTACTGGCGAGTCCTTGGGGACGGCGTATTCTATAACAACACCCCTGGCTAGAGCGTTGATCGCATGGATCATGAGATCTCTCCATGGAAACTTTATCGGAGCCTTGCTAATAGCTATAAGCACCTCCTTAGAAGCCTTCTCCATATCTCTAGCCAGGCTTGACACGAGATCGTTGATGCTGCTTATTATAATTATCCCAGCCAGATCCAGCCTCTCAGCCTCCTCAGCAGCTCCTCTACCAAGGGAATCCCTGATCCTCCTGATACTCTGAACTACTAGCGAAGCCTTATCTTTAGCTTCTCTACACCTATCCTCAGCAATCTTCCAAGGCAGCGTCTCAGGATCTATTGCAGACACTATAAAGGGTTTTGAGGATGCCTTGAAAGCCATGCCCTTCGAGATCAGGGATCTAGCAACACTATAGCACTTAGTCCTAGGTACACCAGAGACCTCTGCTAATCTCGAGATCCCCATGGGCCCTAGTATAGCTAGTGCTAGATAGATCCTTGCCTCGTACTCCGAGAGGGAGAAGAAGCTCTTTATAAGATTCAGCTCTTCTTCGCCAAGGATCTCTGTGATTCTGAGCAATTGCACTACCTTAGGTATATACTCCTTAAGGATCTTATATTTTTAACCCTGCAGATCGCTTTACTCTTTCCAACAACCCTCTAGCTATCGAATCAACCCTCCTATCCTCCTCCTCATAGCCATAGTAGTTTATTAAGCTATAGAATTCACTCCTACTCATCAAAAGATCTAGATGATCCCTCTGTGTACCCCTATCCCTTATAATCTCGAGAATCCTTTTGGAAGCCATCATACTCGCCCTAAAAGTCGTCGCAGGGAATATAACTAACCTATACCCCATATCCCCCAGCTCCTTCACACTAAGCAGCGGTGATTTACCAAACTCTGTCATATTAGCCATGAGTGGTGCCCTAACCTCTTGAGCGAATCTCCTGAACTCCTCAGCACTCTCAAGAGCTTCTGGGAATATTATATCAGCCCCGGCTTCTACATAGATCCTTGCTCTCTCTATAGCATCATCAATCCCAGTCACACCACGAGCATCTGTCCTAGCTATTATGAGGAAATCCTCGCTCCTCCTACTATTAACAGCCATAACGATCTTTTTAACCATCTCCTCAACAGGGACCACCTCTTTTCCCGAGAGGTGACCGCACTTCTTAGGCATAACCTGATCCTCTATCTGTATAGCCGAGGCTCCCGCATCCTCGAGAACCCTCACAGCTCTTGAGACATTTATAGCCTCCCCAAATCCTGTGTCAGCATCGACTATGAGGGGTATGGAGATCTTCTCCGAGATATATTTGGTAAACATAGCAACCTCCGTGAGGGTTATGATCCCGAGGTCAGGCATTCCTAGAAGACCTGTAAGAGCAGCCCCACTTAGATAGACAGCCTTGAACCCCATCCTCTCGGCAAGCATAGCTATAGATGGAGCATAAACCCCGGGGACAGGTATTGTTTCCCCCGATGCTATAAGCTCTCTCAAAGTCCATCTCAGTTTGGGCAAATCTTCACCGAGACTATATGGCTAAGGGCATTTATAGCTATAGGCTTTTGAGGATCGCTTTAGCATAGGCTTCGGAAGCTCTATAGCTGCTCCTAACCAGAGGGCCTGAGGCTACATATCTAAACCCCAGCCTGTATGCCTCGACCCTCAGTTTCTCGAAATCTTCTGGCGGTACATATCTAGCCACTGGTATGTTTCTGGGGCTGCTGGTCGGTCTTAGATACTGCCCGATTGTGACTATATCCACCTCAGCCTCCCTAAGATCCCTGAGTGTCTCCAGAACCTCTTCGAAGCTCTCTCCAAATCCCAGTATTATTGATGATTTGGTCAGGATCTTTCTCCCCTTAATCCTAGCGATCTCTTTAAAACTCCTCAGAACCTCCAGGGATCTCTCATAACTAGCCCTCATATCCCTCACAATAGGTGTAAGCCTCCTAACAGTCTCTATATTATGCCCCAGAACCTCTGCACCTGAGTTGACAACAATCTCTATAGCTTCTCTCTTACCACCCATATCGCATAGGAGGAGCTCGACTATTGTTGATGGAGATCTTCTCTTAATCTCTGCCACAGCCCTCGCCATGTGGGAGGCGCCTCCGTCTGCAAGATCGTCTCTGCAAAACATGGTGAGCACCGCATAGTCGAGCCCTAGGTATTGGATAGCCATAGCCACCTTATACGGTTCTGAAGGATCCACCCAGCCTCTGGGGTTGCTTGTCTTAACAGAGCAGAATCTACATGACCTTGTACAGGTCTCTCCAAGGAGCATGAATGTAGCTGTAGCATCGTTCCAGCACTCATATATATTGGGGCATCTGGCTTCTTCACATACTGTCGAGAGTCCAAGGCTTCTTAAGATATATTTAACGTCTTCGAAACCCTCGAGTCTCAGTGCTTTCACCTTTATCCATTCTGGGATTGGGGATCCGGGGCTAGTCATGCTAGCCTTACCTCCTTACCCTTATCAACATAGGCTATCCCCTCGGAGATCATTGCTTCTACAAGGATCTTCTCCTTAGCTGAGAGGCTATTAATATCCTCAACCCTTATCGGCATCCTTGATAACAAAGCCTCATAGAAAGCCTTATCGGCTACAAAGTCCCCAACGATCACGGCGTACCCCTTATCCACATAGTACTCAAGACTACCCATAGACTTAGAAGCCTCCCTCCTAGCCTCTGATATTGTCATCACCTTCTCCTGCGACAATCTATCGAGGAAAGGATCCCCTCGCCCTCTCAAAACACCCCCAGATCCTTGGAGAGCCTTTACAAAGACCCTTAGCTCCGAAACCTCCTTCTCAAGTCTTGAAAGATTCTCGAGAACATCCTCCAATGTTTTCTCAAGCTCCGAAACCCTGTCCTTGAGATCCTCGATCTCCCTTTTAAGCCCGGGCTCCTGCGGTGCTGGGATCTCGCCAGCCCCGGGCTCTCTAGCCGCATAGCCCCTCGCAACATAGCCCTTGCTAGTCCTAACAACCAATCCCCTCTCTCTAAGCCTGAGCAATGAATACCTAACAGTAACAATGCTAAAGCCAAGACCGTCAGCTATCTCTCTAGGCTTTGAGTAGGGATGCTTCTTGAGATACGAGAGCACTAGGGAGTCGATAGAGCTGCCCAAGAAGCAACATACCAGAATAATATACGAAAGCACTATTAAAAACAAACACTAAACTGCTATTAGGATAAGATCTTAGAGGCTCTAATAAGCTGTCTATAGGTGTTTATAATAGTATCGATCCCTGCGTCTCCTACTAGATCAACCATAACACCTCTATCTCTCAGAGCGTATGTCAGTTCTTCGAATAGTTCTTTAGCATATCCTTTGAGATCTATATCTGTCTTAACGATATCCGACACATTTACCATGATCCCCTGCCCCAGATTACATGGATCTATGTTGTTGAAGTAGCTCAGATCGGTTTTTACATTGACAGCAAAGCCGTGATACGTGATCCAGCCCTTAACAGCTATCCCAATAGATGCAACCTTCTTCCCCCCATACCACACACCTGAGAAACCCTCAACCCGGGAGGCTTCTATGCCAAGCCTTTTCAGAGATCTTATTATCACCTCCTCAAGCAGCCTTATATACCCAACAACGGTAAGCCCTCTCGAACTAAGATCTATTATAGGGTATCCAACAAGCTGACCAGGACCGTGGTATGTAGCATAACCACCCCTCTCAACCCTATATACAGGGACTCCCCTTGGATCGTAAACCACGCCCCCCTTCCTACCAAGCGTATACACGTGATCATGCTCCATGAGAAGCACAAGATCGCCCACATCCCCCTTAGCCCTAGCCTCAACAAGCCCTAGCTGGAGTCTATAGGCATACTCATAACCAACCCTGCCAAGCCAAAAGCCAACCAGCATAGGGAGCACCTAATTAAATATTATAAAGCCGATATACGTTCAAATATATCTGTAGATAATCAATCATAGGCTAGGATCACTATTCTTGTCAAAATATAACTACAGGACTTGATATGCTCCCATACCTTAAACAGAGGCTCGAGACACAGATCTTTGTAATCGATATAGCCTTAGGCTATAATGATAAAGCCTTGAGAAGAAAAGATCATGAATGCTCACCATGAGGGTATTAATATCGATTCCGATTTCCGAAGTATAGAGGTTCTTAAAATAGAGTTTAGGCAAACAAGCTTGGGTTTAGCCTCTGAGGTTTATTCATTGCATTAACTCCTTAGAAATGCTGCCCTTGAGTGTCGAATGTAGGCTTAAACGTGTAGGTTGTTACTGTGCTATTATATGTTAGGCTATTATATATTAGTTTATTAATTTATAAGGATAGCTGACAATAGGGATTGTTTGACGATGCGTAATATTGTGTGGATTGATAAGAGGTATCCTGTAGACTCTATTCAAATATATTTTGCTGCGTCTCTTGAGCTTCAAGAGGAGCTTACTAACTATGGGTTTCGAATTCCTAGGAGTATCGACGGTAAAATAGAGACTCCTATACCTATAATATATGGTGATTTCAAGGGTTGGATTAAACAGCGCGAGCCAATAACCATTGAGAGGCTCATACCCCCTGAGTGGCTAGGGCTAAAGCTTCAAGATTTGGGATGGGAGGAGACTGGGTATAAAGGTAGAAGAGCATTCCACATTCCTGCCGAAGAGGTTTATGTTGATATTGGTTATGATGGTGAAGGCAATATATATTTAAAGTTAGATGCTAAGGGATATCATCTAGAACGTGTGTCGATTCGCGGCGTAAACCCTGAAAAGTGGAATAACTGGGCTATGTTTTATATTAATGCCAAATACTATGATGAGCTCTTAAACCTATTAAAAGATCTCGTTGGAGCCTCGTCAGTCCCTATATCTACTATACAAGTGGGGCGTGAAGTTCTCCAGGGCGGTAAGGAAATAACCTTCTATGCGTACACCCCTAAGAGGAAGGATGTCGGGATCCCTATAACAGGTTTCAGTCTATGCCTCGGCTGTTTCTCCCTAGCATTAGCATATTTTAAAGCTAAGTCTAGAGAAAACGGTGTTTCACCAGATGTTATGGATAGGGTGAGACTTAGGTTAGATTACGATCCGTCGATAAAAACAGGATTAAAGGTCGGTGTAGCCAAGATTATTGGAAAGAGCCCACAGATAATGTTTAAATTAGCCTCCAACACTCCGAAACAGATCCGAGGTATACTTAAAGACTTTGTGAAGGGTAAGGCTAGGGGTAGACTTTCTTACTGTGATCATAGGGATAAGACCCAGCTTATAGTTATTAATGGGAGGCTCCTTTATACTGCTCTGAGCACTGCTAAACAATATCTAAGTAGATTGCCTAGTGACGATGACCATGCGAGAATGCTTGAGAAATCAAGGAAATAGCTAGACTTTTTCTTTAGACTTCTTCCTCTCCTGGAGCATCCTATCTATCTCTTCCCTAAGCTTTGTCCTAAGCTTTCTCGCATCGTCTCTAACTATGAATTCCACCCTATCCTCCTCTCCCTCCAGGAAGCTTACTAATGTTTTCGTCCCACCTATCCTCTCCTCTATCGCATCTTTTAACTCCACGTCTATCTCATACCCTACACAGTTCCTCTGCAGCCTTCTTGCCACGGCACATGTCGTCCCTGTTCCGAGGAAGGGGTCTAGAACGGTTTCCCTCCAATAGCTATAGAGGTATATGAGTCTTTCGACGAGCTCTTCAGGGAATACTGCTGTGTATTTACTCCACTTCTCGCTGGGTAGCACGTTCGTTATATCCCATACGGAGAGATACCACTTTTCTCTTTGGAATCTACCTATATCGATCTTGCTTTTCTCAACCACGGCCTGGGGTATTTTCTTTCTATCAAACTCCCCCGGTTTTCTGAATATCACTATCTCCTCGTATATATTATCAGGATAATAATACATAGGATATGGATGTTGTATGAGCACACCGCTCCTCCTACTAATCCTAATATAACCTTCGGGCTTACGCCAAATAATCCTCTCCTGATACTCAAAACCTAGAGAGAGCATTATGCGTATAAGATCTGGGACAATAGGATAGAGCACGCCATCGATCCTAACATCCTGTGTAACGAAGCACGCAACCCTACCAGGACTAAGAACCCTGTAGATCTCTCTACCAACATTCCTAAGCAGCTCTAGGAACTCATCATAACTCTTAAAAAGCCCTGGGAAGTCGAAAGGAGCATTATAATATGGCGGTGAAGTGACAACCAAGTGGACAGAGTTATCAGAAAGCTCTATCATTCTCCTCGAATCACCGAAAATAACCCTAATGAAAACCATCCTCACACCCTATATCTCACCCTAAAATAGACTAATAACACCCATCTCTCCTTACCAGACCTCTCACAAATACTCCAAAGCCCCTCCACAGATACGATCTATCTTTATAGCTAAATATAGTAACAGTAACACCTGATCTAATAATAACCCTTATAGCTCTTCTTAGAATAATAACCAAGCAAGGATCCCAGGATATATATTCCAATCCTTCTGGGATCTAAATGTATTAGATTTTAGTATAATAAGTTATGCTATGCTTCTTAGGATCTTTTCGAAAACCTCTTCAAACGTTCTGTAGGCTTCGTCTCCATAGAGACATACTATTACTCTCTTTAATGATCTATAGTTATAGTTCTTAAGCACATTAGCCATGATCTCTGCAGCTCTCCTATATGGATAACCATAGATCCCTGTAGATATTGCTGGAAGAGCTATTGATCCGAGGCCTAGCTCTTCAGCCTTATCGAGCGAGGATCTTATAGCGGATGCTAGTTTTTCATCGCCCCTCTCTTCCCCGTATCTTGGACCGACAGCATGGATTACATATCTAGCTTTAAGCCTACCAGCAGATGTTACCGCAACTCCCCCTACCGGGACTGGGCCGTGTTCTCTCACATATTTTCTACTCTCCTCCTGGATAACCTCGCCTCCTTTTCTCACTATGGCTAGTGCTACTCCGCCTCCGTGTTCTAGATAGGGGTTGGCTGCGTTAACTATAGCGTCTGCCTCGATCTCTGTTATATCGCCTTTAATAACATGGATCTCTGTATCTCCAACCCTATAGGTTTTCAAAACACCCCCGGAGTAGGTTTTGCCCAGGAGTTGATATTCATAGCCCTTCTGATCTCTCGGTATCGTGACCCGTATGGATAGCTATGCACATATATTTATAGGGATCTCTATGCCTTTGAATGGGAAGCTTCTGTAAAGTCTGTTGAGAGCCTCTCTCGGTATTCTTTCACGAGGATCTGGTGGTCCCTCAACTACTTTGAAGACCGGGTTGGCTTCGAAGCACGGGGCTAGGGTTAGTTTGGAGATCCACTTGGGGTTGGATCTGGCTATTCTTGAGAGGAGCCTCCATATCTCGAGGGCTAGCTGTCCACTGGTTATCGGGATCTTTATCTCGGTGTCTATTAGATCCTTTTTCAAAACCTCATCAACAGCATATCTATACCCCCTCTCCCTAGCCTCGAGCCATATGTAATATATATAGGTATTTATCGCCTTAACCTTCTCCGGGTGAGCCATAAACCTATAGAGGGAGATATTCCCCCTATACTCCCTAACCCTCCCCTCAATTATCTCTCTAGCGAGCAACGCTGATCTCCAGAGAATGTTAAGCCTAGCATGATCAATGTGCTTAGGATGCACACTCCAGAGTATCATAACAGGTATCCACTATGCTATAGATATGGGTAGCTAAAAATAGATAGTCATGCACAAAGCCTAGCTCACCAAGATCCCTAGGCTCTGGGATCTGTGGTGTGGGGCTGTGACCCGGCTTTCGTCTCCATCCATAGGTTTATCAACTCCTTAGGGCACTCAACAGCCCTTATACCGTTATCCTCTTTCTCAACACATGCGAAAGCCACATAACCCTCGGCAGCATGCTTCCCGGTTGTCTCGTTATAGATCTCGAACTTATATCTAAGACCCCTAGATCTAGCCTCATCCAGCTCAAGCCTAACTCTGATCTCGTCGCCCCATCTCAGGGGGCTTCTATACCTAGCATGAACCTCGATTCTCGGTATCAGCCTATGCACCTCCCCCAACCCCTTAGATCTATATAGATCCTCCTCAGCCCTCTCAACAATCCTGAGAATACTGGTGAAATGAGCTATCCCGGCAGCATCTGTCTCAGACCAATACACCCTATACCTAGCCTCGAAGGGCAATAGAGGCACCGATAATATGGTGCTAGTCCAGAATATAATACAGTCGCTATGGTATTTCGATTAATTCCAAGGATCCGCAGAGCAGGATCTATATAAGCATGTTCGTAAAGAGATCAGGGGTTGCTAGTGAGCATCGACAGAGGGTTGGGCGAGGATGAACAGAGCACCGAGGATCCGGGCGTTATTGTCATAGAGACCATAAGGCTGTATCTCTCTAGGAGATGTAGAGATATACTCGACTATATAGCCATAACTGGGCAGAAGAACATCAAGATCTCTCTATATGGGTTATTCCAATCATACAGATCTACGGAGAGCTTCCCAAGATTCACAGACGCTCTTAAGAAAGCCCTCGAGATCAAACCAGATCTTCTTTCCGAGATAGGTTTCGAGGTTATATACGAAGACTCGGGAGAAGGCTTTCTAGTAACAAGCGTGGAGAATCTCAGAAGAATCTGTGAGCATTACGAGATATAGAGTGGGTTAGAAGAGCTCCTCAACTATATATACCTCAGAAGGCTCTATAGAGCACGAACCTCGAGAGAGCATTTTCTCGAAAAACCTCCTAGTCGAGGGTGTGAGATCCATCTCCAAAACCCTGTCAAGGGGTATGAAAACAGCGTCGAGAGCATCGCCCCCAGGCTTGAGATCTATCTTTACAGGCTCGACAAGAACATCTATTATAATATACCTCACAGCCAGATCCCCCTTCCGATTCTTCACAAAGAGATCCGTAATATCTATAACACCCAGGGGTTTCCCAACAACGCCTGTCTCCTCCAACAGCTCCCTAACAGCTGTCTCCATAATACTTTCGCCAGGCTCCACATGCCCTCCTGGGATGCTCCACATATTAGCAGAGGGGGGATTCCTCCTTTTCACCAGCAAAACATTCCCGTTATGTATAACAACCGCTCCAACACCAACCCTTATCGGGATCCCCTTTATCCTTCAACACCTGTTAGTAATCACCATAGGAGCTAAAAACACGCATATAGCTAGGAATGCTAACCCTACATATAGCTAGCTCCAGCAGTCTTCTTCTCCTTAAGCTTCTTGGCAAGCTCTTCTGCTATCTGTTCTATAGACTTGCCCCTAACATCTATACCCTCCTTTATGGCGGCTGCAACAATAGCATTATTGGTATCGATCTCGGTTGGAGCCTGTGCCTGGGTTTGCTGCACCTGTTGAGGTTGCTGCACTTGCTGAGGTTGCTGGGTTCTCGGCATCTCTCTCTGTGGCTGAGGCTCCTCGATAACGGCGGATGATGCCCTTCTAAACTCCCTCACAGCTTCTCCAATAGCTTTGGCAAACTGGGGTAGCTTTGTGGGACCTAGTACGAGGAGTAAGACTATGAGCCCGAGGATTAGCATTGTATCCAGCGTGGGCATATAGCCATCCCAAAGATATACTTGTTAGAGAAATATATATTCTACACGATATGTTTACCAACGCCCGGCATGCTGTGTTTCGAGCACTCTTTTTACACATATGTATATAAATATCGGTATTTTGGTTCAGCAATGCTTTGGTATTTTTAAGCATTTTTCATATAATAACAGTAGAGGAGCTCTGTTGCCTGTGCTCGCTGATATTAGGCCCAAGCCCGAGGAGCTGGCTAGGGCCTCGAGATCCTCTTTAGGGCTTGAACCAGCTGATCTGGTTATAACAAACGCCTCTGTGGTAGATGTGTGGAGAGGAGAGATTATTGATCGTGTTAATATAGCTGTTAAGGGGAGGATAATAACTTGTGTTGGTAGATGTGAAAGATCTAGAGGGATCTATACTAGAGAGATAGATGCACGTGGCAAAACCCTCGCCCCTGGTTTTATAGATGCCCACACCCATATAGAGAGCACACTCCTCAGACCTGCTGAGTTCTCCAAAGCGGTTCTCTCAAGAGGTACGACAACGGTTTTCGCAGACCCGCACGAGATAGCTAATGTAGCAGGGCTAGCTGGTGTGGAGTATATGGCTAGAGAGCTCAGCGGATCACCTCTCAAGGTATTCCTACTAATACCCCCCAACGTTCCTGCGAGCCTTAGATCTCCTGATCGTGGTGGGGCCGTGATAGGATATGACGAGATCCTCGGTAATGTTGATAGATTCTCTGGTGTTGGCGAAATAATGGATACAGGCTCCCTGCTTGATGGCGATAGTGTTTTCCTCGAATACTCATCAAGACTAGCCATGAGACAGATTGTCCAGGGCCATGCTGCGGGACTGAGTGGCGAGGATCTCGATGCCTATATCTCGCTGGGGATAAGTAATGATCATGAGGTTACCTCTTGGGAGGAGCTCTCTGAGAGGCTTTCTAAGGGGATGATCCCTATTGTTAGGTATGGCTCTAGCTGGAGAGATCT
Source organism: Desulfurococcaceae archaeon AG1 (assembly GCA_003116855.1). Classification (GTDB taxonomy): domain Archaea; phylum Thermoproteota; class Thermoprotei_A; order Sulfolobales; family AG1; genus AG1. Next base: position 66,155 of record BEWT01000004.1, read on the forward strand.
AGAGAGACTCTATAGAGCTATAGATAGGTTTCCACACATAGTCCCCATAGCTACAGACGATATACACTGTCTACACATAGCTAGGGAGGGGCATATGGATAGAGCGGTTAGGAGGGCTATAGAGCTCGGTGTAGATCCTGTGAAGGCTATTGCAAGCGCAACAATAGCCCCAGCGATCCTCTACGGGCTTCACAGATGGCTCGGATCTATAGCTCCAGGTAGATATGCGGATCTAGTATTGATCAGCGATCTTGAGAAGGTCTCTGTTGAAGAGGTCTATGTAGACGGAACACTCGTAGCTAGAGAGTACAAATATCTAGGGCCTGAAGATCCCATAGCCTTATCAGAGCCTATCATAGCTAATAGCATTAAGGCACCACAGCATCTAAGAATATCACTGGATCTACCTAAAGGATGCGAAGAAGTCGTTGTGAGAGCCGTGAGACCGATTCACGGGACAACCCTTACAAGAGAGGAAAGGGTTAGGCTTGAGTGTAGTGCTAAAAACATAGGCGAGGGGCTTGTATATATATCTGTTGTGAATAGATATGGGAGCGGGCATAGCTATACAGGGGTTGGTGTAGATATACCAATAGAAGGGGCTATAGCTTCAAGCATAGCCCACGATTCCCACAATATAATTGCTGTTGGGAGTTCCTTAGAAGATGTCACAAGCGCTATCAAGGCCGTTATAGAACTTGGTGGAGGTATAGTGTTTACACATAGATCAAAGGTAGAGGCATCCGTCGAGCTAAGAATAGCAGGGCTCATGTCGACTAAAAGCTATTATGAGGTAGCCTCAGAGCTAGGAGGGCTTTTCAGAACGCTTAGAGAACATGGCGCAGAAGATCCTGAGGGGTTGTTACAAGAGATACAGCTGTTAAGCCTAACCGTAATACCAGAGATAAGAATTACCGATAGAGGTTTATACCGCGTCCTTGAGAGAAGGATCGTGGATCTTGTGGTGGGAGTTGAATAAAGATTCTAGATACCCTCGCTACCCAGCTCAACACCCTCCTCCACAACTCTAGGATCGATCCCTACCTCGCCAAGACCTATACCCCTACTCCTCCCAATCCCCAGGTATTTGGCTAGGGCTAGTGCTCTCTCCATAGCCTTCCTAGTGATCTTGTGCTTTATATTCATAACAATATACCCCCTAAACCCTCTAGTCTTTCTAAGAACCCCTTTCTCGTTCTTCCCCAGAATCACTGTCTCGGTCCAGGTTTTGTAACCTATCACCTCAGTTAGAGCTGTACCCATAACAGCAACTCTATATGAGTATATATCATCTTTATCATTTGGCCTCGTTAGCCTAAGATCCTCTGGCACAGCCCTATTCCACAGTCTGAGAGCATGTGCAAAGATCAATCCAGGCACTGGTAGCGTTAGATGTCCGATCTTCATTTTACCGTATTTATCCATGATCTTCTTCAGTGGGGGTAAAATAATCTTGGGGGAGAGAATAACAGGTGTTTTAAAAGTCATAACAAAACCCCTTGAGAGATCGAGCCTCAGCTCCTTCAGATCTATAACCTCGATCTTGTCGAGAGCAACATTGAAAGGACCATAGCTTGTCTCAAAACCCCCTCTCCCAATGCTCAGCAAATCACCTATAACCTCCCTCGGCACCACAGCAGATACCCTTGCCATGAGATGCTCCCCGCCTCTAGCAATCAACAGAATATCAGAAGCCCTCCTACTATGAACTCTATATAGCCTCTCGCCATTATCTCTATAGAGGCATGATATGAAGAAAGGCTTATAGTGATCTTTTGAAGAGCTAAGAGTCCCTAAACCCTTGAGAAAGCTCCCGGAATCTATTAAGTTCTTAATAACCTTAGAGCTGATCGGAGGTAAGATCACATCGCGGGCAGGGATCAAACTCAAATGGATATTTACTAGAAAATCCCCGGCATGCCAGCCTCTCTCTGAATCCTTGCCAGAACCCTCCATAGCCCCTCAATAATTATTCTAAATTCCATAATATTTCGATTCCCAATAACACAGCAAACCCTATACTGTATATAGAGTATGACATCCCTTAGCTTTGTAATAGGCTGTTCAGCCATGATCAGCACTAAAGATCAGTATGTAGGACTATTAGCAACACCGTTTGTCCCTGAATGTTCATTCCAACCACTTTATCTTCATTCATAGTCACATCCAGAGACAAATGGCAACCCTTATAGGTTAAAAAGAGAAAAACACATACGTTCTAAAACCTGGTTATAGATAGGGTCCTTAGCAAAGGATCTTGTGAAAGAGATCCCGATCTAGCCTTGCTCTGTGTTAAGACGATTTCACAGAGCATGTCTATAAATATACGTCTAAGTTACAGAGGGCGCGGAGCATTAGTGGTTATAGATGCGGGCTACTCGATCTTTTCTTGGTATTTTTGTATTTTTATAGGAAGGTTATGTTGCTATAGTAGATCCGCTACCCATTAGCGTGAGAGATATCTCTTCAAGCCTCCTCTTTATATGTAATAAGGCCTCGCCAAGGACTTTGTTGTTATCATAGCTCTTCAATATCTCCTCAAGCTCTTCCCTAGATCTGTTCTTCAGGATCTTTATCTCTTCTACAAGGAGCGGAACAGCCCTGACAACGTTATCTACTATCGTTATATCTGCAGCCCTCGCTGTCCTTGATAACGGGTTGAGGTCTATCGCAATCACCTTCTTACCTATTCTCTTCAGAGCCTCCGTTCTATCGCCATCCTCTAGAGCTACTAGCACTACATCTGCTACCAGGATACCCTCCCTGCTAACAAGTCTCCTCTCACTGCTAAGCCCTGGTACTCCTTCGACGACATCATCAACACCGAGAACCCTTGGTGCCCCCAGCATAGCCAGTTTCCTCGCTATCCTCTCAGCCCTCTCGCGGGTCCTGTAGAATAGGTTCACTTCAAGCGGTGCTCCTAGCTCTCTTGACAGCTTAATAAGATCCTCTGGGACGAGGGCTGCTGTATTGCCATTAACGCTTATAACGGGTCTCCTGGCTAGTAGGAGGAGAGCTGCTGAGGCTTTTATAGCCTTTCTAGCAGGCTCTATGGTTCTCTCGCCTATTAGGTAGTCGAAGCACTCACCCCTCCCATGGGCTATCAGACCCTGCGGTACAACTATCCCCTCCCTGAAACCCTCAACAAGCTTCTCCCTGATTAGGAGAGACTCTCTCCTAGGATGATCCGGGGGTATCCATGTCTCCAACGACCTCGAACCCCTTAGCAGCCGGTTTATATATGCCAAGAACCCTTTTAACAAAACTCCCTATAGATCTAGAGATCTCGTGCTCAGCACCCTTTCTATGGGCTATCACGAGGAGAGATTTCTTTGCATAGTATCCCAGCACCTCCCCCCTCCTCACAAGAGGATCAAGAGATCTATCTATAGCATTGTCAACATCTCCCGAGAGGAAACCCACTCTTCTAGAGAAACTGTTAGAGATCTCTAGAAACCTCTCTAAACTCGGATCCTTCTGGAACTCTCTATAAGCCTCCATACCCACACTAGCTATCCTATCCCACATGGTACTAAGCATATCAGGGGTAGTGATCCTCCTCTCTATAGATGCTATCGTGAAGAACACCCTATCAAGCTCGGGATCCCTTATAGCTATAGCCTCACCATAGCCCGGCGCTCCTGGCTTTAGCCTCAGCACAAGCCCTCCACCAGTAACCATGGCTATCACATCCCCCAACCCTGTTAGTGAGAGAACCTCAGCCTTGTGAGCAAGCTTAGACGCTTCTAAAAGGTTCTCTTTAATGGAACAGGATCCAAGCCTATTCTTTATCGCTTCGCAGGAGAGTGCAAGTGCTATGAAGGCGCTAACCGCTCCCCCCATCCCAAGAGGTATGGATGATCTCACCTCAATACCGTTTCCGAGCATTGCTTCTTCCTCGATGATCTTCGCAAGCTTGATCTCGACACAGCCACCATCGACCATAACCCTACAGTCTATCTTTAACCCTCTGCCAGATATGCCTGGCTCAACCAAGATCCCAACGCCGAGTGAGCCTGTTGTGAGCGGATCACCGCTCCTCACAGGAACCCAGAATCCTGTTATATGGTGCGGGGACCTGTATATCGTGTTAGAGACCCTAGAGTAATAACCAGCTCAGGGAAAAAGTTTTCCATGGATCATCGTGTAAATTCTATATTATCAACGCTCCTAACAATCCTGCCTTTATAGAGGAAATCAACTTGCCTCAAAGCAGCATATAGATCGAACTGAGTTAGTGCAGAGATCCCGTCTATCGGGACAACTATATCGAACCATCTTAGAGCAGCACTACCAGCTGTGTGAAGGACACAGATGTTAGCCACAGTTCCCGTTATTATGAGCACATCCCTCCTCAATACTCTTGAGAGGAGATGCTCTAGCTGTGTTCCGTAGAATGCATCATACCTCAGCTTCTTAATAACAATATCACCCTCAAGGGGTTTGAGCTCGTCAACGATCTCCGCTCCCCATGTTCCTGCAACAGCATGTTCCCCCCAGATCCTGAACTCAGGGTCTTCCTTCATATGCCAATCCTGTGTATAGATCACAGGCACTCCATGGATCCTTGCCCTGTTTATAAGCCTAGCTATGTTCGCTATGGTTTTGGGAGCATCGGGTACGAATAGCCTCCCCCTGGGGTGGGCGAAGTCGTTCTGCATATCAACAACTATAACTGCTGCTCTAGCCGGGTCTATACTCACCTTCTCATGGATCGTGATCTCTGGTAGCTGAATACTCTGGGGAAGCATAGAACCACCATAGTGAACATGTGTTCGCAACTTATAAGCTATAATAACACCTAACATGGATCAAGGTTATATAGGTGAGAGCCTCCCCAACCTCTTCTCAAGAATACGTGGGATCGTTTTCAGCACATCATCAAGAGTAGCCTTGAGAGAGGCTACAGCTGCTAGTTTATGACCTCCCCAACCTCCACCATAGATCTCTGCAAGCTCTCCCAGAACTAGTTCTCCTAACCCTATCTCTCTACAAACCTCCTCTGAACATCTGGCAACAACTCTCACAAGATCTTCTTTCTCCGAGAGTACCAGAGCTATATCGCACCCAGCCCCCATTAGAACCTGGGCTGACGATGCCTCATAAGCTCCTACATGGGTTATACATACAAGTATGTTATCCCCGGATCTATATACTGTGAGCCTTGACATCGATTTAAGCCTAGCTATCCTCTCACTAATCTCAAGAGGCCTTTTTATGAGCCTCAATGCATCCTGTATCCTTGCACCCTGCATCATAAGGAACCTGGTTGCCTCGATAGCCGCGAGCGAGGCTATGGATAGCGATCTTGTGTCATAGAGTATCCCAGCCAAGATCGTGTTGGCAGCATCGCTTGAACCAATCTCGATAGAGAGCTCCTCTAGCATTAGTGTACAGAGCTCTGTTGTAGATGAGGCGCCACCTTCTATAATCCCCCTCGCTCCTGGGGATTGTTCAGGGGATATATGGTGATCTATTATGTATATGTCTCTAAACGCACCGCACTCCACAGGGGATCTTGAGCATGAGGGTGTGTCAACCAGGACAAGAACCCAGATGTCGTTACCAACCCTTCCCGGGCACTCCTCTATATAGCCTTTTGAAACCATGCTCTGGAAAAGAGGTTTCGATATAAGGTCTAAACCGCCCTCTGTGATAAAGCATGCGGGCTTACCAGAGGATCTCAAGGCTATGAGGGAGATCGAGAGTGCTGAGGATATAGAATCAGGATCCGCTGAGGGATGCGACGCTATTGCTATCCTTTTTACCCTCGAGGCCTCCCACAGCTCCCTCCCTAGATCTCTTAATTCTCTCCTCAGCCTCGTCAAATCCAGCATCGATCACCTCATCAACTATTCTAAAAAACGTCTTATCATCGAGCGGGGCTGGCGAGAACACCTGAAGATCTATCCCGAGATCTATACCCCCATCCCTTGATCTCGCAACCTTTATTGCTACAACATACTGAGCCTTCTTACCAAACCTTCTCCTAATCTCCTTCCCCACTCTATCCTCGACAGCTATTGCTAGATCCTCTAGAGATGATCCGCTAGCCTCCCCCGCCCTTTCTTCCATAGTATCTTCCCATGATCTCGTTAACCCTTGCCTCAAGATCCCTTATCTCAGAGCTTATACTAGACTCCTGCCTCTCAAGAGCCCTAAGCCTGAGCTCAAGTATATCCTTCCTATCACTCAGCTCCTTCTCAGCATCCTCCTTACTAACCCTCACCATGAGATGCCCAGCACTCTTGAATATAAGGGCATCGGGAGCAGCCCCCTTGAGGAGTTCGAGAGCCCTCTCAACCTCCTTCAGCTCAGCCTGAACAACACCCTTCTCAGCCTGAACCTGCCCAAGCTTCGCCCTAAGCTGTTGTAGCTTCACCGCATACTGCTCAAGCTCGGGTGGAACAACCTCCGCCAACGCACATCCCCGTATAATGGGTATATGAGCCCTTATTAGCTAAAGATCCGATCGTTAACACGGGAGAGACTGAGATCCTATCACGCTTGTAGTTAATATGGTTAAGTAAACAAAAAACGTTATAATATTCGATTATTTACATGTATATGATAAAATAAATATTTAAATCGAGAATAATATACCTAGGCGGTGATAGCATGAGGACTGCATATATAGATGAGTGGGGCAAACCCTTCTCAATAAGAGAAATTCCCAAGCCCCAGCCGGGGCCTGGACAAGTGCTTGTAAGAATAAGAGTTACTGGGGTATGTCATACAGATCTCCATCAATGGAAAGGTGACTGGCCATCGCTTAGAGCAGTTATGGAGGCCAATAATGTTAGAATCCTTGGACATGAGGGAGTAGGTGTTGTAGAAGATATAGGCCCTGGTGTTGTTAGACTGCAGAAAGGCGATAGGGTTGGTGTTCCATGGATGAATGACTGGGATGGAGTTTGTGAGATCTGCCTCTCGGGATATCCTCACTGGTGTCCTAATGCTAAGTATACCTCAGCCCATGTTAACGGAACCTATGCTGAGTATGCTGTGATCTCTGAGAAAGCCGCTCCTAGAATACCTAAGGAGCTCTCCGACGTTGATGTGGCTGGAATGCTCTGTGGAGGGATAACAGCATATGGTGCTGTGAGAAAGCTTGTAACAGAGATCAGGCTACCTCCTGGAAAGCCTATAGCAATTATAGGGGCTGCCGGCGGGCTGGGGCATTATGCTGTCCAGATAGCTAAAGCCTTCGGTTACACTGTAGTGGGTATAGATGTAGGTTCTGAAAGGGTAGAGTTTGTGAGAAAGCTCGGTGCTGACTATGCTGTAGACGCTTCAGACGCGGAGAGGTTTATTAAGGATAAGCTGGGGGGTGTCTATGCGTCACTCGTATTCGCCCCAAGGATCTCTGGGTATAACCTCGGGATAAAGATCTTGAGGACCCTGGGTACCTTAGTAGTTATAGGGGCTCCTGCATCCAGCGAGGGACCCTTCGCCGCCGTGCCAATAGATATATTGGTAAGCGGAATGAAGATCATACCGAGCATTGTTGGTGTTACACACGAGTTCGAGGAGCTCTTCAACCTAGCTGTGCAGGGCAAGGTTAGATCCCATGTAGCCCTAGTCGAGCCCCTTACAAGAGTAAACGAAGTGTTTGAAAAACTCGAAAAAGCACAATACACGGGCAGAGCCGTGCTTCAGGTTCAGTGATATTTAGTAAAATAGCTTAGTGAAAACCATAACTATACCATTTTACTATTTTTTAATTATATAGGGCTTGAACTCAGAGTCGATCTTCATTATATCGTCTGTGAATAGCTTCCACCCCATAGATCCTGCTAGTTCTTCAACATGTTCTTTAGAAGTAGCCCTTGGTATTGGTACTAGCGTGCTCCACTTCTGATACCAGTTAAGGGCTATCTGGAGCGGTGTTTTCCCATACCTAGCTCCTATCTCCTTCAAAACCTGGTTAGACGATAATGCCCCTTTATCGAGGGGGGTGTATGCTAGGTATAGTATTCCTTCTTTCTCGCAATACGGTATCACATCGATCTCGTCCCCTCTGTTTGTGAGGCTATATCTATTCTCAACAACAGCTATATCAGTGTGGCTTAGCAGGGATCTAGCCTCTTCTATCTGGCTTAGGTTGAAGTTAGAAACCCCTATGCTCCTCACCAGCCCCTCCTTCCACAGCTCCTCCAGAACCCTTAGAGCTTCTCTCAAGGGGGTGTCTTTCTCAAGCCAGTGTATTAAATATGAATCCACATATTCGAGACCAAGTCTTGAGAGGGAGCCTCTGAGCGACCTATAGATCGAATCCCTATCCCTTAGATTGCGGGGATGTATCTTGGTAACTATAAAGAGATCCTCTCTACGGCCTCCCCAGACCTTTATAGCCTTGCCAACAACTTCTTCAGCAAAACCATCACTATAGATCTCTGCTGTATCGATCAAAGTAATCCCTAGCTGAAAAGCCCTCACAATTCCCTCAACCCATATAGATTCGAGAGATCTGTCAGTCCTCCTACCCCCTGTCCCCAACCCTATTGGTGAAACACCTCTACCAAGCTTGGGTATATATTTCTGCTCCAAAGACATCACCGAGGTAGTAATTTAAGGCATATAATAAGCAGGGATCTCACAACAAGAACAAATGATCGTGACATTGATATGATATCCGATATACAGCAACGCTTAGCCAGGCTAAACGCGGGTTAGGCATGGTAGTATGATATATGATAAATAAGGATACTCTATATAATACCATGGTGGTATTCTGAGAATCGCTGCCGCGTCCTGGAGTGGGGGGAAGGATTCCTATCTAGCCTTCCACAGCGCTTATGAGAAGGGATTAAGGATCCTCTACACGATCCACATGCGTGTTGAAGATATAATATCCTATCACGGGCCTCTAGGCATCATAATGGCTCAGCAAGCCTCGCTCAACACGATCGGGATTGTAAGAAGAACAACCTGGAGCGAGTATGAGAAGCATTTTAAAGAGATACTTACAAACCTCAAGAGAATCGGTGTTGAGGTAGCCGTATTTGGTGACATATATATCGAGGATCATAGGCGATGGGTTGAAAGAATATGCAGAGAGATCGGGATCGATGCTCTAGAACCCCTATGGGGGTTCGATAGTCTTGAAAACGTTAGAAGAGCTCTGAACATGGGTGTCAAAGCCCTGATCGTGAGGGTTCATGATAGAGAGCCCCTCTCAAAACATGTTGGGCGTGTATTGGATGAGGAGGTGATAGAAGATCTCGTGAGGGAGGGGATAGACCCTTCGGGAGAGCATGGCGAATACCACACAATAGTCATCGACGCTCCCCTCTTCAGATATAGAATAGAGATCATAGATGGAAAGATAGAGATCCTGAGTGGAAGGATAGCCGATAAAACCTATAGGTATAGAGTGTTTATCCCAACAAAATACAGGGTTGTCGATAAGCACGGGGGCTTCAAGAGTGCTTCTCAAGAACCAAAGCTATACAACACCCATCCCCAGAGGCTTCTACGTCCCTCAACAAAACCCTAGTATGGGTTCTAACCCTGTCTATAGCGTGTGAATATTAATATAAAAAGATCTATTTGTCTTTACTTAGCCGTTTGTTCTTTCTTAAGTTTCTCTAAAACCCTCTCTACCTCATTATAGTCAGGCTCTACTCTTGGATCTTCTGAGACCCATTTATACACCACAACACCCTTAGGATCTATTATGAACACCGCCCTCTTAGCTAGTCTCTTAAGCCCTAGCCCGAGAAGGTCTGGCATCACTACACCGTATTTCTCTATAACCTCTCTGTTATAGTCGCTCAGCAGTGTGAAGTTAAGCCTGTTAACCTCTTTAAACACTCTCAGAACAAACGGGCTGTCAACGCTTATCCCTATTACCTCAGCATCTAGACTCTCAAGCTTAGCCATTCTGTCTCTAAATGTGCACATCTCCCTTGTACATACCTCGGTAAATGCTCCTGGGAAGAAGGCTAGCACCACAAACCTACCCTTTGCCAGAAACTCCGAGAGGCTTCTCTTCTTAAGCGTTGTGTCTAAGAGCTCGAAGTCAGGCGCCTTCTCACCAACCTGAACCACTAGATTTTCACCTCACCACTTTCGTATGAAGCCTTATATATACTCCTAACCAGCTGATCAGCTTTTCACGAGGATCCAGCATTTCTAAGCCACATAACCCTTGTGGTATCGCATAACCATTCTTCCACATAGCATCAGGTCTGAGGGTCTATGAGGAGGGCTGGGGCTGAATAGGTTAAGGCTAAGGGTAATGATCATGTGAGAGAGCTCGGGATCGAGAAAGTTAAGGGAAAAAAGTTGGTATTTACAATCGATATGAAGCCCGAACACCTGCTAATAAGCTCTCAATCATACTATCTAGGAGGCGGAATCAATGGCGGGTGGAGGCTCTGCCCAGGGTCCTGTTCTTAAGCTGGATAGCGGTGTGATCTTTCTAGTTGTTTCCCAGAAAGAGAATAAAGTGATCCAGAGGAGGGAGGTTGTTATAAGGATCGAGCATAGAGGTAAAGGAACACCATCAAGACTTGAGGTCATCGATGCCGTCTCAAAACTCCTAGGAGTCAGCCCAGATCTTGTGGTTGTTAGGAGGATAGAGACCGAGTATGGCAGAGACTCCTCCAAAGCATGGGTCCATATATATAACGATAGAGCAGTTCTCGAGAAATTCGAGCCTAAACACCTCATAGAGAGATCCTCTAAGAAGGAGGGTGGTGGGCAATGAGCAAGGGAAAAGGTAGTGAAAAGAGATTCAGATCATCGCTATATATAATAGACACCAAGACTAGAAGCATAAAGCTCAAGAACAAACAATGCCCGAGATGCGGCTCCATCATGGGTTACTACGAACCAGGCGGGGCTAGGTGGTACTGCGGTAAATGCCACTATACAGAGTTTATTAAGAAATAGTAGGGATCTACGGAAAGCTTATAAAACCTAGTAGCTTATCTTCATATGACAGGATCCTGGGTGATACAGATGGTCCAGCCACAGCCAATAAACACCGTGCTAGTAGGTAAAAAACCCGTGATGAGCTATGTGCTAGCAATACTACAGCTAGCCAGCCAGGGTGTAGATGAGATCGTTGTCAAAGCTAGGGGTAGAGCGATTAGCAGGGCTGTAGACGCTGTAGAGATCGTTAGGAACAGATTTCTCAAGAACGGTATAGTTGTTGAGAGGATAAACATCGGTAGCGAGGAAGTTCAAAGCAAAGAGGGAAGGAGATCCAGGGTATCAACGATAGAGATAGTTGTAAAGATAAAGAGATAACAGTTTTTTAATCAAAGAACACCCAGAGTATTCCCAATACCCGCAACTATAACCTGATCCCCTTCCTTAGTCCTCTCCCTAATAATTCTCTTCACAACCTCAACAGCCTTAGAAACACCCTCATAGATCTCCTTGGTCATATGGGTTATAGCCTCCTCAGAACTCATCTTGATAATCACAGCGTCTAGGGGAGCGCCGCATTTAATAGCGGTTCTCTCAATAGATATCTTCTCAGGCCCTGGATCCCCTATAGCAGCCCCAGTACCCTCAGCAACCTCGCCACTCTTCTCCCCTTCAAGCTTTAGAGCAGCATCGACCGTTATAATCCTCGAGATCCTGCACTCGAGCTGCTCGGCAAGCTTAGCAACAGCCTCGCCAGGTCTCCCAACAGTCCCCCCGGGACCTTCTGCCTTGATGAGGTATACCCTCCTCCCCTCAAGATCAATGGTACTATATACAGTCTCATCTGTAATCCTGATCCTCTCAGCATTGGGAGCCATCATCGAGACTACGAGAGGCCCAGCGGAATCCCCTATCGGTATCCCCAGCCTAAAGGGCTCGACCGCTTTCTTATAGGCCTCGAGCTCTTTGATAAGGGCTGGGAGGATTAGGACTAGCTGGTAGAGGAGCATCCAGTTCTGGGTCTTCTTACCCAGTAAGTAGAAGTGTCTCACAACCCTGTGAACATAGCTGAGAACCCAGTTTATCTCTAGGATAACCTCTAAGTTCTCCCTCTTAGCCTGATCAGCGTTGGGGAGTATTGATGCGGCGTAGCTTTTTATCTTATCATCCCTCACCCTTATAAGATGACCCAGCCTTCTCACGATATCAATAGGCTCTATAGAGACAGGCTCTATCAAGAAGTTGTTGTTCACAAAACCATCTATCACCGGTCCCGGCTCCTTGATCCCGAGCTCTTTTAGATGATCTTCAGAAGCCTTCCTAGTCTCTAAGGCTAGCCCTTCTATCTGGGATAGCCTGAACCTTATGACCCTATCCCACCTATAGATCCTGATCTTGTCGGGGAGATCTGTGAATAGTAATAGGAACCAGAGAATATTTATTATGATCCAGAATAGAAGCACCGTGCTATCAATACCGGTAGGGTTTGAGACCTGCATATTATACACTATACGCACCATATATGAGAACGCAAGGAGGTACTTAAATCATCGTTGCAGAGTTAGCCTAACCTGTGGATCTATGGGATCACGGGTTTTCTAGGATGCTAGCGTGTCAATATATATACAGACCCCTCATATATAGCTACTGTTTCCTCAAACTGGGCCACCTGGGCTCCGGAAACCTCTACAAGAACTGGGTATGGATGGAGAGCACCCTTGGATCTAAGGTTCTCAAGCATCGCATCTATATCGCCCCCTAGGTCTGCTAACCACCTGCTGCAAAAAGGAAGCCCTTTGAACCTAGCTATAGCCTCTCTCAGAACCCTTGCCTCCTCTTCCGAGGATTTAACCTTTGTTTTCTTAACAGAATATATGGTTACAAGCCTCCCCTCTGATACCAAGCCGGCACCGCTTGTTATGAAAGGCTCTATAGCATATACCCCTCCCTCTCTGAATCTCCATGGTATCAGTGCTTCTGAGTAGTTTGGTATAGACTCGCCAGCATGGATCTTATACCTATCTATCCTATGCCCACTCAGATTCCTCACAGGTTTCAGGGAATATCTCTTAGCAGTCTCCTCAACAATCCTCCCCACATCTCTAAAAGAAACACCTGGCGAGATCCTAGACAAGGCTTTTTCGAGGGCTTCTTTCGCAGCATCCATTATAACCCTATAATCACCACCAAGATCTATTGTGAAGGCTGTGTCAACGATATAGCCGTCAATATGAACACCAAAATCTATCTTTACAAGCCCTTTCTCAGGGAATAGGCTCTTATCGCTATACGTTGGTGTGTAGTGAGCTGCGACGGAGCCTATGGATATGTTGACTGGGAATGCCGGCTCGCCTCCTAGGGATCTTATGATCTCCTCGATCTTGATCGCTGTCTCGAGAACAGATCTCCCGCTAGAGACAAGCTTCTGAGCCTCCTCCTTAACACTCTTCGCTATCCTCCCCGCCTCCCTGTATTTCTCGAACTCCTGCTCAGCGAGACCTGGCATCGGGATCATCATAGATATTGTATGAGGGGTATATACCTCTATAACATCTCAATGATCTCCTGGGCTATGTATACGGAGTGATCAGCTATTCTCTCTAGGTACATGAGTATGAGGAGATCTAGGGTTGAGCAGATATTAGCAGATCTAGAAGCTTCGTCAAGAGCCGTGAAGAGGGTCTGGTCAACCTCTCTATCCATCTCAATAATAGCCCTAGCCCTACTCTTATCCCTGTTAAGGAAAGCTTCTATACTCCCCCTAACCATCTCAACAACCCGTTTAGAGATCATGCTAGAGTATCTCAGATCACAGCTAGCACCGCTTATCCTAGTAACTCTATCAAGCACTGTCGATATGTCTAGGGCGTATCTAGAGAACCTATAGAGCCCATATGATATCTCCAAAGCTGCTATAAGCCCCCTGAGATCGGATGCTGTGGGCTGGTACCTAGCCATGATCTCAACTATATTCCTATGTATCTCAAGCCTCATCTCCCTAACATCGTTAATACGCTTCCTAATAGAATCAGGAGTTGCTTTTAAGCTTACAACGTTCTCAACAATCTCCTCAGAGATCCTCGAGATCTCTTTAAGCATGCTCTCTAGACCCTTGACACGATAATCTATAGGCCTCAAGCCACCATCCTCCCCGTTATATATTTCTCTGTAAGCTCGTTCTCAGGTCTTGTGAAGATCTTTGACGATGGGCCGACCTCGATAAGCCTGCCATCATATATGAATGCAACATAGTCAGAAACCCTAGAGGCTTGGAAAGTATTATGGGTTACCAAGACCACCGTCAGGATTTCTTTAAGCTCGGTTATAAGGCTTTCAATCCTAGCGGTACCCACAGGATCTAGGTTCGACGTAGGCTCATCCATCAAGATAGCCTTAGGCTTCATAGCCAGAGCCCTCGCTATACATAGTCTCTGCTGCTGACCCCCAGAAAGCTTACCAGCAGGCAGCCCAAGCCTATCCTTAACCTCATCCCATAGATAGGCCTTCTCAAGAGCCCATCTAACAAGATCGTCAAGCTCTTTCTTACTCTTAACAAGCCTATTGAGCCTCGGACCCAGGGCTACGTTGTCATAGATAGACATGCTGGGTATGGGGTTAGGGATCTGGAACACCATCCCCACCATTCTCCTAACAGCCATCGGATCAGCGGTATCCCCATATACATCAACACCGTCTATGATAACTCTACCCTCAACCCTCGCTTCAGGATATAGGTCGAGCAGTCTGTTAATAGCCCTGAGAATGGTAGACTTACCACTACCCGAGGGACCCATTATAGTGAAAACAACGTTACGAGGAATTGAGAGGCTTACCCCCTTAATAACCTCTCTAGCCCCGAACCAGACCCTGAGGTCTTTGATCTCTATAGATGCTCCAGATGCCCCCAACGCCCTACCACCTCCTGTGAGAGAGTATCCTTGAAACTATGAAAAGAGTTATTGATATAGAGAGTAGTATGAGAGCCGCACCCCATGAGGCTCTGATCCAGTTATCATATCCTGAGAGGGCCATGTTATATATACCCAGTGTAAGCGATCCTATGGGTCTAAAGAGCATACCAGCATCGATCGGTGGGTAGAGGTCGCTGCCAAAGGCTGTGAAGAAGAGGGGAGCAGTCTCGCCCAAAGCCTTGCCAATCCCTATAGCGAGTGCTGTGATCACTGTCGCTTTGATATATCTCATCATTATTATTGAAGCCTTGATCCTAGAGGATCCCAGAGAATAAATAGCCTCCCTCAGATCGTTTGGTACGCTTCGAAGCCCATCCTCGATCTGTGTGTATATGAATGGGATCATGACTATAGCCAGGGCTATTGCTCCTGAGAGGGCGCTGAACCTAGGTATAGGGTTCTGGAGACCGATCATGCCCAAAACCTCATCTAGGATCCTTAGGAATCCATATACACTCAGCCCGACAATGATTGTGGGGAACTCTATCATAGCCCTTGTAAGTGTTGATGTAGCAAACCCTAACCTGCTCCTCAAACTCTGGGTTGCATATATGGCTGCGAAGATCGCTATAGGGGTTGCTATAACCGTTGCCAGGGATACTAGGATCAAAGTGCCTAGTATATATGGTCCAACACCGCCCACCTCCTCCGTGCCTGGGAGGGGTCTCTCCTCGTAGAAGAAGCCTGGGAAGTTGCTTGCTATAACGCTAGAGCCGTTTATAAACACAACAGCTATTAGATGAAAAACCGGGAATATTGATATGACGAATAGTAATGCGAAGACCAGCATCCCTAAACTAGATCTAAGCCTCCTGGTATCCATCCTAACCCCTCCTCGAAATTATAGATACATATATATTGATCCCGAGCCCTATTAGGAAAAGGATCAAAGCCATCCCAAATATGGCTGGAACCATATATGTGTATGCCTCAGCATTCTGGTACTGATCAGCTATGAGGCTCGCTATAGTATAACCAGGGCTGAAGATCCTCCAGAAATCGGGGTTAAGAACATTACCAATAACCATAGCAACAGCAACAGTCTCACCAACAGCCCTACCGTAAGAGATCATAAGCGCTGTCAGTATAGATGTCCTAATATATCTAAGCTTGATCATAACAACCTCGAACTTCGTGAGCCCGAGCGAGTATAGAGCCTCATCAATATATTTAGGTATCCTGGCTAGAGACTCCCTTATTATAGCCGTAGAGAATGGGACTATCATTATAGAGAGGAGTATCGATGCAGAGAGAAGAGATGTTCCAAGAGAGCCTGGAGAGCCTAAATATGGTGTGAGCAGTGAGAGGGGAGGTGTGGAAATAAGACCACCTATCACAGGCGATAATACGAATAACCCCCACAGCCCATATATCACCGTCGGTATGGCTGCCGAGAGATCTGTTAGTGTGCTTGCAAAAGCCCTAGCCCAGCTTGGCAGGATCTCTATTATAGTAACAGCAGATCCTATGGCTAGTAAAGCCGCTATTGCTATCGCTATCCCGCCAGTAACCAGGGTACCGCCGAGTGCGAAGAGAATACCATAGCTCTCTTTAACACCGCTCCACGCACTTGTTGTTATAAATGATAGCCCTTCTTTTATGAAGATCCTAACCCCCTGCCCGGCTAGTACGAGATTTATTGTTATTACTATAAATACTATAGCTATGTTGGCTAACGCTAAAAGCAGGAAAAAATACTCTCTATTCTTCTTAAAAAGACTCCTCTCAAAAAGCCTCAGAGCCCCCACCCGCCACTCCTAACTAGTATTTCAGATAATCCTCTATATACTTAATAGCCTTAGCTGCAAGCTCCTTTGGAAGCGGTACATAGCCTGTAACAATGTTCTCGGGCTTCTGACCCTCTGTTAATACCCATTTGAAGAATGCTGAGAGGGCTGCAGCCAGATCCTTGTTACTAACTATATCACTAACTATATCTGTGTAGATGAACGCATATACCATACCAACTATGGGGTATGTTTTCTCACCCTCCCTATTTATAAGAGTAGCAGGAACATCTCCCCAGAAGGAGGAGGGCGGTGGCAGATCTTTTGCACCCCTCTTAAGCGCCTCCATAACGGCTTCCGCAGAGGGCACTATATAGAAACCATCCTTATTCTTAAGAGCAGCCATTGGGATCTTGTTAGCCACAGCATAGGAGTACTCAACATACCCTATCGAGTATTTAGTCCCCTTAACCTTTGCACTCACACCTTCGTTGCCTCTAGCACCTTCTCCATATCCCATTGCATCCCTCGGCCATTCTACAGTATAGCCAGTACCTACCCTTGTTTTCCACTCGCTTGATACTGTTGATAGGTATAGTGTGAAGAGAGCTGTTGTACCGCTCCCATCGCTTCTATGAATACCCCTAATAATTTCGTGGGGTAATAATGATCTGCATTCTTCAACTTGCTGCATCTTGATCCTATCGTCATCCCAATAGAGGATCTTTCCTAGATAGATATCAGCTATAACATCTCCAGAAAGTCTTAGAGGGCCACATTTGCTCTCGTCCCACTCAGGTATATTATATATTATCCCAACAGCCCCAGCTATTAAGGGTATCTGGATGAATGAGGCTTTGCGTGAGATAAGCCTATCATATGTGGTTTTAGATATAGGAACGTCAGAGGCACCGAAATCCAGGGCTTTATCAAACCACTTAGCCTCACCAGCACCGCTACCAATGCTCTGGTAGTTAACAGTAACATAGCCCCCGCTCACTGACCTGAATTTCTGCGCCCAGGCTTGCATCTGTGGGTTTACGAAAGTCGAACCTCCGCCTGTTATCAAAACCTCTTTCCTAGGGATCTCTGCCTTCACTGATAGGTCTTCATAGGTGAACGTTAAAACGATCATTCCCGAGGACGTGGTAGTCGTAGCAGTCGCGGTTACTGCTGTATTCCTCGTATCAGTGGGTTGTGTAGGTACCCCTACCCCTCCCCAGGGTTTATACATGAAGAGCGCCACAGCTCCTATAATTATTATAGCTATGAGTATTCCTATAGGTATTATTTTCTTCAACATTCCTTCACCGATCATTTATATATCAATGAGGAGATATATACATACATATGTATCAATATTGATAACATAGACACCGATTCGGAGACATAGAACCACATATGGTATTACAGACGATCAACAGGTGTTCTAAGCAATATAGCCTTCATGTTCCACACAACCTCTCTATTTATCATTAAGGCTTTAAAAGCCAAGTCCTCCACATATATCGATCGCTTCTCCCACAATTAGCCAGCCTCGCGGGAAGCTGTGTTCTCAGAGCGAGAAAGCGTTTTGCTGTATCTTTTTAAGAGCTTTTGTAATGACGCATTACAATATATACCCTGACACCTAGCAATATCAGAGGAACAATGTCGCAACATATAGTAAAATCCACCGAGAGGCTTGCTTCTGTGGTTCTTGTGGCTGCTATATTTATAACTATCGGATCCTTTCCCGGAAACCTGATCGGGATTCCTCCAGGTTATTCCCGGATCCTTGTATGGTCAGGAGTCTTCTTGATAATCCTCTCTCTAGTCCTCATGGGGTATGTTAATATTTCTATGAATAAGATCACTAGGTCTGGGGTTAAGGGTGCAGCCGACAGGGGTTTTGAGGGAGACGAGCTCTGGGTGTCATATAGGCTGTGTAATCGTGGGTTAATACCAATAGGCCCCATAGAGATCTTCCTAGTATATCCGGAGCACTTGAGGCTTTCTAAAGGATCTAGAAGAGCCCTGATCATGATCCCTCCAAAGGGGTGTGTAATATATAAGGCAGCCTTTGAGGCTAGGACCGGGAGGCACCTCATAGGTCCGCTGAGGATCGTCGTCAGGGATCCTCTAGGTCTCTTTAGAAGCGACGAGATCGATGTAGGAGAGCCTGTAGAGCTTCTCGTGCTACCAAGACTAATCCCATCAAGCCTCAGATCCAGCCTCCTCCTATCAAGATCTTTGGGGATGGCTAGATCAAGGATCTCTGGAAGCGGTACCGAGTTCCTCAGCGTGAGAGAATATAGAGAAGGAGACGAGCCCAGAAGAATCGTGTGGAGACATACAGCCAGATGGGGCAAGTTGATAGTTAAGGAGACAGAGAAAGAAGCGTCGGGCAATATATTCTACATACTCCTCATAGCAGGGGATATGTTCACAGGACCCTATAGAGAGACACCCTTCGAGAACGCGGCGAGAATTATAGCAACCATGTCGAGATACTCAGCGGCCAGGGGCGATGCAATGTTCCTAGCACTATACTCCAGAGAGACCATAGATCTCGTTGGACCCTCAAGAGGGCTTGGCGGGTATAGGAGTATTCTCTCAAGAATGGCTAGAATTAGCTTCTCCCAAGATACCGTGGTTAGCGATATAGACCCCAGACCTCTTGCGAAACTTCTCATGAGAAACCTAAAAGGAGGCGATATAGTGCTACTCTTCACAGCACCCTCAAGGGATTCTAGCGCTATCGCAACAGCTATAGAGAGGATAGAGAGGAGTGTGAGAAATGCTGGAGGCTCTTTCTACACAGTAATCCCAACCCCCAGCCTAGATCTAGCAAGAAGGCTAGATCTAGGCTCTAAGATCAAGCTAATGGAGATGATCAAGGATAGCATTGCCTTAGCAAAAGAGCTAAGGGGGAGGGGAGTGAAGGCTATCAACATAAGCCAGGGAAAGATCATAACACTCACTAGACTGATAGAGATGACATCGTAGCAGATGATATAGCGTTATAAACCATGTTATTTCTACATCAACCAATTCGCTTTTCCCACACTTACATTGTGAGCAAACATACCTAGGTATAATAATATAGGTAATAATACCATCTTTCAAGCTTAGGCAGCATTAAAACCACGAGGATCTAGCGAGAGAATAAACCCTGGTGAAATACGAGATAGTTTGCAGAAGCAGCAATAACAAGTGTAACTAGGTATACCAGGATCAGGACAGCTGTAAATAGTCTTAAAGCTCTATATATATCTCTATAACCTGGTAACGGGCCCTCACCAAGCACATAGCTCCCCACCTTCTCTAGTCTGATACCGAGACCCCCGGCAGCAGCCGCCATAGGGTGCCCGGCATTCACACTCTCAGTCTTTCTCCTATACTCTATATAGATCCTCAGGGCTCTCCCAATACTACCCCCAGCTATTGGTGCAAGGATAATGATCATGATTGCCACGAGTCTGGCTGGTATATAGTTAATAATAGTATCAGCTTTTGCCGAGAGCCATCCGGCCTTTATATACTCAGGTGTTTTGAATCCAAGAGCCCCGTCCAATGTGTTTATAAGCCTCTGTACAAGTCCCCCCATAGGTCCTAGGAGAGCTGTGTATAGCAGGGGCGATGCTATCCCATCAACCGTGCTCTCAAAGAGAGATTCTATCGAGGCTGATGCTAAATGCCCCTCCCCCAGCCTGCTAGTATCCCTCCTAACGATCCACGAGGTCTTCTCCCTAGCACATGCTATATCGCCTGCCTCAAGACATCTTGCCACGTCTCTCACGATATCTACTAAAAGCCTTACAGATACTGAGAGCTTCACTATATATGCTGAGACAAGGATCCAGAAGATCTCTCCGAGCATGCGGGCTATATAGAGAAGAGATCCATAGACAGTACAGTGAACAACCATGACAACCAGCCATGTAACAACCCCTCTAACCCTACTAGAACCAGGCGGAGAGAGAAGCCTAGCCATAGTATATGCTGTATGAACCGGGTGTATCTTGAGAAGCAAGCCTCTGTGATATGGGTATAGGAGATCCATTAAGAGTCCTAATAATATAGGAGCAACTATCTCAAACAATCCCGCGGGTAGGAGAAAATCGATCATATGGATACCCACGAGATCATGAAAACCACATAGCTAACCTCGCCAGAGAAGCCGGCTACATCCCCACTAACATACCCGAGAACCCTGTTAGCTATCACGGCTGAAAACACCGATGCTAATATAGCAAGGACTAGCTGATAGAGGGGCAGGGATCCTAGTAATAACAGGGACATCAAGCTGTAGAGCGCGACCAGAACTACTATAGAGATCGCTACCCTACCACGGCTAAGGGATCTTTTAAAAATACTTCCAAGACCCTCATAGGGCTCGACCCTCCCAAGCCCCATACAGATAACCATAGATCCTCCATGGATAACCTCGCCTAGGAGGTAAACCGCTGGGAGGAGCTTAGGATCTATTGATGATAATGAGGAGTAGAGCAAAACTATATAGAGACCCATAGAGGCGATCCCATAGGATCCTCTATATCTATCCTTCATAATAGCCCTTGCATCTCTACCAAACCTAGATGCTAGAAGAGCTTCGCTGAAGTCTATAAAGCCGTCTATATGTAGAAAACCCTGTATAATAATGTGGAGAGCAATAGCGATCCCCGCTAGGAATTGGTGGGGTAGAGATCCCGCTATGGTTAGGATGATAAAGCCGGGAACGCCTCTTAGAAAGCCAACCATAGGGGATAGGTAGAATGCTGACGCAGCATCATACAGAGATCTATATCTACTTGGAACTGGATAGATCGTTAAAAACGACACAAGAGATAAAAGATCTCTTAAAAAGCCCAATAGGTGTTACCACCATTAACTATAATAAGAGGGACATTTAATGGTAACATATCGTGAAGGTCTTGATCTGCTTGATCGATCTTGAAGTTATGGTTAGAGATCTGTTGGATCGCATTTAGAGAGGCTCTAAAGCTATGTCCACAAGACCCTGGGCAAACATATCCCTAGCCTGTAATGGCAGATCCACATCGATAACCACATAGTCCTCCACACCTCTCTCTCTAAGGATCTCTCCCACGATTCTTGAGAAGCAGTTACCCTCACCATACCCCGGAACCCTCTCGATCCTATTTCTAGCGAGAACCCTGAATTCCCTACCATAAATCTTACTCTCTGGGATTGTTTTCATCTCAACCAAAACCCTATCACCCTTTATCCTGTAACCATCGCATACATGGATCAGGGATGCTGCACCCATATCAAGCCACATCTCAGCCTCTTCTCTTGAGGCATATGTTATAAGCCTATCGCCCACTATATCCACTCCCCCCGCGATCTCGCTTGCCTCGAGAATAAACATTCTGGGCTCTCTTCCAAAGGCCTTGTACTCGACCTCCTCACCAATCTCTATAGGCTTACCCCTACTATAGTGGATCTCTATATATACATCTGCCAAAGATAGCCTCGAGATCATATAGCTCCCAAGAACCCAGGGTAGGATGAAAAGCCCTCCAGAACCTTTAACAAGTATACCTGGTATAACAGCTATCCTCCCCTTCGAACCCCTAACCCTCCTAAGAAGCCTCGCACGCCCCTGGGTAGGGGCTCTGGGGATCTCATCCTCACCCTTAATCCTCCTAAGAAGCCTTGGCAGAACCATCTCCACGAGAACAAACACAGCCACAGGGTTTCCCGAGATGCTCACAACAGGCTTACCCTTAATGATCCCAAGGCTCGTGGGTTTGCCTGGCCTTAGCTTCACACCCCTCACAATGATTCTGCCAGCCTCACCCACAACCCTGTATACGTTATCCTCAACACCAGCCGAGGTTCCCCCGGTGGTCACTACTAGATCGCATCTCTCAACACTGCTAAGAATCGCTCTCCTCAGATCATCTATATCATCGCCAACAATACCAACAGGCTCTACATCAAACCCCCTGGATTCTAGAAGAGCTTTCAGAGATCTTAGGTTAGACTCATACACCATACCAGGCCTGAGAGGCTCTCCAGGCTCCAGAAGCTCCTTGCCAGTTGATATTACACATACCCTCGGCTTTCTATAAACAGATATCCTCTTAATCCCTGCAGATGCGAGTGCTGCTAGGGTTTTCTCATCTATAACCCATCCCCTCTTAACAATAACGGTTCCCGAGGGTAGGTCGCTGCCCGGGTAGGCTATATTATCACCCCTCTTGGGAGAGCTATAAACAATCACCTCGGAACCTTTCTCCTCAGTATCTTCGAACGGAACCACTAGATCCGTGTTCCTAGGGAGATGGGAGCCTGTTGCCACCTCGTAACAAGTACCCGGCTTGATCAATATATTCTCGGCACCGACACCAACACCTATCCTCCCAGCAAGGCTGAGCCTAACAGGCCTATCCTTAGAAGCACCAGCCACATCGCTGTAGAGAACAGCATAGCCATCAACCAGGGATCTTGGAAAAGGTGGGAGTGGTATGGGTAGCACTATATCGCTACAAGCAACCCTTCCAATGCTATCTTCTATGAAGATCTCCTCACAACCTATCTCTAAAGGCCCTAACTCTTTAAGAAAGATCTCAACAGCCTCGTAAGGATCCACCAACGGCTCGGCAGTAGAGTACTTCATAGTGGCTAAACCCATCTATATATGCTAAGGCAGGTATTAATGGGTAGAGCTCGGGTTCAGGATTCATTGTTGTTAATACCTCTTTCGCCGAAGCCTATATCATAGGTCTCCACAAATTCAGAGCCTTCTCAACCCATAGCTCTTCTTCACAGATCCTCTGCTCGTTATTATAGAGAAACCCTATATTCTTGTTTTTCTTTTACCAACACACATGAATCTCTATTAATATCATCATTGATCATGGATCGTCGAAATATATTTTAGACCTATAAGCCTGTAACCTATACGATGCCTGAAATAATTTAGAACGGCTCAGGATCCTATGGAGAGTTTTCTCCTTATTATCGCAGCTATCTTTTGGGGATCCGCTCTCCCCCTGGTTAGTTTCATGACCTGCCCGACTAGATAGTTTATAGCCTTAGGATTCTTCTTAGCATCTTCAACAGCCTTGGGGTTCTCCTTGATAACCTTCTCCGCAAGCTCTTCGAGCTCTTCATCGCTTGCTATTACCTTTAGGTTTTCTCTAACAACTATCTCTTCCGGATCCTCTCCTCCCAGCACTACCCTCTCGAGGATCATCTTCATGATCTTTACACTAATCACGCCTTGATCCATTAATGAGAGGAGCTTCGCAATACTCTGGGGCGAGGCCTTCACCATATCGAGGTTTCCTCCCCTCTCATTAACGATCCCTAGGAAGTCGTTTATGAGAAGGTCGGCAACCCTCCGCGGATCGCCATAGATCTTTACAACCTCTTCGAAGAACTCTGAAAGCCTTTTCCTACTCACCAGGACTCTCGATACATATCGGGTTAGCCCGTAGATCTTAACATACCTCTCAGCCCTATGCCATGGTAGCTCGGGCATTTTCGAAGCTATCTCCTCCACAATGCTACTGGTAATAGCTATAGGGGGTAGATCGGGGTCTGGGAAGTATCTATATTCCTCCTCAAGCTCCTTATACCTCGAGACTATGGTTACACCCTTCACAGGATCCCAGTGTCTAGTCTCCCTCTGGATCTTCCCCCCAGCTGCTAGCACAGCTCTCTGCCTAACAACCTCATAGCTTATAGCCTTCTCGATATCCTTGAGAGAGCCTATGTTCTTAACCTCAACCCTCTCACCACCCTCTATGGAGATGTTCACATCGACTCTGAAGGCGCCCTCTAGATCTGGGTTAGAGATCCCGAGATGATCTACAAGCTCTAACAGCTTCTCCATAAATACTCTAGCCTCCTTCGGGCTCGAGAGATCTGGCTCTGTTACAACCTCTATTAATGGTACACCGGATCTGTTATAGTCGATAAGGCTATAGCTACTCCTAGTAGGATCCCCTGACGGGTAGGTGATCCTAGCTGGATCCTCCTCAACCCCTATCCTCCTCATCCTAATCCTCTTGGGACCGCTATCACCCTCTATCTCAAGAGAACCCCCAACAGCTATGGGAGCCATCCCGGGACCTCTATGCTGGCTTATCTGATACCCCTTCGGGAGATCTGGGTAGAAGTAGTGTTTTCTAACAAATACCACCTTATCCAATACCTTGGATCCTAGGGCTAGTGCAAGCATAATAGCCTTCCTAATAACCTCTCTGTTAGGTACGGGAAGAGATCCTGGGAGGCCTAGACATACGGGGCACACGTTAGTGTTCGGCGGTGCTCCTCTATAATCCTGTGAGCATGTGCAGAACATCTTACTCCTCACAGTATTAACCTGGATGTGGATCTCAAGCCCTATAACTGCTTTCTGTGGGGTCACTTTATTCACCCCATCTGTGGGCTTAGGTTGGACAACCCTATAATGATCTCGATAGTCCTGGCTATTAAGAGGAGATCTCGATCGCCTAGGGGAGGACCTATTAGCTGGAGCCCTACTGGGAGGGAGTTGGCGAAACCGGCGACAAGGCTTATGGCTGGAGATCCTATGAGGTTGGGTATGACTGTCTCTATATCCATAGCATATAGTCTCAAAGGATCCTCGATGGCTTCTCCAAGCCTTGGAGGCTGTATGGGCATTGTTGGCGATGCTATATAGCCTCTTCTTAATAGTGGTAGCAATCTATCCCTAAGAAGCCTCCTAACCTTGAGGGCTTTGATATAGTATTGCTCATAATACCCAGCACTCAGTATAAAGCTTCCAAGCATGATCCTCCTCTTAACCTCTTTACCAAACCCCTTGGATCTTATCTCGGAGTAGTAGTCGATCCACGAGGTATTCTCAGGATCTTTTGATAACCCGTATAAGGGGATCCCATATCTAGATAGATTAGAACTAGCCTCTGCAAAGGCGATCACATAGTAGGCTGGGAGTGCGTAGGAAACCTCAGGAACGCTTACCTCCTCAACCTCAAAGCCCTCTGAAGAGAGCTTATCAACAGCATTCATGGTTGTTTTAAACACATGGTCTTCAACACCGCTCCACATCTCCTTAACAATAACCAGCCTAGCCTTTGGAAGATCTCTACCCTCCCCTAAACTTGAGATCTCTTTGAAAAGCCCGCCAACCCTCAGATCCAGGGATGTAGGGTCTCTGGGATCCTCACCAGCTATGTATTCGAGAAGAAGGGCTGCGTCAACAGAATCTCTAGTCATAAGACCGATCTGGTCTAGAGAGCTTGCATACGCTATCAAGCCATACCTGCTCAAGCCGCCGTATGTGGGTTTATACCCAAAGATCCCTGTATATGCTGCTGGATTCCTTACAGAGCCTCCTGTATCGCTCCCAAGGGCTGCTGGAGCCATATATGCTGAGACAACAACACCGCTACCTCCTGAACTACCGCCGGGAACTCTAGAGGGATCCCAGGGGTTTCTCGATGGGCCGAAATAGCTCGTCTCTGTAGTAGATCCCATTGCAAACTCATCCATATTAGTCTTACCAATGATCACCGCGCCAGCCTCTCTAAGCCTTTTAACAACCGTAGCATCGTAGGGCGGTATATAGTTCTCAAGAATGGCTGAGGCGCATGTCGTTCTAATACCCTCGGTTGATATGTTATCCTTAACAGCTATCGGGATCCCTGCGAGGGGTTTGCCAAGCCTGTTAGCCTCGAGAGCCTCTCTAATCACGGTATCAGCTGGCCTGAGTGTTATGAAGCCTTTGAGTTTCTCCTCATACCTCTCGATCCTCTCGTAAAGCCTATATATATACTCGCTCAAAGCCTCCCTATTATCTCTAACAGCCTCAACCACATATCTCAGCTGCTTGTTAACGAGGCTCAAGACTCCTCACCAGTTATCGTTCTAGGACCAACAACATAGCCGTCTATCGTTTTTGCCGCGCTCCTCTCTATCCACAACTTCTCTATACCCTTCTCAACACTATCCTCCCTAACACCGGCCTCCTTCTCCATAACATGGAATAGGGGCTCTACACCTTCGAGAACGATCCCGTCCAGCTGTTTGAAAAACCCGATGATCTTCTCAACATCTTTCGACAACGCCTTCTCCTCCTCGTCACTTAGCTTTAGGAGCGCGAGCCTCTCAAGCCTCTTGATATCTACCTCCATATTCTCTCCACATACCTATAGGATAGTGAGTTAATGAGAACGCTTTCTTGCTAGCTGAATTATCAACATTAATCCTAGGATCTCTCTGATCTTAGCAGAGTTACCTACGTATTAGCCGAAGATTCCCATTGTGTTTCTCAACAGCCCATATACTGCCTGATAGCCATATAGCTTTGTACGTTGCTATGTATCTTATCTAAATAACTCTACATGTAAAGGATCTATAGGATTGCCAGCGTTTATCACGATGGCAGCGTTAAAGCCTGGATTTAGGGTAATATATAGTTGGCCAGCGGTATTCAAAATTAGGCTAGATGATAAGATATGGGTATTAGATGGAAGAGGTTTGGTGAGTGGAACAAGTGTGGCGAGTGCTGGGCCAGCTTTGAGAGGGGAGTTCAGCATAGTAACTCGCTCACATGCTATAAAGTTGGGATCCCGGTATCATCGCTAAAGATCCCTTTGAAGGACTTGCTAAAAATGCTGAGAGAGATGAATATGGTGGTTAAATACTCGATATTCAGTCCACCATTATCCCTAGCATCTTCAGGGATCGTGATTGTTTACTTCTCCTCAAGGGATGATATGGAGAGGTTTATAAAGACGATCTCTCCCCTCGTTAAGAAACCCTCATTGAGGGAGAGGCTATTCTATAGCCTGTTCGTTAATGTTGAATGGAGAGAAGGCGTTAGCTATAGAAGAGGGTGTCCCGAATATGATAGAAAGTTCGGTGACTGGAGAAAATGGCCCGAGCCATAGATCTTGGTGAGCTTGCTATCTCTAAACCATTTTAGCCTATAATTACACGGGCACCCGGGGCTGGGGTAGCGCTCACGATCGTAGCCTTATAGCCCCTCTTAGCATAGATCTCGGTTAACATGTTTCCAAGCTCTCCATGGATCTCTCTATCAGCTAGGATCAATATGCTTGGCCCGGCACCGCTTACAACAACGCCATAGGCTCCTGCCTTTAAGGCGTTGTTCTTCACCTCAGAGTATAGTGGTATGAGCCCTGCTCTCTCCCTAGCCGGCTCTACTATTCTATCGATCATTCCTTCGCCAGCTAGCTTTGGATTGTTAGTAACTATTCCTAGGATCAGTTTTGCCAGACTAGAGGAATTAGCTATATAATCCGCCAGGCTCACCTGCCTTGGGACTACGGATCTAGCATGCCCTGTCTTCTTAGGAGGTACCTGGATCTCTGGGATTGCTAGGAGGAAGCTGAAACCCTCACCACCAGGTATCTTGCTAGCCCTAACACTCTCCCCAGGGCTTACCAGGACGAATCCTCCAAGAAGGCTTGCAGAGACATTATCATAGTGAGGCTCCCCCGAGACTTTCCTCTCACCCTCCCCTGCTATGTATACCAGCTCGCTATCACGAAAAACACCCCCCAGGATCTCGTTCACAGCCCTCGCAGCAGCCGCTGAAGATGCACCACTACTCCCAAGACCCCTGCCCGGGGGCACCCCCTTGTTAAGTGTTACCTCGAGCTGGAGCTTCTCCCCAGCTATTGCTAAGGCCTTCTCTATTGGTGCAAGCACAGCGTTATCCTCCCCCGCTGGTACTTGGGATCCGTATTTACCGCCAACACTCAGGCTGATCTTGCTCAGACCCTCCCCAACAACCCTAACCTCTACCTCATCGTAGAACGCGTCAAGAGCTACCGCGAGTATATCAAAGCCAGGTCCCAGGTTGGCTGACGACATATATGCCCTCACCAGAGCCCTCCTCATAGACTCACCTGCTAGATATACTCTCTAGGCTGATAAGGGCTTTACACTGCTAGTCAGAGCCCTTAGGGGCTCTATGAATGATTATAGGCGTAAACCTTATAAGGCGCTCAGCAACACTACCACACGATCAAAAATGTCCATGTGCTCGAGGACTAAGTATATATGGATGGACGGTGAACTTGTTGAGTGTGGTAAGGCGTATATCCATGTAATGACACACGCCCTCCACTACGGGACAGCGGTGTTCGAGGGGATTAGGGGCTACTGGGATGGTAATAATCTCTATATATTCAGGCTCAGGGACCATATGATAAGAATGATCAACTCGGCCAAGATAGTAGGGCTTAGACTGGGATACGGGCTTGAAGAGCTGATCGACGCCACTGTAAAAACCGTGAGGGTCAATGAGTTTCAGGAGAATATATACATAAGACCCATAGCCTTCGCCGGCGAGGGGAGCATCTCGCTAGATATATCCAAAGTACCCACAAGGGTATCCATAGCAGCCATCCCCTTCGGACACTACCTCAAACCAAAGGGGGTTAAAGTGAAGGTTGTGAGCTGGAGAAGAGTTCCAGGCTTCTCAATGCCTGTTATGGCTAAAGCATCCGGGATCTATCTCAACTCGGTCATAGCCCTATCAGAGGCGATATCCTCAGGCTATGACGAAGCCGTGCTGCTCGACTGGAGGGGCTATATAGCCGAGGGGTCTGGGGAGAATCTATTTATAGTCAGGAGGGGCGTTATATACACACCACCTGTATATGCATCTATACTCGAAGGGATTACGAGGGATACGGTATTCAGGATCGCAGAAGATCTAGGCTACAAGGTCGAGGAGAGAGACATAACAAGGGAAGAACTCTACGTAGCAGACGAGATCTTCATGGTAGGCACAGCAGCTGAAGTTACACCAGTGATCGAGGTAGATGGAAAAACCATAGGATCAGGATCCCCAGGGCCTGTAACACAAAAGATCTCTAACTATTACAAGGAAATAGTGCTCAACAAGATCCCGAAGTATAGAGAGTGGGTTACACCAGTATACTAGCAAACCAAACGACGATCAAGCATAGATCCATGATTCGACCAAATGATAAGCCTCTAGCGTTAAACCTAACTAGGTTTAATGAAGCCTGAAGCTGTTTGCAGATAAGATTCTCAAAACCAATAATCCTACGATCCTGGGGTTATTCGGTAAATCTAGCTCCTGTGATCTTTCCTTAATATGGTGGATATATTTCAGATCTGCTAGGAGCGGTTCGCAGTATTTAGGCTGGTAACAGAAACCTATAATTGAGCATACATTGGTGAATCTCGATTGCTCGATCCCTTGGTTTTATATGCTGTAGGGACTAGCGTTGGTGTTTTCTTCGGTATGCATGATGTTGTGATCAGGGGTTCTCGCTCTAATATGGATTCCCGCCATATGTTGCTTGCATCCCTCGTCTCAGGCTATCCCGTTGTGTTTCTCTTTTCCTTGGTTTTCTGGGGTTTTAGTGCAATTAGCATCGAGTCTATTATACTATACATAATAGCCGGGCTGGTGAACTTCAACGTTGGGAGAGCCTCGCTCTATGTGGCTATAAGAACTATAGGCGCTAGCGGGGCAAGTATAATGCTCACCCTAAGCATAGTGATCGGTATAGCCCTGGGTATGGGTGTGGGGGAGAGGGTATCACCAACCCAGGCGCTAGGAGCCCTTTTAATACTTATAGCAGCCATCATGGTAGCGTGGAGAGGAGAGATCAAAAGGGATCCTAGGGGGATAGTTGCCGGGCTTATAGCCTCTTTCGGGCTAGCGTTAGCCATCTTTCTAAGCAGGCTTGGAAATATAAATGGCGGAGACCCGTTCGCAGGAGCCTTGATAGCATATACCTCCAGCATAGCCTTCGAGATGTTCTTACTGAGAAACACAGAGATCCGCAGTATCTTTAGCAGAAACAACACAGCAGTATACCTAGCAGGGGTTCTAGCATCGCTGGGGCAGGTGGCGAGATATGTCGCATTAGTCCAGCTAGGGGCAAGCATAGTCACTCCTTTGCAGAACATAAGACCTGTTGTTGCAACAACACTAACAAGGGTTTTCTATAGCAGAACAGCCGAGAACCCCGGGCTACGGGGTTACGTAGCAGCAGTAATAGCATTCACAGGAGTCTTCCTAATGGCTATATAGTTATCACCGCCACATAGGTTTACCAAAACCTAGCTGGAAAAAGCTAGGATCCGATGGAGACCCTACTTCCTAGCTAGTGCTGAGAACTCTATAAGGGTTAAGGCGAAGTGTTTCATCCCATTAACGAAATCCCTGACCCTTATGTTCTCGTTCGGTGCATGGGCTTTCGAGCCATAATATCCTACACCAGCTCCACTCATCGGGGTTCCAGCAATGTTGGTGAAGTAATACATAGGCCCCGAGCCTCCGGAGAGAGGCGATACAGACGGCTCTTTTCCATAGGCTTTTATAGCTGCATTAACCGTAGCCCTTACTATCGCCTCTCCAGGCTTTGTATATCCAGATCTATACATGCTGTGCACAACGATCTGGGCGTCTTCAAAGCCGTTCTCTTTCAAGTATTTCTTGAGATTGCTGAGGATCTTCTCTGGGTCTTGGCCTGGGACTGGTCTTATATCGATCTTAGCCCCAGCTATCGAGGGTACTATTGTTTTGGAACCCTTACCGGTATAGCCGGAGTAGAGGCCTGAGACGTTTAGCGAGGGTTCTAGGTGGAGTTTTCTGAGAGCCTCGTAACCGCTTACACCCCCGACGAAGCTTTTAAGCCCTAGATCCTTCATCATCTCCTCAAGCTCTGCTGTATCCATTTTCTTCACAAGCTCTTCACCGGCTCTCACGAACTCGGGATCTATGTCGTCATAGAAGCCTGGGACATAGATCCTGCCATGCTCATCCTTGAGGAGAGAGAGTAGCCTAACCATCCTCCACACAGGGTTGGGAACCAGGGGAGCGTTACCGCTGTGAACATCCCTTGAAGCTCCTTTGAGGATAATCTCTATATATAGCATGCCCTTGAAGCCAAGGCTTATGCCGAGCCTATCATCTCTTCTAATATATCCTGTCTCCCATATACCTCCATCAGATCTGATCCACTCCCTATTATCCTGGATAACTCTCTCAAGGGTTGGTGATCCGATCTCCTCCTCACCCTCTATAAAGAACTTGATCTTGAGGTCAAGCTTATCGATACTATCAATGATCGCGTCGATCGCGCCTATCCTAGCAGCAATATTACCCTTATTATCAGCAACACCCCTCGCGAACAGATAATCCCCCCTCTTAGACAGCTTGAAAGGATCGCTTTCCCAGAGCTCAACAGGATCTGGTGGCTGGACGTCATAGTGGTTATATATAAGCACGCTCTTAGAGCCTGAACCAACCTCGGCTAGAACCACGGGATGCCCACCACCACTCTTAATCTGGGTCTTGAAACCCCTCTCCCTGAGAATTGATGCAAGGTAATCTGCACACCTAGCCATATCGTCTCCTCCCCAGGCAGCCACTGTTTTATACTCGACAAGGCTTCCAAGAAGATCTATATACTTGTTATAGTTATCCTCAATATATCGAACGGCTTTTCTAGAGATCTCGTCATAGTTCGGGCTCAACAAGAACACCAACCGGTAGTTAGTAGAAAAATATAAAAATACATGATAAATACCTAGCCATAGTTCGATCGCTCCTATCCATCGCTAAAGCGTCCTTAGAGATTTAAGCCATGAGATCGTTAGGGTCTAATCGAAGACAATCACCTAAGCATCTCACCGGTTTCGCTACTTGCACCATTTCTGATAGCTATGCTATTTATATAGATTTCTCTTGTCACCATAATAGCTAAGAAGCCTCGAATACCTATTTTAATAGGCGGAGTGCTCATCCACGTAACAGGATCCCGGATAAGTATGGTTGGGGGTACGGATTGGGCATCGATGAAGATAGGGTTAGCAGGGCTTTAGCCCGGCTGCTTAGGAGGCATGGTTTTAAAGAGAGGGTCGAGATATATATAGATGGTTCTACAGGCATAGTTCTTCTGTATAAGGGTTTCAGAATAGCTCTCGAAGGATCCTATGAAGCCCATGTTGCTGAAAAGAACGCGATAGAGAGGCTTGAGAGCGGGCTTTGCGACATAGCCGTAGCTATCTGGTACGATAGACATGTTTTTCCTGGGGAAGTTGCAGAGGATGAGATCGAGGAGATCTTGGAAAGATCGGTATTGAGGGCTAGGTTCTTCATACCCGGAGAAAATGTGACGAGAAATCTATCACATTTCTTGGAGAAGAGATCTAAGGGATCTTCGCGAGAGCTACTCACACAAGGATGGCTCAGAGTCAATGTATCCCTTCTAAGGGATAGCATAGACCAAGCGATCCAGCACTTGGTTTTGGAGGAGAGGGTTAGAAAAGCTGAGGAGGAGATAGAGAGGTTTATCAACCGGTTAATCAAAACCCTAGGCTCTGTGGACAGAGATCTAGCTATATGTAGAGAGCTCTACAATGTTTTCCATAAACTCTACGGCCTCTCCATAGGAGAGGTAGAGGATATCAGGGAAATGATCTATGGCAAAGCAGCCCTAGCTATCCTCCTAAGCGCTATATTCTATGAGAGTATAAGAGCTAAACACGGCCTCAAGCCCTTGAAAAGCCTGGTAAGAGGGAGAAACGGCTTATCAGCTCTTGAGAAAGCCTTCGATAATATTGTTAAAATAAACAACCAACCGATCTTCAGCATTGCTAAGGAGATCGTTGAAAAACTTCCTATAGATGTTCAACCAGCGATCATGGATCTGATCGGCTTTGCAAGCAACATAGCCAGCAACAAGACTTTGTTGAGACGTGATTTCGCGGGCAAGATATATCATACAATAGTAGGGAGCTGGGCTGTTAGGAAGAACCTAGCAACATATTTTACAGGTATACCTTCATCGTATCTGCTTGCCAGACTAGCCCTTGCAACTCCAAACCGGGCATGGCAGAGCCTCAGCTCTCTTGAGAACTTCAGAACAGCAGATCTAGCATGCGGCTCAGGAACCCTTCTTTCAGCCTCTTACGATGGTCTTCTATACCTCTACACCAGAGATCGCTTGAAAGAAGGGTTGGAAGTCGATGTTGAGGGCTTCCACAAGACTGTTTTGGAGAAAACAATCTGGGGGTTGGATTCCCTTAGATTCGCAACATATATAACATCTACGATCCTTGCTCTCCATAATCCCGAAGCTTCTCCACAGAGTATGAATATCTACACAGCACCGCTTGGAATAGGCCCCAATGGATCTGTATTCATGGGGAGCCTGGATCTAGTGCGGAGGACTCTTACAAACTATCCGAGGGACAGAGATAGGAAGGGAGAAATGATAGATCTTCCAGAAAGATTCGACCTAATCATAATGAACCCTCCTTTCACCAGAGCAACTGGAAGAGGTGGCAGGAAAGAAGCAGGGCTCTTCGGCTTTATAGCGGATAAGCATGCTAGAGAGAAGCTTCTCAGATCCTACAAGAGACTCAGAGAGTATGTAAGATACATGTTATCCGAGACCAGCGAGGGAAAGGCTTTTCTGAAAGAACTAGAAACCTCGCTCAATGGGGATGGTGTAAAAACCTTCCTAGAGATTGGACAGGCTGGTGAAGGGCTCCTCTTCCTATACATTGCTGGAGAGCTGGTAAAAGAGGGGGGTAGGATAGCGTTTGTTCTACCTAGGAATCTCTTGTCAGGGGTAAGCTGGTTCCTCGCACGATCGTTCTTAGCATCGAGATTCCACCTAGAATATGTTATTGTTAGCAACGACCCCGAAGAAGGCTATGGTTTTAGCGAATCTACAGACCTGAGCGAGTGCCTCGTGATCGCAAGGAGGGTTGAGAAGCATGTGGAGGATGAGAGAACATGCATAGTAAACCTGGTCAGAAAACCTAGAACAGCACTTGAGGGGGTATGGCTGGCACATGAAATCATAGATAGGTGTGGGAAAGCCGCTGAGATAGATATAACGCTAGGGAGCAGCAGCCTAGGCAGCAATGTAGAGGCTGGAAGATCTTGTGGCATTGTATATACGATCCCGAGGCGATTGCTTCTAAAGCACCTGGATAACTGGGGAAAGCTATTAGCATACACAAACCCACGGCTCTCAAACCATGTGTTAGAGCTGCTAGATGGTAGGATAAGGCTTGGAGCGAGAGAGATAAGGATCCCGGTTAAGAGGCTTGGAGAGATAGCGGTGATCGGGATTGACAGGCACCAATTCCACGATAGCTTTAGAAGAGCTGCAGAGGCGCCAGGATCTCTGCCAGCCCTATATGGTGGGGGAGAGGAGTTGAGAAGCCGGTTACAGACCGATCCTAACGCCTGGATCCTTCCGAAGGATGAGAGGGCTAGAAGATTGTTTGAGATGTTCGCAAACAACCTCCTCGTTCCAGAGAGAATAAGGTTTAACACAGCCCATGTAACAGCGATCTATGTCACAAAACCTGTACTCTCAAACATATTCTATGCCGTTAAGCTCAAAACAGGAAACGATGCTAAAAAGCTTAAAGCGCTATGCCTATGGCTTAACACCACATGGGGGATTATGAGCATCATAGCCCACAGAGAAGAGACTGAGGGAGCGTGGAGCAGCCTCAAAATAACTCACTGGAAACTCCTCCCAGTCCTTGATATCACATCCCTTCCAGAAGATAAGATCAACACGCTCTCAGAGATCTTCGACATGTTCAAACACTCCGAGCTAAAAAGACTGCCGGAACAATACTCCCCGCCCCAGGAAGAAAGGATCGAGCTAGATACCATGGTATTAAAAGTCCTGGAGCCGAGCTTGAGGAGAAAGGAGGTAAGGGAGAGGCTTGTAGAGCTCTACCGTGATCTCTATCAATTCTATAGTAGATCGACTTAACTACTATATTAACGGAACTTCGCGTTTGATCCTTGGCTTTAATGATAGCAAAGCCCGGTAGCCTTAACATCTTTATCTCTTCTTCCACAGAATCTTCTAAAACGATCCTAAGGGATCTTTTGTTTATAAGTTCCAAATCCAGCCGATTATTTTACCTATCGAGGACTGTTTCGCCGATTTACTACGAAATCGAAAGAACTCCTTGCTCGTCAAGGCTTACTACTAGGCTCTCTTCTTTGAGTAGCTGTCTCACACCTTCTAGATCTTTCTTTCTATATAGGGCTATTATAATCCCTCCCCTCCCAGCACCACTTAGCTTGACCCCTAGGGCTTTGTTTCTCCTGAGGAGCCAGATTATCTCCTCACATTTTGGGCATGAAACGTTTACTGTGTATAGTAATCCTTGGTTTATATTCATCAACTCCCCCAGATTCTCAAAATCCCCTCTCCTTAGCATTGCTAGGGCTTGGTTTACAAGCTCTTCTGCAGCCCTGTATATATGTTCTAAAACCTCTCTCCTCCTCTCATAGAGATCCAGGACTTCTTTAACCACAACACCTGTCTCTCTATGGATCCCTGTGTTCACAACAAGCAATGAATACTCCTCGGGCCATTTGATATCTATCCTCTCAAAAACTCCGGATCTGTAGTAAAGCAGCCCCCCATAGGTTGCTAGGGTATTATCGATACCACTAGGTTTTCCATGTACAGCCTTCTCAGCCTCAAAAGCTATCCTAGACACAACCTCCTTAGAGGGGTCTAGACCGCAGAACCTCATGAGAGCATGGATCAATGCTACCGAGGATGCAGCTGAAGAACCCATCCCAGAGCCCATAAATATAGAGGAATCTATATAAGCCCTCGCCCTCTTAGAGCAACCCATAGAGGCGATGAGCTTGAATATAACTTCAAAGCCGCTTCCAAAACCTACTCCTCCAGCCTCGTCATAAACCAGGCCCAGCTGTTTCGATAAAACCGTGTTCTTATCACTCTCCTCGACGCATGCTTTTGCATAGGAGCTGACAGCCATGCCAATACCCGGAAGCCCTTTCACTACAAAGTGTTCTCCAAACAGGATTATCTTCCCAGGAGCTTTAGAACAGATCATATTGATCCCCACAGTTATGGTTTTATACATCCCCTTACTTATTACTACTGGACGCCCTTATGAGGGGATATAGTGCTTTAGTAACGCTGGTCATGGTGTTATTCATTCTCACTACATCAATCCATATTGCTATATTAGCCCAAAGCATCTCTAAACAGTCTACCATTGTAGTCGATATTATTGGCAACATTGATGGTGGGATGGTCTCCCTGGTAGAGAGGGCTGTGAAGAGCGCTCTTGATAATAACATGCCAGTCACGCTCATTATAGATAGCTATGGAGGCTATGTAGCGTCTGCCGATAGAATAGCCGAGATATTGGTGGGCTCAGGTGCTAGGTGTGTCGCATACGTACCCCCGGGCGGGAAGGCTGCCTCGGCAGCATCCATGGTTGCGATAGCGTGTGGAAAGATCTATATGGGGCCTGGGAGCAGTATAGGGGCTGCCAAGCCTATACCTTCTGATGAGAAGACTGTGAGCTACGTTGCCTCGAGATTCAGGGCTTTGGCTCAAAGAGCCTTTGATGACCCGGCTAAGGTGGAGATCGCTGAGAGATTTGTTAAGGAGAGCCTAACTCTGACTGAGAGAGAGGCTGTCTCGATGGGTATAGCATATCCAGCCTCAAGCCTTGAGGAGGTGCTCAATAAAGAGGGTCTCGTGATGGGGCCTAGATATAGTAAGGATTTCTTTGAGGGAATCGTCTCTCTACTATCTGACCCACTGATATATTCGCTCATACTAACAATAGGTGTCTACCTAATACTAGCAGAGATCTTCACCACAGGTTTCCAGGGATACGCGATAGCAGGCGCCCTCCTAATCCTTCTAGCCCTCTATGGCATGAGCCTCGTACCCCCAGATCTCTTGGTGATAGCCCTCCTACTCTCAGGAGTAGTTCTAACACTAATAGAGGTCACAACACCAGGCTTCGGCGTCTTCGGAATAGCAGGCATAGTATTGATAGCAGCAGGGGTATCGATGCTAATACTCCAGAGACCCCCGGGAACCCTGAGCCTAGAACTAGCAGGGGTAGCAGCCCTCATACTAGGGTTTGGCGGGCTCGTAGGCTTCATAGCGTATAAAGCGGGGCAGGCTGTAAGGATGAAGAGATATAAGCCGGAAGAGCTTATCGTTGGGAAGATAGGTCTTGCAAAGACAGATATAGATGAGAACACTCCAGGTGTGGTTTACGTAGCAGGCGAGGAATGGACAGCATATTCTGTTAGTGGCAAGATACCGTCGGGATCAAAGATAGTCGTAGTATCGATGGAGGGGATCATTTTAAGAGTAAAGAAAGCCGAGAACAACTAGAATACTACAACCATTAAGAGGCTGAGATCTTACAACCTATCCCATCTCAGTGTTAAGATCTCGGATAACGAAACAATATCGATAAACATCAAGGGTGTTAAAGAAGAACAAACAGTTTATGAGTATGAATTATGATCTCTCGAAGATTTTTAAGGGCTTTTCTTTAATAGTATTTAGCAGCCTTGACTAGCGATCGTGATCCTCTCGTGATCACCGTCGAGAGAGATCTTGTAATGCCTTTATTCTGTAGTATTCTCTCTATAGTTATATTGATAATTACCACAGTTGTAGTATTACGGATAATCAGCAATCCTCTAGTAACCTATATAGCTATACTTATATGGGGAGCCGGGCTTCTACTGCTTATTAAATGGATACTGCTCACAGCAGAGAGGAATGAAGCTCTAAGAGAGTTCTCCGATAAATTGAAGATCTCCAGGCTCACTCTACCCTCGGGAGAGTTGCTAGAGCTCTATAAAGCCACCATTAAGGGCGAGATTAGCAGAAATATTATATCAATCTCTATCGGTGGTGAGGCTCATAACGCCACGACCAGATATATTACTACCAAGAGTTTTGAGAAGATCTCTGAGGTCTCTGCTGGGTATAATTTAAAAGAGTTGGGAGCTGACAATATCCTAGCTATTTTCCCGACCAATGAAGGGTTTTTTGATGGAAAGATCTTGAAGATCGCTGGGGGTAAGTATAGAGATATAATCATTATACCAATAACACCCAGGATTACCAGCAATAAGGTTGTTAATGAGAAGGTTGAGGGAGACGGCGAGCTATGCTTCTACAGACTAGAGATCATGGGATGCAGGGTTATTGGACGCATAGCACCGTTAATAATAAAACGAGCCAGATCATATAGAGTCGAGATAGGAGCTGGAGAAGAGATCCGCGGAAGCTTTATTGGGAAAGCCCCGCTCAAGATCTACTCAGGAGGAGCAGGATCATTCGAAACCGAGCTACCAATATGTAAACCTCTCATCATAGTAGTAGATGCAAGGACACTCGACATGGAGGATATAGCCAAGGAGATTAAGAGCATCCTCGGAGAGGAAAACACGATCTTCATAGGCTATAGAGAAAACACCTATACCCTAAGACTAGTAATAGACAGACCCTTAGCAAAAGATCTTGTGAAAGAGATCCCATTATAACTGGATCACCATAGCTAATAGTCCTAAAATAGAGAAGCTCATAACAACGAGCTATACTCATTAGGTGTATCAAATACAAGGTTGGTGAGATGCTAAGGAGCCTGGGCAGTACTTCTGGCTAGGATCTTAATGACAGCATAGATCTATAGGAAATATCCAGAGTCTCACGGGCCCTCCAACCGCTCAAGGTTTATAAGTCTTTGAATAGACTATTCTATGGGTTGTTTAATGCCTCTAGATCCAGTATCTCTAATTCTAATAATTCTAGTGCTAATAATCATCCTAGCAATCCTAGCAAGATCTATAAGGATTGTGCCTGAGTATGAGAGGCTAGTTGTCTTTAGACTGGGTAGGATGATAGGTGTGAGAGGCCCCGGGCTGATCTTCCTAGTCCCGATAATAGATACTGCCCAGAGGGTTGATCTTAGGGAGTTTGTTATAGACATACCGCCCCAGACCTGTATAACTAAGGATAATGCTCCAGTAGATATCGATCTATTGGTCTATCTCAAGGTATTCGATCCCGTGAAGTCTGTGACAGCTGTAAGTAACTATGTAACAGCCTCTACCGGTATGGCTGTAACTACGTTAAGGGCTGTGGTTGGGGATCTCATGCTAGACGATGTCCTTGCAAAGAGGGAGTATATTAATAGCACGTTGAGGGCTAAGCTTGATGAGGTCACGGATAGGTGGGGGATCAAGGTGACCTCTGTTGAGATAAGAGAGATCAAGCCTCCTAGGGAGGTGCAGGAGGCAATGATTAGGCAGATGTCAGCAGAGAGAACAAGGAGAGCCATGATCCTTGAGGCAGAGGGTAAGAAACAGGCAGCCATACTAGAGGCGGAGGGGTATAAAGAATCACAGATCAGAAAAGCTGAGGGCGATAAGCAGGCAGAGATCCTGAGGGCTGAGGGGGTATCGAGGGCGCTGGAGCTTATAAACTCAGCAGCATCTAGGGTTGATTATAACACGCTCTATCTGCAATACCTAGAAGCCCTTAAATCGATCTCGGGCACGCCATCAACAAAGATCGTGATACCGATGGAACTACTCCTGGGAGCAACCAGGCTCCTGGAACAGCTAGTACCTGTGAGGAGACCTCCAAGCGAGAAGAGCTAGAAGCTATCAATAAACCTTTCTATCCATATAGAAACAATATATTTATAAGAGGGCAACAGATATAGGGAACATATTGGAGGATTACGGATCCCTGGTTGAACGGGCTCTCTCCGGTCCTTATTTCGAGGATCTAAAGCCCGGGCTTAGATATAGAAACCCCCTTGGGAGGACTGTAACAGATGTTGATAACATATGGTTCACACTCCTCACAAGCAATGTTAACCCGATCCACTTCGATAAAGGCTATACCGAGAAGAACTATCCAGGCGAGCCTTTCAAGGGTAGATTGGTGGTTAATGGACTGCTAACCCTATCAATAGCAATAGGACTTACAACCCACCTATCGTCCAGAGGCTTTATGTTAGGGATAGAGAATGTTAAGTTCCACAAACCTGTGTTCTCAGGAGACACTATATATGCTGAAGCAGAGGTTATTGAGGCTAGGGAGTCGAAGAGCAGACCAGGATTCGGGATCGTTAAGCTGAGGATAAGGGCTTATAACCAGAACAACGATCTCTTGCTAGAATGTGACAGAACCATAATGGTTCCTAAGAAAGGCCATAGGTGGGCTTGATGCCAAGGAGGAGCATGCTTTTCGTACCGGGAAACGATGAGAGGAAGATAAGGAAATCGTGCGATCTTAACTCAGACTCGGTGATCCTAGATCTCGAGGATTCAGTGCCGGCTGGTGAGAAGGAAAGGGCTAGAGAGCTCTTGGGAAGTCTTTTAAGAGAGCTCAGCTGGGGCGGTAGAGAGGTTTGTGTTAGAATCAATCCTATCTACACTCGGGAAGGGATAGAGGATCTAGCATATGTTGCTAAATGGGATACAGTGTCATGTATAATGATCCCGAAGGCTGAGAATGATCTAAGCTTCATATATAGGGCTAGTGGTAAAAACCTCTTCCCCCTAATCGAGACTGCAAGGGGTTTTCTAAGAATAGAGGATATAGCTAGATCAGAGGGTGTGGTGGCGATAACATGGGGCCCCGCAGATCTAGCCCTAAGTGTTGGTGGAAGCCTGGATGCTTATGAGAATAACCAGTTTATAAGAGCCCTAGTAGCTATGGTTGCATCGTCCTACGGCGTTGACGCTATAGATAAGGTTTACTTCAACATAGACGATCTCGATGGTTTTAGGAGAGATGCTCTTGAGGCTAAGAAGCTAGGATATGTGGGGAAAACCCTGATCCATCCTAAACAGATCGATATAGCCAACGAGGTATTCACACCATCTAAGCAGGAGATAGAGTGGGCCTTGAAGGTTATAGAGGTCTTTGAAGAAGCGTCTAAAAGCGGTAGGGGCGCTGCAAGGCTTGGCAGTGAGATGATAGATGTTGTCCACTACAGGATAGCTAAGAGGATACTCTCAAGAGTGCCTAAAACAAGCTAGGTTTGCGTGGCTAGCCGAAGAGCGCTGAGAGACCCTGTTCTAACTCTTCCTCACTAACCTCTTTCTTCTCCTTCTCTTCTTCAGCTGGCTCTTTCTTCTCCTCCTTCTTAGCCTGCTCCTGGACCTTGGTCTCTGTCACTACCCTTAACCCTAGATCCACGGATCCCTGGAGGACCTGGGCTAAGGCTAGAGCTCTAGCATAGGCTCTCCTAATAATCTCTGGAGCGTTCTCCGGAGTGATCAGTCCGATCTCAGTCGAGATCGAGAGGGCTCTCATATAGGCCTTTCTAATCGCCATCTCCATAACGATCCTATCTGGGATCACGAGCTCTGTTGCCAGTGCATAGCCTCTTGATATAGCGTCTATAAGCGTCTTCCTAGTCCCCTCTATGTCGAGAACCAGGTTCTCTCCAGGAATTACTAAGCCGTCTTCATAGCCGAACACAAGGTTGGGTTTAACGATGAAGGGTGTTATGCCAAGCTTGTTTAGTAGTGAGGCTAGCTCAGGGCTTATCTCTTGCCCCGGTTTTGCCACAACTGTATCCCTGATCACATGAATCTCTGAGCCCCTCGGCTGGACAGGGATCTTCAGCCTGCCGAAGACGCTTATCATAGGCCCTGGAGGTATGCCAGTAGGCCCAGCTGGGATCACGATCTCTGCATCAGCTTTATCACCAGGCTTAGCCTTTCTATATGCCTTCATGCTCCTCACAATCTCTCCTAGCTCGAACACGTTGTGCTCCGATGAGAATATAAATATGCTTGGATTAGTCACCATAGGCTCCATCTTCTCAACACCCTTCAGCCCTAGATCTGCTGCTGCTTTAAGGAAAACCTTCCCCTTGATCATGTTTACCCTGAGTCCCTTGGCCTCGAGCTTCCTCTTGATCTCTAGGAACTGTGGTCCTGGCAGCCCTGTTGCTGAGATCACAACAAAGCTCTTAGAACTCCTGAGGATCTTCTTGATCTCCTCGGCAAGGGCGGTTTTAGCCTCGATAGATTTTCTAACACGCTCCTCCCTAGCCCTTTTTATCTCCTTAAGGGCTTTCTCATAAAGCCTCCTAGTCCTGCCCCTCATTGAACAGGCACCTCTACCGGGATACCCATGGTTGTTTTAACAATAATTTTCTTAACAGCAGCAGTTAAAGGCTCTTCCAGCTTATTCTCTATAAAGCCGAGCACTGCGAGGGCATTTTCAGCAAGATCCTCGGGGTTCATATCCTCACTCCCTATAATCCCTGAGACGAATGGCTGCTCTTTGTTCCTAAGCCTTGTAACTGATCTATAGTATTTGACCAGAGAGGCTATATCGGCGTTCACATCAAGAGGTGTTGGCGCCTTCCCCCTAGGTCCGAGGGCTGGTCCCAGGATCCTTCCGGCAAGACCCATGAGGTCTGTTCTCACAAGGATCCAGTCACACTTAGAGGCTATAGCCTTAGCCTGCTTCTTGCTAAGCTTCTGGAGCTCCTCCCTAGAGATCACGAGATCCACACCAGCATTCCTAGCCCTTATAAGCGTGTCACCATCTGCTACTACACATATATACGAACTCTTCCCAAGCCCCTTGGGTAGATATACCGCGTCTCTGAACCTCGCCTTAGGGGATTTTGGATCGATTCCTTTGAAAACAACAACCAGCTCAACGCTCTGTTTAAACCTCCTGCCAGAGCCTATCTTGATCGCCTCAGCTATTCTCTGCGCAAGGATCTCTTTTGACAGCATAAGCACTACCCCTCCTACTGAGATCTCCACCTATCCTCATATTTAAGCAATAATGAATCGTATAGACCTCTATCTATCTCTGCCTGAACCTCCTTCGGATCTTTCCCCTCAACAGTGATCCCAATGCTCCTAGCACTCCCAAGAATCGTTTTCACAGCGGCTTTCAGACTCTTGGCATTGAGCTCTGGTTTCTTAATAATAGCTATCTCCACGATCTTCTCGAGACTCAGATCCCCGATCTTCTTATGAGCAGGGTCTCCCGATGGTGCT
This sequence comes from Desulfurococcaceae archaeon AG1, assembly GCA_003116855.1. Classification (GTDB taxonomy): domain Archaea; phylum Thermoproteota; class Thermoprotei_A; order Sulfolobales; family AG1; genus AG1. Next base: position 109,588 of record BEWT01000004.1, read on the forward strand.
TCCGCACCAACAGCTTTTAAGAGCAAGCTCGTGGTGGTTGGCAGCTTAACCCTGAGATCGTAGTGAAGAGTATCTAGATCAACGATCACGTCGACCCTCACCTCATACCCCTCATAGGACTTCGTAGCCTTGTTAATATCATCAACAACCTTCGCGGGATCTAACCCTAGCTGTTGCAGAGTAGGTCCGAGCGGCGGTGCTGGTGACGCCTTACCCCCCTGCACATGGAGCCTCACAACCCTGATCCTTGGCATGAGGACACGCTCTGCTAGATAATCTACAGTGCGAACTAATAAGCAAATGCTCTAAAGATTCTAATTGATAAGAGATCCGATCGCGGGCTTGTAGAATAAGGATTGCGATTCTATAATTATATCAAACTAAAGTACCGAGCTAGACATGCCAAAGGAATCATATAGCCTTTCTAACGTATTAGACATGGGTGGCTTGTATGGAGGAAGATCTATCGATTCTTAGGAAGAGCGTTAGAGAGTTTGCCTCAAAAAGCGTTGCCCCACTTGCTAGAAAGATAGATGCTGAGAACTGGTATCCGAGAGAGCTTGTCAGGGAGATGGGTAGGATGGGGATACTGGCGCCAAACGTCCCAGAAGATCTTGGGGGAGCTGGTCTAGACCTCTTAGGAGTCTCTGTGGTCTTGGAAGAGCTTGCTAGGTTCAGCGGCTCTGTTGCCCTTATATCGGAGGTTCAAGGAACACTTGTAACCCATATCCTTGTCAATAATGCTCCCAAGAGGGTTGCTGAGGAGGTTGTTCCAAAACTAGCTTCCGGTGATGCTATAGGATCCTTCGCACTCAGCGAGCCTTGTTGTGGGAGTGATGCTGCTAACATAGAGACAAGCATAGAGAGGCAGGGGGGAGAGTGGGTTGTCAAGGGTACAAAAACCTGGATAACCCAGGGGCTTTATGCTGACTACTTCATAGTGTTCGGGAGAACCGGGCCTAGGAGTGAGAGGCACAGGAATATAGCCGCGGTTTTGCTAAAGAGAAGCAGCTGTATAAAGACAAACCCAATAGAGGTTATGGGCTTTAGAGGTACGGGAACAGCTGAGGTTGTTATAGATGAATGCAGAGTGGGGGATGACGATATCATAGCACCTCCCCGGGAAGGCTTTAAAGTTGCTATGGATGCTCTCAACGTGGGCAGGGTTGCAATAAGCGCTCTAGGAGTAGGGTTAGCCGAGGCTGCCTATGAGGAGGCATATTCATTCCTAACACAGAGGATAGCTTTCGAAAAGCCTGTTATAGAGTTCCAGGCAATCCAGTTCACACTAGCAGATCTCTATACACTTATAGAGAGCTCAAGATCCCTTGTATACAGGGCTGCAGAGCTCTATAAAAAAGGATCAGAGGACTTCCCAGTAATGGCCGCCGTCACAAAGCTCCACTCATCACAGGCTAGTGTGAGGGTTGCTAACGAGGCTGTAAGGCTTATGGGGGGCTATGGGTATAGTAAGGAGAGCAATGTCGAGAGGATCTATAGGGATTCGAAGCTCCTCGAGATAGGTGAGGGGACAAACGAGATCCTGAAGCTAGTTATATCTAAACACCTATTGAGACACGGGGCCAAATGGTTACTATAGAAGAAAACATACTTAAAGACCTAGAGCCGGGGGCAGCTTGCAATGGCATCTAAGGAGCTTGTGAGAAGCACCCGGGACAGGGTGTTGACAGGGTTAGCTGGTGGTATTGGGGCTTTTCTTGGGATAGGCTCTGGGGTTGCGAGGCTCATAACGATCCTAGTGTTCATCGTATCAATCTTTCTAAATCTATGGTTCCTGATCCTAGCTATATACCTCATAGTATCGGCTTTCATCCCCAGAGAAGATGATCCTGAGGATGTGAGGGCGAGGGGTTTTGTGATAGATATCAAGAGGATCGTTCTCTCATTGCTCTCACTCCTCTTCCTGGGCGTGGGTGTGCTTCTAATCATATACTCGCTATTACTGGCATTGTTCTCTATAGGTATACATGTCGTATCGATAGCAGCACCACCACTGATCATAACAGGGATTGCTGGGATGATCCTAGCGATCCTGGGATTATTGTTTGGGCTAGTAGCAAGCTGGGTTGGCATAGCAATATCCAAAAGGATCTGAGGTTTTCAGACAAACCACTCCTCGATACAGTTTGCCTTTGAGTATCGTTGTTATTATTTTATGCTTCCTTATATCAAGTCTGTGGCGAGTCTCTGCATCACAGATCTATAGGGATCGGGATCTGTGAGATATGCTCGAGACGCCTACAAGATCGTTTATACGGCAATAAGTTAGATCAGTTATGCCCGTCTCATTTACCCTCTCTAGACATTCATCCTCGGAGTAGCCACATAGGTATAGATGGGAATAATTCTTTGGCTTGTCGCTACACCCAAAACCAGGGATTCCTGTGAAGATCTCTTTAAAGGCTAGGGCTAGTCTTGCCTCGTAATCCTCTCGATCCTCGTGCGTCTTGTAAAGGATCCCCAGGATTTCTGTGGATGGTTGATGCAATAGATAATCAATATGCCAGAAGAGAGAGCTGGGTTTGTTTATATGTCTTGCAACCCTTCTATATATACCTCCCTTACCCATTGCTGACCCTATATAGAGATACATGCCAGATGGGATAGTGAATCTCTTTCCACCGCGAGTGGTTATACTAATATCTCTACCAACTCTTATGATGATAATATATACACCTGGCTCTCTTGGTAATCGACAAACCATCCACGGCTCCCACGATTCATTGGGATGCTGGCTTTAGGTTACATTCTAAACCTAGTGATCCTTCTCGGGATCTCTACCTCTATTTCCTCCTCCTCAACCTCGATCCTCACGGTAGCTTTGTCGGGATCTATGTTGTTCTTCTCCATCCATGCATGGAGTATATCTGATATCAGCACCACTAGATCCTCTTCGATCGTGCTCCACCTATCTTCTCCAATATGCTTCCTAGACTCCTTAACTATCTTTATAATGCTCTTCAAACCCTCTATAAGATCCTCCGGCGGTTCCTCCACCTCTCCCAAAGGATCACCAATATTATATGGAGGAACCCTATATATTATCGCATGTATTACTAATCATGAGTGCCTGTTGTGGAGTATGTGGTTGAGTTTATCGATGTCAGGAAGAGCTATGGATCTAGGGAGGTTCTGAGGGGTATTAGCTTTAGGGTAGCGCCTGGAGAGATCTATTGTCTCGTAGGACCTAACGGTGCTGGAAAGACAACAACGCTGAGGATAGCGGCAACCCTTGCTAAACCCACCTCGGGTAGTGTGAGGATCTTGGGCGTAGATCTGAGGGAGAACAGGGATCTGCCGAGTATTAGGAGGAGGATAAGCTATCTCCCGGAAGAGGCTGATGTGTATTCGAGGCTAAGCGGTCTAGAGTATCTGAGATTCTTCGCAGAGCTCTATGGCCTCGATGTTGAGAAAGCTCTAGATATAGGGATCAGGATCTCCGGACTCTCTATAAACGATCTCAGGAGGAGAGCTGGGACATATAGTAAGGGGATGAGGAGGAGGTTGCTAATAGCAAGGGTATTCATGTCAGAGCCACGCCTAGCAATTCTAGACGAACCCACCTCGGGTCTTGATGTCTTCTCATCGCTCCAGGTTAGGGAGGCTATTAAGGAGTACTCAAAACCCACAGGATCTTCTGTTATCCTTTCAAGCCATAACATGTTTGAAGTAGAGTATCTATGCGATAGGGTTGCCTTAATAAACAACGGTGTCATCGTAGGTGAGGGTAGCGTGGAGGAGATAAAGAGGATCACAGGTGCTAAGAACCTCGAGGAGTCTTTCGTAAGCCTTGTATCAAGATCTGGGGGATAGGTCTATGGGCATGAGACCCCTAATATGGAAAGAGTTCCTAGAGCTTGTGAGGGATTATAGAACCCTAGCAGCCCTAGGAGCCCTGCCCCTCATAATGCTACCCCTCCTAGGCTTTATGAGCACCTATCTACAATCCCTCGAGCAGGGAGCCCTGCTTATAGTTAATAGAGACAGCTCGACAGGCTCTATAGGGAATATCACTATAGCGTCTTCGGATATATCTGAATATATATCAAGATCCATGGCTTCTAAGGGCTACTCAGTATATATGGGTGAGACTAGCTCCCCAATAGATGCTGTGCTAATCATACCCCAGGGGTTCTCGAAAAACCTATCCTCTCTAGTTGATAGAGCATATGTAGAGATCCAGAGGATCCCTGGGTCTCCTAGGGCTGACAGGCTTCTCTCAGATCTATATTCGGTCCTACAGGATCTCTCAACCTACGTATCAAACCTCAAGATCGTGCTCCTAGCATCGAGAGCAGAGATTAATGCCAATCCCGAGAGTATAAGGGATCCTGTGGTTGTTCTCCTAACAACATACATAACACCAACTGGAGAGGAGATTGGATACGAACAGGCCTTGAGAATCTATGTTGCAAGACTACTAGCATTCTCACTAATATTTGTAGCAACACCTGCAACAACATATGTTGTTGACTCGATCCTTGGTGAGAAGGAGAGGAGAACCCTTGAGGTGCTTCTAATGGCCCCGCTGAGGAGAAGGGATCTCATACTGGCTAAAGCCTTCTCAAGTTCTCTTGTAGGATTATTCGCAGCAGCAATAGAGATCATCGCTGTGATCATCTTCCTCCAGATCCTAGCCCACGGGGCTCTTGGCGCAAGCGTCTACGATCCACAGCTAGTGCTCCTAAGCGCCTTTGTAGTCTACCTAACAATACTCTCAACACTAGCACTCTCACTACCGATCATAGTTAGGAGCGCCACTGTAAGGTCTGCTCAGATAGCCTCATCGATAATAACGGTTATAGCATCATCTATCTTCTTCTCAGCATTGTTTGTAGACATAGATAGGCTGCCTACAAGCGTATCCATACCGATGATGATCCTTCCATATACACACTCAGTGCTAGCCATAAGACTCTTCTCCCTAGGAGATATAACAGGATCTATGACCCACCTACTAGCCCTAGCAGTATTCTCAATAATAATGATCATAGCATCATCCTACCTACTCAACGAAGAGAAGATCTTGATGAAACCCGTATGATCTTGCTTTGGAAAAGGATCTCATAATAGATTATCTATAGAATATTTATAAGTACCTTAAGAAAGGCATGGAGGTGAATGGCATGGCTAGTAAGAGAATCTTCGCAGATGTCTCCGAAGCGGATATAACCTCAGCCATAATAGAGGAGTTCAACAACATGATCAAAGAGTACTCGAGAAGCGATGTAATCATAGTAGGAGGAGGACCAGCAGGGTTAACAGCAGCATGGAAACTCGCTCTAAAAGGTCTCAAAACACTGATCATAGAGCAGAACAACTACTTAGGTGGAGGTATATGGATGGGCGGTTACCTAATGAACCCAGTCACATTCAGGGCTCCTGCCCATAAGATTCTTGAGGAGCTCGGCATCCCCTATAAAGAGTATAAGAGGAACCTCTACGTAGCCCACGGACCTCTTGTAGCATCAAAACTGGCTAGCAAGGCTCTCGAAGCAGGTGCCAGGGCATTAACGCTAACAATACTCGATGACTTGATAGTGAGGAACGGGAGGGTAGAGGGTGTTGTTGTTAACTCAGCACCCGTGCAGGGTATGCCTAGACAGATAACATGCCTAGACCCCATAGGGCTTGAGGCTAAGGTTGTGATAGATGCTACAGGGCATGAGGCTGCTGCTGTGAGGAAGCTCGCCTCCCGAGGGTTGATCAAGTCACAGATGCTTGGCCCTATGTGGGCTGAGGCTTCGGAAGATCTTGTTGTGGAGTATACTAGCGAGGTGTTCCCAGGACTTGTTGTTGCTGGTATAAGTGTTGCTGAGCACTATGGTCTTCCAAGGATGGGGCCTACATTTGGTGCAATGCTTCTCTCTGGCGAGAAGGCTGCTGAGATAGCATACCAAATAGCTATTAATAGAAAGTGATAGCTATTTACTTTTTCATGGTAATAAAAAGATCTTTTTCACCTAATATTTATATACCCCTTAAACACAGGATTGTTAGGGATATCTGGGCAAAGTAATAGGCTATGGTCTCTCCCTAGATGATGTCCTTCTAGTCCCCAGCTACTCGGATCTCAACTCAAGGTCAGAGGTGTCGCTGAGAACAAGATTCTCCAGGAGAATATGGATCAACATACCACTAGTAAGCGCAGCAATGGATAGCGTGACAGAATCGAGAATGGCTATAGCCATGGCCAGGATGGGTGGGATAGGCGTTATACACAGATTCATGCCGATCGAGAAACAGGTGGAAGAGGTAAAGAAGGTTAAAGAACAACCCGTAGGATTATCGAACAACGAATCGCTAGGCCTTGATGGAAAACTCGCCGTAGCAGCAGCAGTCGGTGTGAGAGGGGATTATCTAGAGAGGGCTGAGAAGCTCTATAGATCTGGTGTTGATGTTATAGTAATAGATGTCGCCCATGCTCATTCAAAACCCGTTTTCGAGGCTGTGAGGAATATTAAGAGGGTTATCAGCGATTCCGTGGATATTGTTGTGGGTAACATAGCTACAGGAGAGGCTGCAAGGGATCTTATCGAGCTAGATGTAGACGGGCTCAAAGTGGGTATAGGTCCGGGTCATGTATGCATCACGAGAATCGTTGCTGGTGTAGGTGTTCCACAGCTCACAGCGATCATGAATGTATATAACGTTGCGAAACCCTACGGAATCCCAATCATAGCGGATGGTGGTATGAGATCCTCGGGCGATATTGTTAAAGCACTTGCAGCTGGGGCTTCGAGCGCGATGATAGGCTATCTATTAGCAGGAACCGATGAAGCTCCTGGAAAACCAGTTATGATCGATGGTAGAAAGTATAAGCTGTATAGAGGCATGGCTAGTAATTCCTCATACCTCCAGAGGGTATCTATAGATAACCAGGATCCCGAGGATCTATCATCATACGCTGCTGAAGGTATAGAGATGCTCGTACCATATAGAGGAGCTGTTGCTGAGGTTGTCTCAAACATAGTGAGTGGGCTGAGATCGGGCTTCTCATATGTTGGCGCTAGAAATATAGAGGAGCTATGGGAGAGGGCTAGGTTTGTGATCCTAGCACCAGGGGCTCATAGAGAGAGCTATCATAGAGATCACGGCGTGAGGCTGGGGTAAAATGATAACAATAGTATGCGGAGGATTCTTCGGAGACGAGGGTAAGGGTAAGGTAGCCGGCTACCTAGGACTCAGGGGAGGATATAGTGCTAGTATCAGGACTGGGAGTGTTAATGCAGGACACACTCTAACCTATAGAGGTAGGGTTTGGAAGCTAAGGCTAGTCCCCTCGGCATTCATAAATAAAGATATAAGGCTATTCATAGCCAGAGGCTCCCTCATAAGGATCGATACCCTCTTAAAAGAGATTGAGGAGACAGAAACCCGGGGCAGGATATGTGTTGATAGATACTCGGGCGTTATAGAGAAGAGGCATGTTGAGATGGAGGCTCTTGATGAAAAGCTCAGAAGCATAGGATCCACGTTCCAAGGAGTAGGGGCTGCCACAGCTGAGAGGGTTCTTAGAAGGCTTAAGCTTGCATGGGAGTTCAGAGAGATCGAGGATCTCCTCTGCGACAGTTCCCCAGAGATCCTCGACATGATCGAGAGGGGAGAAGAGATCCTAGTCGAGGGAACACAGGGACTCTTTCTAAGCCTCTACCACGGAACCTACCCTTATGTAACATCGAGAGATACATCAGCAGCAGGGATCTTGTCAGAAATAGGTGCTGGACCAAAGCATGTTGACCAGGTTATAGTGGTGTTCAAGTCATTCGTAACAAGAGTAGGTGAGGGGCCTCTCGAGGGCGAGATAAGCCCCGAAGATGCTGAAAAACTAGGCCTCATCGAAAGAGGAACCGTAACAGGAAGGCTCAGAAGAGTAGCTCCCTTCAACATAGAACTTGCCAGAAAAGCCGTGAGAATCAACTCAGCAACTCAAGTGGCTATAACAAAGCTAGACGCCCTGTATAGAGAAGCTAGAGGGGTTAGGGAATGGGGAAAACTACCCCGAGAAGCGCGCAGGTTCATTGAAGATCTAGAGGAGAGGATAGGCGTCCCAATAACTCTCATAGGCACTGGCGAGGATGTAGAGGACATGATAGATCTTAGGAAAGAGAAGCTCTAAACATTATGAAAATCGAGAGGAGAATAGTAAAAAAGTACCTTAATAATAGCTCGGCAAGGCTATACAATGATCCCCATAATATGTAGGCTTAGAAGAGCAAGCTAGTTAAACAGGAAGTATTAGAAATATTTAGAAATATAGTGTGTTATAAAAACTCTTCTATAGAATCATTCTAGCTATGTGGATCACTGCTTTTAGAACTCCTCAACACTTTCGAAATCCTCGCTAGATTCTTCTGCGCTGATATCCAGCTGATCGCTGTAGAGGTTTCTAGGTATTAGGAGATCATGGAGGCCGATCATGCTAAAATGCTCCAGTGCTAGTAAGAATGGTAGAAACGCTAGGTATGGTTGAAGTATCCCGAGGGCTTCTTCCTCTCTACCGATTTTTCTCAGTTCCTCAGCCTTCTTGAGATCATTGGCAGCCATATTTCTCCACTCATCGAGCTTTCTCCACCCGCTTGGGGTTAGTGAGTAGGTTTCTCTCTTTATTATGATCCCTTTGGTGCTTCTAGTTATAAGGCCTGTCGCTTCAAGGCTTCTCAGGATCTCCTCAACCCTGGTTTCTGGTAGCTCCAGTTCTTCGGAGATCTTGTCCTTGGTATCGATCCCTTTAGCTATTGCTTCTAGAACAACATAGAGATCAGGTCTATATTGCTGGCTCAACTTAGTCCCAGCTATATTATAACTATGGGTTAATATTTTTTCCTTATTGTTATAGATTTCCTATAGCAATTCTTATATATCACATATAGCGTCAGAGTTGTGGTGATATGGTTGAGCTCTTTCTGGGAGGTGCTGGATAACGCTAGATGGGGTAGGGAGCACTGGAAGCTCTTCATAATAGTCTCCCTCACATTTTTCCTAGATGGTGTTCTATTCACAGTAGCCCCTGCTATAATGTATTTGGTTGAGCCTGAAAGGGCTACAGAGATCTTTGCGGTAAACCTCATCTTCTTCATGCTAGGCGCCCTAGCCCTAGGAAGGCTTGCAGATCTCTATGGGAGGAGGGTTATGCTTATAACATCTATCCTGATATATACCATCGCAACTATACTCCTGATACCGTTTCACGGAGGCTTCGTCGAGCTATTGATCCTAACATCAGCCATAAACTTCGGGATCGGGGGTGAGATAGGCGCTGCATACTCAGCAATAGCAGAGCTCATCCCAGCAAGGCATAGGGGTAAGGCGATGATGCTATCAACCAACATGTGGAACGTGGGTGCAGCTATAATAGCAGGCCTTGCACTCTACTATAGAGCCATATATACAGATATAAATGTCCAGATAAACTCTGTAGTCGCAACAGCAGCTGCGCTAGCAACCATTGTTGCTATCGCGAGATTCCACCTGCCAGAATCCCCTAGATGGCTTATCCAGAAGGGTAGGTATGAACAGGCTAGAACCATTGTATCTAGGATCGCTGGTAGCGCAGGAGCAACAACCATAGATCTTGGGAAGATCGCACCTGTAGAAAGAGCTATCGGGCTAGCCGAGGCTATGAGGAGGTATAGCTTTAGACTAGCAATACTGCTCATAATAACAGCATCCCAGTATATAACCTATAGCGTTATCGCCTACTACGCACCATATGCCGCGGGCTTTGCTTATAGCGGTGCTGTTGAGCTTAATATAGCTATAGCGAATCTCGGAGCATCTATAGGGGCTTTCATCCTAATCCCCCTCATAGATAGGAGTAGGAGGATCTCTACGTTATTATCATACCTAGGGGGTACTGTAACGGCAGCCACACTAGCAACGATCCACGGGTTATTCACGCTAGAGACATATCTAGCAGTAGTGTTTATAAACATGATCTTCTCCGAATGGGCCTGGGCCTCTCTAAGCACCCTGGAGAGTGAGCTATTCCCAACAGGTGTTAGGGCATCAACCATCGGGTTCATAACATTTATAACAATACTGAGCAATGCTGTAGTGGTCTATTTCGAAACATATATACCAGCAAACCTCTTCCTAACCCTCGCATCTATAATATGGGCCTTCGGACTCATAGCATCGCTGATATGGTATGTGAGGGGTGTTGAGTCGGCTAGAAAATCCGTTGAAGAGCTGGTAAAAGCGTAGAGACCTAGCTATGTGTTTTTAGCTACATAACCAGTTTTGAACATACGCAGCAGCATTATTGACATGAGTGGGAAGAATGAGAGGGCTATATAGGATAGGAAAAACCCGTGTAGATCGGCTATATAGCCAAACATATAGGGTCCTATAGAAGCCCCCACAAAGCCTATAGAGTTATACCAGCCAAGAATAGCTCCCAGTATATGTCTTGGGGTATTCTCAACCACAATCAACGGAAGGGTTGTAGCAGCTGCACGAAACATCAAACCAATCATAGATAGAATAGGGACTACATAGATCTCTGACTTCGTGAACGGGATCGCTACAGCCCCTATAAAGATCGAGAGGAGGCTTATCATGAGAACCCTTTTGGATCCGATCCTGCTAGCCATATACCCTCCCACAAGTCCACCCAAGATCTCTGATAAAGGGAATACTAGGAATAACAAGCCTGCCTCAGCCAGGCTCTTACCCATCGATATCGCTATATAGGTTGGTGTAAATGACGTGATACCAAAATATGTTACTAGTATCAATGCATGGATCACTATGCAGATCGCTATAGACCTAATCCTGAGAACCTCTAGCCGTTTGTCCCTGGATGTTCATTCCAATCACTTTATTCATGGTCATATCCAGGGACTTCAACCTCGCCCACAGGGATCTAGGGATCCCTGTGAGGTCATGGGCTGCCGTCGAGCCCAACGGCATGGGGCTCCCATCTAGGGTTAGCCCTGGGTGGCTTGGAGCGGTGCTCCCATCACCACCCAGGGCTTTTAACAATAAATTATAGCATGCTGCGACATCTCTATGCCATTTCTCCTTGCCAGCAGAGCATACACCTATTCTTGAGCCATTATATCTTATTTCTACTCTGTGCATCGGGCATTGTTTAGACGTATTCCTAGGACTCACATAGATTACTGGGACATCGTGCTCCTTAGCCTTCTCCTCAATAGCTCTCTGGATGCCTTTGAATGCTGCTTGGAAGATCCTGTGTCTAAGCTGATCATCCTTTATCCTAGAGATCATGTTCTCAGCAGGCTTATCGCCGAGATCCTCGAGAACAACTCCATACCCGTGTTTTGATGCCTCTCTAACTATTATGTTTGCTACCTTCCACCTGGTATCATCTTTCCTCTCTTCCTCCCTAAGCTTCCTCAAGATCTTTCTCTTCATGCGGCATCCAGCACTGCAGATCTTATCGTATTTCTTCTGAACCCTCTTCCTCCGATAGTAATAGCCGAGTGTTATTCTCTCTATATTTGTTTCTAGTAGATATGCTTTTCCGTTTATAAGTACTGCTACGTTGTTCTCATTAACATCTATAGCCACATAACCACTAGGCTTGTATAACCTAACATTTCTTCTAAAAATGAGATATATGATCAACCTTCTCTCTTTTCTATCAAGCTTTATCCTCGCCTCAGAAGCTAGCCTCCACCCAGAGTTGATATACTTGTAAAACTGCTTATGAGGAATCAGATCTACATGAATCCATCCCCTATGCGTTGATATACCGATTCTCGTTAAGCCATCTAATCTACATAGATGATCGTCAAGCCATATCGAGATCCTCCTAACACTTGGGTATTCTTTCTTTGTTGATCCTTCTTTCTTTAGTTTTAGGAAGCTCTTAACCCTTGTGGATGCATCCTGACATGCTGTATGAACATAGTGTGATGGTAAATGTGGATAGAGGTTACGCGTCTCCCTATATTTTAAAGCCTTAAGCTTTATGAATGATGTTATCTTCTCTCTAGCAGAGTATATCACTAATTGTTCAACAATATTCCTATACATACCCTCAAGCTCGATGAAAAACCTGAATAACTTTTTAGGTATCCTCTCAGATCTAACAATAACAGTCCTCGTAACAATCGAAGCGTCTTCTCCATCAGTAGGCGCTAGGGATGCTTGTAAGAAGCAGCCCACCAGAATATGCTTGGTAAGGGCCTTATAAATTTTTCTCTATAGCATAATAGAGGAACGGTCTATTAGATATACTGCCTCTAATATTCACAAAAATTTCCAAAACCTATCAATCCCCCTATGGATATCAAAAAGAAAACAGCCCAGCAGGCTTCCAAGAAACCCCCCGATAGCTATTGCTGCAGATGTTCCTGTACCTATCCCTGAATATACTATCCCGAGAACCTTTTCCCTCTCACGTGGTGGGAATAAGAGTGAGAGCAGAGACGTGCTCGATGTATAGAAGGTCCCCGCACCCACGCCTGTTAGAAACGATAAAATGATCATTGTTACAAAGGTTGGGCTTAAACCCATAGCAAAGCCGGAAACCGTCATAATCGCGAGACCTATAGCTATAACTCTAGAGGGGTTTATTCTATCACTCAACACCCCTGCAGGGATCTGCATCACCGCATATGCTAGCAGATAGCTCGTAAAGATCAGGCTCGCCTCTCCGTGGGTTAGGTTAAAACTCCTCTCTATCAATATAAGCACTGGCGATGGTGCAAACCTAACGAGGAATACCGAGAACCAGCCAAGCCAGCTTGCAACGATCACAACCCCCTTTCCCACCAACCATAACGCCCCAGATCTTAGAGCTATAAGCTATAGAACCATTCCTGAAAAAGCTAATAGCCTCGTGATAAAGATTTTTTTAACTATCTACTATGAGAGCCTGTTTCTCTGCTAGAGCTTTATTAGGAGATTTCTGAGTGCTAACTATATGTTTGAAAGGTGTTTAACTTACTATACAGGTTATAGCATGGAATTGCTACTCGATCCTTCTTGATGCTATGATTGCTATGGCTATAGATGTTGTTGCGAAGAGGGCCATATATATTGTGGATGTAACCATAGATCCTGGATCCCCTACACCTAGTAAGTGATACCTGGTTATCACATTGGCATGTGTTATGGGGTTTGCTCTGGCTATTATTTGTAGGTATTGGGGCATCTGCTCTACTGGGAATATCGCGTTGCTTGTGAACATCAGGGGTAGGTTGACAAGGTTTGCTATAGATATGACTAGATCGTGGCTTGTTATTCTCACAGCAATGGCTGTGAATATTGAGGAGAAAGAGAGCGCTAGCAGTGTTATAACACCATATAGGATCGCTATATCAATAACCCCCACGCCTGGTTTTAGGCTTAGGCCTAGTGCTAGGGCTATTATTAGTAGGGCTGTGACCTGGATCAGTGATCTTGTTACTGAGGAGAGGATCTTGCTCATAACAATACTCGACCTCGGTATAGGGGCTACGAGGAACCTGTTTAGGTATCCAAGCCTTCTGTCAAAGACGAGACTCATACCGCTCCACATTGTTGTGAATAGTATGAACACGCTTAGCATCCCTATAACAAAGAATGAGAAGTAATCATAACCACCGAAGTATCTCTTGATCACGTATTCCTCTATTAGCAACTGGATCTGGTTTCTAAGCGGCTCAGCCCCAGGTATATCTGGGATCCTGAGTAGTGCTGAGAAGTTAAGGCTCTTCCCAAAAAGCCCCATCCACATGAGGGGCATGACTACTATGAATACCAGCTGCACCTTCTGCCTAAACCACTTCCTCATCTCCCTCTCATATAGCGTGTATAGCGCGCCCATCATCTCTTCCTCCTCCAGATCATCATCTGCCTCCTAAAGTCGCCGGGCTCCTCGTCTCTAAACATTCTTCCTGTATATTCTATGAAAACCTGGTCCAGCGTGGGTCTCGTGATCGATATACTCTCGATCCTACCATCAACACTACCCAAAACCTTAAGGATCTCTGGGAGCATTGTCTCAGCAACATTCACCTTGATCCTGATATTACCCTCAATAACATCAACACCACGGACACCATCGATCATTCTCAGCTTCTCAACAACCTTTAGGGGGTCTGATGAGATCTTGATCATTATTACATCGCCACCCACCTTCGCCTTAAGCTCCTGAGGAGATCCCTCGGCAACGATCTTTCCCCTATCTATTATCGCTATCCTATCGCTCAGCTTATCAGCCTCATCCATATAGTGTGTTGTCATCAGTATGGTGACCTTCTTCTCCTTCTTAAGCCTTTCTATATGCTCCCAGAGCGATAGTTTTGACTGCACATCAAGCCCTAGGGTGGGTTCGTCTAGGATTAGTAGCTCGGGCTCGTTAACAAGCCCCATGGCTAACTCGAGCCTTCTCCTCATACCACCGCTATAGCTTTTCACAAGCCTGTTAGCAGCCTCGCCAAGCCCAACCATCTCTAGCAACTCTCTAGCCCTCTTCACAGCCTTATCCTTAGGGATTCCGTAGAGCCTTGCCTGGAGAACAACATTCTCTATTCCTGTCAGCTCATCGTCTGCTGAGAGATCCTGGGGTACGTAGCCAATGATCTTTCTAACAGAATCGGGGTTGGAGGTGACATCTATACCCATAACCATAGCTCTCCCAGAGGTTGGTTTAAGCAGTGTTGCTATGATCTTCATAGTAGTTGTTTTCCCAGCACCGTTAGGTCCTAGGAGAGAGTAAACCTCCCCCTTAGAGACTTTGAAAGAGACACCGTTAAGGGCTTTAACACCGCCAGGATAGATCTTGTGTAGATCCTCTACCTCAACCGCCCACACCGATCCCTACCCCCAGGGATCTTCTAAGCCTCTTGAGATCCTCTACAAAAGCCTTCTTAGAAGCCTCATCCATATTTCTCCAAGCACTCATAACACTCACTATCAGAGCATGTATCTCCTCCAGAACCTCTATAACCTCCGAGGGATTGTTTCTAAGCATCTCCTCTATGAAGCCCTTTTTCTCCATAATAATCTCCCTTCCCCTCTCGGTAAGGCTATAGATCTTTCTCCCCATATCATCAACCCTAACACTCACAAAACCCCTAGAAGCTAGCTCTCTGAGGGCTGGGTATATATTCCCAGGGCTGGGTGATATGGCACCCTTAGTCTCCTTCTTAATCTTCTTCATAATCTCATAGCCATGGAGATCCCCATCCCTCAGCAGGAGGTAGAGTACTAACAACTTGGTCAATCCCTTCCTCAAGATATATCTAGATATATCTAGATACACCTCCTTATAAACTTAACGACCTACGTGTCATCAGCTTTTCAACCCTTATACCCCCATACACTATAAAATTGGTGCCCTGCTTGGGTTCCGAGAACGTCTTTGTTAGGAGGGAGGTTAGAGAGCTTGTTGAGGAGTATATAGATATATGGTCTCTCCAACACGCACTATCCCTCATGGGGTGGGATATAGAGACATACATGCCTGAGGACGGAGTTTATGAGAGGTCTATCGCTATGAGCAGGATTAACCTAATGATCCAGAGGATGATCACGAGGAGGGAGTTTATAGAGAAGCTGGAGAGGGCTGAGAAGGCTGAGGATCTCAACGACTATGAGAGAGGCGTTGTGAGGGTTCTGAGAAGGCTTGTCGACTACTACACAAAGATCCCTCCGAGGATTGTTGAGGAGCTTAGCAGGATCACCTCGGAAGCAAGCGTTGTTTGGAGAAATGCTAAGGCTAAGGATGACTATGATCTGTTTAAGCCATATTTAGCCAGGATCTTCGGTCTTGAGAGGGAGATAGCGAACCATCTAGGATATAGGGAGCACCCATACGACGCACTCCTAGACCTCTACGAGGAGGGCTTGACAACAAGGGAGTTTAAGAGCATCATAGATAGACTGGTTCCGGGGTTAAAATCGATCCTAGATAGAATTATAAGCGAGGGGTATTTTCCACAATACCACAGGCTCGAAGAGGAGCCCTATGATGTTAACATTATGAGAAGCGTTAACAAAAAGATCCTAGAGATCCTTGGCCATAACCCCAAGAGACTAAGGCTGGATGAGTCTGCACACCCATTCACATCATCCATGGGAATATGGGATGTAAGGATAACAACGAGATATGAGGGGAAGGATTTCAGGAGAACAATACTCTCGGTTATCCATGAATATGGCCATGCTCTCTACGAGCTCCAGATAGATGAGTCGCTCAGAGCATCACCCCTAGCCACTGGAGCATCGCTCGGGATCCACGAATCACAGTCAAGGTTCTGGGAGCTAATGATAGGTAAGAGCAGGCCATTCATAGAGAATCTCTATAGAAATGTGCTTAACGGCTACCTCTGGTCCCAAGATCCAGAGGATCTCTATAGATATTTCAACATAGTAAGACCAAGCCTAATAAGAGTCGATGCCGACGAGGTTACATATAACCTCCACATAGCCGTTAGATTCGAGATCGAAAGACTAGCCATCTCAGGAGAGATCAACGTTAACGACATGCCCGAAATGTGGAACGATCTCATGGATAGATATCTAGGGATAAAGCCCAAGAAACACTCCGAAGGAGTATTACAAGACATACACTGGAGCCAAGGATCCGTCGGATACTTCCCAACATACACACTGGGAACAATAATCGCTGCACAGCTAAGAGACGCGATGGAAAAGGATCTAGGTAGTCTGTATAACTATATATCAACCCCCAACCTAGCCCCAATAAGAGAATGGCTTAGAATAAAGATCCATAGATGGGGCTCTACATACGCCCCAAAAGAACTCCTAAAGAGATCACTAGGAATCGATATAGATCCAACAAGCTATCTCTCATACCTAGAGAAGAAATACATCACAAAAACCCTATAAAAGCTCGCCAAGACAGCTTATCCCACAAACAATCCTAGAGGATCGGGGATAAATCCTGAAAGATGAAACCTGGAACTTTTAATAGATTTTGATGAAAAGCCTGGCGGGCCCGCCGGGATTTGAACCCGGGACCTCCGGCTCCGCAGGCCGACGCTCTATCCTGGCTGAGCTACGGGCCCTTGCTCCTTGCTACTCTCTAATCATAGTTCTATTAGGCTTGTTTTAAGTATAGGTTTTTCTTGGTTAGAGATTATAGGGAAAAAACTAGAGAGATTTGGTATAGCTGTTTATGTCTATTTCTTTCCAGCTCTTGAGAAGGCTACCGCGCCTATCGCTATCCCGATTATGGCTAGCACTACTCCTGCTATTGAGACTATTGTTGTGTTTCCAAGGCTCTGTGATAGTGATGATAAGTTACCCCTTATCTCGGCTATGGAGTTCTGCTGGCTTGCTAGCATTTGCTGCACGCTGTTCTGGAAGCTTGAGAACCTCTCGCTAAGGCTTGCTATATCGCTTGTGGCTTTTGATAAAGCGCTCTCTATGTTTGAGAATCTTTTCTGGGCATCGCTAACGAACCCTTGGAAAGAGCTTGTTAGGTTTGATATAGATCTTGTGTTTTCACTTACTGTCTGTGCAAGTGATGCGAGGTTCCTGCCCAGAGTATCTATCTGTTGTTGCGAGAGGATAAGGCTTGTGTTGAGTAACTGTACAGCCGTTCTGATCGATTCCACAGCAGATCCTAGGTTTTCGAGCCTTGTCTCAAGAGCCTGTGATCTCTGTGAGAGGGATGCGTTAACACTCTCTAAACCGCTTCTAAGTGAGGAGACATCAGAGGCTAGGGCCTCGATTTGAGATAATCCTCGCAAGACCTTTGGTGCTGAGAGCGTGATTATAGCCCGGCCTGCGAGGGCGTAGAACCCGGGCACCTCTAGGATCAATATATACTCACCCCTCTCTTGGAAACGCAGACCACTCACAGAGGTTACAAACCTATTACTCGGGGTTATAGCGTATACCGTTAGTGGGAGAGGCCCGTCGGAGTAAGACGCTATGTTTACAAGATCATCCATAGGTTGTGGGACAAACAGCCTGAAAGTAACCCACTCAGGAGGCCCAGCACCTATTATAGTAGATATAGAGGCTGAGAAGCTCGTAGCATCTTCCCTAAGGGTTGCTGGGACAACAACTACTATTGGCAGTTTCGCAGCATGAGTACCTGTAGAAGCGATCACATACCCAGCATAGGTCCCAGGAAGAGTTCTAGAGGGGACAGATACGGAGATCGTGATCTGAGAGCTAGATCCAGGTGATAATGATATGGATTGCTGGGAAATGCTAGCAGAGCTATTCCTCAGAACACTAGACCCCATATAGCTCACAAGATCCGTTAGATATATGCTGACAGGAACAGTGGAGTCCCCAATATTGCTCACAAGCAGAACAGCAGAAGCACTAGACCCAGGCGGAATAACCAGCGTCTGAGTCTGTCCCTGGAGAGCACCGCCAGAGAATGAGAGCCTAATAGGATTGTTAAGGGCATCTAAAGCCATAACAACACCTGTTCCCTGATCGAAGGGATTGGGAGATTCATATATATCTGATAGAGGGGCTGGCGAGGCCGATACAACAATGGCCCTCTTAATATCGAGGGGAGACCATCCGGGGCGAGCCTGTTTTAAGAGAGCTGCTACGCCAGAGACGTGGGGGGTAGCCATAGAGGTTCCGCTAAAAGCCGCTGATCTGTTTATAGGTATGGATGAGATTATACCAACACCAGGGGCGGCTATATCGGGTGCTGCTATATCGAACGGTATGGGGCCTCGAGCACTAAATATAGCCACAGATGTTCTCGAAAGACTCCCAGCCCTGGAATCGACAGCACCAACGCATATCACACCCGGTGCATAGCATAGAAAGTTTATAGTATACCCCCCAGGCCCGTCATTCCCTGCAGCTATAACAACAGTTGCACCAGCATCAACAGCTCTCGATATGGCTGTTAGCAGAGTAACGTATCTGGCAACATAATGCATAAACCACGGGGGCACAAGAGCACCGAGGCTCATGCTAATGACATTGGCCTCATCACCTGTACCAGGTCTGCCATCAGGGCCTAGGAGGGACCACTCGA
The DNA here is from genome assembly GCA_003116855.1 of Desulfurococcaceae archaeon AG1. Classification (GTDB taxonomy): domain Archaea; phylum Thermoproteota; class Thermoprotei_A; order Sulfolobales; family AG1; genus AG1. The sequence goes on from BEWT01000004.1 coordinate 128,552, forward strand.
TACCCCTTATGATCCACGAGCTAAAGGCTCCCTCACACTGTGTGATGTTGCTGAACACGATCACATTGTATATATCAACGCCAGGAGCAACACCCCTATGGGTAGTATCCTGGCTTGCTATTATCCCGGCAACATGGGTTCCATGTTCGGCTGGGATTCCTAGGTAGGTGCATACATTAACAACCCCTGTTCCTGTGGCATCATACTCTGCTGTGACAACACTGGTTCCTTTTCTGATCAACCATGGATGGTTAACCTGGATCCCTGTATCTATAACCGCAACCTTAACCCCTCTGCCAGTGATCCCCATAGATTCGAGGAGATCCGCCTGGACTATGCGTCTGCTCACACTATCCTGGGGTATTATAGAGATAACGTCATAGATCTTCTCCACAGGATTTACAAGCCTGTAAACTCTATCAAGGATAATACCCTTAACACCATCGAGACTGGCTATAACCCTCAGCGAGTTGGGATCCACCTTAGCTACTATCGCGTTAACAAGCCATAGCCTATCCTCGATAACAGCTCCTGAAGCCTCGATACTAGCAATAATGCTTCTCTGGGAATCATATGCACTCTCCATAAGCGTTTTTACAAGGCCCGGACCTTTGATCCCCATGTCAGAGATCATTCTCTGCACAGAGCTATCCTCAAGAATTATGAGAACCCTAGCACTCCCCGATCTCGAGAGCTCTCTCAGAACATCGGGATCTACTTTAGAGCCCCAGCCATAGCTATCCTGTGGATAGGCATAGATGCTTAGAGCCCCAGCCACTGTTAATAGAATTATCCCAAGCATAGCTATTATTAACAACCTATACGCAAATCCCACCATAAAGGTCGCCTCAGAACAATAATTTCTTTGGCTTTATAAATATATTGAATAAGAATGAGAAATCCATGCAATTATCGATAAAGTGGAAATACCTTAGAGAGAATTGTTTTTCCATCAATGCTATGAAGAAAGATCTATAGGAGCTTTAATTAATACGACCTGGCTATGAGTTGGTTTTCATGCCAGCCCTGCTTCAAGCTATACTCAGAACCATTGCACAGCATGCCTTTTACTAATTAGTACTCGCTACACGAGGATCTCAGCAACGCTAGGAGAACGTTTATAGAGAGATCTTTAACCACACATAGCGTTTTGGTAAAATGTATGGATATCGGTCTAGCATAATTATAGTGTTTTCTATGTTTGAGATCTAATAGCTTGGTTCCGCTACCCTATCCCTTGTTGTTGCTTAGGCTCCATGATAACGCTTGTTGGTTGATGAGGCTTCTAAAAACCTGCTCAGGGTATTATATATATGGTTTCTAAGCTCTTCACCGCCTTTTACTCCTAAGGCTTCTAATACCAATGTATCTATACTTACACGCTGTTTCCTACCTATCTGGTTTGGGATCGGGGGTAGGGGTTCTCTACCTATGCTTCTCAGAAGATCCTCGGCTTCTTCATAGTGATCCTCACAGATCTTGGGGTTGGGTACTGGGAGCTCTAGGTAGTCCTCTATAAGGAGCCTTGTCCAGGTCTCGCCAATCCTTCTACCCCCATAGATTAGCAGTGTTAGGAAAACCGAGCTGTTGAACCACAGGGTTAGGAGAGGGGCTATGCGGTCGCTCAGCACCAATATATAGAAGTTCTTTGTAGCCGATATAGGTCTTGTTGATGCTATTGCAAACACACCCCTACCCTTCAGCCTAACATCAACCTTATCGGGGAGGAAGAGTTTTCCAAATGGGTTTTTAGATGCTATCTGTCTATTCACATGGCTATACCACTTCCTCCCAAAAGTCCTTCTAGCTGTGGTAGCAACCCTAGATCTAGAGCCCCACTCTATATATTTCCTAACATCCTGGGGCAGTTTCTTTGGATCTTTTGGCGGTATCGATACCATATAGTGCTCGGGATCCTCAACAAGGATCTTATCAATATACAGCCCCGGCCTTCTGAGAGCCTCAACCAAGTAATCCCTGGGTATTGAGAGCTGTTCGCCAGAATCGATCTTCTCTATAACGATAACATCGCCACTACGACTAACGATCCTCCAGAATCTGTTGGGTATTGTGAAGAAGTCAGGGCCATAGATCTCGACACCCCTCATTATAAGATCCTTTCCATAAGCCTCTCTCATTGATAACAAGATATCTTTTTCCAAAAGATCCTCAATAACTCTTAGCAAGGGTCTAAGGCTAGACTCCTCAAAATAGAGGAGCCAGTTCATATCAAGAACCCCGGATCCTCTCCCCAGATCCGTGTAAGAAGACGCACACTCCCCCTTAACAATAGACCCGCTGAGCCCTATGCTTTCGACACAATTATCGCTCAGTGTTACAAAAGCCGTCTCCCCCTGCTCCCCCTTGATCGCCGCTATTACTAGCTCCATAAACCCGCTGTCGAGCGAGAATGAAGGCTTCCAGCCTTTAAAGAGCCCGAGAACCCTGTATTTCTCTCTAAGCATGGCTTTAACGCCACGTCCATATATCGTGTAAAACGTCGATGCTGGGATGATGCTTAGAAGAAGGCCTCTTTCCCTGAGGATAGAGTCTATAAGAAAGAGGGATAGTGCTTGGAGATTAACTTGGTTTCTGACTATGTATTTCGAATACCCTAAAGCTCTTATAAGCCTTAAAAGATATTCCCTATAGTTCTTCTCAAGACTCTCCCACCTAGTGAACGGGGGATTGGTGACTATGACGTCAGCCTCCCAGTCATCCTTATTCCCGGGAGTTTGTGCTCTAGATCTCCAGAGGATCTTGAAGGAATCTCCACATATGATCCTAACATCTATATCGCCACCCACGGCATCTAATAGAGATGCATAGCCAAAGACGCATGCAACGTGGTCGAACTCCATACCCCAGATTCTAGCTATATTGTCTATACCCACCCTCTTTACAACACCCCTTAACAGGGTTCCTGAACCCATGAAAGGATCCGCTATAACCACTCTACCCCTTCTAGAACTTATATAGTCCCTCGCCAGCCTAGCAATAAGCTCAACAGCTAGGGGCGATGAATAGTATGATGCAGTCACCCTTCTATAATCCCTGTACATGAGCCTAGGGAACCGGTATTGGAGATCCTCTATCTCCCGCTTTGAGAATCCCTTGTAATGGTTCTTCAGATCCGATACCAATAAGCTCAACGCCGCCCTCCCTAACCCGATCCCGAGACTCTTCAGGAGAGCCTTTACATTTTCTGTATTCACTTTAACCCCTTTTATCAGCAGGATATGTGCAAGTGACCTGACGAAGATCTCATAGGCCTCGAACCGGTGCATGTAACCATCCAGGTTGAGTGTTCGGAGAAACATTAACACCTCCTATCATTTCTACATCTACTATATCATCTAATTTCACAAATCTTATAAATACTACCTTTAATACCACAATATTACTTACGAAGCACGATGCCATGAAAGCCTGGCAAAACAATAGAGACGCTAAAGAAGTATCAGGAACACGCACCACTCCTTCCCGCTATATAGGATCATAGCCTCGCTCTATCCTTTAAACAACCACACGCAATCTTGGCGATAAGGTTTATAGCCTCTCCCACTAAGCATGCCCTAGGGCTCTTTGTGGGTAGCTCCTCCCACCTTATCTATCTATTATTACCTCATCGCATATAACTTTCCCATCAACTGTTATAAACATTATAAACCTATCTATTCTGAAACTACTTATAATTACTATCACCTATGCAAAAACCGCTGCAATGCAATTCTCTTTTTCCCTATCTTGCCATTACTTATTATTTCCTAAGATCCTCCAGGTTTTTATCTCTACACATGGTTCTTTAGAACAATACCAGCCTGCTTCTAACCCAGGTTGATATACAGTATAGCATTTATGCTGGATATAGTTACTTGGCTGGTCTATTGCATATATACTCCGGCTTCCTATCTACTCAAGGCATACGAGGATTAGGTGACTGTTACATGGATCTTCAATACATTATACTCGGTATCGTGCAGGGGGTAACCGAGTGGCTTCCTATATCGAGTAAGACAGTGCTTCTCTTACTATCAGCATATGTTTTTGGATACTCATTAGCAGCATCATATGATATAGGCTTAGCACTCCAAGGCGGTACTGTGGCATCGTCAACCATGTATTTCTGGAGATCCCTTGTAAGGGTCTTTAGAGATAAATGGCTCCTCAGATTCCTATTAATATCAACCATAGTTACAGGTCTCGTAGGTGTTCCCCTCTATCTCGCTGCTAGAAAGCTGCTCGAGGGATCTATAGATCCGGGGATACCGATGCTGATCATAGGGCTTGCCCTCATAGCACAAGCCCTGCTATCAAGAAAACCCAGCAAGATCAGCAACACTAGTAAGAGAGCGAGCGAAATCGGTCTCAGAGATTCCATAATATTTGGTGTAGTCCAAGGGATCGCAAGCCTACCCGGCATAAGTAGATCCGGGATCACAATAACAGCCTTGCTATATCTAGGATACAGGGTTGACGACGCCCTCAGGCTGAGCTTCATAGCATCGATCCCAGCTAGTTTAGGGGCTCTCGCAACGGTAGCTGTGCTCGATAGAGAAACCATCACTATTATCTCACCAGGAGGCGTTATACAGGCTCTCGCAATATCAGCGCTCGTTGGCTATATATCTATAGGGATCCTTCTAAAGCTAGCCTCAAAATACAGATCTATGTTTACACTAGCCATGGGGATCTTCACAATCATCATAGGCCTGGCAATAACCATACAGACACTCTGAGAGAGATCATTATAGCGCTATACACTAAATCTCAAGACCGCGGATCTCTGAACCCTCCCTACCAGGCATGAAGATTACAAACATACAGTTTTATAGCCACTGTTAAGGCCTTTCCACCATGGGATTACAAACACGTATTACAGCAAGAAAGAACCGTGTTCTAACGATCATGGGTTTTCAGAGGTAATGCGGTTAGCTATTAATGTTAAAAGTCTTGATAGTGAAGAAGCGATGTGAGATGTTAAAAAGATCTCCTAGCTATACAGCTATACGAGCCTGAAATGCTCTATATCTGTTATAGAGCCTCTTCTCTCGCTTCTGAAAACAGGCTCTAAAGAAGCCCCTATAGCTAGCTTCTCCACAGGCCCCTCTATGTAGTGTATCAACCCCCCATCAACCCCTTTGAACCTGACCAGACCGACTATCACTGGGGTGCTTAGCCTCTCTCCGTTAAAGTCCCTATATATTATTGTGTAGCTTGCTAGATACGGCTTTTCTCTAAGCTCGACCAGATCCTCTACTTCTGAGAAACATTTGGGGCAATAGATCTTGGGAGGTATGAATATATTACCGCACTTCCTACACTTAGCAGCCATTATGATTCCTTTCTTAATACCTTCAAGCCATCTCAACCCAAGAGGCCCTGGTGTGTAGTGGTATGCTTTTATCTCCATCTCTATCTCTCTAATCTGTGGTTTTACATCCCTCAACCCCAGATCACCTCGAAGCACTCTATATCATTTATAGACCCTGTCCTCTTATCCTCCGGTAGCCATCTAGCCTTAACCCTTGCATCAAAGATCCTCTGGGTCTTAACATCATCCTCACTAGCCCCACAGATCCTGTGGAGGATCCCCGGGAACCTATAGCTTGAGAACCTATGTCCAGGCACATCGAGCCTAATGATCCCAATGATCTCTGGTTTCTCGAGAGTCTCAAGTGTGGCCGAGAGATAGCTGACCACTGCTGTGACAACCCTGCCCTCATCACTAGCCCTAACCCATCTTGTTAGGTGTTTGAAGCAGTATGGACAGTAGATCTTTGGGGGTATATGGACAAGCCTGCAGCTAGGACAATATGTCCCAAGGATCTCGCCCCTCTTGAGCCCTTCGAGAAACCTACTATAGGCTATACCAGCAGCCATGCTATACCTAGCCCTTGGCGAGTCTATCTCCTTTATCACAGCCCTGAACTCCTCATCCCTAAGCGGTGTTCCGCCCCTTATGCTGACCCCCATGGTGATCACCTCCTCATTATAACCACGGTACCAACCTGCATTAGATCACCCCAAGCCTGTGCTAGCCCTGTAACAGCGTCTTTCTTAACCTGCCTCTTCCCAGCCTCGCCCCTCAGCTGCCAGAATATCTCAGCCACTTTCATAAGCCCTGCAGCAGCTATGGGGTTCCCAACACCTAAGAGACCACCGCTCGGACATACAGGCAGATCCCCATCCCTCTGTGTAACGCCCTCCCTGGTCATTTCAGCAGCACCACATCTAGGGGCTAGTCCGAGCCCTTCTAGGTGGTGGAGCTCCTTATAGTCGAAGGGATCGTAGGGCTCTGCAACATCTATCTCCTTCATAGGCCTCTCAATGCCAGCCATCTTGTACGCCATCTCAGCCGCGTTCTTCAGATAAACAGGGAAGGAGAGCTCCCTGTTTGTCCAGTAAGATGTGTCAAGCGTATAGCCTATCCCCTCAACCCATATAGGTGTGTCTGTAAGCCTTCTTGCCCACTCCTCGGAAACCATTACGAGTGCGGCTGCACCATCGCTTACGGGAGATATGTCGAGCCTGTTGACAGGGTATACGAGGAGCTCGCTCTTGAGGACATCCTCAACAGTTATGTTAGCACCAGCCTGTGCGTATGGGTTGTCGAGAGCGTTTCTCTTATTCTTAACAGATACAAGGGCTATATCCTCCTTGGAGACCCTGCATTTATGCATATATCTATGCATCTCTAAAGCGAAGATCCAGATGAGGTTGGGGTTAAGGGGCTTCTCAGTAATAGGATCCCATATATGTCTGAAAACAGCCTGTGGATGGGGATCTGCAGCACTGCTCATCTTCTCCTCAGCAACCACAAGAACCCTTCTACAGAGACCAGAAGCAACATGCCACCAAGCTGCTATTGGCACGAAAACCCCTGTTCCCCCGCCAACATAGACCCTGAGATGGGGCTTCCCAATAGCCCCAGCCCCTTCGGAGTAATACTCTCCCTTTAGATGCACACCGTCGAAAGCGTCTGGAGCGCTCCCACTCACAACACAATCTATATCCTTTAGCTCTAACCCAGCCTGGTCGAGGGCTCTTTTAGCTGCTATCCATGCCAGCTCCTGTGGTGTTTCGAGCATCCTCCTCCTAAACAGGGTTAGCCCTGCACCAACCACTGCGACTCTTTTCTTAACATACACATTCATCTTCATACCGATCACCTCGATAGAACGAGAACAATAGAGCTAGACGTCCCCAAACCCCTCCATCCATGGACAACGGCTTTCTCAGCGTCGCTCAGCTGTGCCCTTCCAGCTCTTCCTCTAAGCTGCTCATAAGCCGATAAGAGTCTTGCAAGACCATGTGCCTCTAGAGGAACCCCCTCGCCTAGAGCTCCTCCTGATGGGTTTACTGGAAGGCTTCCAGATCTTGAGAAAGAACCGTCTCTGAGGTCAGATGCGACTGTATCTATCCTAGCCAGCCCCAAAGCCTCGATGGCCTGAATAGCTTTATAACTATATCTCTCATCAACCTCCGCGAAGTCGAACTCCCTCCGGGGATCCTTAACATTAGCCTGGTCATAAGCCATCCTTGCTGCGAGCTTTGTTGCCACATCCTCCTCCATGGATCTCATAGATATCGTTGAGATCTCTGTTGCCCACCCAACACCATCGATCCACACCGGCTGGTCTGTGAGCTTTCTAGCAATCTCCTCACTAGCCACCACAGCAACTATGGCTGCATCGCTATACCTAGCTATATCATAGGCTGTAAGAGGATCCACCACATATTCTGCTTCAAGATATCCATCAAGATCCAGCTTAGCAGCATAAGGAGCCCTATCGCTTAACAACGCATTGCCAAGGCTTTGAATAACGTATAACCCTAGATCCTCCCTTCTAAGTCCCCTAGACCTCATATAGACCCTCGCCTCAAGGGCTTGGAGCGCGTGGGGGTTGGGTAGCTTGAGTGGTCTGACATAGATGGGATCTGTAGAGAACCATACTATATCGCTCATACTTATTATCTCGCTGGGCTTTCCATGGGATTCAACAACCACTATATCAGCAACCCCGGATCTTATCATCATGTAAGCGTTAGCCACACAGTGGAGACCGTCTCCAGTAACAGTATATACGGGTTTTAAAACCCCTCCGAGCTGGTCGGGTGCGAATTCATCCGAGATCGAGACCCCTTCCCAGAAGTCCTCTTGGCATGATATGAATGCGTCAACATCCCTTCTGGGATCTATCCCTCCAGCATCATTGTAAGCCTTAACAGCCGCTTGGTAAACCATCTCCCTGAAGGATAGATGCTCGCTAGATCTTGTAAAACCCGTATAACCCATCCCGACTAAGGCTATTTTTGGCAACTCGTTCAACCAATAAAGTATTTTACCAAGACTTATACCCTTTACCCTTTGCCCCAAATTTTCTTTAAGTTTCTCTATCGCGGGGTTTTGCGGGCTTTTACCGAGCAGGGGAATACTGGATCCTTATCGTTGCAGGGTTATGGATTTCTTATAACTTCTCAGGTAGTGCGAACCATAGCTATAAGGCCGGATCTATGAATCTTTCCTAAGTAAACAACACTAACCCGAGAGTCTATTAGCATCGCATATAGAGAGGGTTAGTTATTATCCTCTATAAATGATAAGGGTAAGTTGTATCTGAGAATAGCTATCGCACCCCCCATCATTCTAAGCCTCTCCCCAGCCGGGCTCTCTGTAGGGACTATTAGCACGTCATAGCCTTTCTCTATAGAGAGTGTGAGGATCTCGTTAACAATCTCCCTCGTAGCTCTATCTCCTTTTAACAGGCTTTCAAGTATAGCAGCTTTCTTAACAGCATTCATTTCAGCAGCCTTGCGTATCATCTCCAAACCCGCAACAACCCTCTCAGGCTCTCTGCTAAGGGTCTCGATATAGTTTCTAAGGATCTCCTCAGCCTCTATAGCAGCCTGCTCGCTGAGGATCTTAGATATGGTGCCCCTCCTAAGCATCTCCTCAACACCAGCCCTACCCCCCATAGATACGCTGTCAGTGATAACCTTAACCCTCGGCATTGCATCCCTTATCAGCCTAGCTATCTCCTCCGCTATGGCGCCAGGGGATCCTATAGCTACTATCGATACCCCGTATTCCTCTAGGATCCTCTTGATCGTTTCTGCAAGCTCTAATAAGCTCTTCTCATATGCATCATAAGCCTTGGGATCCCTCTTACTGGGAGACTGCATATAGCCCTCCCTAATATATCTCAGTCCCTGGCTCTGTAGAAGGGCGACAGCATACTCATCATGATCCACCGCTACTATCAACCCCCTACCCCTTCTAGAAAGCTTTAGGATCTTCTCAACAAGCTTCAGATCCACTCTCCCCTCCTTCTTAATGATATCCACACTCATGCCAACGTCTATAGAGAGTGTATGGTGAGACCCCCTCAATCCATACTCCTCGGGCCCCTCAACAATAACACCCTTGATCCTAAGCCTTCCCGAGAATGGCTGAAACTCTATACCCTGAACCCTCACAGCAAGAGTCATAGGGATCCTTCTCTTCTCAGACCCCTCGATCCTAACATCCCTCGTTGTTCTCGAAGCTACAACATCTCCCTCCTCAACCAAGAGGGATAAGAGCCACAGGTCATCCTCACTCTCGACCTTAACCCTTAGATATCCCTTATCCTCATCCACAGCCTCGATATCCATCTATACCCACTATCACTACTACTAAGCGCTGAAGAGCTTATCTCTAGCAACCAAGCATGACCAGATGATCTGGGTTAGTATCGAGGTTCAAGCTTCATAGAGGTTGATATTACCTATACCGGCTATTCAGCCCTTAGCCTCATGGACACCAACCTCTTCATAGATAATCCCACTATAGGGTAAAGTCTCCTAATCCCTGCTCTCAATCTGATCGCTCGGGTTTTTATGAAATATATTGCGGATAGGCAATCCCTGTAGCTTGTATTTCAGAGCACAGGATTCGGCTGGCTAGATCCTAAGAACTACTATCAATTCTTAAACCTATGTGAAATCCTAAATAGTAGCAGAACAGTTTTGGTTTTGTTTATACGGTGTTTTGGTTATTACTCTAGATTATCTATTGAATCCTGGGGCTGGAGAGATGGTTATGGAGTATGAGGCTAAATTCGAGGTCAAGGATCACAGCGACATAGAGAGGGCTCTTAAATCACTAGGCGCTGTTTATGAGGAGGAGGTATTTGAGGAGGATCACTATATAGATCTCTATCCGTGTATCAAGCTTAGAGAGAGGGATGAGGCTTTGAGGGTGAGGATCTCTGAGGGTAGTAGGAGCAGGAGGGGTGAGATAACATATAAAGGCCCGAAGATCAGGAAGGATCTCAAGGCTAGGGATGAGATTACAGTCGAGGTGAGGGATCCGAGAGGGCTTGTCGAGATCTTTAGAAGACTCGGGTTTAAGAGCCATGTTATTAGAAAGAGAAGGAAGATCTATAGGCTCGGCGTGTACAAGATCTTTCTGGACGATGTTGAAGCCGTAGGAAGGTTCGTCGAGATCGAGGTTGAGGGTGTGAGCTCTCCGGAAGAGTTTCTCGAGAGGATTAAGAAGTTTAAGAGCCTCATCGGGATTACTGGGAATCATATTGTTAAATCATACCTAGAACTCTGGCTCGAGGGGAGGAGGGGTGAAGAAACCTAGCGGGTATATAACACTAACAACCGACTATGGGATTAAGGATCCCTATGTAGGGATCTTGAAAGGGGTTATCAGCACTATAGCCCCATCAGCAATAATCATCGATCTTGTGCACGAGGTAGAGCCTTTCGACATAGCAGGGGCATCCTATATACTCGCAGCATCCTACAAAGAATTCCCAGAAGGTACTGTCCACGTAGCAGTAGTAGACCCAGGCGTGGGTTCTTCGAGAAAACCTATAGCAATAGCTACGAGGAACTACTACTTCGTTGGACCTGACAACGGGGTTCTCCTACCAGCAGCTAAGAGGGATGGTATAGAGCTTGTGGTTAACCTCGATAGGGAGGAGTATTATTATAGAAAACCAGTATCAGGTACCTTCCATGGAAGAGATATATTCGCCCCCATAGCTGCACACATAGCGAGGGGTACTCCTCTAGAGAGGCTTGGAACACCGATCAGTGTTGAGGAGCTCGTAGGATCACCGATAGAGTTTGTGTGTATCAAGGATAGGGGGAGAGTTAAGACGAGGGTTATACATGTAGATAGATTCGGCAACCTTATAACCAGCTGCACCTATGAGGAGTTTGAGAAAGCAGCGGGGATTGCAATGGGGTCTAGGGTTACTATAAGGGCTAGGTCTGGCGAGAGCTATAGGGCTATATATAAGGAGAGCTTTAGTCTTGCAAGGCCCGGAGAAATGGTTGTCTATAGAGGCAGCCTTGGTTTCCTTGAGGTTGGTGTTTACATGGGATCTCTATCCAGGCTTACAGGGCTTAAGAGGGGTGATGAGCTAACCATAGAGGCGATAGTATGATGATCAGGAACTATAAGAGAGCAGTATTCCCCGGGAGATTCCAGCCATTCCACACCGGGCATCTAGAGGTTGTTAGATGGGCTTTGGAACACGTTGAGGAGCTAATAATAGTTATAGGCACAGCCCAGGAGAGCCATACCATAGTAAACCCCTTCACAGCAGGAGAGAGGATCTTGATGATAAAGGAGGCACTAAGATGGGGTAAAGTAGACCTGGGGAGGATATATATAATACCTGTACCAGATATCCTTATGAATTCTGTCTGGCCCCACTATCTAAAGCTATTCACACCACCCTTCGAGGCAGGAGTCTCTAGAAACCCTCTGGTGGTGAGGCTCTTCAAGGAAGCAGGGTTCGGTGTTCTCATACCCCCTGCTTTTGAGAGAGGGGTTTATAGTTCCACCAAGATCAGGAAGATGATCATGAGTGGTGATGAGACCTGGAGGAAACTCGTACCCCCTGTAGTTGCAGAGATAATAGACTCTATAGATGGTGTTGAGAGGATAAGAAGCCTTCTAAGCGGTGACTAACCATGATCCTTATAGATGGTAGCTTTGGAGAGGGCGGAGGCCAGATACTGAGATACACCCTCGCACTAGCAGCTGTCCTTAGGAAGCCTGTAAGGATTGTTAATATAAGGGCTAGGAGGGAGAACCCAGGACTCCAGAGACAACATTTAACAGTGGTGAAGGCGCTTGCAGAGATCTCTAAGGCGAGGGTTAGGGGCGCTGTCCTAGGATCCACAGAGGTGGAGTTCGAGCCGCAAGGCATAACAGGAGGATCCTTTTTCTTCGACATAGGAACAGCAGGATCTGTAACCCTGGTTCTCCAAAGCCTATTGCTTGTAGCAGCATTTTCTGAGAGGCGGGTTGAGCTAAGGATCAGAGGGGGTACCGATGTCCCCTGGAGCCCTACCTATGATTACTTCAAAAACGTCTTTCTATACCACCTCTCGAAAATAGGGTATAATGTTGAGCTGGAGCTTGTGAGGAGAGGACATTACCCGAGAGGAGGAGGAGAGGTTATTGCTAGGATAAACGATCCCCCAAAGGGTTTCAAACCCCTCTCTCTAAGCGAGAGGGGAAGCATCGTATCTATAAGGGGTATTAGCCATGCCGTGAGACTCCCACGCCACGTTGCTGAGAGGCAGGCTAGAGCTGCTAAGGAGAGGCTAGCAGCCCTGGGGATAAATGTCCCCATAGAGATTGAAATTGAGAGCTACCCGCCAGATAGGGATCCACATATAGGGCAGGGATCGGGGATAGCTATATGGGCGGATTCACAAAACACAAGACTTGGTGCTGATAGCATTGGTGCTAGGGATAAGAGGGCTGAGGATGTGGGGATCGAGGCTGCATCAAGACTAGCCAGCGATCTATTAACAGGAGCGTCGCTAGACACCCATATGTCGGATATGATAGTACCATACCTCCTCCTAGCAAGAGGCCCTAGCGAAGTTACCTGCGCCTCCCTAACCCTCCACGCATACACAATAATAGAGATCTCGAAGAAGCTGGTCAGCGGCGTCTCTATAGAGTATGAGGGAAGCATGAACAAGCCTTTCACACTTAGAGTAAGACCTGCAACTTAGGTAAGGTTTCCTAGAAACCCTCATTAACCTCTTACTATTATTTAAATATCGGGGCCCGTGGTCTAGCTTGGTAGGATGCGGGACACGTAAAGCCCGACTCGGGACCCAGGCGAGAACTCCCGTGGTCCGGGGTTCAAATCCCCGCGGGCCCACCTCAGCATCCCGTTAAAGATCTTTCAAAATATATTTCCCCATCGTTGTTGAGATTTATTGGATGTGGAGTGAATGAAGATCGTCTTGAAGATCAGTGGGAAGCTAGTCTCGCCAGAGGATCCAGGGTATATATCAAGGATAACAAGCGTGATAGATAGTCTTCTCAAAGAAGGACATAGGGTGGTTATTGTAACTGGTGGAGGCGATATTGCGAGGAGATATATAAGTGCCTGCAGAGCCCTCGGGGGTAATGAGGGTATATGTGATCTTGTGGGGATAGAGGCTTCGAGGCTTAACGCAATGCTCCTCATAACATCACTAGGCGATAGGGCTTATAGAAGGGTTGTTAGGAATGTTGACGAGCTCTTACAAGCGTGGGGTACAGGGCTTGTAATCGCTGCCGGCGGTTTCCAGCCGGGGCAGTCAACAGTGGCTGTTTCAGCGATAATAGCAGAGACCATATCAGCCGACCTGCTGATCTATGCCACGGTGGTTAGCGGTATATATGATAAAGATCCCCTCAAGGATCCTAGTGCGAAGCTTCTGAAAAGAGTATCTGTAAGCGAGCTGAGGAAAATACTATCCGGTCAGAGTGTTGCTGCGGGGAGGTATGAGCTCATAGACCCCTTAGCACTCTCGATCCTTGAGAGGAGTAGGATTAGAACTATAGTGCTGGATGGAAGAGATCCAGAGACTATTCTGAGAGCCGTTAAAACGGGAGATGTAGGAACGCTGATAACCTACGAGTAGCCGTGGAGATAAACATACGGTCTAAAAGATCGCTTTGAGTATGTTTTTTATAGTATTTTCAGCGATTCGAAGTCTATTTTATCAAGTTCATTATAGATATTGTTCACCAGATCCGGTACCATCCATTCAGGCAGGTCTTGGAACGGCTCGACTATATAGTCGTAGGTCATCAGTTTAACAGCCTCATAGATAGACAGACCCCTGGATCTAAGATAGGTCATAACATCAACATCCAGGATAGCCTGGGAAGCAGCATGCCTAGCCTCAACAACATCGCCACATCTTACTTCAAGCATTGGTAGGGTTACTGCAAGCGCCCCTCTACCTATAGTGAGTGTTGCTGCCTCAACGTTCGTCCCAGAGCCGAAGGACTCCTCCTCCTGTATAGCGAAGGCTTGAACAACGGTTCTAGCAGAATCTGCGGCAATACCCCTCACATTAAGCACAGCCCTGGAATCCCTCCCCCTAACCACGGCGTTCTCTATATAGTGCACCCTGTTCTCACCACCACCCATTGCAGCACCGAAGGCCATGTGCCTAGCACCTCTTCCCTCAACCACTGCTCTCTGCTGTATCCTCGACATATTGCCAGCAATTGCTGATAATCCTGACATAACCTCAGAGCCTTCTAGCAATAGGTAGTGGGATGCGTGGAAGCTGGGAGCTCTTGGCGAGTTCCTCAGTATGTTGGATATCTCTAGCCTCGCTCCCGGCATTAGAGTAATCTCCTCGACCGTTGTTCTCAACGCGTTCTCCGCAGGCTCCGTGGCAATCTGGATCTTTGCGTACACGCCCTCACCAACTACTATTGATACATGCTGTGCTAAGTGACCATGGAGAGAGCCGCCGGCGATCTTTATTCTCAAGGGTTCGTCGAGATCCTTGTCTATATATATTATAGCTCCTGCTGAGTAGCCTGCTACATGCATAGCATAGATCTTTGAATCCTCGATTCTCACGAGCTTAAAGAGAGGAGAGTCGGGATCCAGGGAATCGAGGTCGCTTCTCACAACTGGTTTAACTCTAACACCGCTTCTCCCCCTAGATCTGACACAACCGCCAGATATAACTAGATCGTATTCCCCCTCAGCAGTATCCTCGCACGGATACTGAGCCTCGGAAACCCTGTATTTGTCAAAAACACTCCAGTCTGTGTAGAACCTGATTGTTGGTGAGTCAGCTATATACTGGTATGGTATCTCATTATATAGTTTTAAAGCCCTGCCTAGGATCTCTGAATATCTCCCTGCCAACCTGGCTCCCTTCTCTAGCCAACAGAGCCTATTTTCGAGAACTCCAGGTCTAGGGCTGCTTTCACCAATGCCGCCTGCTCGAATGGGAGTCTTGCTAGGACATCGCTTAGAAAGCCTCCTATTATTAGGCTGAGCGCCTCGTTCTCCCTGAACCCTCTGCTCCTTAGGTAGAACATGAGCTGGTCGCTCAGCTTACCAACGCTTGCCTCATGCCCTATCACTGCTGTTGGCTCGTCGTTCTGTATATGTGGATACGTGTATGTTTTGCTCTTCTCGTCGAGGAGCAGCGAGTCGCACGATGTATAGCTCTTCGAACCCTTAGCTCCTTTCATGATCCTCACGAGACCCCTGTATATATTAATCCCTCCTGTCATCGATATGCTCTTAGACACAATCCTGCTCCTGGTATTTGGTGCTAGGTGGTAAGCCTTAGAACCGCCGTCCTTTATATGCCCATCCCTTGCGAATGTTATAACATAGCTCTCCATAGATGCTCCCTCACCCTTCAGGAAGGCTGATGGGTATACAGCGCTCACTTTAGCCCCTATCGATCCCTCTATCCACTCTATATAGCCGTTCTTCTCGACAATAGCTCTCTTGTTATTGAAATTAATCACCTGGGAGGACCAGTTCTGCAGTGTAGTGAAGTGAAGCCTCGCACCCTCGTGAACATAGATCTCAACCATACCGTCGTGGAAGCTCGCCTTGCTTAGCCTTGGAGCAGCACACCCCTCTATCACATGGGCATGGCTATTCTTATCGGCTATTATGAGGCTATGCTCGAAGTTACCCTCACCAGCCTTTCCAATTAGGAAGAAAGCCTCTATGGGGTACTCTATACTAACTCCTGGTGGTACGTAGACGAAGAGACCCCCACTCCATAGGGCTCCGTGTAGTGCTGCGAACTTATGCTCTGGTGGGAAGATCCTCATGAAGTACTTTTTAACAAGATCTGGGTATTTCTGCACAGCAGTATCTAGATCTGTTACTATAACTCCTTTCTTAGCAACGTACTCCTTAACCCTGAGGAATACAGTCTCTGAGTCGAGCTGCGCATTCAACCCAGCTAGGAATTTTATCTCAGCCTGCTTTATCCCAAGCCTCTCGTAAGCCTCGACAATCTCTTTAGGCAGCTCCTCCCAAGATGACGCCTTTGGTACATCTGGCTTTATATAGTGGCTCAGCTCATCAAGATCGAGCTCCTCAACACCTGGGAGCCATTTGGGCGATGGGAGCTTTTCAAAGAGCTCTAGATTTCTAAGCCTCCATAGCCTCATCCACTCAGGCTCTTTCTTAATCCTCGAGATCTCTTCAACAAGATCCCTCGAGATCCTCCCTTTAAGTACTAGTTCCGCACCGCCAACCTCTATATGTCCCAAAGCCTCTTCAGCAGGATCTTTGTAGAAATGTCTCAGAAGAACCTCTTTTGAACTCATATTTACAACACCTCTTACCTGTATATATGGGCTACAAAGGTTATAAGCCTACTCCTCAACCCGTATCCTCCTTAGGAGCATAGTTGGTTTTTATATACTCATAGCCTTTCTCATCTACAAGCTTAACTATCTCATGCCCACCCGTGAGAACGATCCTCCCGTCGATCATTACATGCACATAGTCGGGGCTAAAATCTCTGAAAAGCCTAGCAACATGGGTTATCACAAGAATACCCGAGCCCTTCTGCTTAAGCTCCTTAACAAGGCTCCCAATGGCTAGAAGACCCTCTATATCCATACCACTATCAGGCTCGTCCAGTATGGGGTATTTCGGGCTTGATAGGTAGAGCTGGACTATCTCTGACCTCTTCATCTCGCCTCCCGAGAATCCTTTGTTAAGATATCTATCGAGAAGATCTTGTTGCAACCCAACCCTCTTCATAGCCTCCAGAGCCCTAGAGAAAGGAACACCCCTAATCTTCGATATATGGATCAAGAGGTTCCTGGTCTTCACCATGGTCTCCGGGGGTGTTTGGAATGCTAGGAACACTCCCTTCTTAGCCCTCTCCTCAGGGGGTAGGGATGCTATATCCTCCCCATCAACAATTATACTCCCTTCCAGGATCTCGTATTTCGGATGACCCATTATTACATATGCAAGGCTGCTCTTACCACTACCGTTAGGACCCATAAGGGCATGGATCTCTCCGGGCTTTACTACAAGGTTCACTCCTCTTAGCACGATCTTTCCCTCGATAGCGGCTTTCACATTTCTCACTACAAGCCCCTCAGAGGTCATATTTACACTTCCTCCTAACTGTATATATGGGTTAATACGTATATAAGCTTATATGGAGAGGAGGTTAGGTGTTTAAGAAACCCTGTTTGAGAGCACCCTTGCTATCTCTCTCAATAGCTGTGACTTTTTCCCCTCATATTCTATCACAACAGCCTTATGCCCCATATACCATGTCCTGGGGTATTTCTTATCCTCTAGAACCTCGCATTTCAAGCCTAGGGATTTACATGCTTCTAAAAGATCGTTTAGTGTGATCTTGCTGGGAAGCCGACCCTTAGCTATCCTCCTCCCAAGTCTTCTAGGAAGGCTTGGGTCTAGGTATGATAGCCAGACAATGATCCTCTTTGCCATCCTATCACATCACTTGATCAGGACAGCATTGACAACACCATCCTGCCCAGGTCTCGAGGTCACTACAGCCCTCCCAAGTTCTGTCTCTATAACAACCCCCTTTACAATGATCCCCCTCCTAACATAGTCAGGGTTCATGGGGGCCTCAACAACCCTCAGGATCTTTGCCTTCTTACTCTCACCACCAGGGATCTGGACGTTAGCGTAAAGAGCCTTTCTAACCCTGATCTTGGAATTCCCACCATAGGTTCTCGACACAACTCTCTCTTCCATCTCAGAAACTATAGTATCCGTGGGGAAGCTGCCTATCTCCCTCCTCCTGGGCTTTCTATAGGCTCTTTTTTTACCGCCTGTTATTTTCTTAAGATCGTTCCCCTGGTATACAGGCATGTCTCAGACCATTAAGAGCTACGCAATAAATCTTTTAAGCATTGAGGCTAAGCTAATACATGGAGCTTGTTTTAAAGGCGATTCTAATGGTATCCCTAGAGGGTGAAGCTAGTCCGAACTCAAAATCTAGGGAGAAACTCTATAAGGAACTAACAGAGATCGTCAGAAGGCTACTAGAAATCATAGGCGAAGATCCTGAGAGGGAGGGTTTGAAAGAAACACCTGAAAGAGTCGCTAGAATGTGGCTTGACGAGCTCGCCAGGGGGTATTTAATAAACCCTGACGAGCATGTAAAGATCTTCAACTACGAGGGCGACAATGGCGAAGAGACTGTAGAGATGTGGAATAACATCGTGATAGTATACGACATACCCGTGAGAAGCATGTGCGAGCACCACCTCTTACCAATAGTAGGGACAGCAGCAATAGCATATATACCGAGTAATAAGGTTCTGGGCTTCTCAAAATTCGCCAGAATAGTTGATGCCTTCTCAAGAAGACTTCAAATGCAAGAGAGACTCACTAACCAGATAGCAGACTTCATATCAAGCTATCTAGAGGCTAAAGGAGTCATGGTGGTCATAGAGGCTATGCATCTCTGCGCCCTCCACAGAGGCGTCAAAGAGCCCATCAAGATGGTGACCAGAGCTGTTAGAGGAGCTTTCGAAGAGGATCCCAACCTCAGGAGGGAAGTGATCGAGATAATAAGCTCCAAACTATCCCTTACAAGAATATTTGACAAAAACAAGCTCTTTTAAGACTCGTTCCGTTTGTCCTGGATGTTCATTCCAATCACTTTATCTTTATTCATGGTCACATCCAGGGACTTCCACCTCTACCTGCAGGATCTCTAACCCTGCGGGGTCATGGGCGGCCGTCGAGCCAAACGGCATGCTGCTCCCATCTGGGGCCTGTGTGGGGAGACCCACACCGAGGGCAGTATCTTTCAAAGCTCATAAATACCCTGGGTGTTGGAGAAAAGTAGCTTCGGGCATGCCTCAATACCCATGAAAATTTCCAAAACCTATCAATCCTCCCTATGCATATCAAAAAGAAAACAGCCCATATTGTTTATACGCTCTGGCTTTTCCGAGCCCTTTTCGTAAGAGCCCAGCTGTCCCCTATGTTTTCTCTAAACCTCAACCTACTACTCTTTCTGGGCTATCGTGCTATGCTTTTGGTTGCTGAATATTTCTTATATACCTACTAACCGAAGCCTCAGAGATCTCTGCCGATGATGCCACCAAGATCAGGGTTTCGTGTATTAATGCTGAGAGCTCTTCGAAGCAGGCGCTTCTCTTCGAGATATCAAAGACATTGTTAACCTTAACGGGACGCTGGTTCAGGTTCTCTAGAGAAACCCTGTAGTTCCCTGAGAGGAATGCTTCGAAGGACTCAGAGAAGTAATCAGCGGCGAGGCGGAGCATCTCTTTATATGCATCGGCACACTTCTCAGAGATCTGTGCGCTCATAAGATAGTTAGAGGATCTATCCAGCGCGTCGCCCATATGCTCGAGGGCTTTTACAACTATTGTTAGGTCTATAGCCTCCTCAGGCATCTTGGCAGACATTCTCTTAATGCTTCTAAGCCCTATGAAGTATAGCGAGTCGAGCTCGTCATCGATCATTAGGATCTCTTTCAAATGCCCCGGATCCTTGTTATCTAGATACTTAACCATCTGATCTATCATAGCCTGAACAGCCCCTCTCATGGTCTTTATAATCTCTATAATGTTAACCATCCTCTCATCGGCTGTTATCCTGATCTCTGGAAGTTCTCCCCTCTCAACGAAGATCATTCCGGGGAGTTTATCTTTAATACTGTTAAACGCCCTCCTTATCGAACCTCTATCGCCCCTCAGCGCAATCAGATCTTTCCCCTCAATGTAAGAGGCTATAACCAGCTTAGCAAGCATGCTCTCATCGCCCTCCTCAAGGACTATCATCCTCTCAAGACCCCCGGGTGTTACTGGTCTTATCGTTATATGATCACCTACCATTACAGTCTCTACGGTAGAGCCTACCCTTATCTTGAGCTTATCTAACCACTCCTTAGGTATAGTTATCCCATAGCTCTTCTCACCAATCTTTATTACCTTTCTAATCGATGTCTCCACCAAATAATACCCAATAATACTTAACTATAGGGGATTAATAAACAATATATGAGCATAGGCATAATTGCTATAATATCTGGCAATAACACCTCTAGTGGTTAATAGCTATATCTCTCCACACTATCCTGAGAACACGCGCCTGTTAGTTCTAATATGTTTCCGCAGCACCGCCATGTCATAGAGGATCTCTAGTGGTAGTATTGCATCAACATATCTGGTCGCTATCCTCAAACACGCTGTCTCTGGCGAGAACCCACTTTTACCAGCGTGGGGCGATAACCACAGGATCTTTCTCACAGTTCTTCTCATCAACGCAAGACTCTTCTCAAGCAACCCTAGATCCCCTAGATCCCATCCATCACTTATTATGATCACGACACTGGTATCTCTAACATACCCCCTATAATCGGTTATAAGCCTATAGAGCGACTCCCCTATCTTGGTACCGCTACCCCATAAACCGCTTTTGATAATAAGCTGCTTAAGCATCTCATCGCTATAGGCTATAGCGTTTGTAATCCTAAGTATATCTGTGCTGAAGAGAAACACCTCATATCTATTTGTCGAAAACCCCCTCAGGGATCTTATGAGCCTCAGGATCGATTCCCAGCTATCCTCCATAGATCCGCTAACATCTATAGCTATTACAAAATGTGTTCTCACCCTCTTCCTCACACTCCTCCTAAGCTTCACAAGATCGCCTAGCGTTGATAGGGCATCCCTATAGCTTTTGGGGAAATCAAGCTCGCCTTTATGAGAGATCCTCCTCCTAACCCCCGGTTCTGTGGGGATCGCCCTCCTGATCAGCTTAAAGATCCTTCTCATAGTTATCCTCTCCCTAGGATCCGCCCTAGCCTCTCTCGGAACCCTACCCCTAACATCTAGAGGACTATAGATCGAGATAAACCTCGCCACAGGCTCTGGCGTGTCCCCCTCACTATAAACCCTAACCTCAACCCTCCTAACGATCTTCTCCTGCTCCTCCCCGTATACCCAGTAGCTCTCGAAAAGCTTGTCAAACACTCCATACTGCTCGGGATCCTTAACAAGAGATATTCTAAGAATCTCTTTAAAGAGATCCATGTCCTGAGGTAACTCATCAAACATGCCCGCTGCTATCACACCCTTAAGAGCATCTATATCCTCTGACAAGCCTAGCCTAAACCCGCTCTCCCTAAGGATTCTTACGAAGCCAACCAGGTTATCCAGCGTAACTCTTTTCAAAAGAGGGCTACCTCTTCACCTTCGAAACCAGGCTCTCTATATCAACCTTCTCTATATCCTCTGGAAGCTTTAGAACCACAGAGAGCGTGTTTCTCACAGCCTCTTCAGAGAGCTCTGTAAAGCCCATCTCCTTGAGAGCCCTAGCCCACTCTATAGTCTCAGAGATCCCTGGTTTCTTCACCACACCATCTATAGATCTTATCAGCCTCACCGCATCGACAACCTCGTTGGCAAGCTTCTCAGAGATCCCTGGGACTTTTCTCCTCAGGATCTCAAGCTCCCTCTCCCTCTCTGGGTATGATATGTAGAGGTAGAGGCATCTCCTCCTAAGCCCATCGCCAACCTCCCTAGTCCTGTTTGATGTGAGTATAACTATGGGTTTCTTAGAAGCCTTTATAGTACCTATCTCGGGCACCGTTATCTGGAACTCTGAGAGGAATTCCAGCAAGAGCGCCTCGAACTCCTCATCAGCCCTATCAACCTCGTCTATCAAGAGAACAGGCGGTTTCTCGCTATTACTAGTAGCGGCTCTTAGGAGGGGTCTTTTAAGTAGGTACTTCTCACTATAGATCTCCCTCTCTATCTCCTCGGGCTTGGCAAACCTCTCAAGAAGCCTTATAGCTATCAGCTGTCTCGGATAGTCCCACTCATAGAGAGCCTTAGAAGCATCAAGCCCCTCATAGCACTGGAGCCTTATAAGCTCTGTCCCAAGCCCTTCTGCCAACGCCTTAGCAAGCTCTGTCTTACCACAGCCAGGCTCGCCCTCAACCAGTAGGGGTTTTTCAAGCCTTATTGCTAGGAAAACAGCGGTAGCGATCCTCTTGTCAGCAACATAACCAACGCTCGAGAGGATCCTAACCACATCCTCAACAGTAATGCTATTCAGATCGATATCCAACCCACATATCGCCAAAATAAGAAGAGACTCGGTGTTTAAAAAGTGCTAAAGGTCAGGTTATCCTTGACCCTTCATCCTAGCCTTGGCAGCTTCGAGAGCTCTTGAGAGAGCCCTCCTGGTCATCACAACAGCCATTGCTCTCCTATACTCAGAAGAGGCCCTTATATCGCTCGGCGGGTTGAGATTCTCTGAAGCCCTTGCCGAGGCCTTGACTATAGTATCAATGCTAGCCGGTTTTCCAATAAGCTCCTCCTCAACCCCCTTGGCCCTCACAGCAGTGCTTCCAACACCTGTGAGCCCTACACCGGCCTTCACAATAGTCCCAGTCTTATCTATCTCTAACATAGCAGCAACACCCACTATGGCGAAATCCATCGCTCTGAACACTAGCTTCTCATACGCTGTTCCAAAGAACCCGTTAAGAGCCGGTATCCTTACCTCTACTAATAGCTCGTCACTCCTTAGCGCTGTAGTGAATGGTCCCTTGAAGAAGTCGCTTGCTTTGATAACCCTCTCGCCCCGTATGCTCTTAGCAACGATCTCCGCGTTGAGGGCCATCATAGCCGCTGGATAGTCTGCAGCCGGGTCTGCATGGGCTAGGCTACCACCTATAGTGCCCATGTTCCTAACCTGGAGATCCCCTATCCTCGAAGCCGTCTCGGATAGGAGCGGGTTTCTCTTTGCCAGAAGGTCTGAGGATTCTATTGTTGCGTGGGTTGTGAGAGCACCTATATGTATTCTCCCAGCCTCCTCCCTTATATAGGATAGCCCCTGTAGCTTCCCAATATATACGATATACTTCGGCGATGCTAGCCTCAGCTTCATTAGCGGTATTAGGCTATGCCCGCCGGCGAGAACCTTTGCGTTCTCTCCATACTTGCTCAGGATCTCGAGAGCCTCGTCAAGTGTTGAGGGGACTATGAGTGAGAACCTGGGCGGGTACATCGTCACACCACCCCCTTCTCCCTCAATGCTGAATATATTTTGTTTGGAAGTAATGGCATATCTATATGCCTAATATCGAGGTGAGCAAGGGCGTCGAGAACAGCGTTAACTACTGCTGGTGTTGACGCTATAGTGCTTGTCTCTCCAATACCCTTCACACCAAGCGGGTTGTGGGGCGATGGTGTCTCGTAGAAGTACGACTCGATCTTGGGAGCCTCCTTAGCAGTTGGTATTAGATAGTCATTGAAACCGGCTGTTAGCAGGTTACCACTAGCATCATAAACAGCCTCCTCATACAGAGCCTGAGCTATCCCCTGAAGAGCTCCCCCTATAACCTGTCCCTCTGCTAGCATTGGGTTCACGATCACGCCAGCATCGTCTACAGCAACATACCTCAGGATCTTAACAGCCCCGGTTTCTCTATCAACCTCAACAACAGCTATATGCGTCCCATAGGGGAAGGTGAAGTTCTCAGGATCATAGAACACCGTAGCCTCAAGCCCAGGCTCAACACCGGGTGGTAGCTTATCAGCAGTATATGCTGCAAGAGCAACCTGCTGCAATGTGACGAACTTCTCTGGAACGCCTTTAACATAGAACTTAGAACCCTCAACCATGACATCCTCCTCCCTAGCCTCGAGGAGGGCTGCGGCTATCTTGCGCGCCTTCTCCCTAACCCTCCTGGCCGCGAGTGCTATAGCACCCCCGCCAACAGGGGTTGTTCTGCTTCCATATGTACCTAGGCCGAACTGAACCGAAGCGGTATCTCCATGCACTACCTCGACATCTTCAGGAGAGATCCCGAGCTCCTCAGCAACGATTTGTGCAAATGCTATATCCTCACCTTGTCCGTGGGGACTTGTACCCGTGAATACTGTCACCTTACCGCTTGGATGTATCCTCACTATAGCGCTCTCCCACAGCCCCATACCAAACCCGGTTGCCCTAGCTATTCTTGAGGGGGCGATGCCACACATCTCTATATAGGATGATATCCCTATCCCGATCAGCCTCCCCTCTTTTCTAGCCTCCTCCTGTCTTCTCCTCCAACCCTCGTAGTCAGCTATTTTGAGGGCTCTTTCAAACACCTCGAGATACTTACCGCTATCATATACAAGCCCTGTCACAGCAGTATAGGGTGCCTCGGGAATCATGTTTCTTCTTCTAACCTCTGCTGGGTCTAGCTTAAGCTCCCTAGCTACAAGATCCATGACCCTTTCAAGGATATATGTTGCCTCAGGCCTCCCAGCACCCCTATAGGCATCTACAGGTGTTGTGTTTGTAAACACGCCTATCACATCAACATCAACAGATCTTATCTTATAGGGTCCAGAGAGCATTGTTCCAAACAATATTGTCGGAACCCCTGGTGCAGCTGTGCTTAGATAAGCCCCCATGTTAGCCAGTGTCTTAACCCTGATTCCGTGGACATTACCCTCACCATCTACCGCAACCTCTACATCCTCAACATGATCCCTCCCATGTATTGTCCCCATAAAGTTCTCCCTCCTGGTCTCGACATACTTAACAGGTCTCCCAAGCTCTATCGCCATTCTCCCAACAATCGCCTCGAGGGGATATACGGGGATCTTGCTCCCAAAACCCCCACCCACATCTGGTGCTATAACCCTGATCTTGTTTTCAGGGATGCCGAGGATCCCTGAGAGGAAGAGTCTATGGACATGGGGGTTCTGGGTAGTGATCCACATTGTAAGCTCCCCAGTGTATCTATTATACTCAGCAACAGCCCCCCTAGGCTCCATCGCGGATGGGATTAGCCTTTGATTGATCATCCTCTGCCTAATAACCCTCCCAGCCTTTCTAGCGACCTCGTCGAAATCATCCCCACCCCTCAGCCTCCACCTAAAAGCCACGTTGTTCGGAACCCCCTCGTGGAGCTGTGGAGCCCCAGGTTTTATAGCATCCTCAGATCTCACAACAGCGGGAAGAGGCTCGTAATCAACCTCAACAGCATCTACAGCATCCCTAGCAACATACGGATCCTGTGCAACAACCACAGCAACGATCTCTCCAGCAAACCTAACCCTATCATACGCAACAGCAGGCCATTCAGGAACCTTGAGATCTGCTCCCGTTAACATCCAGCCCGTAGGTATGGGACCGATCTTCCCCCTAAGATCGTTGCCTGTGAACACACCAACAACACCGGGGATCTTCTGCGCCTTCGAAACATCGATACCCTTTATCTTTGCATGAGCATACGGGGATCTTACAAATGCTGCGTAGAGCATGCCGGGAAGCTTTATATCATCAACATATAATCCTCTACCAGTTACGAGCCTCGGATCCTCTTTCCTCTTAACAGGCTTCCCAATATGCCGGGCCTCCCTAGCCCTATGTATGAAACTCACTCATCCCCACCCCCACCCCTCATCCTCTCAGCAGCCCAGAGAGCTGCCTTAACTATGTTTTGATAACCCGTACACCTACACAGGTTACCCTCAATAGCCCTTCTAACCTCCTCCTCAGTCGGTCTCGGGTTTCTGCTGAGGAAGTCATAGAGGGTCATTATCATCCCAGGAGTACAGAAGCCGCATTGGAGAGCATGGTTCTCCCAGAAAGCCTCCTGGATCGGGTGGAGCTTCCCATCCTTCTCCAACCCCTCTACCGTTAATATCTCCCCACCATCAGCCATGAAGGCGTATAGTGTGCATGATTTGACAGCCTTGCCATTTAGTATTACTGTGCATGCTCCACAGTTAGAGGTGTCGCACCCAACATGTGTTCCAGTGAGCCCTAGATAGTCTCTTATGTAATGCACTAGCAAGAGCCTGGGGTCTATGTCATGCGTGTAGATCTTGCCGTTGACCTTAACAGTAATTCTAACCTTCTCAAGGGCCTCCAAAGCCTCACCCCGTATTCATGTATTAAGGGGTATATAAGCATATGTATTTATACAGATATGTATATAAGATAGAGTGAGTAAACTAGTATCAGCTATATAATCTATTAAACCTCATATGAAGGATCAAGTACCCCGGTTTGAAGGCTATAATATATATGTTACCATCATATCGCTAGCGACCCTCGTGTTTTTGAAAACCTCTCTAGCCTCCTTAACAAGATCCTCTGGATCCTTGATACGAGAGCTTATATGTGTTAGGTAGAGATACCTAGCACCAACCTCTAACGCCACCCTAGCAGCCTCTCTGGCTGTTGAGTGCATATAGGATCGCGCCTCAGCCTCGTTCTCCTGGGTAAAGGTAGCCTCATGGATCAGTATATCCACACCCCTACAAGCCTCAATAACCTCCCCACACGCCATGGTATCTCCAGTATAGCATATATCAAGCTTCTTCTTCTTGATCGATACCCTATAGCCCCAGCTATCAGTGCTATGACACACCCTATAGCCCTTGACAGAGATATTTCTATCATCATAACCATCGCTTGGGCTCTTAACAATAAGGTCGAAATCCCTACCCCCGCCTGTGATCCTTATTGTCTCCTCAACTAAACGATCCACACCTTGTGGTGCTATTAAATATAGAGGATCCCTCCTTCCATGGTGTGACATGCTCTCCACCAGAGGGGCGAGGCCGAGCACGTGATCCCCATGTGCGTGGGTGATAAATATAGCAGCTATCTTTAGAGGGGAAATACCGAGGGACGACATCCTGAGCTGGCATCCCTCTCCGCAGTCGAGTAGATAGTATGACGAAGAGACTGAGATCGCTATGGAAGAAGCCCATCTCCTGGCTGTTGGTGCTCCAGCACCTGTTCCTAGGAAGTAGAGTTTCATCATGGTGCTACTAAGCCCTCAGAGGATCTCAAGATCTATGTTGAGCTTCTCAGCAACGCTCTCTATGACCCTCACCTTGCTTGCTTGGGCAGCCTTCTCCTCCATATATATCTTCTCAATCTTCTCAGCACTGGCTAGAATAGCCTGTTCAACCAGGCTACCCACGACATTCTCGCTCAGATTTTTAAGAACATATCTTGGTATTATGTGACCGAAACACACGTTCTTATGTAGAGTAAGCTCTGTAAATCTCGCAGGGTAGTGGTTACCTCCAAGACCGATCGATATTGATGAGCACTCAATCCTACTATCAAGAACCCTGGCAATCGCTCTAGCCCATATCTCGTGCGCCTCCTCCAAACCCCACTCCTTCTCAGAAGATCCTATCTCGACGAAAACCACCGGGATAGCGTTATCCGTGGGTCCGTGGTGTGTAGCCTCGTAAGATATGCTGAAGAAACCAGACCCTCTGGAACTAGCTTCTAAGTTAACCATATAGAGGAGAGAGGATCCAAGGCTGGGGAAGCTAACACCAAGCTTCCAGGGTCTACCACCATATAGAGCACTATCCCCCGGGTTCCCAGTATAATGTACTGTGAGGCTAGGCGTTCCTGACGCTGCCCTATGTCTTGAGAGTACAACAACCCCCGAGTATCCATTAAAATAGGTGTCTAGATATTCCAGATATATCACATCATCTATAAACCCAGCTACTCTGAGAGGCTCTCCACAGATCCTTCTAACCCTTCCCTGAAGATTCTCCGAGCATCTGAGATCCAGGATCTCAACAAGCTTCTCAGCAATACCTCTTCCAGCGATATCGTTAACGCTGTACGCGAAGCCTATACTCATAGCTCCTCACATAAGCCTTAACAGCAGGATTAATAAACAACCCTATCCTCTAGAGCTGAGTATTATGAGTATTACTGCATGCTAATCAGCGTAGTACTCCGAATATACTGATCAGCACAGCAACTACCATCACTAGGATTATGGCTAGAAATACTATCAACATAAACCACGCAGCAGACCCCTTCCCCCTAATAATTATCGGTAAAGGTCCTATGAGTACAACACCATACGCTTTACCCTCACCCTCGGGAGCCCCATATCTAGATCTCTGGTAGAGGGTTAAGAAGATCCCGAGTCCTATTAGCATTACACCAATTAGAGCTAGAACAAGGGCTACTAACCCTATATCCATGGATATCCATTCCTAATATACACTTAGAGCTATTTAGCTACTACCTAATATCTGGGGCCATGAATCTTAACCGCTCTGGGAAAAACATCACGGCTAACGTTAATATTTAGTGTTCCCAAATATTATTTGGGGATTAGGAGTGCAGGGTGAGGGAAAAGCTGGTAAGAAGATAAGGAGCATCGATGATCTCGATATATCGCCAAGCATTGTGGCTAAACTCAAGGATTCCGGCTACACGAGCCTCGAATCTCTGGTAACAGCAAGTGCCCAGGATCTTAGTGTAACGCTAGGGATACCCCTCCCAACAGCCATGAAGATCATAAACGCTGCCAGAGAGGCCCTGGATATAAGGTTCAAAACAGCCAAGGAGGTTAAGCTGGAGAGGATGAATATAGGTAGAATAACCACTGGGAGTAAAGCCCTCGACCAGCTCCTAGGAGGGGGTGTGGAGACAAAAACAATCACAGAGTTCTTCGGAGAGTTCGGTACTGGGAAGACACAACTCTGCCACCAGCTAGCAGTAAACGTCCAGCTCCCCGTTGAGAAAGGCGGTCTTGGAGGGACGGCTGTGTATATAGATACTGAGGGGACTTTCAGGTGGGAGAGGATCGAGGCTATGGCTAGAGGGAAAGGTCTAGACCCTGACGAAGTTATGGATAAGATCTACTTTATAAGGGCTGTTAGCAGCGATCACCAAATGGCCATAGTCGAAGAACTCAAAGAACTCATACCAGAGAAGAATGTAAAGCTAGTTATAATCGACTCAGTAACAGGGCATTTCAGAGCAGAATACCCTGGTAGAGAGAACCTAGCTGTGAGGCAGCAGAAGCTCAATAAACATCTACACCAGCTACAAAACCTAGCAGAGGTCTTCAACATAGCTGCTGTCGTCACAAACCAGGTTATGGCTAGACCAGATGTATTCTACGGAGACCCCACAGTAGCTGTTGGAGGCCATATACTTGGACACGCACCTGGAGTCAGGGTTCAGCTTAGAAAGAGTAGAGGGAATAAGAGGATAGCAAGAGTCATAGACGCACCCCACCTACCTGAGGGAGAGGCTATCTTCATGATAACCGAGACCGGAGTAACCGATGTGACAGAATAGACAACGTGATCTATGAGACCATAGAGATCGAGATCGACTCATAACAACTTATCCTGGATTTGTGGTATTCATCCGCATCCAAGGATCTCAACATCATCTGCGCAGGAATCCATCTCTTAAAAATCTAAGATAAGCCCTGAAATGTTAGAGTAGACTTTCACGCGATCCAATATCAATATAGAAATAAACTTACTACCATATTAGGGCATGAACCTTTCTCTTAGTTATGTGAGAAAACAACCCTCCAGTAGCTAAGACCATGAAAAAACACCATAGTTCTAAACCCCAAAGATTATAATAATATCTAGGGTATTATCAGAAAGATTATTAGAAACGAGACAGCTCGCTACAGAGATCCGGTCTACTAGAGCACTTAAATAAAAATTGCGCTAAACTACTAGTGTTTGGAAGTGCGCACCATTGGCCGAGATAGATCTAGGGCCAGGGTTTGGCTCTATATCCAACCACGATGTAGAGGAGAGAGTAACGGTCTCGAAACCCTTCTCTACAACCCTGGAGGTGGAGAGAGAAGTTGGAGGAGATATAGTCGGGGCTATCCTTCTAGTATCTATGAAGACTAGTAGAAGCATATATAACTCCAGGCTTAAAATCGCTGTAAATGGTTTCAGCATATCGAGGATAGCTAGGCCTGTTAATGAACTCCAGATACAAAACACTTTTCACTCAATATTTGTTTATGATCTCACGCCCATAAAGAGTAGGCTCCAGGATAGAGTCGAGATAGATATAGAATCAAGGGATCTTGACATCCTAATCGATGGGATATCTTTGATAACCATGTATCCCCCAAACACCGATGCAGGACATGTTGAGAGCCAGAATAAGGTGTATATAGGACCCTACATACTCCGAGGAGGGGAAAGGATCTATCTGAACGCTAGGAGCTTTAACGGAGGCGATCTCACGATAGGCGGTATAGTGATCCCCAACAAAAGAGCTGATATAAAACTCAGCCTATCCATGAACAAGACAGTGAGGAGACTCTCCCTCAACTCACCCACAGAGCTATCTCTAAGACTATATGGAACCATTGCCGACGGCAGAGAAGAGGTTGAGCTTGAGAGCAGCTGTCCTGAAAGCGAGTGCATGATAAAGATCCCGTGGGTTTTTATAGGTGCAAGTAACAAGAAATCCCCAGAATATGTTATAGGAGATATAGAGCTATCACAAGAAGGACGGGAATTACTAGTTGAGTTCGAGAATAAAGGAGATTTTGAGGCTAAAGAACTGAACATAGTAGCAATCTGGAGGGGAACAGTGATCGGGAGAGCTGTTGAGAAGCCCAGCAGAAGAGGCGTAGTTAGGGTTCCTCTCAGCATGAGGATACAGGATATCGAGAAACGATCTCCAGAATCTCCATCAATAGTAGTAAGGATCATATGGAGATGGATGGGCGTTGTAGAAGGAAGAGAGAAGATCTTTAAACCAAGCCCCAGAGATCCTGGAACCATCTCTACCTAAAACACAACTTGATACAACAGCTAGGGTTTATAACACGTAGCACTTCAACCTAGATCAGTTAGATCGGAGCAGATACAGTATGGCTAAAGAGATAGGACTTTGGATAGAGCCGCCGGCGGGATTTGAACCCGCGACCACCGGCTGTCCCGGCAACCTCGGTTATGAGACCGTACGAGGCCGGCGCTCTACCAGCTGAGCTACGGCGGCTCCAAAATATAAATTGTTTTCAGCCTATATGCTTTATCACTGCCAGATAGGTAGAGCCCGGTTCTGATGTGACTAATCATGGATTAAATCTAAACCTCTATTTAGGTGTAATCACATATCTGCCTATGGAGCCTCCTCTTTCTAGGTCTTGGTGACTCTTTCTAACACTCTCTTCGCTGAGATCTATCGTCTTTATAACAGGTTTTACAAGGCCCCTCTTAATCATGTCTATCGCCTCTCTCAGTTCTGTGTGTGTCGAGTTCAACACTCCGTGTACATGTATCTCTCTCAATATAATTAGACCTAGAAGTACTCCCTGTGGCTTTGGATCAACATTACCTATAACAACGATCCTACCACCCCTCTTAGCAGATCTTAGTGACTGCTCCAGCGTCGGACCCCCAACGGTTTCGACAACAAGGTCTACTCCTTCTCCGTCTGTTAGCTTTCTAACCTCCTCAGAGAACCCCTCCCTATATATTATGAGATCATCAGCCCCGGCCTTCCTAATAGCCTCAGCCTTTTCAGGACTCCTCGTAGCAGCTATAACCCTGGCTCCGAGGGCCTTGGCAACCTGGATCGCGTGTATCCCTACCCCTCCCCCTGCACCCGTTACTAGAACGCTCTCTCCCCGCGAGATCCCGCCTATGGTTTTAACGGCTCTCACAGCTGTTCCAACAACACATGCTGCTATACTATAGCTCTCTGGCGGTGCGTTACCCGGGCTTCCTATATTCTCAAGAACCCAGTATGGTAGAGCTATATATTCAGCGTAACATCCATCCCTATCCTCGCCAATCGAGATCCTGGATCTACATATATTCTCTCTCCCACCAGCACAGCTCTTATCACGTGGATCGTATGAGTATATGAGAGACGCAACAAGATCACCCTTAGAGAAACCCTCAACATTATCCCCAACCTCGACAATTTCTCCAGAAACCTCGTGGCCAAGTATCACCGGAATCCTTGCCCTCATAAAACCCCTCCTGACAAGAGTATCTCTATAACAAACACCACAGCCCCTAACCCTTATCAGCACCTCGTTACCAGAGATCTTGGGAACATCGGTCTCTTTCTCCACAAGCACCTCATAACCGCCGAGCCCGGTTAGAAAAACCGCTCTCATAATCCCACACGATCCATTATCATTCGAAGTATATATAGATGCTGGGGACAGGGATCTCTGCGTAACCCGCTCTCGTCATGAGCAGCGATAAATTTATAAGCATTCTTAATAAAGTTACCTCCGAGGGTTTTGAGATGCGCCAATGGATCTGAATGGTAAGAGGTTGGGCATATACATACCCCTAGGATATCCTGAACCGAAAACATTCCTCGAATACATCGACTTGATCAGCAACCTTATAGATATGCTAGAAATAGGGATACCGACACGCAGCCCCATATACGATGGCCCAATTATACGGAAAGCCCATAAGGAGATCCTTGGAAAAGGTGTTCTGCCCGAGCATATAAAGAGCTACCCAGAGTTGTCAAAGCTTAAATGCGATCTAGTAGCCCTAGCGTACTATTCGGAGATAGGCGCGGATCTCAGTAAGATCCTAAGGTCTATAGCGGATCTCGGTTTCAAATGCCTCCTAACACCAGACCTCCTGATCGAATACCCAGAGAAGCTTGATCTATATACAAAGGCTTCGAGGGATAACGGTCTAGAGCCGTGCTTCTTTATATCGTCAAAAACCCCCTACAAGCTTGTAGAGAAGATCTCAGAGCTAGAGCCATACATGATCTATCTCGGACTCCAGGCATCAACAGGGACTAGCCTTCCAATACAGGTTCTGAGAAACATATCGATAGCTAGAGAGCTGATAAAGGGCAGAGCCCCACTAGCAGTCGGCTTCGGCATAAACAGCACCGATAGGCTTATAGCGATACTCAGAGGGGGTGCTGATATAGCTGTGGTAGGGAGCGAGGTGGTCAGGAGGCTTGGTAAAGATCCTAGCAATGCTGTGGATTTTGTTAGAAGCCTCTCGAACGCGATAAGGGGTTGAGGAGCGATGGGTGAGGATCTGATCCCGAGGTATTGGTATAACATAGCACCAGATCTACCCAGACCAGTCCCACCCCCTATAGATCCTCTAGACTCTGAGTCATCGCTTGTAGACAGGCTTAAAGAGATCCTCCCACACCACCTAATAGACCAGGAGTTCTCCTTTGAACGATATATAGAGATCCCAGCCGATGTTAGAAATATATATAGAGAGATAGGGAGACCAACACCCCTCCTAAGGGCTAGAGGGCTTGAGAAGCTCCTCAACACACGGGCAAAGATCTATTACAAATATGAAGGCTCCCTACCAAGCGGGAGCCATAAACTCAATACTGCTGTCGCCCAGGTATATTATACATATAAAGAAGGCTACGGTGTTGTAGTTACCGAGACTGGTGCAGGGCAGTGGGGGCTAGCTGTATCTATAGCCTCAAACATGTTGGGACTGAAGTCACAGATCTTCATGACCAGATCTAGCTATCTCTCTAAGAGTAAGAGAGTAAAGCTCATGATAGAGAACGGGGCTGAGGTTTATCCAAGCCCCTCGGATCTAACAGAGACTGGCAGGGGTTTCCTAAAACAAGATCCAAACCATCCAGGCAGTCTTGGGATAGCGATCAGCGAGGCTGTTGAGACGGTCCTCAAGGATCCTTGGTCTAAGAGGTATATCCCCGGGAGTGTTATGGAATACGTATTGATCCACCAGAGCGTGATAGGCCTCGAGGCTATGGAGCAGATGAGGAGAGAGGGTGAAGAACCCTCCGTAATAATAGGCTGTGTAGGTGGTGGGTCAAACCTAGCCGGTATCTCCTACCCATTCTATGGCGAGGCTGTCAGGAGGGGAGAGAAGCCTCCCAGAATAGTTGGTGCAGAGAGCAGCCTGGTTCCAAAGATGACCAAAGGAGTCTATATGTATGAACACCCCGACACAGGCGGAGCCCTCCCAATGATAAAGATGCTCACGCTTGGCAGGAACTTCATCCCCCCATCTATAAGGGCAGCAGGGCTGAGATACCATGGCGTCGCTCCAAGCCTCTCAATACTGATTATAGAGGGGTTTGTAGAACCCAGAGCCTATACACCCGACCAGGCTAGGGAGGCTGGACTACTATTCTACAGATCCGAGGGGATATTACCGGCGCCCGAGAGTGCTCACGCGATAGCAGCCGCTATAGAGGAGGCTAAGAAGGCTGGCGATAGGGAGATAACGATTCTTGTGAACCTGAGTGGGCATGGACTCTATGATCAAGACTTCTACGGGGTGTAGATATGGCTAGCTATATAGCTAGAATAGCTGAGAGGCAAGGGCTCAGAGAGGATGAGGCCTACAATCTATGCGTAGATATGCTCAGAGGAGCTGCGGATCCGATAGAGATCTCAGCAATACTTATGGGGCTGAGAGTGAAGGGCGAGGAGCCCCAGGAGATCAGGGGTTTTGTGAGAGCACTGAGAGACAATGCTGTAAGAGTAAGGGTTGGGGATGCCATAGATATCGTTGGAACCGGGGGTGATGGTCTAAACACTATTAATGCATCAACGCTAGCATCAATCGTAGTGGCATCCATAGGGGTTCCCGTTGCAAAGCACGGTAACAGAGGCTTCTCCAGCCTTGTCGGGTCGGCCGACTTTATGGAGGCTCTCGGATACCCGATAGAACATGGGGCTGATGTTGCTGAAGAGCTTCTCAGGCTTGAGGGGTATGCCTATCTCTACGCACCTAAGTATCACCAAGCTTTGAAAGCGGTAGCACCTGTAAGGAAAAGGCTTGGGATAAGAACAATATTCAACCTAGCAGCGCCTCTAGCCAACCCAGCCAACCCAAAGATCCAGGTTATAGGTGTACCCAACCCAAACATGGTTAAACTGATCTATAGAGCTGTAGAGGAGATAGGTCTACACAGATTCGCTGTTATAACGGGCCATCCAGGAATGGATGAGCTCTCACCAAGCGGGCCTAGCATTGCTATTATCAAGAGGGGATCTGTGGAGGAGATAACAATATCGCCAAAGACCCTCGGCTTAGAGGAGATCCCGATCAACCACATATCTGGACAAACGAGGGAGGAGATCATTGAGAAAGGAGTGCGGGGACTGAGGGGCGAGGATAAGGGCTTAACATCCTTCATAGCGATCAACGCTGGACTAGCCCTCTACGTTGCTGGTGAGGCCGGCTCTATAGAGGAGGGGTATGAGAAAGCCTATAGAGAAATGGTAAGTGGTTCAGCGTGGAGGAAGCTCGGTAGGATCGTAGCTACTGCTAGGAGGCTTGCTGGCCTTGGCAGTGGTTAAGATCTGTGGTGTTATGTCCCTAGAGGATGCCATAGCCGTAGAAGCTGCTGGAGCTCGATATGTTGGGATGATCCTCGAAGGCTCTAGAAGAGCTGTGGGGATCGATATGATTATAGATGCAAGCAGGACTTTATCGAAATCCAGAGTTGTTGCTGTGATCACTGGTAAGGATGTCTTGGATAAATATATAGAGAGGCTCGATCCTATCGAGATCCTCCAGCTCCACTATAGTCATAACCCTAAGGATATAGAGATCCTATCTATGATGGGTTATAGAGTAATACCAGTAATCATTATTAAGAATAATACTACCCTCGATATGGAGAGCGCTACAAAACACCTCACAACCTTTAGCAACGCTATTGAGTATGTATTATTCGACGCTCCAAAAGACTCTGCACCTGTCGAAGCCTCAGGGCTAAAGCTCTCAATAGATGTTTACTCAGCAGCATGTAGATCCTATAGACCCTGCGGAGTAGCTGGCGGCATAACGCCCAACAACGTCTCTAACCTCAAGCCTGTGAGACCTGATGTAATAGATGTGAGCAGCGGGGTTGAGACCTCTTTTGGAAAGAAGGATCCCGTGCTTGTTAGAAAGCTAGTGGAAGCTGCAGGGGTTATATAGCCATGGGGCTGGGTGTAATACCTAGATATAGTCTTGCCGAGAGTGTCCAGAAGATTGAGGGTCTCTTGGGCGGGGATAGCTTCGGTGTATTCTACTATTCTGGAGCCTATGAGAGGGGGTGTGGAAGGCTTATAGCAGTGCTGAAACCCAGGATCTTGTATGAACTGAGAAGAACCAGCGCTATTATTGAGGGGAGAGGGTCTGGAGAAATAGCTATCACTGGAGATCCGTTTACAGATCTCGCTGCTATTAGCAGGTATGTGAGGAGGGTTAGGAGAGGCATACCGATCCTCGGTCTCATATCCTACGAGTCATTAGTATATGTCGAGAAAAGCCTGGGCTGGATTAATATTGATGACCGCTATCCACTCGCGCTATTCATGGTCCCGGAGACCTATGTTTCTATAGATCTATGCAGTGGCTATGCAGAGCTAGCCTCTCCCTGGGGATCGAGTTATTCGAAAATATATGGGAATAAAAGCAGGGCTCTCGAAGCGGAGTTAGAGCTGGTCTCGCATGATGAGAGAGCATTCATGGATCTTGTTGAGAGGGCTAAGAAAAGGATACACGATGGCGAGGTTTTCCAGATAGTGCTCTCCAGGTATAAGATCTATAGGTATTCTGGGGATCCTCTCCACCTCTATAAGAAACTCTCGGCAAATGTCGAGGGGAATCCCTATCTATATGTCATCAGATCCGGGGATCTCTGGGTTATTGGTGCAAGCCCAGAACCCCTTATAGTGGCTAGAGGCAATATCGTGGACACGTTCCCCGTAGCCGGTACTAGGAGGAGGGTTAGGGGTATGGATAGAGAGATCTATATGAGGCTCTTGTCAAACGCTAAGGAGAGGGCTGAGCATATGATGCTTGTTGATCTTGCTAGAAACGATCTCGGGAGGATCTGTATCCCAGGATCTGTAAAGGTCTCGAGACTCATGTTCCCACAGATCCTCCCCAACGTTATCCATCTCGTGAGCAGGGTTAGGGGGTCTCTGAGAAGCTTTGACGAATCCTTCGAAGCATTTAGATCCCTCTTCCCAGCTGGAACAGTAACCGGTGCTCCTAAGCATAGAGCTATGTGGTTAATATCTACTTTCGAGGGAACGCCTAGGGGGATCTATGCTGGTGCTATCGGCTATATAGAGGATCTCTATATGAACTTCGCAATAACGATCAGGACGGCCGTTCTCCATAGGGATCGCTTAAGGCTCCAAGCAGGAGCGGGGATCGTTATAGATTCTAAGCCCCGTGACGAGTATATTGAGACAGAGAATAAGATGTCGATAATAGAGAGACTCCTAGGGGGAGATCGATGATCATTATAATAGATAACTATGATAGCTTTGTATATAACATCTACCAGATCATTAGGAGCATCTCTAACAAGGAGATACTTATAATCAGGAATGATCAAGCAGATCCTGAGAAAATCTCAAAACTAGATCCCGAGGCAATAATAATATCGCCAGGCCCCGGAGATCCTAGAAAGGCTGAGGATATCGGGTATAGCAGGATCGTTGTCGAGAAATTCTATAAAGAGAAACCAATACTGGGTGTATGTCTGGGACACCAGATCATAGGTCTCGTAATGGGCGCGACGATCAGGAAAGCTAGGAAGATCTATCATGGAAAGACGAGCAGGATCAGGCATTTCGGAGGACAGCTCTACAGAGATCTGCCGGAGGTTTTCGAAGCCATGAGGTATCATAGCTATGTTATCGACAACCCTCCCCCAACCCTTGTTGTCGATTCTATAAGCCTTGATGATAACGAGATCATGGGGATCCACCACACCACATACCCACTCTTCGGGGTTCAATTCCACCCCGAGAGTGTTGGGACACAGCTGGGTAGAAAGATCCTTGGTGCTTTCCTCGACATAGCTAGGAGGTAGAGTGTTATGGGTTTTCTGAGCGATGTGAGGGATAGGTGGAGAAGAATAGGGATCTTCTCCATAGCAGCTAATAATTACGAGCCTGCCAAAGCCTATACAGCAAGCCTCTCTAGCGAGGTGGCTAGGTGGAGGAGGGAGAGGGGGATAGCTATTATAGCTGAGTATAAGAGGGCATCGCCAACAGGCATAATAGATCTAGGACTCGATATAAGGGATTACTACTACCAGCTCCAGAGCTATGTAGCCGGCTTCTCAGTTATAGTTGAGAGGGAGTGGTTCTCAGGATCTCCGGAATATATCGGTATGCTGAGGCGTCTTGGATGGAGTGGTCCCGTCCTTGCTAAGGGTTTCGTGTTCTATAAAGATCAGATCGATATTTACAGGAATGCCGGTGCCTCTTCAGTACTTCTAATAGCCGAGGCGCTAGATCCCGTAGAGCTTAGAGATCTTTATGTCTATTCAGAATCACTAGGTTTAGAACCCCTGGTTGAGGTGGGTAGCATAGGTACCCTAGACACTGTTATGAGAACACTATCACCAAGGATTGTTGGTGTGAATTCAAGGGATCTAGAGACATTGGAGGTGAGTGTGAATAACATGCTGGGAATCATTAAATACGCTAAGAATGAATATCCAGACCTATTAATAGTTGCTGAGAGCGGTATGAAGGATCTAGATGATATATGGAGGGCTAGGGAGTCAGGTGCCGATGCCTGCCTCATAGGCACTGGTCTTGTTAGAAGGAGCGATCGAGCGGAGATGTTGTCAAAGCTATACTCAACTTTGAAGAGAGCCTAATGGCTATGATTAGTCTTGATACATAGCTATGGTCTGGTAAATAAGCACTAGTAGAGAGATAGATTGGGAGGAGGATTATGTATAGGCTTGACTATAAGGAGCTCGGCTTAATAGTGGGTCTCGAGATACACCAGCAGCTTGATACAGAAACCAAGCTTTTCTGCAACTGCCCAGCAAGGATTGTAGATAACCCTGAAGGATCTCCTGTTATTATTAGGAGGCTTAGGGCTAGTAGGAGCGAGCTTGGAGAGATAGATCCCGCGGCTCTCTTCGAATACCAGAGGGGAAGGCTATTCAAATACCTCGCTCCTCCCGAGGTGACATGCCTTGTCGAGCTTGATGAAGAGCCTCCCCACCCGATCAATAGGGAGGCCGTGATCATAGCCCTAGCAATAGCCAAGGCTCTCCATGCATCACATGTAGACGAGATCCATGTGATGAGAAAGATAGTTGTTGATGGCTCCAATACTAGCGGTTTCCAGAGAACAGCTGTCATAGCCCTCGGGGGGTATATCGATGATGAGGAGGGGGTTGTCAGGATCCAGAGCGTAACGCTCGAGGAGGACTCTGCTAGAAAGCTCGGAGAAGAAGATGGCACCGTTATCTACTGCCTCGACAGGCTTGGAATCCCCTTGATAGAGATCTCGACAGGTCCTGACATACATAGCCCTGAGCAGGCTGAGAGGGTTGCCTACAAGATCGGTATGATCCTGAGGCTCACTGGCAAGGTTAAGAGAGGGCTTGGAACAATCAGGCAGGATCTAAACATCTCTATAAAGGGCGGCTCTAAAATAGAGATCAAGGGCGTCCAGAGGCTCGAACTAATATCAAAAGTAGTTGAGTACGAAGCCTATAGGCAGTACAGACTCCTCCAACTGAGAAACGAGATCCTGAGGAGAGGTCTCGATAAGAACGGGATCTCTGAGGAGACGCTAGTAGATGTAAGCAGCATGCTTAGAGAAAGTGGGAGCAAGCTCCTGAGATCCGTTATCGAGAGAGGAGGCGTTGCTATGCTCCTACCACTCAGAGGGTTTAAGGGTCTCTTAGGCTGGGATCTAGGGCCTGGGAGGAGGTTTGGTACAGAGCTAGCCGACTATGCTAGACAGTGGGGAGGGGTTAGGGGTTTGATACACAGCGACGAACTCCCTGGATATGGTATCGATGAAGCCCTCCTAAAGAAGATCTACGGATCCCTCGGCCTTGATATGGAGAAAGACGCCTTCATAATTATAGCTGATCAGAAGGAGAAGGTTCTAAAAGCCTTCAAGATGGTTATAGAGAGGATCAAAATGGCCTTCGAAGGCGTTCCCAGAGAGACCAGGGCTGTTAATGAGGATGGGACTACGCATTATATGAGGCCACAGCCAGGGTCTGCGAGGATGTACCCAGAGACAGATATACCTCCACTAAGGATCACGAATGAGCTCTTAAGAGAGGCTGATAAATATGTCCCAGAACCTCTTGAGGTTAAGATGAAGAGATTCATAGAGGATCATGGGCTTAGTAGAGAGCTTGCCGAGCAGGTCATAAGATCGAGATACCTACCTCTATATGAAGAGCTTGTCTCAAAATATAGGGGTAATGTCCAGCCCTCCCTAATAGCCTCCACACTTATCAACACATTAAAATCCCTAAGGGCTGAGGGCGTTGATACAGATTCCCTCTCCGAAGAAACCCTTGGAGAGATCTTTGAACTCCTATCCAAAGGCATGTTCTCCAAGGAAGCTATCCCTGATATTATTAGGTATGTGTGTGAGAAGAGGGTAAGACCCTCCAAAGCTATAGAGGATCTAGGTATTAGGAAGCTATCTAGTGAGGAGGTTGAGAAGATCGTGGAGGACTTTATAGAGAAGAACAGGCTAGAGGTGGTTAAGAGGGGTGATAAGGCTTATGGCTATGTGATGGGGAGGGTTATGGAGATCCTGAGGGGCAGGGCTGATGGTAAGATCGTCTCCGAGATTGTGAGGAGAAAGCTCTCATCGATCAAGGCGGAATAGAATAGAGATCCTCTTATTCCTCTATACCTCTAAGCAGTATCGCCTCAACCTCCTCGCCCTCGTCATAACCCTCTCTATTCTCTGGAACAACCAGTATCCCATTACCCCTCACGAGAGTGCTTAGAATACCGCTTCCCGTGAGTGCTAGGGGCTCTATATATATCTTTCCATCACCGCCCCTATAGATCCTCACTCTGACGAAGGATCTCGTGTTAATGGGTGTAGAGACCCTCCTGGTAAGGATCCCTCTCACCACAGGTCTTGGCTCATCCTCGGCCCCCACCATGTTTAGTAGAATAGGCCTGGCTAGAGCCTCGAACCCGGTTATGGCTGCTACTGGGAAACCGCTTAACATTATGATCGGCTTGCCCCTCACCACAGCTATGCTTGTGGGTCTCCCAGGCCTTATAGCTATGCCGTGCACCATATATTCCGGATCAAGCTTCTTAACAGCCTTTATAGTGTTATCGGAAGAGCCGACTGAGATTCCTCCTGTTGTTATAACCGCGTCGCTTTTCTCAATCGCCTTGAGGATCGATGTGTATATCTCCTCTTCGTTATCCCTAGCAATTCCCATATATATTGCCTCGAAACCCATGCTCCTCACTAACCCTTCTATAGCATGTCTCGTGCTGTTCACAATAGTCCCTCTCTCTTCATAGCTCCTCTTATCGAAATCCTCAACCTCGATAAGCTCGTTTCCCGTGCATATTATTGATACAACAAGCCTGTAGATCTTTACCCTCGATATCCCTAGGGAGGCTATTACACCGAGATCCCATGGCTGGAGCCTACGCCCCCTTGAAAAGATCTTCTCACCAGCCTTTACATCCTCACCCCTTCTAGAAACGTTCCCCATAGGGGGGACTGGCGCATAGATCTCGACATACTGATCACCAACCCTCCTCGTATTCTCATACATAACAACAGCATCAGCCCCCCTCGGTAGAGGAGCCCCCGTCTGGATCTCGAAGGCTTCTCCCTCAAACACCTCATGCTCACCAACCCTTGAGCCGATGCTCACAATACCCTTCAGCCTGAGGATAGCTGGGTTTCTCGGAGAGGCTCCAAACGTATCCCTACTCCTCACAGCATATCCATCGACGACAGCCCTATCGAAGGGGGGGACATCGATCTCTGCTACTATATCCTCGGCTAGGTATTTCCCCAGGGCTTCGGATAATCCTACCTCGATGATCCCTGGCTTATGGCTTATACTACTAAGAGCACCCTTTATAGCCTCGTCAAGTTGTGCGAGCTGCTTAAAGCCCTTAATAGAGATCCCCTTTCAGATATGTATAGCATAGAGGCTTATTGAGCTTTCAAGCCCAATGCTTATCACCTGGGAGGAGCATTTATTGTGGGCTATATGGTCTGTGGGATAATCCTTAGCGGCGGTATGTCTAGGAGGTTCCAGTCCCCTGGGGAGGCGTGGGTTGATAAGGCTCTCTTCCCCATAGACGGGATCCCCATGATCCTGAGGATCTATAGGGAGTTGAGGAAGATCTCGAACCACGTGATCATAGCGTCTGGCTCTCTTGATAGGGCTAGGGTTTATAGAGATGTTGTTGGGGATGCTGTCTTTGTAAAGGATATAGAAGGCCTTGTAGGCCCTCTATCCGGGCTACTCTCGGCTCTATATGCTTGTCAAAGCGATATAGCTGTAGCTGTTCCTGTGGATATGCCATATATCTCTGCAGATCTTCTCAAACATATGATCAGAGGGACAGGTGATTTCGATGTAGTGTCACCAGTACTCCCAAACGGTCTTGTTGAGACAGCTGTTATTGCTGTTGTGAGGGATAGCGCTATAGCTGTTCTTGAGAGGCTGAGGGGTCTTGGGAGGACGAGGATCGCGGATCTCCATAGAGGGGCTCCAAAGGTGCAGCTTATAGATATAAAGAAACACGGCTACGATCCAAGGGTTATTGTTAACATAAATAGGAGGAGCGATATTGGTAAAGCAGTCTCTTACCCGGAGGGACCTATTAATGGTGATATCGAGATTATTCGGGACTTCGATGTAAAGGATCTAGCAGGGACTCCTAGAGAGAGGCTTAGGGGGAGTCTGTGGTGGACTATAGAGACAGGAGATCCCTATGAAGAGCTCAGGATCTATCTAAGCAGGGGTGCCTACATGCTAGCCGCATATGCTCTCCAAGACTCAAGCAATATATTTGAGAAATATATAGCAGAGGCACTGCTTGATATGATATACAGGGACATTAACATCTAGGTTAAAATAATGTATTAAAATGCATAGAATAGAATACACATCTATAGCAAAGCATATAAATTTATAAACCCCTATAGGTAGTAAAATAGGAAAGCACAGGGGGACTAAAATGGATAATAGTTATGAGAGGAGGGTTGAAGAGCTTAAGAAGCATCTAATGAACGAATACTCCTTACTCCCAGAATTCATCGACGGGCTTACAAGTATACATGAAGAGACAGAAGATTACACATGCCTCACGCTTAAGAAGCTTATGGGTAAGAGGGAGAAAGGAAGGCCAGCAGCGATCATTCTCTCACAAGATGATAAGACTAAGGAGGATTGCTCCTCATGCCCGCCGGGGTGATATGGTGAGCAATGGATCGGGAGTTGATAGATCTAGAAGAGCCTTCTTAAAACTAGCATCCATAGCCTCCACAGCCCTCGCACTCTCAGCAGCAGCTTTAGCAGAAGCTGAGTCGCCTGTCCCATACAAGTCTTGGAAGACGAGATGGGTTCTCGGCGAGATTGGCGGTAAGACCGATATTATAAAGGCTAAGGTGACCCCAGTCATATGCCCATACTGCTCTATGGGTTGCAGCATTGACTTCTACACTGTGGGCGATAAGGTTATATGGACAGCCGGTTCGCCTGACTCCTACATAAACTGGGGGGCTTTATGCCCCAAGGGGGATGCGGCGTTCCAGCTTGTTGAGAACGATCTCAGGGTTCTCTACCCAATGATCAGGACGGGCCCGAAACCGCCTGTTGAGGAGATCCTTAGTGCTAAGAGTTGGGATGAGCTTGTAGCCATAGTTAAGAAATACCCACCTAGATGGAGGGTTGTATCATGGGATGAGGCGTTCAGATATATAGCTGAGAAGCTCTCAAGAATCCTTAGCGAATGGAGGGCTAGCACAGGAGCACCAAAGCAGAAAGATGGTTACTACTACCTGGGATCCCAGGTTCCTGTACAGGTGATAGGATCCTCGATACTTCTCAACGAGGAAGCATTTCTAAGTAAGAAGCTAGCAGTGTTTCTTGGCACGGCTAATATGGATTCGCAGTATAGGAAATGCCACAGCTCTACCGTAACCTCCCTGGCCGTAACCTACGGCTGGGGTGCTGAGACAGCAAGTATAGAGGATGTAGCCTCGGCGGATGTTGTTCTCTTCTTCTCAAGCCCTGCAGAGAACCATCCACTATCGTTCTGGTACTTCT
Organism: Desulfurococcaceae archaeon AG1; assembly: GCA_003116855.1. Lineage (GTDB taxonomy): Archaea > Thermoproteota > Thermoprotei_A > Sulfolobales > AG1 > AG1. The sequence continues at coordinate 172,723 of BEWT01000004.1, forward strand.
GGAAGGGTAAGAGGGAAAGGGGGACTGTATTCATAACATTCGATCCCAGGCTCTCTAGGACAGCTATGGTCTCTGATATATGGGTTCCGTTCAGGTCTGGCAGCGATACAGCGATCCTGCTCTATATCCTCTACTATGCGTTCTTCGAGAGAAACCCGCCTATAGATCAGCTTGACGAGTTCAAGAGGCTCATGAATAGATGGAATATTAACCAGGATGATCTGAACGAGCTAAAAGACCTGGTCTCGCAGTATAATGCTGAGGAGGTTTCGAGGATTTCTGGCGTTCCTGTTGATCTTTTGAGGAGTGTTGCTAGGATCTTTGTTGAGAGGAGTGGTGTTGTTACAAA
>BEWT01000005.1 GCA_003116855.1 Desulfurococcaceae archaeon AG1
CCACCACCCCCACCACCTCCTACCCCCTACGTCCCTCCACACCAACCCACAACTCAGCAACCACAAGCCCAACAGGCACAGCAGCTACCTCCTGCTCCTTATACTCCCCCACCTCCACCACAGACCCAACAGGCACAGCCATCAACCCAGCCGGGGGTTGCATGCCCTGTCTGTGGATACCAGAACCCGCCTTCGGCTAGATTCTGCAGAAGCTGTGGATCCCAGTTACAACAGGCAGCACGGATTGGGGGGCAGAGGATATGTCCTCACTGTGGAACGTCTATAAGTTCTGCTACTGCTAAGTTCTGTCCTAAATGTGGTTCCAGGCTATCCTAGAGGTTTTTACCCTTCCTGATACTTGATATCTGTTTTTTCAGCCTCTCTATGAAGAGGCGTGCTTCTCCTTCTCTCCCCTTCGCGGCTTTTTCAAGCATATCTAGTGTTTGGGCTAGTATATCCTCGCCCCTCTTTTTCATACTATCTATACTCCACAAGATGGCTCCACAGATAACCATCACATAGATCTTTCTATAAAAGCTACATTTATGGATATTACCAAGGCTCCATGCAACATCCTCCGAAGGATCTTCGCCCCTTAGATACCTAGCCAACGCCCTACCAGTTCTAGCAAGCACTAATGGCTCGCCCATCTTGATCTTGTTATTAGTCATGATCTCCTCGGCCTTGTTAAGATCTCTCTCGCCAGCCTCCAGATCTCCTAAGAGGAGCTTTGATATTGACATATCTATATATATACTAGCCTCTAGATATGGGTAGCCAGGCCCTAGGATTGTTGCTGCTTTTTCAAGCATCTCCACAGAGCCCTTAAGATCCGCTAACATGAAGAGGGTGCTAGCCATCTCTTTATACCCTATCGCCAGGCTGTGCTTTGCACCGAGATCCTCAAAGATCTTCATGGCCGTTTTAAGGGAATCGATGGAATCCCCATACCTAAGCATAACCCTATAAGCCATGCTAAGCCATCCCCTAGCAAGTGCTTCTCCAAATCTATTCCCAAAGACCATGTATCTCTTCACAAGATGCTCAAGAATCTCTACTGCCTTCTCTAGATCCCCCATCTGCTGGTAAGTAGCTGCAATGTTATAGAGGACGCTATCACGGGCCTCACGATCCCTGAGTTCCATTGACATCCTTAAAGCTTGGTTGAGCTCTCTAAGCGATTCTTCATATCTATCTAAATGTCTGTATATAATACCCATCTCGATCTTAACGCGGAGCAGGAGTCTCTTGGAATAAGCCTCACCTATCTCTCTAGCCCTTTCAAGATGATCCAGACTGCTCCAAGGATCCCCTCTAAGCTTCTCAACAATAGCTAGGGCAAGCTCAAACCAGCCGAGGTTTGTGGGACTTTTCCACCTAATCGTATTTCTCGAAATCTTGTTGAGCACTTCGTTATAGAGATGCAGACCGATCTTTCCTTGACTGATCGACTCAACAAGTTTGGGGAGCATCTCAGCAGCCTCTTCATACATACCAGCATCTACATAGTGTTTCATCGCTACCAGGTAATCCTCGACATATCCTCTAGATCTATGGTATGAGGCTATAATAGCATGAAGCTCCTCAGGATCCTCTGTAACCCGTGCACATGTCTCTCTGATAAGCTCGTTAGCAGTATATCCTTCCCCTAACCTCTTGACCAGGAACATTCTCTCGAGCGTGCGGACAGCCTGTTTAGGATCACTGATTCCGAGAAGCTTGATCATTGAAAAAGGCACGGGCTTTTCCGCTATCGAGATCAGCTCCAATACTCTACGCTCATCAGGCGATAATGAGTCTATAACCTCGCTTACTATATATTCCATGGTTTTTGAGAGTGCCTCGGAACTCCTATGGCTCTTTAATAATGATGAGTATAGCAATAATAGATGGGGATGTCCGCCAAATACTCTATAGAACCTCTCGAAATCCTCTAGCGGTAATCCTACCTTTTCAGCCAGGTCTCTAGCCTCTCCATACCCCATGCCCCTTACCTCTATTGATGCGCATCTTCCCAGACAGTCTCTAGGCATTGTTCTTGAGATTATGATCAGCTTGCTCTTGATCCTCCCGAGCTCTGATACCGACTTGACAAGATCGTGTATAACTGGATCGGTGTTTAGGTGATAGTCATCAATAACTATAACCAGCTCTCTTACCGAGAGCTCCTCAAGCAATAGGTTCATTAAGAGTCTCTCGTCAGTAACACCGCTATCAAGGGCTTCTAGTAGTCTTGAGTATCCCAGTAGGTTGAGGAAGAGCGAGATCCTTCTGAGAAGCTGTATAAACGTGATCCCCCTATAGATCTGGTTCCAAAGCACAGGGATCTTAGAGTCACTTAGAGCCTTAGCTACTAGAGAGGTTTTCCCTATCCCGGCAATGCCTACTACAAAGATGGGGTTTCCAACAGCCTTTTTCAAAGCATCTATATAGCTCTCTCTACCCACGAAAACAGGTGTAGGGGGTGGGAGGAAATATAGGTCATGCGCAGCTTTACCGCCAGGCTTTCCAAGATCTATGCTAACACCCCCAGCACCTATCCTGATCAAGATCTCAGGAGATCTAGCATAGTAGAGCTTAACATTAACACCCTCCCTTCTAACCCATCTACCCTCTACCAAGCCGAGCTTCTCTAGCTTAGAGAGCCTCCTAGATACGGCTGTCTCGTCAGCACCCAGAACTGTGCTGAGCTTTCTGGGGTTAGACGGCATTGAGGAGAGTATAATTAAGATCTTTAGCGATAAATCATCGGCTAGCGTGGAAAGGATCTCACCGGATCTCGCGCGCTCCTCCTCGTTACTGGAGTTGTCGCTAATCATATCGTCTGGAGCCACCGCCTGACTCTTTAATAACTAACCTTCTATATATATAACGAGAAATATATATGATAACACCGCTTGCTTGAAAGCGGGTTATAACTGTCCTAGCAATAGATATACTAGAGGATATATGAAGCAGGCAGAGCTATATAGAAAGCTTGAAGATAAGCGGGTTGAGTGCCTAGCCTGTGCGAGGAGGTGCAAGCTAGCCCCAGGACAGATAGGTTTCTGTGGGGTTAGGGGTAACAAGGATGGGGAGCTATATTTATTGGTATATGGTAAGGTTATAGCGATGCATGTAGATCCTATTGAGAAGAAGCCTTTAAGCCACTTCCACCCAGGATCGATGGTTCTCTCAATAGCCACTACAGGCTGTAGCTGGGCGTGTATGTATTGCCAGAACTTCGATATATCCCAAAGGAGGGTTGTAGAGGGTTTCGAGGTATCGCCAGAAGAGATTGTCGACATAGCCTTGAAGGTGGGCGCGCAGGGGATAACATATACCTATAACGAGCCAAGCATCTTCGCCGAGTTTGCCCACGATGTTGGGGTTGCCGCCCACAAGAGAGGTCTCTTTAACAACTTCGTCTCTAACGGTTATCTAACGGACGAGGCTGTTGACTATCTATCAAAATTCCTCGATGCAATTACTGTTGATTTTAAAGGGAATGCTGATGATACTTTCGCAAGGAAATTCATACTTATACCAAGCTATAAGCCTGTTTTCGACGCTCTCTTGGAGCTTAAGAGGAAGAAGATCCATATAGAGATCACAGATCTGGTGATCCCGAAGGTTGGAGACGATCTTGAGAAGGCTAGAAAGCTTGTGAGATGGATCCACGATAATCTCGGTCCCGAGACACCTATTCATTTCTTAAGATTCCACCCCGACTACAAGATGATGGATTACCCCTGGACCCCTATAGAGACTCTTGAGAAGCATATTAAAATAGCTAGGGAGGAGGGGATGAAATATGTTTATATAGGCAACGTACCAGGCCATCCAGATGAGCATACATACTGTCCAAAATGCGGTAACGTAGTAATAGAGAGATACGGCTTCGAGATAGTGAGTTGGAAACTTACAAAGGATAATAGATGTAGATTCTGCGGTGAGAAAATACCAATAGTAGGAACGCTCCACGAGACATATAAAGATAATAGATTCTTCCCAATACCGATCTATAGGCTTAAGAGATTCGAACGAGTTGATGCCAAAAAGATCTTGACATCGTCGAAGGAGCAAAGCAAGAGCAACTGATCTACAAAAGCTTATAATCAAGCTAACACTATCACACAGTGTGATAAACTTGGTGAAAGTTTTGCTCTTAATCATGTCAGGCGATGAAAAAGCGGATCTTGGAGTTAGGTTTGCTTATAGATCAATAGAGAATCAGAGGTTCGAAGACCTGAAAGTTATATTTTTCGGCCCTAGCCAGAAAAGGATCCTAGAATACAGCGGTGAGATGAAGAAAATGCTAGATGAACTCAAGAAAAGAGGAGCTGTCGATGCTGCATGCATAGGTGTAGCCAAGGATCTAGGGATCGAAAAACCCCTGGAAGATCTCGGGCTCACCTTAGTACCAGTGGGCAATAGAATCAAATATTTCTTAGAAAAAGGATATCAGGTTATATCTTTCTAGCACTATTTAGCAGCAAGCTCCTGCTCGGTTTTTCTCCTCTTAACAGCGGCATCAAACACTATCCAGTTTCTATACCACTCCTCATTTTCCCTCCTCAAGAGCTCTAGAACCATTCTAGTAAGATCCTTTGCAGACACCTCCTTAACACCTTGATCGAGAAGCCTTCCCTCAATTATTTTAGCGATCTTTCTAGCAGCATCAGGCGTAGCCCCCGCTTTCATACAGCTCACAACGATTTTTTCGAACACGAATTCCTCCTTACTCCCATCTCTTTTTACAACATATATGGTCAAGACCCGATCACCATAACAATATCTTTAATTAAAAATATATCTATCACACTAATGTATCATGGATCTGTGCCCATAATAACATAAATAAAACCATAATCCTGCGCTCTGCCCTAATAAGCTGGTTTCGATGTCAACCCTTGATCGTGTTGAAGGATACCACTCAGGCAGACAGGGCTTATCCTAAAGATCTCCATATCGCTTGGCTCAGCATCGCGCACAAACCACAGGATAGAGATCCCTGTAGAGTATATGGGAGTTTTTAGATGAGATGTAGAAGGACATAGAAGAAAAACAAATAATATCAACAAATATCAAGAGACAAACAGATAACAACATATATCTGACTAGTATGAACTATATACTAGGTGGTTTGAAATACTCGTATTCGCCCTCGTGAAAGGGGTTCCAGCGAACACAGCAAGGGTTGTGACTGTAGGCGGTATCTTGAGGAGGGAGGAGATGGATATAGTTCTGAATCCTTATGATAGGAAAACCATTGAGGCTGCTGATTATATGAGGAGAAGGGTTGGGGGAAAGCTTGTGGCAATGTCTATGGGTCCCCACCCAAAGATCATACCCATAATGAGGGAGATCTTCGATGCAGAGGTTTCTGGGATAGATGAGGCGTATATATTAAGTGACAAAAGAATGGCTGGTGCTGATACGTGGGCTACATCATATACACTCTCTAAAGGGATCTTAAAAGTATTATCAATACATAGAGAAGCGATCGAGACGCTGGCTAACGCTATAGAGTCTGGCGAGGCTATAGATAAGGTTGAGGCTTTAGCAACAGATCTATATAGAAGAAACCTTATACCCAACAAGATCTATAGTGATAAGCCATCAATAAGGGATACCCTTATTAACATGCTTAGAGAGGGAAAGATCTCTAGGAGCGATGCCGTAGAACTCCTCAGGGAGGAGGCAAAGAGAGTTACAACTAACTTCGTTATTTTCTGTGGGATGAAAGCAGCCGATGGAGAGACCGGTAACGTTGGCCCTCAGGTTGCTGAGGCCCTTTCACAGGAGCTTGGGCTCACGATCCCCCATGCGTCCTTTGTGGTTGATTATGAGTATGTTAGTGAGAGGAACTCTCTTCTGGTAAAGAGGAGGCTTATAAACGTCATGCAGATCCTAGAGTTAGATCTCCCGTCGGTTCTAACAATCCATGTTGACTACTCAGCACCGCCTGTACCTCTGACTGGTAGGAGAGCTTCTCTTATGAATTCGTATAGGGGTAAGAACACTAATATAACCATATGGTCTGCTGACGATATAAAGGCTGATCCAAGGTATATAGGACTTGCTGGATCGCCAACGGTAGTTGGCCCGGGGATTGATATTAGCAGACCCCATGTTAGGAAGATTGTTGGATTATCTATCATAGCTGCTAAGGATATCGATAAGATCAACTATGGTGATAAGACCTATGGTCCCTTCAAAAAAGGAGATCTCCTTGACAGCCTGCCCGAGGATCTTAAGAGGGATCTAGTGGCAAAGGGGCTGGCTAAGACCTTTGATTACGAGGATCTTGCTGAAGAGATTATAAGCATATTGAGGGGGTAGATGGTTCTATGCAGTCACAAAACCAGCAGACACAGACCCTCAACATGCTCCCACCAACGCCAGATATAGAGAGCTATAGGGATGTCTGGACATTTGTCGAGATCTTTAGAGGAGAGCTGATAAGCTATAGCCTTGAGGGGATAGCTGCTGCTAGAAAGATAGCTTCTAAGGTTGGCATGAAAGTAGGGGCTCTTGTAGCTGGCGATAAAGTTAGCGATGATATTGCTAAAACACTGATAGAACACGGTGCAGACTATGTGGTTGCTGTGGAGCACCAATACCTAGCTGATTACGAACCTCTCGCCTATACCGAGGCTTTGGAAGAGATCGTGAGGCTTAGAAAGCCATGGGCTCTTATATTTATGGCCGATGAGATGGGCAGAGATCTAGCCCCAAGGCTTGCCTACAGACTTGTCACAGGGCTTGCTACAGATAATATTGATTTCGATGTTGAGGACTTCTTTCACGGGCTCTTGAAAGAAAAGTTCACAAACATACTGGCTCAGATAAGGCCTGACTTTGCTACTAGGATAGCTAAGATCTATACGCCGAGGCATAGACCCCAGATAGCGTCTCTCCGACCAGGCTCTTTTAAACCACTCCAGAGAGATCGATCTAGGGTTGGGGATATATATAGATACACACCATCACTTAAAAATTACCAGAAGAAAGTAAGGGTCGTGGATTACGAGAAGATCGAAGATAGAGGTGCTGAGCTTCTGGGTGCTAAGTTAATAGTGGGTCTAGGGCTAGGGATCTTGAGGGATGCCGAGGGGAATGCCAAGAACCCTCTAGAGGCTGTTGATATGGCTAGAAAGATCCTAGATCTTGTTAGAAGAAAACTCGGCGTTGAGACAGCGCTGGGGGCTTCTAGAGCACTTATACATGCAGATGTAAAGGAGCTGAGAGAGATCATAACACATGATATACAGATCGGGCAGACCGGAAAGACAGTATCGCCCAAGGTATATATAGCTGCTGGTATAAGTGGTGCAATACAGCATAGAGTAGGGATCCTAAGGGCTGGCAGTGTGGTTGCTATAAATATAGACCCCAGAGCACCGATACACGAGATAGCTCACTACTCAATAATAGAAGACCTATATAGAGCCTTGCCTAAGCTTTACGAGGCGTTGCAGAAAAAGCTTGAGAGTAGGTGAGGATAGTGGTAGACAAGCACGATGTGATAGTAGTAGGGGCAGGACTAGCTGGGAGTGCTGCTGCATATTATCTAGCTAAGAGGGGCTATGATGTACTGTTGGTTGAAAAAGCCAAGGTACCTGGGCAGAGGAACGTTACTGGAGGCGTTCTCTACGGATCCTTTATCCCGGGGTATGGGTTAATAGACCTCATACCGGATTTTGAAAGCGAGGCTCCGCTCGAGAGGAAGGTGGTTAAATACAGGCTTGCAATGATATCAAGCCCTACATATCCTGCTGAGTATAGATATAGGGCTGTCGCTCCTAACAAGAGATCATATATGGTTCTAGAGATAGACGAGACATCCGTGCTCGATAGATTTATCCATAGAGGTATATCCACAGGACATGATTACACTGTGATCAGGGCTAAGTTTGATAGATGGTTCGCGAGAAAAGTTGAAGAGGTCGGGGGAATTGTGGTCACAGCAACAGCTGTCGAGGATCTCGTTATCGAGGATGATAGGGTCGTCGGTATAAGAACCAATAAAGAGGAGATACACGCGGATCTTGTTATAGATGCTAGCGGTGTTACAAGCAAGCTTGTAATAAAGGCTGGGCTTAGAAAACCTCTAGATCCTAGCCAGGTTTACCATGGTATCAAACAGGTTTACCAACTTAGCGAGGATGAGATCAACAAGAGGTTCGGGCTTAAAAACGGAGAGGGGATGGCTATAGCTATAATGGGTGATTTCCTCAGAGGAATGATCGGCGGTGGCTTCATATATACAAACAGGGATACGATCTCGGTAGGCCTTGTTGTTACAATGAGCAGCATGCTCAAGAGTCTCAGAAAAAATGTCAAAGATATTGGGAAACCGTTGGACGTGCTAGAGGATATGATCTCACACCCGTATGTGAGCAGATTTATAGAGGGTGCAAAGCTTGTTGAGTACTCAGCACATAACATTCCTAAAGGACCCATGACTATTCTTGAAAAGCCTTTGAGAAGCGGCTTTCTAGTAGCTGGGGATGCTTTGGGAGCATTCGTAAAGATAGGAGGTCTTATAGACGGTATGAGGAGAGCTATAGCTACAGGGATCATGGCTGCCCAGGCTTATATATATGCTAGGAAGAACAACGACTTCAGCGAGAAGACTCTCTCCATATACCTAGATCTCCTCCAACCGATCTATAGGGATATTAGAAGGGCTGCCAGAAACAGCATCCTGTCCGAGAGCAAACTCCTATATGGTCCCGGGTATAAGCTTCTCCTAAGATTTCTCGGGAAAAAAGTCTTGGGAACCGTGGAGGAGAGGATCAATAATAAGGATGCTTTACAGAAGATCCAGGAAAGAACAGGGCTCCTAGTATATGAAGAGGATAAGAACTACTCACACATAAAGATTGATTACGCCGCAGCTAATAGAGATCCGTATAAGCTCTGGGTCCCAGCATGCCCGACCAACTGCTACACATTATCGGTTCCCGGAAAGGGTATATTCGCCTCGTATAGGGATCTATATAAGCATAACCTAGATAAGCTTAAGAAAACAGGATCTAGTGGTAAGGGTCTCGAGAAAAAAGCCCTTGAAGAAACATGGAGAGACGTTGCTAGGGCTGAGATCAGGTTTGATCATGTTGCATGTGTCTCGTGCGGAACATGCTGGGTAATCGGTCCCCCAGATGTCATTTCATTCAACCCAGAGAGGAGCGGACATGGAGTTAAGTTTAGATACGGCTAGGCTTTAGTATTTACCGACGCTGGTTATACCACGGTGTTTTCAGGTCTCTTCCTGGGATTCTTCGTAAACTTTTCTCTCGAGGGGAGGCGTCATTACCCTCTCCCTGAGATAGTTAACTATCTTTCTAGCCTCTTCCTCAGCAACATGCCTACCTATCTTTTGGGCTTCCAGGATCTTCTGCGCCAACACACTCTCAGGCGACTCTCCCTCTTGGATAGAGATTCTTAGCCTCTCAAACACCATTGGACTTGGATGCAATATTGCCCCCTTCTTTATAAACAGCTCGTTATCAAGCCGGGTTACAACAAGCGAGCCAACTTCTTCATCGCCAAGCTTTAGAGTATATACTAGGTCGCCATCCAAGGTCTCGCCAAGCTTTACAACTTGGTACTCAACGCCTTTTCCAAAAGCCTCTTGCCAGAGTATTGCGCCACCAAGGGATCTGACGATATTATCGATCTCCTTATCCCTTCTGAATACTTCTATCGATAATCTAGACGGATCCCATATGATTTTTCCACCCTCTATTTGATAGTCTATCCTTATCCTAACCACATCGCCCTTATCAACCTTAAACCTATCAACAAGAATCTTATATAGCGTGCTGTTAAGTTCACCAACAGCCCTCGCAACCTCTTGCGACGAGATGACTCCTCCCTTAATCTCGTCTCTGAGCTGAGCAAACGCTGTTCTCCTAAGCTTATCAGCATATCCACCAGCTATTACATAACCAGAGCTTAATGTTGGCATAGTATCACCATAGATCACTTATATATAAGGGGATAATAAATTGAACATACTGTTATTAGCAGTTTCATAATAGTAAGTTAATAAGAGTTCGGGCTTCATGACAGTTAGTATCGTTTAATACCAATGGTTCTACCCTTGGTTTTAAGAGCACCAACACCTCTACCACTAGAACCCATATCATTATACCTCTATTCCTACTTATTCGGGGTTCCTCTATTCATTAGCTCACCTATGTCGAGCTTCTCTAGCTTGTTGCTGTAGGAGGCAGACGGGCTATGTAGTTAGAACTAACTAAGGGTATGAGACTCTACAGAAGTAGCTGGCTCCCTCGTATAGGGTTACCCTTATAATTATATCTTTTCTCCCAATCAGTTTGTATATATTCTCGGCTATCATTAGTGCCATATTCTCTAGGGTTGGGTTGCCTTTATCACATATTGTGATCTTTCTAAATAACGTCTGGATCTCATTACTGATCGTATAGCCTTGAGGTACTATCAAAGATCTGTCGAGACTGCTTGCCACACTTTTCACGATTCTTTCAAGCTCTCTAAGATCTAGTATATAGCCCTCAGAACCCGGCTTTCCAGAAATCTCTACAGATAGCCTATAGGTATGTCCATGCGGTATCAAGTCTATATCTAGAAAACCATGTGTTATATGCATAGCCTCAAAGTATATACCATCAACCCCAATGCTGATCTCTAAAGCAATACACCCCCTAATATGAATAACAGTCCCGAATTAATAGCGAAGCCTATCTCCCACTATGATCGGCTAAGCAACATATAGAGAGGTTTAGAGATAGAAACGTTTTAGCCAAGATCGTCTTAATATTATGATCGAAAACGATCGCTTTATTTAGAAGAGAGAACCGAGACTATTTTAAGCTCCATCTCTCACTTCTTTTAGCAATTCTGTCTGTCGAGTCCTAGGGTAGAGACAGTGTTACAAGAACCATATAGCCTCTGGAGTCGGTGATCCTTAAGCTTATCATTGTACCACTGGTGAATCTCTTATCGCTAAATACTATAGCATCGCTACCCACAGTTTGGGGATCATTGTAGTTGATGATAACTATCCTAAGAACCTTTAACTCACCTGGCATAACCGCTAGTGCAGGAGTCCTTGTATTGGGAAATCCCGCAGGTGTAACAATATCATCGTTAATCACTATATCTATGTAGGGGATCTCGAAAGCCAAGCCACCATTATTCCTTATGCTAAGCACCAGATCCCACATAACCCTATCTTCTACAACAGCAACCCTAGAGATCCTCATAACTCTTACATCGATCATAGGCTGAGAAGCGCTTCCTTGGAAGACTCCAAGGATGAGTGATGCAAACAAAGCGGAAAGCAGTGTAGCAAGCAGAGTGAGGCCTGTTACAACTATGACTTGACTATTAGTAGCATTCTTAAGAGCCTTACACCACAGACGGGTAGGCAAATTAGAAATAACCAGATAATGACTATATATATTACCTTTAGAAGATCTACCACAACCCATATGTCTTACCCTCTCAACCACCATATAGATCATTTGTTATTGATCTGTGGAGGAATATATTAAGTAACCGTGCAAAAATTATAGAATATCATATGAAAATATTTTAAGTATTACCGAGAAAAATAGAATCAATTTCACATCACTCCTCATAATAATAGACTAAAGCGTAAATAATAATTTATCATTGCCTACCATATTGCTTTCTTTTTTTGCTAAGTATCCCAGCCTCTCTATGCTTGTTAATTTACATGGCTATAATAACGCTAAATCGGATCGCGGCTACCACACGCAATCACCGCGCAGTAATGGCAACAAGAATAACAGCAGACTTTGGATCGATACTTGTCATTCATATCCTATTGAGAGAATCTCACAGCATATGGGTTGTTAACGTTCAATTCAAGATACACAACCGCATAAAAACAATTAAGGGTTAGGTGGGATGAGCTATTAACTAAATAGGACAGAAGCTACTTGCACAGAGTCCAAGCTTCATAGTAGTTGGTATTTTGGTACTAACTGCTCTTCAACAGGCTTCAATGCTCTCAGAGCCCTTTTCATTGGAGCCCATATCCTTGGCCCCTACCTATTCAAGGCAACCCCAACCCACAGCTCCCCCTCATAGCATGCTCTGATTCATTGCTGTGAGGAACCCACATCCTGGCTCTACCATAAAATAACAGACTTCTACTACGTTCTAAAACAAAACTACAAGTCCATTATCAATCCATATAAACTCTCATGAAAACCGAAACCGTTAGCTATTGCTAAATGAGACTCTATCGGGAGATTCGAGTTTAGCTGCACGAAACCAGTACCATTCCATCTATTATTGGTAGAAGCTCCTCTAAAGGTTTCTGATTGCAAGTCTCTACCAGGATCCTTCCAGCTGCTGCTCCAGCATATATTTTGAGATCTCTTGCCATGGATCTTGCTCTTAATGGGATGATTGTTATGTCGGGGACTAGAAGGGCTATTATGCCTAGATTGTATTGCAAATGACCCTCGTGGATTCTTATAGCTATGCTCCTATACGCCTCCTGAGCGATCCTCAGCGTCTCCACAGTTTTAAGCAGCTTTAGGTCTAGTGCTACTACGAGGTTCCAGAGAGATGCTATGAGATCTAGGCCTCTTGGTGGTTTCTCTGGATCTATGAGAGCTATGATCTCGAGATCCCCCACGGGCTCTTTAGGATCGACTCCGCAGCTCTTCATAGCATCAACAATCATGGCTGGAGATACAGAGTCCACATCCCTCAGATCTATGTATATACCATCAACCCTAGAGGGGCGTTCACCCGCATGTGGCTCCATATACATCTTCAAATGCTTCATAAAAACACCTTAGTGCTAAATCTCAACTATCCTTGCTTCCATCCTGGTTATGTCAAGAACCGCGACTGTAGATCTCCCAGTAAGGATTCCATAAACCTCTCCCGGATTTATGATCAGAGTTCCTTTCTCAACCCTTACATCTGGTTCATGCGTATGTCCATAGAGAACCAGATCATAATCACCGCTTTTGGCAATACTGTTAATAATAGCCCTAGTCTTTTCCTTAGAACCATATCCATGAACCATGAATACCCGTTTACCCCCAATCTCTAACTCGAACGGTGGTTCATAGAGCTCCTGACCAGCCCTCAACACTATCTCCCTTAAACCCAATTTCTCTCCATCATTGTTACCAAGGATCCCGACAAACCTAACCCCGCTCTTCAGTATCCTTGCAAGCGAAAACGGTGCCACATAATCTCCTAAATGTATTATCATCCTAACCCCGCTGCTAGAGAAAAAGCTCATAGCAGCATCTATTTTGGCAATATTATCATGGCTATCACTCATAATGCCTATGAGCATAGAACCACCATCGATCCTCTACCACTAACGCTTTTAAGCAGAAACCCGTAGCCAACGTTTCGGATTTTACGAGGGTTTATAAGAGCTAATACTAAATCCGTGGTTCTACGAGAACATAAGACTCGGTGAAATATTTTGCAGAGACACCCGCCCACGATTTATTTCATAAAGACCTAAACAATAAGGAATAAAGGACTAGCGTGATAGAAGTTCGTATCAAAGCTTTCTACCGGTCAAAAGTCTAAAGTGTGGTGGCTACGTTTTGAAGGTTATTCTTGACATGGATCCTGGTATAGATGATGCGGTGGCACTCATAATGGCGCTAGGGTCTAGAGATGTAGAGATCCTCGGAGTAACAGTTGTCTCAGGCAACGTTCCTGTGGATCAGGGTGTTAGGAACGTGTTCAGAATAACCGATTACCTAGGTAGGAAGGTTGATATCTATAGAGGCTCTGAGAAACCCCTCATAAGAGATTTGGTGACCTCTGAACATATACATGGTTCCGATGGTCTTGGAGACTCTGACTTATCTCTTAGAGACGGGATTACTGCTAGAGAGAATGCTATTAAATTTATCGTCGAATCGATCCTTGGTGAGAGGGTCTCTATAGTTGCTACAGGTCCCCTCACCAACATAGCTAAAGCCATCCTTATCGAGCCAAACATCTCCTCTAAAGTCGAGGAGATCGTGGTTATGGGCGGGTGCTTTGGATTAACAAGATACGCTAAGGGTAATGTAACGCCATATTCAGAATATAACTTTTACGTAGATCCCGAAGCTGCTAAGATTGTGATCAGGTCAGGGGCTAGGATCAGAATCGTAGGTTTGGACGTAACCCAAAACCCCTCATCAGTGCTCACCAGAGAAAGGGCCGAAGATCTCAGGAATATTGGTAAAGGTGGAGAGCTTATATATAGAATAACCCGCAAACCACTTATCGAGAGAGGATATTTCGAGCTCCACGACGCCATTGCTATGGCGTCGAAAATAGACCATGGCATTGTTGCGTTCAAAGAATTGTATATTTCGATAGATACATGTTATGAAAGGGGTAGAAGCTATGTATATACAGAGCCTTCTAACTCTGATGGGAAAGCGCTGGTGGGATACGACATCGATTCGGAGAGGTTCTATAGCCTGCTCAGAGAGACACTAAAATAATATATCCAAGCAGCACCATGAAAAAATAATTATTATTCTTATGTCCCGCTTAGATGGAATAATAATTTTTATCGGAACAATATGGACCACAGTATCCCTTAAAACAGCCTGCGAAACATACTATAGTGAAGGTGAGAAGATGCAGAGCATGAAAAAGATCCTAGTAATAGGACTTCTGCTGGCGATATCGATAGGACTCGCATATCCACTAGCAGTCTCAGCTCTCTCTATAGCGACCGGTAACATTAGTAAGCAAAGCCCTCATAACTATGCCGCGATCTCGAACGACGATCTGGAGGATGGTTATTACGCATTCGCTAAACATATTGCTACTCAGAAGCGTGGTGAAGGCCATGATGACGATCATGATGATCGTTACCATCATTCACGCGTGCTTGGAAGAACAGTGCTTTCAGCATTCATCAACATAACCGATACAAATATACCCAACACCTCAGTTGGTGATAAAGCCTCATTAGTGCTTCTCAAGAAAGGAGGCAACTACAGTCTGTTATTGATTGTAAAAGCTAAGAGTAGTAAGCATGTGTACCTAGCTATGGTGAATGTGACAAGCCTCACGGTGGACTCTGATAAAATTTCGATAAATGGTTCCATAAGTAGAAGCAACATACCAGGGTTCAATGCCGACTCTCAGATATCTATAGAGGTTAAAATAGGGTTTGCCAGCGTTACCTCAGGATCCTACCAGCTTAGCGGCAACGTTCTAAGCCTTGTATTTAAGAGATAGAATAAGATTTTTTATAAACTATAAATACAAATGTTTTTTAATACTCTATCACAGAACTAACAATGATTTATCATTTAGCCAAACCATAACTACCGATCTTGCTGTCATCAAAGCCTTCCAGACTCTTTATAGCACTGTCTATTAACATTAGTATCTCATCAGCCGTTGATCTGCATGTGAGTATCCTATCCTCGTGGCATTCGAAAACTATATATATAGATCTATTTCTCTTCTCCATACGTATAACAACTCCCTTGGGTATATCTATGTTATCAGGCTCTAGAGATCTGATCACAATATCCGGGTCTAGACCTTCTGTACTTATCTCTACCTCAATCCTAATGATTACTGCAATAAGCTAACCACCTCAGCAGCCCCTTGAACGCTCTCAACAATGGCTAGCCCGCCTGGTGTTATTCTCAGCCCCTTCATGGATACAGGGTCTATTGTTTTATCAACAGGTATGGCGTAGCCTTCCTCTATCTCGTAAACAGCATAGCCATTATAGTGTGAAAGCAGTGCTAGTATTCTATGCACGGGCCATATTATGTTTACAGAGATCCTCGGATATATAGTCACCACCCTGCCCTTTACTGAGTACGTTGATACTCTCTTACTCTTATCAATAATATCCTTTAGATAGTCGATAATCATTTTTTTATGATCTAGACACCTATATGCTATTCTGGATAGCCCTGGCATACCTGTTGATATATAGGATGAAACCTCCGGGGACCCGCTGGCTATAGAGGCTAATAGGCATATGTGGAGCTCGTAAGGATCTACAAAAGGATATTCATCCCAGTATATAGGTTTTAACCCTACTGAGACGAGCTCCAACCCTGTCAGATCGTTGATAGCTTTTGAGAGCCTCTTAAGCGCCTCCTTATCACTCTGCTGTATAGAACCAACGATCTCTGAAACTTTGGAGGGGTTGCCTGTGACTCCTGGTATATAGGGATCCAGAGTGTTTTCAAAGACATATGATAAGCTGTCCCAAACCCCAAAACCCATGACCTTCAACCCTTCCTTTATATGGCTAGAATCCGAGCCAAAGACCTCTCCAAGGCCGGAGATAATTTTATCATCAACACTTGATAGGAGATTTTTTGAAAAGGAAGCCATATGACCAGCTACAGCAGCGCCTCTAAGCTCTCTTGGGACTTGATAGAACTGTGAGACCGCTTCTAAGACTTCTTGAGATATAGATCCCGACGCATATATGATAATCCACTCACCGATCTTCGGACCTTCATCCCTCCTCCTGAGGATAGCTAGGCCTCCTCCACCTCTAGGGGGTTTTGAACCTATTATGAGCGAGGTATCAGGAGGTGTTGTTGTTAATAGTGTCGATGCTGATGAAACCCCTACATCGATCTTATGTGCACCCATTAACCTTATAATTATAGATGCCGCTATCACGGAATCTATATCATGCGAAACATAGATCTCACAGTACTTCTTATCAAGAAGCTTTTTAAGAAATTCACCGATAATACCTCGACTACTGCTCTGCTGATCCAATAGCTAGCTCCCAGCCCTTCCGACGGTTACCTGCTGCGCTACTAGAAGCTTCGCTCTTTCCCTATCATACTCCCAATCCGGTGGTAGTTTCCCGACTCTTTTGTAATACTTAACCAGCCTCCTTATCTTTGACTCTATTTCTACTAAACCCCTCTTCGAGTGAATATCTTTGGGGTGCTCTTCAAGATGTCTTAAGAGGTTCACAGCACGTTTTATAAGGTTGAACAGATCCTCTGGAATTTCGGGGGCAAGTCCATGCTTCTCAAGAACCTTTGTTAGCTTCACACCAAGAACCGATTTTGTGAGGGGAACGCCATACTGATCCCTTAGTATGAGGCCTATCATTGAGGGCGGATACCCCATCTTGCTAAGCTCAACAATAATTGTTTCTATCTCCTCTGGCCTCATCTTAACCCATTTTGGCGGCCCAGCTCTCACAGGCCTTGTTGAGTGCGATTGCCCCTTATCCCTCTTTCTATTCAAACAAACACCAAAAGAAGAATAGTGTGGAGAAATATAAAAATTCTCTATGAAGCAGGGTAAAAAGATGACAGTGCTATTTTTAAGGAGCTTTGCTTGTGCTCTATTTTATAATTCTAGGAAACCTTCGTTTCAGCTTTACTCTCGGTTGTAGATACAGAGGGTAGTTCTGGGAAGCTCTCTTTCATCCTCTGCTCAGCAACAATCCTGGCTTCCTCGAGGATCTTTCTAGCCTCTGGCGATGAGTATGTAGCCTCTGTGAAGCCTACGCTGAGACCCTCACCGCTCTCTGTCACTACTTCTCTCAGGTTCTCTTCGAGCTCTATCATCTCGTATGAGAACTCAGGCATTATTCCCCTAACAAGGCCTCTGAGCTCTCTAACAACACCTATTACTGGTGCTAGTTGCACGAAGGCCTCACCCATTAGAACCACTGTCTCTATCCTCATCGAGATCTGCTCGAGCGCGATCTGAACCACTGTTAGCTGTTTAACAGCCTTCCTTATCTCAGCTATCTCGTTGGCAAGCATAGTGGCTCTCGTTGTATCCTTAGATATGAGGGCATCAACCACTCTCTCGAATAACACTCTATCCCTCTCCTTCATCCTCTCGAGCTGGATTCCTATCCTGCTAACCAACCCCTTTATCTTATAATTAGCCATGAGGAGCTTGTACTTTATAGGCTCTTTCTTAGCAAAGGCCTTCTTAAGCTTCTCACCAACACTTTCTCCGCCCTCCCATCTCTTGGCAATGTCGACTATGTTTCCCACCTATCTACACACCTCGAATAGTATGCTTTTACCCTCTGGGGTATTTAAGACAAACCCCCAATTGCGTTGCTAATTACTCACTATACCTTAACAGACAACTAGCAGATCTCTAGAAAAACCTATAGATCATTCATGGTAGAATCATTATTTTACCGTCTCTCTCACTAGAGAAGAGGTTTTTAAGAGCATCAACCCCGTGGTCTAGATCATAGCTCCTCCACACTTTCACCCTAAGCTTTCTCTCCTCAGCCATTCTAACGAGATCCAGCATCTCTCTTCTCGTACCACCTGTCGACCCTATTATCCTCAATTGTTTTGAGAAAACCTCTCTTATCGAGATCCTGAGCTCGTCGCCTGTTAGAGCGCCAAAAGTTACGACCCTTCCATTTGTTCCCAAGAGTTTAATGCTCTTTGATATCGTCTGGGTTCCCTGAGGATCTATCACTACATCAGCCATAGAACCGCCCGAGATCCTCTCCACAGCTTTATACGCATTATCGAGATCAACAACCTCATCAGCTCCAAACTCTCTCAACCACTGCTTCCTAGTCACTGCAACCACTTTAGCCCCCATGATCTTAGCGAGCTGAACAGCAAACAAGCCAGTATTGCCTGAAGCACCAACCACAACAACAACCTCTCCAGGTGATACCGAGGCTAGTCTAAGGGCGTGATACGCTGTTAAAGCCCCGATCGATAGACTTGCAGCAAGCTCCCACTCAATATTATCACTAACCCTAAACACATTCTTGGCAGGGACTACAGCATATTCAGCATAACCACCGTTGGAGACTATCCCTATAAGCCCTCCCTTTCTGCACAGCATCTCCTGACCTGCGAGGCACATATCACACGAGCCATCAAATAGTCTACTATAAACAGCGACTCTATCCCCAGGCTTTACTTCTTTAACATGGTCACCAACAGCCTCCACGACTCCTGCAAACTCCGCCCCTGGAATGTGGGGAATCGGTGTTACATTCCTTATACTCACCACAGTAGCATAGTCAACAGGATTAACACTAGCCGCCCTCACTCTTATGAGAACAGAATGTGGATCTAGCTGGGGTTTCTCAACATCCATTACTTTTAGATTCTCTAACCCATTCTTATCAAAAACCAACGCCCTCATTGTAAAACCCTCTATATATCGTCTCTCGAGAAAAATAAATATAGCCTTCTATTTACCTGACGAGATGAGCTCTATGATCGTTGATAACAGCTTCTCCGACGCTGATACCCTCTTTTCGAGACTAGATATGCTTCTATTAATGCTCTGCATATACTGGGACTCAACGCTCCTCTTAAGATCCTCTACCTCTCTATTAATATTGTTAAGAACAACCTGATAGGCGTCGACCAGACTTCTAAGCCTTTTTAGATCCTGAGAGATGACTTTGTACCTCGCATCTAGATCGTGTGTTAACATATAACCCAGTACCAAGAACGGTACAAGGATCGATATATAGAGAGAGACAAGCGATCTAGGATCACTGAAAACCACACCTATAGATGGGATACCCAGGAACTCCCACGAGATATAAAGCATGGCAATAGCTGAGAACGACGACACCAGTGATGAGATAAGCCACCTCATCTCCTCACCAGTACCGCAGTATCCCAAAGGCTAATAAGGATTAAGGCTCAAACCACATATCCCTACAGATCCAAACCTACCCACATATAGATATGCCCTTAACATCTATTCCACACTCAGACCTCCTAGCCTCCCAGATCACTCTAGCCCAGAGCACTCAGCTGAATATTTAAAATATTAAAAGTTAAATCGCCACAAGCGCTATTAACAAACGATGATGAGTGTAGCCCGCAATAACGAGCCGATGAGTAAACTTGATCCCACTGAACCTAAATTTAAGGTTATTTCATCTCTAAAATAACCCTTTAAAGCTTTATTTGATATTGACAAGAACAGCGATCTAAGCAGTCCAGAGCTTATATTTGTGGAAGTCCTATTCTCGGATACCTATAGACTAAGCAGAAGTTACTAAATATGAGAGAGCATTAATACCCAGAATAAACAGTGGATAAACAGTTGTGGATCCATGTTTTACACGATTAAAAACAGGCTTTCTCCACAACAGCAAGTCAAAGGCATTCTATGAAGGAAAATCAGTTATATCAAAAAATAACCGTAATGAAACCCGAACCTCAGGATGCCTCTAGCTAATTGATATTTATGTGGTGACCACGCCTATTTTATATAGCTCCTTGCCTTTAATAGTATGAAAAGTGTGACTGAGATGGGATGGTCTCATCTGTTCGAGATCTATAGTGGCTGCTGGCTTTTCACAACGATCTCTGACACCAGCTGGGGGTGTTAATGGGTGGAGGAAGCCATCTATGCTGAGCTTGATAGGCTAAGGGAGGATCTTAGGATTCTTATGGAGAAGAGGGATAAAGCTGGAGAGAGTTTTTTAAAACTAGTTGAGGAGAGAAGGAGACTCATATCAGAGATTAGAGAACTAAGAGGAAGCTTAAGAGAGGTTAGAGAAAGCAAAGCTAGGCTTATAGAGATGGTGAAGGATCTCAGGGAAAGGCTTAAACAGGCTAGAGAGAAGCTGAGGAGCAGTGTTGCTAGGCTTGAAGAGATTAGGAGAACATACCCGGATCTTGAGAGGATCGCGGGGGTCTCTATATCTTCCCTTAAGAGGAGGATAGATTCTCTGGAATGGAAGATCATCACAGGCCAGGTAGATCCTGAAGAAGAAGAGGAGATCATTAGACAGGTAATGAGGCTTGAAACACAGCTTGACAAGATCTTGAAGGCTAAGAATGTTAAGAACATGGTTACCGAGATAAGGGCTGAGATAGCATCCTCAAGGCTAGAGATAGACGATATAAGGAGATCCATTGCCGAGGTCTCACGAGGCATCGACGAGATTAAGAAGAAGGAGAGTGAGCTTATAGAAGAGATAGGGAAGAGAAGTGCAAGGATAGATGAGATCTCAAAGGAGCTTGACAGGCTAGCCGCAGATAGATCAAGAATCTCTGAGGAGATCAGAAGAAAGAGGGAGGAGATACAGGCGCTTAGAAGCAAGCTAAGAGAGATCAAGACAAACCAGGATAAGAAATCTAGGATCGAAAGACTAGAGATCCTGAAAAAGAAGGCAGAAGAGAAGCTATCCTCGGGAGAGAGGTTAACATTCGAGGAGTTACAGGCGCTCTATGGAGGGCTAGACGGAGAGAGCAATGGTACGAGTGGTGGAGAAAACCCCTGAAAAAATACTGATAGTCGTTATAGATTACGATGATGACCTAGGAGGGGTAGGAATAGATACCCCAGTAGTTGGTGTAAAGAGAGTATCCGAAACGGCTTTTAACTATGCCCTAGAGAGACCCGAGGATCCCGATGTCAATGCGCTCTTCACAGCTATAAAGATATATAGAGACATGATAGATCAGGGGTATAGGGTTGAGGTAGCAGCGATCTCAGGCGATCAGAGAGGAGGGTTGAAAGCTGTCGAGAGGATCAGGAGCCAGCTAATAGACGTGATCAATTTAACAGGCTCTAAATCGGTTATAGTGGTATCAGACGGGGGCGAGGATGAAAAGGTTATCCCCGTAATAGAATCCATAGTACCGATCTTCTATGTCAAGACAGTGGTTATAGAGCAGGCAAGGGCTGTCGAGCAAACATATATTCTCATCTGGAGATATATTAAAAAAGTACTCAGCGAGCCCAGACTCTCGAGGCTCGTTATAGGATACCCAGGACTTCTTCTTATACTCATAGGTCTCATGCTTTTCTTCGATCTACTCCAACAAGCGCTAATGGTATCGCTGATCTTTCTTGGCATCGTAATGATAATCAAGGGCTTTAACCTAGAGGATGCTTTGATAAACATGTGGAAAAGAAATCCCAGCGGAACTATACTAGCCGCTGTAGGGGCTATCGTTATGGGCATAGCAGTAATGCTTACATGGTTCAGCCTAGCCCAGGCCTTACAACATCCCCAAAGGGATTTCAAGATCGTTGGTAACATACTTGAGAATGTCTCATGGCTATATGGCCTATCCATATCAGTCCTTCTCCTAGGACCCTTGATAAAAAGAATTCTCTCTAGATCTATTAGGGCGTGGAGATATGCAGTTATCTTAACAATGGTTGCTATGTTCACATTACTACTAAGAGATATAGGATTAGTGCTCCTCTCACTCCCCGACACGGCTACTGCCAGGGATATAGTGGATGCTATGTGGAGCAGCAACACGTTCCAAGGGCTTATAACAATAGTTGTGACAGTAATAATAGCATCCTCTCTACTCCAACTCGTAGAGGTCACGATAACTAGGAGGAGAAAAAGTAAATAGCTATAACAATAAGCTATAGATCGCTGCTACATATTTGCCTAGAGACGATTTAAATACCGACTAGCAAGAGTCCAGACGTATAATAAGCTGAAAACAGTTAAGGAGAAGAATATTTTCCTAGGATCGGGCTATTATCTGGGATCACTATTTACTAATAGAACTGAAGAAATAAGAGATACAGACTCAGAGCCTATCTCGAAACAACCATAGTGATAAGCAATGAAACACGATTATGGGGGTTCTACTCTATAGAACCTGGCTATGTTTTCTACATGTATCTTGTATATGGCTTCTTCGTTTAGAAAGCCTTCTTTAACAGCCTTCAATGTGTTTTCAGAGATTTCCCAGGGGTATAGGACTTTTCCTGGTCTTGCTGGATCATCTATATAGTCGCTTTCGAACATATAGAATCCTTGATGCTTACTCGCAATCTGGATCACCTGGTAGATTGCTGGCACAGTAGCTGGAATCCCCATTGATATAGCGTGTTCTAGAAGCCCTGGTTTTGCGTGGTGCATTGCGACCTTGTCCTTACTAATCCCTATTCTTCTGATCCTGTCCTCGATATCCTTGGCAGTGATCCACCCGCCTTCTTCTAGGTGTAGGTGCACAATAGCTCCAAGATCCTTGGCTCTTGTTAGGGCATAGTCGAGAACCATTTCGGCGAGAACCACATAGTGGGGTTTAACCTGGTAGTGAGGTCTCCCAACCTCGGCGATTCCGTGTAAAAGTCCTTTCTCTATATAGGTGCACGCGAGATCTATGATCTTGATGGAAGATCTATAGGCATCCTCAGGCTTCATCCCAAGCTTATCTATCATCTTATCAATCATAGCTGGGTGGTATCCGCCTAGACACACCACCCTTAACCCTGCCTCTCTAGCAGCTCTGCACTCGGATATAACCAACTCTATGGATCTTTCAAAACCTTCTGGGCTTGGGTTAAGCCCAAGGCTAGTTGGAGGTAAAGAGACAAGTGCTATGAACCAGCCCCCGGATTCTCTGAACCTCTTGGAAACAGTCTTCGCTCCTAACCCCTTAAGAGGGTTTGTGTGGGCATGGGCGTCTGCAAATATCAACCCAGATCCTCACCTTATATATCCAGCCCACTCGCTAGGAGGCTTTATCCCGAGCTCCTCGAGGATCTTTATCACTCTTTCGGATGGTGCTAGATAGTATAGGGGCCAGTCCCTCAGCTTTGAGAGGAGGGTCTTGCTCTGAATACCCTCGATCCCAGCTATCCTTCTAAACCTAAAGGTAGGCTCCCCCTTATCATTCACAACAACATCGTCAACCACTAGAAAGCTTGGGGGGAGCGATGTATAGTCAACTCTATCTGTCCTAGTACCCCTCCTGATAGGCCCTTTACCATATATACCTATAGCTGGTATTGGCAATAATCCCCTTATTTCCTGCAATAACTTCTCATCAATACTTGTCCCCTGGTAATGAACCTCGCCATCCTTTTCCCACTGGCTTGGATTGAAATGTGTGTTTAGGATTAGTATAAAGCCCATAGAGATCATCTCTAGACAAGCTCATCTTTGTCGAAAAAGAGGGAGATCTCGTATTCGGCTGCTTCAGGGCTATCAGATGCGTGGGCTATGTTCTCGCTAACCGACAGAGCATAATCTCCTCTTATAGTACCCGGGGGAGCTTTTCTACCATCTGTAGGGCCTAGGAGATTCCTCACAACACTTATAGCCGAGTCGCCCTCTATCACCATGAGCACAACAGGCCCTCTTGTGACGAAACTCACAAGCTCCTCAAAGAAAGGCTTACCCTTATGTACAGCGTATAGCTTCTCTGCCTCCTCCCTCGATAGCTTTTTAAGCTTCATACCAGCGATCCTTAGACCTTTTCTCTCTAATCTAGATATTATCTCACCAACAATTCTCTTCTCATAGGCATCTGGCTTTAGCATGAAGAATGTTCTCTCAACCGGCAATAGCGTCACCTCCTCTGCCTACCCATATAGCTTGAAGTCCATGGAAGCTTCTTCGGATCCCTCCCCATTCTATAGTATTTAAAACACTTAGAGGAGCAGAACCTGAGTATGCTTCCATCGTTCCTCACAAACATGATCCCGGTACCGGGGGATACCTGGCCGCCGCAGAAGCTGCACCTATGGATGCTGACCATCTCCCCACACCATGCATAATTATGTCTAAAGCTCTTTAAAGCGTCCACAAATATATCTATGGGGCTGCGATTGTCACAGCAGGCTGAGAAGGCTTCGAAATCGATAATAGAGGAGATAGGAATACCAGCCGAGGTTATACAGATCATAGGAAGGACAGGCGTCACTGGAGAGATAACCCAGGTCAGGGTAAGGGTTCTTGAGGGAAGGGATAAGGGTAGGATCATTACACGCAATATTAAGGGTCCTGTGAGAATAGGGGATATAGTGATCTTGAGAGAGACTGAGAGAGAGGCTAGAAAGCTCACAACAAGGAGATAGCTCTATAGGTGCTGCTATTGACGATGTACAATGTATATATAGTTTCTTATAGTGAGAAATCTATTGAGGAGGTGGAGAGAGAATTATCCAGGATAGCCAGGATCGTTCAAAAGGTTAGGAGTAGTGTTGTCCATAGCTTCTACTACTATAGAATAGAGTGTAGTTCCGAAGACAGCATTAACAATATATTGAAAAGCTATATAGATAAAGGACTCATCTCTTGGGCGAAGGTTGAGAAAACTCTGGGGTGAGAGGATGGCTCACCTGGGGTCTAGATATAACCCGGAAGAGGTGGAGACAAGAATCAAGAGGTTCTGGGAGGAGAACAAGATCTACGAGAAAGTAAGGTCTAGGAAAAGGGACAAAATATTCTTCTTCCTAGACGGTCCACCATACCCCAGCTCCCCCACATTCCACCCAGGAACAGGATGGAACAAGGTGATCAAGGATGCTGTTCTCAGATACTACAGGCTCAAGGGATACTATGTAATGGATACGCCAGGATATGATACACATGGCCTTCCAATAGAATACCAGATCGAGAAGAGATTAGGGATATTAAGTAAGAAGGAGATAGTTGAGAAGATAGGGATCGATAGGTTTATACATATGTGCAAAGAGTTCGTGTTAAACAACGTAGAGTCTCTGTCCAGAGGTTTCAAGGATCTTGGCGTGATGATGGACTGGTCCAACCCCTACATGACCCTGAACAACAGCTACATAGAGGAAGCCTGGAGACTAATAAAAGCTGCAGAGACTAAAGGTCTCCTCGACATAGATATAAGGGTTCTCCACTGGTGCCCCAGATGCGAGACAGTTCTAGCTGACTATGAGGTTACGCAAGAGTATGTGGATCTAGAGGATCCATCGATATACGTTAAACTACCCGTAAGAGGGACTAGGAACGAGTATATAGTTATATGGACCACAACCCCATGGACACTCCCTGCAAACACCTTTGTCATGGCCAGGAGTGACGCGATCTATGCTAAGGTGGAATATATGGGCGAGATCCTCATCATTGCTGAGAGCGCTATCGAGAGAATCGCTAAGGAGATTGGTATGGAGAACTATAAAGTGATCGCAAGGATCCCTGGTAGAGAGCTTGAGGGGCTTGAGTACGACCACCCATTAGAGGACATAATACCTCTCCAAAAGATCTTGAAGAGCTATCACAAAATAGTTCTCGCCGATGAGTATGTGAGTCTCGACGAGGGGACAGGGTTTGTCCACGCCGCACCTGGGCATGGACCTGAGGACTTCGAAGTGGCTAGGAAGAAAGGCTTCCCAGTATACTCCCCGCTAGATGATTCAGGAAGATTCACTGAGGAGGCAGGTAAATATAGGGGTAAGGGTGCTAGAGAAGCTAACCAGGAGATCATAGAGGATCTAAGAGCCAGAGGGGCACTCCTCTCACACTCAAAGATCACCCACAGATATCCTGTGTGCTGGAGGTGTAAAACACCTCTCTTACTCAGAGCAACTAAACAGTGGATCATAAGAACCTCGAAGCTATCCTCAAAAGCCCTCGAAGAAGCCTCCAAGGCTAAATGGATACCCAGATGGGGACTAGATAGAATAAAACCACTCCTCGAGAACATGCAGGACTGGGTCATATCGAGACAAAGGTTCTGGGGAATACCCCTCCCAATCTGGATTTGCAAGTCATGTGGGCATAGAATAGTGATTGGGGATCTTGAGGAGTTAAAGGCATATGGCGCCAGCGAGCTTCCAGAGGATCTCCACAGACCCTGGATAGATCGTGTGATTCTCAAATGCCCCAGATGCGGTGGGGCTGCCGAGAGAGTACCAGATGTAGCTGATGTGTGGCTCGACTCAGGAGTCGCTTTCTACGCATCTCTAGGCAAGGGTGGGTTGGAGAGGTTCAAAGAACTAGGGCCTGTTGATTTCGTCGTAGAGGGGCATGACCAGACCAGGGGTTGGTTCTTCAGCATGCTGAGATCCGGGGTTATAGTCCTGGGATCCGTGCCCTACAGATCTGTCCTCGTACATGGCTTTGTTCTCGATGAGAAGGGTAGGGAGATGCATAAATCCCTTGGTAACTATGTTGAAGTATCGCAAGTTGTTAACATGTATGGGAGAGACGCCTTCAGGCTGTTCGTGTTATCCAACACCACCTGGGAGGATCTCAAGTTCTCTATGAAGAAGCTTGATGAGGTAACAAGAGACCTTAATATAGTCTGGAACGTTCTCCTCTTCGCTAAATCCTATATGGAGATAGATGGATATAAATACTCAGAAGACGACCTGGAGAAACTTTCAGACCACCTGAGACTAGAGGATAGATGGATACTCTCAAGACTAGCATCGCTGGTAGACGGTGTAACAAGGGCTATGGATGAATATAGAGTGCACGAGGCTGTCAACATGTTGAGGGACTTCTTAATCGAGGATCTATCGAGAACATATCTAAAGATAGTAAGAAGAAGGGTGTGGGAAGAGAAAAACACGCCCGACAAGATAGCTGTATATGCAACACTCTTCAAGGTGCTCAAAACATGGAGCATTATGGCCTCGATAGCAGTACCCCACATATCAGAGCTAATCTATCAAGAGCTTATCAGGAGCCTATACGAAGGCGCGATGGAGAGCGTCAACCTAGAGAGATGGCCAGACCCTCTGGAACTAGCGAGGTTCAGGGATCAGGAGTTAGAGAACGTGTTTGAAAAGCTGAGAGAGATATTCGAAGCCCTAGCCTCGGCCAGGATGAATGCTGGGATAAAGCTCAGAAGACCTGTAGAGCTCTGTGTAATAGCAAGCAGCGACAAAGGTTTCCTCGATGCTGTTGCAAAGGCTTCCAACGTTATCAAGGAGATGCTCAACTGCCAGCAGACAATCCCAATGGATCTTAGTGAGGCTGTTGGTAAGATCTTTGTGAGGAGGGCTAAGCCTGTTCTCTCATCAATAGGTAGGGAGTTCAAGAGCCTTGCCAGAGAGATCATATCATATATAGAGGCGAGGAGCGAAGATATCGCAAAAGACCTCGAGACAGGTGTTATAAAGATCCCTGTGCAGGGCGGTGAGGTAACACTCACAAGGGATCACGTGGAGATCGTTGAAGAACCGCTCCAGGGATACTCGGTAGTAAAGAGGGATTGGGGATATGCTGCTATATCCACAAGGGTTTCTGAAGAGCTAGCCCTTGCTGGACTAGCGAGAGAGATAATAAGAAGGATCCAGGTTATGAGGAAAGAGCTAGGTCTAAGCCTCACCGATGTCATCTCGGTTGAGATCTATGCTGAGGAGGATGTTGCAAGATCGATCGAGAAAGTGAGGGATTACATAGCGAGGGAGACTAGAAGCGCGTCAATAACGATCAAGAGATCTAGCGGTGAGGTCGGAGGATCTTTAGTGAGGGAGTGGGAGATCGATGGAGAGGTTTTTGTGATAGGAATCACACCAACCAGTAATACTGCCCAATAGGCTATCTATAAATAGATTTATAAGCATATAATCAACTGATCTTTGATCCACGTTGAAAGTCTTGGGGGAGGATATAGCCAAAGATCTGGAAGAGATCAGGAGGAAAAGACCCCTGATACACCATATAATGAACTATGTTGTCATGAACGATGCTGCAAACGTTGCCCTAGCAATAGGAGCCTCACCAATAATGGCACATGCGATAGAGGAGGTTGAAGAGCTTGCAGCAATTGCAGATGTGATCTACATAAACATAGGAACCCTTGACAATCACTGGATACCGTCAATGATAATCCTAGCCAAAGCCGCTACAAAGAATAACAAACCCCTAGTCCTAGACCCTGTAGGCGCCGGGGCTACAAAGCTAAGGACAGAGACAGCTATAAAGATACTTAGAGAAGCTGAGGTAACAGTGCTTAAAGGAAATGGGGGAGAGATCGCGGCACTCGCAGGAAGTCAGGGGCTTGTTAAGGGCGTCGACTCCCTCGGCAAAGCCTCCGTGGAGATTGTTGAGAGGGTTGCTAGCGAGTTCTCAACCACGGTCTTTGCAAGCGGTGAGGTTGACATCATATCAGACGGCTCTAGATATGCAGAGATCGGTGGAGGCTCCTACCTCTCTAAATATGTTACGGGTATGGGCTGCATGTTGGGAACCATAGTCTCGGCTTTCACAGCTGTTAATAAAGACCCCCTGAGATCCTCGATCCACGCTTCAGTCTTCTTCAAGAGAGCTGCAGAGCTAGCATCTAGAAAAGCCTCAGTACCAGGAAGCTTTAAGGTTGAGCTTATAAACGCCATCTATAGTATAGGTCGCGAACACCTAGGAGATGTTGAGGTGCCTGTGATACAGGTTCGCAAGTCTTAACGAAGCCATAATTTTCTAGGATCCCCTAACCGCTTTTAGAAATATCTCGTCAATCGTTACCGATTTAATCCTCATATCAATAATGATCCCTCCTCTACTTTGGATCGTTTCTGAAATATTTTTTCTCACAATCCTATCTTTATCCTCGTCTCTCAAGATAATTTTTATAATGTTCCCTGTGGAGCGTGCCTCCAGAACACCATCGATCCCTTTGATAAGCTCCTCTATGCCAGG
Source organism: Desulfurococcaceae archaeon AG1 (assembly GCA_003116855.1). Classification (GTDB taxonomy): domain Archaea; phylum Thermoproteota; class Thermoprotei_A; order Sulfolobales; family AG1; genus AG1. The sequence goes on from BEWT01000005.1 coordinate 29,348, forward strand.
GATATCTCTGAAGAGCTCTATTTCAAGCACCCTTCCTCCACCAAGGAGTTCTGAGAGCTCTTCTTTGGAGCCGCTTGCAACTATTTTCCCCTTGTTTATTATAGCTATATGGCTGCTAACCCTTTCAACCTCTTCCAACACGTGGGAAGAGTAGAGGATAGTCTTTCCCTTTGATGCTAGATCTATGAATAGATCTCTAAACTGTATCCTAGCCTCGGGATCTATGCCCATGAGAGGCTCATCAAGTATTAAGAGCTCTGGGTCTGGGAGGAGGGCCTGGGCTATGGCGAGTCTCTGAACCATACCCTTACTATAGGAGCCTATCTTCCTCCTGGAAGCTTTCTGGAGACCCACGATCGAAAGCATCTCTGAGATCCTCTCCCTAGAACCCCTCCCGAGACCATATAGATCTGATACTAGTTTCAAATATTCTTCACCAGTCATGAACTCGGGAAAGGACGGTGTTTCAGGAACATACCCTACCCTATAGAGGATCTCCTTGTGATTGGATACAGGGTCAAGACCGAGAACCTCTATAGATCCTTGATCCTGTCTCAAAAGCCCTACAGAAATCCTTATAAATGTGCTCTTACCAGCACCATTAGGGCCGAGGAGTCCGAAGAGAGAGCCTCTAGGCACCTCGAGACTCACATCATTGAGAGCCACTATATCTCTATATCTTTTAACAAGCCCTGAGGCTTTGAGAACTGCCATCTATTTCTCCCTATTAAATATGGTTATCCATGGAGATGTATAAAAGGAGAATAAGGATAGCTAGACTAAGGGGTCATTATTGTGTAGAATGTTTGTAATGATCGGTGGTTCAGAGGCTGTGAGTAGGGCTAGAGATAGCATGATTGCAAGCCTCGTGAACGCAGCTAAGAAAGACCCACACGGACAAGCCCTTTTTGGCAATGCGGAAATAAGCCATAAGGACGGGTGGGGTTGGGTTGCTCTACATCTAGATAGTAAGGGAGCGGCTCTCCATTTTGGTAGATCAACTATATCCATATACGAAGATCCCTCTATAAATGCCCCTAGGCTCGTGCATCTCCCGCCAGGTGGGAAAGCAGTACTCATGATCCATGCCAGAGCTGCTAGCAAGGGCATGCCTATAAACGTTTTCTCCACCCACCCGGTAGAGGCTATTACAAGCAATGGTTATAGATTATTCATAATCCATAATGGGACCGTTGATAAGGAAGAACTATTAAGGATTCTTAATATCGATGCTGAGAGTACTGAGGCAAAGATCTATAATGATACGTATTTCTTAGCGCAATATATGGCGAAAAAGATCTCTAAGAGTATTGATCTCAACATTATCCGTGAGGCAGTGAGGCTTACAAAAACAGCTCTCAACATAGGTGTGGTTTTGATAAAGGAGCAAGAAGCCTGGGTGGCTGCAGGGAGCTTCTACAAAGCCAGAGATGATGAGGTAAGGAGGAAGTATTATAAGATATATAGAGGAGAAACCCAGGATCTGGTTATATATAGCTCATCAACGCTAATAGATTTCTATAACCCAAACATAGATATAGAATGGAAAGAACTCGAAAACGGCCGCTTCGAGATCTATAGGATAAGCGGGGAGAAAATAGATATGGTAGAGAGTGGGATAATAAAAATATGATGTGTAGAGTAACACCTACACGGGCCCGTAGCTCAGCCAGGATAGAGCACCGGCCTTCGGAGCCGGGGGTCGGGGGTTCAAATCCCCCCGGGCCCGCTATAGCGAAATGAACGCCAATTTAACTCTAACAATATCTGGAACCCTATTCCAACATGGTAGATGGAACAGTTATTATTTAGTCCCTACACCATATTAATCTGGTGAAATCTTTTTGACAGCGGATCTTACCGAGATTTCTAGAATAGTTAGCAAGATAGTATCTATTCCGAGATACAATGTTGAAGGTGTTGCCAGAGATCACCTCATCTACAGCTCCACAGAGAGAGGCGATTACAGCGTATATGCAATAAACATTAAAAGTGGTGAGAAGAAGCTGGCCGCACCAAATATACACATGCTGGTAGCTGCTCATGAGGCATCGAGCAAGGTTGTGTTTGTTAGAGATGTTAGCAAGGGTTTCGAGCTCTCTAAGGTCATGATGGCTGATATAGATGAAGGCTATGAGATCGATGTGGCTGAAAATATCGAGCCCCAAAGAATAGCCGGGCTAGCCTTTGATGGCGAAAGGATCGCGTGGTCAGGTGCCACTAAAGCCTCTGGGGGCGTCTACCTAGCAGAGATATCGGAGAGAAGGGCTGAGAGGATCGCTGTTACCAGGGGTAGAGAGTTTGTAAGTGATGTTAATGATAAATATATCGTAGGCTATGGTCGTCTCAGGGGAGATCCCTACTCTACAGAGATATTTATAATTAATATCAATGAAGGGAGCTTCGAGATCTATACTCCGAAAGAGGGTTCCAACAACACATCGCCAAAGCTATACGGAGACAAGATGCTCTTCATAAGCAACTTCGAGGATGGTGATAAAATGAAACCCTATATACTCAACCTCTCGACTAGAGAGTTAGAAGAGGTGAGGTTTAAATACGATGACATCTATAGATTCGATCCCGTGGAGTTTATCAGCATCGGCTGGACTAGTGATGGAAGAGTATGGGGTATAGGTAAGAAACGCGGTACCTCAAGGCTATTCCTAGATGGGCGTGATCTTGGTATAGGCTTTGGAATGATATCATCAGCAGCGATTAAGGATAGCATAGCCTTTATATCCCACTCAAGTCTCAAAACACCGCCGAGAATACTGGCGATAGATATCAATAGAGGAGATGTTAGAGAGATTGTAGGAAGCAGACTCCCAAGAGATATAGAGGAGAGGCTGGGCGACGTAGCCTTTATAGAGGTTGAGTCGTTTGACGGACTCAAGATACCCACATTTGTACTAGAATCTAGAGCCGCCTCTAAACCCGGACCCACAGTAGTATATCCCCATGGGGGTCCGTGGAGTGAGGTTGCAGACTCTTGGTCACCTATAATAGTGTCGTTAGCAGCGCTAGGATACCATGTAGTGGCGCCAAACTATAGGGGATCAACAGGCTATGGTGCAATGTTTAGGAAGATGGATATAGGAGACCCAGGTGGGGCTGATATGGAAGATGTAGCAGCGGCTAGAAACTGGGCTATAAAGAATGGACTAGGAAAAGAAGGTCTTATATCTATAGTGGGCTATAGCTATGGAGGCTATACAACACTGATGCAGCTTACTAGAAAGCCAAAGCTATGGAGATGCGGTGTAGCCGGAGCACCTGTAGCCGACTGGGAGAAGATGTATGAGTTAGCAGACGCGTATTTCAGATCGTTTCAGGAAACCCTCTTCGGAGGGAAGAAAGAGCTGTTTAGAGAGAGATCACCTATAACATATGTAGAGAACATAGAGGCTCCTCTATGTATAGTAGAACCTCAGAACGATTCGAGAACACCTATCCAGCCAGTTCTCGACTTCGTTGAGAAGCTTGTCAAGCTTGGCAAGAGCTTTGAGCTACATGTTATACCAGATATGGGGCATAGGGTCTCACTCAACGATGAGGCGCTGGCTAGATTTCTCCTATATACGGCTCTCTTCCTAGCTAGATGTTATAAAGGAGACCAGAGCTGAGCATGGATCGTGTGAGAAGAGATCCTTATTTTATTTTATACTATGGTGGTGTAAAGCACTAAAGAACGCTAGCTACTTTATTAGTGGTCGTGTTAATGAGGCTAGACGAGTTTAAACAGGTCATAGTTGTGAGAACAGATCTCAGGATGAGCCCTGGAAAGCTTGCTGTCCAGGTCGCCCACGCTTCTGTAGATGCTGCTTTGAGATCTTTAAGGAATGAGAGATGGAGAAGATGGCTTGACGAATGGATATCCCAGGGTATGAAGAAAGTTGTTGTTAAGGGCGGTAGTGAGGAGGATTTGCTGAAGATCTATGACGAGTGTGTTAGGAGAGAACTACCATGCTCTATGGTGAGAGATGCTGGGAGAACAGAACTCGAACCAGGAACCCTTACTGCGGTCTGTGTAGGGCCTGCCCCCTCAAACATTGTGGATGAGATCACTGGGAAGTTGCAATTATACTAGGCTGGGGAATGCCTGTGGGGGCTAAATGCATTGAGACAAGATCTCGTTTAGATACTATTCTGGGTATGGAGTGCTATCTCACAGCCTCCGAGCCGGTAAAGCCTAAAGAAGTTCTTAACCATGATAACTTCTATGTATATGAATATATCGAAAGCATAGGCGTTTTAAAACCACCCATAGCTTTTCACGGAACCCGCGGAGATCTATATGCTTATCTTCTGATCAAAAGAGGGGTTGATACCTATAGAGCTATAAATAGGGTTAAAAAGATCCTGAAGCCTAAGAGGATCTCATACTACGGACTTAAAGACTCTAGATCTACATCATACCAAATAATATTTGTAGAGAAACCCGAGAATCTTGAGACCTATGTGTTTGACAGGAATATCGAGGCCATAATGCTAGGGATTTCTGGTAGGCATGCAAAGAGGGGAGGTAATGTTGGAAACTGCTTCAAAATCCTTCTAGAGTCCCTTATTAACTATAACGATATACAGAAGATCTCTGAAATTTTGGACGAGATCGAAAAAACCGGGTTTATACCAAACTATTACTCATACCAGAGGTTCGGGGTTAAGAGACCCATAACCCATGTTGCTGGTATGGGGGTTCTGTGCGGCTCTTATGAGAATGCTTTGAGGGCCATAGTTACCGGAGACCCCTATGCTGATCCCAGCATAGATCTTGTAGAGAGATGCAGTGAGATAATTACAAAGGGGCCGGCGTGGATGAACATAGAGAGGATCGTGTGTAGGAAGTATATAGAGACCAGAGATCCTGAGAAGGCTGTCAAGAGTCTTCCGGAAAACTATCTAGAGCTCTACATATCAGCCCTATTATCATATATCTTCAACCTATACCTAAGCCTCAGGTGGAGGGATTATGGATTAAGTTTAGAGCCTGCCAGGGGGGAGGTTCTTCTGAGATCTCGCGTACATGGGGTAAAGATCCCAGGCGTTAGGATCTCTATAAGCACTGGTGGAGAACCTAGCTATGTTGTTATAGAGGCTCTGGGTAGATACGGGATAAAAGATTGTAAACCAAGAACCGGTGGATCTATAACAAGATCACTGGTACTCCCAATAGACTTTAAAAACAGAAGAGAGATTTTGGAATTTTGCCTAGATAGTGGTGGCTATGCCACCAACCTTTTAAGGGAGGTTTTTAAGGAATACACTCCTGTTCTACTCTCCCCTGATCTGAACCTCGGATCCTGCTATCATTGAGAGTATCTTCTCAGCAGCATCGAGGGGGAGAGAGAGGTATTTGAGATCCCTCTTGGGGATCCTGAGTATATGGAAGCTAGTCCCGTCTGGTAGCCATACGATATTTATACCAAGGATCCTTGCTGGGAATAGGAGTTGCGATGCAATGCTCTTAAGATCCCTAGAGGATCCGTTGATAACCCTTACCTTAGCGTTAAGGCTCTCGCTAAGGTATCTCGAGATCCTCTGATATATATCGTAGGGAACCTCACCCACCCTCTGCATAAGAATAACTATAGAGTCCCTGAACCTATATGCCTTCACATAACTCAGATTCTGCATATATTTCTTCAGATCCTGATTCTCCTCAAGATCTATCAAGCTCCTCATAACCTCTATCTCAAACTCCTCAACAACCCCCGAGGAGACCAAACGCTCGCACCTGGGGCAAAGAATCCCTGTTTTCACACACACATGATCCAGGGGGAGCCTCAATAGCAACACCACTACTACTAGGAGCACTAATTCATAGATACTTTGAACGCTTTTAAACGAAGCATGCTCTAGGACTTCTACCTTAAATTATTAGCCTATAGAGCAAACATGCTAGACATATATATCAAGCTCAAAGCTTATATGCGATATAGCTTTTCATAACCCCAGACTATTAATGGCCTTTGATGCTCTTCTATATCGATGCCTCCTTAACCTGATCAATAGGGATCCCCAAGGCCCCTATGGATCCATAGTATTGCTAGAGTAAACCACAAGATCTTTATGGATATATCAGGAGCTTTCTGATCCAGGGCCTATATCTTTCCTCTTCAGTCTATATAGCTTTCCCTTTCCAGGTCCCTCGAATTCCTCAACCACGCCTTCTTCTACCAGTTTTCGTAGTTTTTTCCAGATACGTTGTTTTGGTATATTGAGAGTCTTAGAGATCATAGAGAGTGACATACCCCTTGGGTTCTTTGATAGTAGTAACACTATTTCTTTCTCTATATCTCTTCCTCTGAACCTAGATCTGGCTATTGATAAGAGCTTTACACATATACCGCCCACCAGTACTCCGACGGCTAGGAGGGTTACTTGATAGACTAGATCGCTATATGTATTACTGCTACCCATCTGCTCCTTCTGGATCGCTTGTGTGGGTATGATCTTACCTGTGATATATATGGTGCCCCTCGTGTCAAACTCGAAAACATAGCCCCCATCATTGGATGTAGAGATCCTTATTGGGTTTGGTGTTGTCGATATGTTTGTAACATAGTATGGGAACCAGATCTTCTTTATAGTAGCAGCACTACCATTAACCAAGGGGGGTGGTATAACGGCCTCTAGAGAGTTGTTATAGATAGATATTGTTGATATTGCTACACACGTCACAATACCAGAAGCTCCGCTAATCCTGACTATATATGTTGATGCCGAGATCTGCTGAATCCTGACATCCCCATTGGAAGAGCATATAGCTATGGAGTCCGGGATCCTTATCTCGAGCTCTACAAGAGCCCCACTCCAGCTTATATCTATATGGTATTTTATAAGAGGTATCTCGAACCTCACATTAACCTCTATGTCACCCATTTTCTGGGCGTATAACGATCCTGCGAATCCTATCAATACGACATGCAGCAGGAGTAGTGATAATATCGAGTGCAATATATAGAGCGTTCTTAGCTTCAAGACCTTTTCTCACCGAGTGCTGCAACTCCTAGGAGGAGGTATGCTGTGTATCTAGCTATACCCGGTATAGTGTCTATCGTTATATACTCATTTGGCGCATGGGCCCTCCCACCATGCCCAGGGCCTGTGGCTATCATTGGGATGCCTATTTTTCTTGTGAAGAGATAGCTTGGCGCAGATCCTGGGATTATTGGTACTATGTAGGGCTTGAGCCCCATATCGCTATAGACTTTCCTAGCTATATCTACATATGGGGATCTAGGGTCTGTCTTGCTCCATGTATATGAATCCATGACCCTGATCTCAACAAGATCTGATAACCCGAGCCTTTTAACCAGATCCCTTAACCCTTCGATCACATCCTCAGGCTCTATGTTTGGAACAAGCCTGAAGTCAAGCCTCATAACAGCCTCACCAGGGGTTATGGTCTTAGTTCCAGGGCCTGTATAGCCTGAGGAGAAGCCATCTATATTAACAGTTGGTTTGAAGTGGACAGCAATATACCAATCCCTCCCCCTAAGCCTTGGTCTCTGAACCCCATAGAGCTCTAAAAGCTCCTCGAGGGGTGTAGCCTCCTCTATGTCGCTTAGATACTTGAGATCCTCTTCAGTTGGTCCTACAGTCTTCTCCTCGAGCCACGGTATCCTGGGCCCCTCAAGAGGATCTATGAGGTGCGATGCTATTCTTGCTAGCACAGCCGCTGGGTTATAGAGACCCCTGCTATAGCTGCTATGAACATCGTATTTAGAAACCCTGCACCTAAGCTCTACAAAAACTATCCCCCTATTACCCAGTATTATTGTCGGTTTACCCCTAACCCTCTCGGAGGGGAATGGAAAGAAGGCTAGATCGGCTTTCTTTAACTCTGAGAGCTTGTCCTCAACGAGCTTTGGCATTGAGGGACTTCCAAGCTCCTCCTCACCCTCTAAGATGAAGATCAGGTTTACTGGGAGTCTATCTGCTCTGGCTAGAATCTCGATGCCGAGAAGGCTGCTCATCAACGCGCCTTTTGTGTTGAAAGCACCTCTAGCTATGATCCTATCGCCAACGATCCTTGCTTCGAAGGGAGGCGCCTCCCAAAGTTCTAGCGGCTCTACAGGTTGGACATCGTACATGTTATAGATAATAACAGTTTTCTCAGCACCAACATCTAATACACCATACACTATGGGGTGTCCACCATATCTTAGGAGAGACACTCTAGCCCCAAGCCTATTCTCAAGCCACTCCTTGAGGTAGGAGGCTGTCTCTTCGATACCCTCGCCACTCCCGGATATACTGGGCATCCTAAGGAACTTTCTAACCTCCTCAACCAGATCGTTTTTCTTTTTATTAACAATATCATCGATCATAACACGAAGATCCCTGGACATAGAACCACACCAAAAATATTGGTGGAAGAGCTATATAATAAAGCAACCGTTACGAGCCTACCATACCCCCTCTCAACATGGTTAAAAATATAAGTATGCCCTCACTTGAGAGAAATATGTGGGTTTAGGTGCCCAGAGGCTCGTTCGACCAAGCTGTGGCTCTTGCTGTTCTATTATTCCTGATCTCGGCGCTGATCCTTAGAGCTAGAAAGCCCGGGATCCCTGTGTGGTCTATAATGGCCATGACCTCTTTCATAATCGTTGTGAGCGGTATTGTACCTATAGACGAGCTCGGCTCGGTCATAGATCTCAACGTTATCCTTTTCCTAGTAGGTATGTTTAGCCTTGTATCGCTTGCAGAATCCTCAGGACTCCTTGGAGCCATCGCCTCTAAATTCATATCCAGGTTTAGGAGCGTCTCTCCGCTAATCTATGCCTCCTCGATACTCTTTGGATTTTTATCAGCGGTGGCTGTTAATGATACCATAGCCCTTATGGGTCCTCCTATAGCGTTCTCTATAGCCAGGACAGCCGGGATCCATCCTGAGGCTATGTTTCTCCTCCTAGCATTCTCAATAACGATAGGGTCTGTAATGACACCTATAGGTAATCCTCAGAATGTTCTAATAGCTATACAGTCGGGTATGAGCGCACCATTTATCCAGTTCATGAAATACCTAGCCATACCAACGCTGGTTAACCTTCTCCTAACGGCTTATATAGTTAAAAAGATCTATGGGATAGGATCCTCAAGGCTTGAGTTATCAGCAGTCCCTAGAGAGGAGATCATCGATAGAAGGGACGCGATACTAGCTGGGACAGGGCTTGTCGCAGTGATCTCCTCCCTCGTGATCAACGACGCTCTAGAGCTCGCCGGCCTCCCCCATATAAAGGAGAGGGGTTTTATACCCTTCATCATAGCCGCAGGGATCTATATGCTCTCAAGCAACCCTAGGAGAACACTTGCAGGTGTAGATTGGGGAACCATTGTTTTCTTCATAACAATGTTCATAACAATGGAAGGGATATGGAGAAGCGGGATCCTCCTACCCCTCTTATCAATAGTCCTTCCAGAGAAGCTGGGCGAGATCCAAGGGATACTCTCTATCTCGCTCCTCTCACTAGCACTCAGCCAGATCCTTAGCAACGTACCCTTCACAAAGCTATTCATACAATATATGCATCAACTCGGCTACAGCGGGGCTGATACATCGAGCTGGATAGCCCTAGCCATGGCATCAACCATAGCCGGGAACCTCACTCTCCTCGGAGCTGCATCAAACATGATAATCCTCGAAGCGCTTGAGACCAGGATGGGGGTTACTATCTCTTTCATCAGATTCGCCAAGATAGGCTGTATAGTGACGGCTACAAACATAGCGATCTACATACCATTTATACTTGCAATCAACGCACTTTACGGATAACCAGATCCTAGCGATAACAACCATCTATTTATTAGCCCAGTAACCCTCCACATGACGGGAGGCACCATGGCTAGTGAGATAACTTTGAACACTATAGCGGATGCTATTATAAGCGCCTATAACTGGCTAACAAACTTCCTAACACAGATCCTCCAACAAACAATACTCAAAGATAATCCATCAATAGCGCAGGATTACGGTTCTGCGATAGCTATGCTAGTATCCCTCACAGCAGTCTACATACTCCTCGTGCTAGTATCAGCATTTAAGAAAATCCTGGGAATAATACTAGCCCTGGGATGGGTCCTCCTAATAGTAGCATTGATCATGAGGACCTTCTCAGGCACGGGATAATCGAAACAACAATCGTGAGGGCAGAGACAGAAACCCTCGAGATAAAGTTAATAAAGCTAGACGCATAGATAAGATAGGGCCGGGGTCGCCTAGCCTGGTAGGGCGCCGGCCTGCTAAGCCGGTGGGGGAAACCCCGCGCGGGTTCAAATCCCGCCCCCGGCGCCAGGCCGAAGATTCACTGCTCCAAGATCCATAGATATCCACAATCAGAGGCTGGCTACTTGCTGATATTCGTAGAAGATCCGTATACGTTTTTAACATATATCGATCTCAGTACAGATTCTGGATTATAGTAGAAGCATTATACAAACCACCGGAGAATGATCTAATTGGTAGATGGAAGCCATATAGTTGGGCTAGCAGCAGCCATAACCCGTAGGAAAAGAGATCCCTGCGAACTAGGTGAAGATCCCTATATAGAGAGCATCAACAAAACCAAGCAATGATCACACATAATGGAATGATCGGGTTTGCAGTTATCTGCAAACCCGGGATATATAATGCCGCTAATTTTTTCCTGCCCCGAGGTGTTATGGTGAGTCTGGCTAGTGCGAGGCCCAAGATCTTCTCTATAGTCTTTCTAGCCCTTTTAATAATATCATTCTCATATAACCTGGGCTTTGCAACCATATCAGCAGCAGACACACTCATAAGAGAAACCTTAAGGGTTAGAAAAGAAGTTATAATACCCCTCGGGAGAGAATCATACAAACCACTCGACTACGTCCACAGGATCCTTTTCCACCTAGAAGATCGATCTAGAAACATATCATCCCTACTAGGAATAATAGGCAAACAAGATCCCCTAGGAAAAAGACTAGGATGGGACCTAGCAATACCCCTAAAAGACAGAAAACTAATAATCATAAGAACCGAGATCCTTGAAAACAAATGCTACATATATTATATCCTCTACAACGACTACACAGACGAGGTCGAGAGAAGCTATGTATACCAAGCAGACCCAGTACTATGCTCCTACGACTATGGTTATGGCGGCATTGAAAGGTTTCATAGATCAGGGTTATCGTATGTCGTGCTAAACAACTATACCGTGGCTTTGATAACCAGGATGCCGGCTTTTATAGGGGTTGTAGAGCCTAGCTGGAATAACAACTCCGACTTTAAAAAGTATTTCAACGAGCGTAGCGTCTTCGTAGTACTCAGAGTGGGTGATGAGAATCCAAGTGCTAGGGTCATTATTCCAGGGTATCTTTGGGACGCGTATGGTACTCGTTCAGGTACGGCTAGTGAGAACATATACTACTCCAGCCAGCTTGGCTACTCAGCCATATCTGTTGCTCTTCTATCCCCCCATATATGGACGGAGAGCTATTGGTATGGCTCTTACTATGTCGATATGGTCTCGAATGCGAGGGTGGATTTGTCAGGGGCTAGAAGACATGCAGGTGTAGGTCTCTTCAGGGTTTATGATAGCCTGGACATCAAAATAGATCTTTTCAGGCTTGTTAGAGAAGACACACAGGAGTTTAGAGGCAAAGTTGTGAGGACTAGTGATGGTGGCTACCTACTAGTTGGCGGTGGCGATGGTGATTCGAGTAGGTGTAGGTTCTATGCTGCTAAGATCAACAGCTCCATGGGGCTTGAATGGCTTAGGAATTACTATGTGAATCTAACAACATACTATGAGGATCTGATGGATATAGCTTCAAAGACCTGGGGCAATAATAGCGAGGCATACCGTCGTGCCAACGGATCCTACCAAGAGATCCTCAAGCTCCCTCCAAGCGCGAGGGCTAAGCTGTGCGGCAGCTTCCTGTTCGAAGAAGGCATAGTACAACGCACATTGATCCCGGCGGATGTAAACCTTCCCCACGTCTCAGAGGTTAGAGGGAGTAATGGATCTATACTGGGGTATTTGATAGGCACCAAGCTAGGCGGGACACCATATGGTGGGGGTGGATATTACTATGGATATGCAACCTTCATGCTAGATCCCAGAGGCAATGTGGTCTGGAATGTTCTTCTAAGCAATGCTGCAGGAGGCCAGGCTTATTATCTGGAGAGGTTGGGGAGCGATCTGACTGTGATGGGTATCACGGGGGCTACTGCCTATGGTCCCTACGGCCAGTTCGGCTTGATCAATCTGAGCAGTGGTGTTTTCACATCACCATGGTATGATCCTGCTGTATGGAATTCTATTGATTTCAGGGCTGCTGCCTCAATGATCCTTTGGGGCTATGGTAGGGCTGTTGAGACCGAGGATGGTGATGGCTATCTATACACAGATCTCGGTGCATGGGAGTTTAGCTATATCTTTAGTGGTCATGGTCTTGAGATTGGCTATGCTAGGAAGAACGATCTACTAGCGATCTTCTCAAACGTGAAGAGCCTCTCCTTCAAGAAATGGGTTTTGAGCGAAGAGATCCCTGAAAGTGTTGCCAACATAAGTATTAGAAGCTACACACCCCTGGTAGTCGGGGAGGATGGTGTCACAATACCCAACACATCGTATAAAATAACACTATCCAACCCCAATATATTGAAGATAAAACACCTAGGAGGAGGCTTCAAACTAGAATCTATATTCAGATACCCACAATACCTCATGCCAGGCTATGGGAGATTCGGATCCCTCCCAACAGGGGCTAGTATAGATACTGGGGATGCCACTTTTAGCATTGGCAGTGGTCCTAGCGGGGCTTCTAGCCTATTCCTAACAACAGTAGATCTAGGATCTGTTAAGGTGGGAGACGAGATTACCTATAAGATCGAGGGTATAAAGCTAACCAAATTGGGCAGGCCATTATCAGAGAAAATACTCTCGGGAGGTTTTAGAGATATACAATACTCTTCTGAGGGCTTCACAATCCTTGGAGGAAACCTCTCAAAAGCGGGGTATAAGGAGAGATTCATCCTCGAGGTAAAGCTAAAACCAAACATACCAGGACCAAGAGCCTACACAGTAAGACTCCCAGCCGAGAACCTCTACCCACCAAACAATCCCCGCGAAGAAAGTCCGGTAACAGTATTATACGGCTATAGGATCCTGTTTATGGGTCAGGTAACAAACTATGTAGCTATAACAAACCACAGCTCCTATAATATCAGCATAAAATACGCTGTCTCAACAGCAATAACAAGCCCCCCACCAACTGCAAGAGTAGGCGTACCAACACCATATAACTTCTACATAACAAACATAGGTAATATAGAGGCCGTTTTCATATATGCATTTCTAATGCCATTCTACATAAGAGCCCAAAGTGTCCTAGGAGCAGACCTCTACCTAATCCCAAGAGAGGTTGAAGACGGCGATATGGTTGCCTTAGCAGCAATTAAAATACCCCCAGGAGGTATGAGAACAATCCAAGTAATAGCAGTAGCACCAAGCAACTATATATATGAATTCAACCCACAGGGATCCTGGAAAGGATTCTCAATATCAATACGTGGTGCAGGCTTCGCGAACGGCTACAACCCACTTCCAGTCCAAGTAGCAACTTTATCCCCAGATCTATGGAACAACTTAACAAAGAAGCATAGAAACAATATACCAGCACTATTCAACGAATCAATAGAGATAGGGCTAGATCTTGAGGAGAAGTTCTTCGACGACCTTATAGATAGGTGGTGGAGTAACGGCTCAGAAGCCTCAAAAATAGTGAAAGACCTAGCCATGTTGGAAGACTCAGGCACCTTTGGGAAAAAACTAGCTGAAGCTATAACAAGCAAGTTTTATAGAAAACAGATATGGAGCTACGTAGAGGATTTTAAGAGAAATGGGAGACCCGGCGGCTTCTACACCTCCCCCCTCGATATAGCGCATGAAGAGACTGTGTATAGATATAACAAGATGCTTGACAAAAACCCAGAGCTCCTTACAACAAGCAGAGGATCCAAGTTACCGATAAACATAGAGATGATCGTAGAGGTGTCTCAGAGCTATAGCTTTATGCAGCTACTCTCAAAAGCAGTAAGCCCTAAGTATAGCTACATACCAGTAGCTATCGAGAACACACCACAGTCAGCATCCCTCCAAACACCACAACAAGGAGCAGGATCATCATCCACAATCCAACACCTCTCCCTCGGAAGCGCATTCAAATCCCTTTCCTCCATCGCGCTCCAAAGCCAGGGCCAGGGATCCACGGTGATAGGCTATATGGATGCAATGACAAAGAACTGTCTAGACCTCTATGCAATGTTCGGGATAAAAGCAGCCCTACTCAGCCCCGAAGAAATCCGCAAACTCAACGAGGCCCTTAAAAACCTACCCATATACAAAGACCCCGACGCCCTTGCCCGCTACCTAGTTGACAAGATCCTCTCAGCCATTTTCTCCAAGAGAGCAAAACTGGTCGAGAAATACGGCACAGCGGACCCCTCACTGATCCTCCAAATGGCTCTAGAGAGGTTAAAGACCAACCCCAACGACCCAGTGGCGCGGGATATGGTGAACGAAGCCATCGACCTTCTGAAAAGCACAAGCCTAGAGAACCAGTTATACTACTTACTCAAAGGCACCCCTATTTTTGTCCAGGCTACTGCCCAGGGCTTGGATGAAGCCGCCAAGACTCCCCTGATGGGCCTGTTAACAGGCATACTATCAAGCGCACTCGACACAGTACTAGTTAGTTATCTCGATAACAGCGGTGTCTCAGCAGTCCTAGCCAGGTACGGGATCTATGTAGGGGGTTCTGAGTACGCCTATAAGGGAGACCCAGGCGTTATTCTCTATAATATGGCTAGTATCGGTATAGCATTATACGACCTAGGCAGCTTCGCCAAATCACTACCCGAGGATCTGGTGAAAGCGGGCACCATGTACACGGCTAGCACTAAGGGTATCGCTGTGCAGTTTGGTAAGCTCGCAGACGAGCTTGATCTCAGCAACACCAGGATCCTTTCGGTGAACGAGATCTCTATAAACAGCCTGGAGGACTCCTTGATCAAAATACTCTCACAGCGTAAGTGGGGAGAAGGTAGCGAGGATATCTTGAAAAGCATCTTCAGCGAAGCCGCCGCTACAAGCCAGCTCAAGGATCTAAAGAAGGTTGGCGATAAGAAGGTTGTGAGTAAGAATGGATACGAGATCTTCGAGCAGAGCTTGAAGAAGGCTAAAGGAAACATTATCATAGATGTTAGAAGTTCCGGCGGTGTTGAGTCCGCAGGAGGCTTCACGATCACCCTGTCCAGGCAGGCTGGCGATACACCAACCATCTCCATAGTATCGAGCTCAAGCGTTGCCAAAACCGTTGAGATCAATGGCGATACGATCAAGCTCTCCGACATTACTATCTACAAGAGCATCCTGCCCGGTCCGAAGAAACAGATTATCCCCTACGCATACTCCCAGAGCGCGGATACCTTCTTCATCAGTGCCGAGGAAGTGAAAAACTATGTGAAGTATATAAAATCCAGCGACCCCAGCTACGACAATGTTAAACGTCTCATAAACAAGCTTGGAGAGAATGGTATGACTGCGATCTCCCAGTACCTAGATTTCCTAAGAAAGGAGGGTAAGGTTGATAACTATGCCATAGAAGCCCTTAAGTTCTATGGCTTCTATAAAAAACTCCTCTCCCTCGATCAAAGCATGATCTCTCCAGAATTGTTGAAAGCATTTAGAGATAAATATGGCGACAAGGGTTGGGAAGAGGTTTTCCAGAACCTTATGAAAGAGGGTAATTTCAAGGAGATCCTTGATTGGGGAAGTAGGCTTGGCCTCAGCCCCGACAAGATCAGTGTAAAGACGCTTAGTGATAAAGATATCGGTAACCTTGTCAAAACTCTAACTTCGGGCAACGATCTAGGCAGCATTGATGCCCTAGACTCTGCAGAATTAGCGAAAAAAGCCTATGAAACTCAATCCTCCCTCGATCAGCTTGGATCATCGCTAGAAGCTCTCACCAATAATCCATTACTATCAGGCGGTGATGTGAATGCATATATAAGCCTCCTCAAGGCTGCTGCAAACTATAGAGGTAAAACCCTAGAGGATTGTGCAAAACACAAACAAGTTGGGAAAGAGGGGGATACTGTTAACCTTAGAATAGGTGATAACATCTACACACTCAAAATCACCAGAGATCCCGACAAGACTCCTATGAGATCCTCCTCCGTGAGGATTATAGCCTCTATAGATCCCAACCAAGTCTCCGTAACCCCCGATAGGTTTATAAGGCTTCCCGGTCAGGAACTCGGTATACTTGCCGAGTTTGAAAACTATGCCAATGCCAGTGCCGAGGCTGTTAATGTTACTGTGAACCTCGTGATCAAGGGTCCGATAGATCCAAAATCCGTAGAGGTTGTTGACGTTAGTAGGAGGGATGCATATATATCATGGTCCATGAACACTTCCAGCGGATCTATAGTGTA
This sequence comes from Desulfurococcaceae archaeon AG1, assembly GCA_003116855.1. GTDB lineage: Archaea > Thermoproteota > Thermoprotei_A > Sulfolobales > AG1 > AG1. The sequence continues at coordinate 45,828 of BEWT01000005.1, forward strand.
CAGGATCCTCTTCGAAAACATAAACCTACCACCCAATAAGAAACCTCCAGAGGGCCAGGGCTGGGTCCTGTTTAAGGCAAAAACACTAGATAATATAAAAACAGGAGACACAATCGAGATCTATGCAGACATAGTCTTCGACTACAACCCACCCCTAAGAACCAATATAGTCAACCTCCTAGCAGATCTAGAACCTCCTAGAACAACCCTTAAAAACGCCGTGGTTGATGGAAGAACACTAACAATAGAAGCCCAATGCACAGACACAGGATCAGGATGTCACGAAACCCTAATAACCCTCAGAAATACACGGGGCCTTGAAAGGAACTTCGCAACAAACACATCAACAGGATCTATAGGACTAGCAATAGATCTAAGCGATATAGAGCCAGGAAGCTACACAATAACAATAGTATCAAAAGACGTAGCAGGAAACGTAGAGAGTAAGAACACGCCAGATACTACAATAACAATACAGAAACAAGAAGCAATAACAACAACAACAATAGCAACAGAAACTATAATACCAGCACCTACAATAACAATAGCAACAACACAGACAACATCGCAAACAACAACACAGACAACAAAACCTGAGGATGGGAAACCGTCAATAGATATAATGCCAGTAATAATAGCGATAATTCTGGTAGCAGTTGGTATCGCCATATATATGGTTAAGAGGAAGAGGGTAGGGTAGGGCTATTCTTACAATGCTTTTTCTCTCCCTATATATTATTTTATTTGGCGGGGGTGCCCGAGCGGGTCAAAGGGGGCGGACTTAAGATCCGCTGGCGTAGGCCTGCGTGGGTTCGAATCCCACCCCCCGCACTTAGAGCTAGCTAAACCTATAGTGTTCTGGATCGGATCTCCGCCCTTGTAGCTTTCCGGTGTTATATGTTAATATGGCTTCTTACACTATATAGTCTCCGGTGAGGCTTGCTGAGGCTCTATAACACTCTTACCAAGCGTGTCGAGGAGTTTGTTCCATCTTCTAGGGGTTATGTTAAGGCTTATTTCTGCGGTCCTACTCCTTATGATTATTTCCATCTAGGCCATGCTAGGGCTTATGTTTCGTTCGATATTCTTAAGAGGTTTTTGATGGTTAAAGGCTACAATGTTATTCATGTACAGAACATAACGGATATTGATGATAAGATTATAAATAGATCCAGAGAGCTTGGGATCTCTTGGAGAGAGCTTGCCGATATCTATACGAAGGATTATCTAGATGCTATGAGGCTTCTCAGAATCTCTATAGATCTTCACCCGAGGGTTACGGACCATATAAGCGATATCATAACATTCATCCAGGGACTTATAGAGAAGGGACACGCATATGTTGCTGAAAGCGGTTCGGTCTATTTCGATGTATCAACATACCACGATTATGGGAGACTGAGTGGTAGGGGCTATTCTGAGGAGTGGAGGCAGGAAGAGGAATACTTGGCTGAGAAGAGAAACCCGTATGACTTCGCATTATGGAAGGCTGCAAAACCTGGAGAGCCTTACTGGGATTCGCCGTGGGGGCGTGGAAGGCCTGGGTGGCATATTGAGTGCAGTGTTATGAGCTCTAAATATCTTGGAAACGAGATCGATATACATGGTGGAGGTCAAGATCTAATATTCCCACATCACGAAAATGAGAGGGCTCAGAGCGAGGCTTATTTCGGAAAATCCCCTTGGGTTAGGTATTGGTTCCACGTAGGCTATCTAACGATCTCTGGTGAGAAGATGAGTAAGAGTCTTGGTAATATAGTTACATTCAAAGAAGCATCTTCTAAATGGGGTGCCGAGGTTATAAGGCTATGGATAGCCTCTGCAAGCTATAGGAAGAGCCTTGACTATAAGGAGGAGGCTCTTGAACAGGCAAGAATAATATATAGAAGGATGGTTGAAGCTCACCAGCTCCTCAGATCCATAGTTAGGGAGAAGGGGATTGAGCATAGCCTGGGGGAGAAGGATATAGAGGTTTGGATGGGGTTATCGAGAACATGGGAGGGTTTTCTAACAGCGTTAGAGGATGATCTAGACACGCCAAGGGCTATGGCAAGCCTCCACGAGCTATTATCGATAATCTATAGTAATGTGATCCGAAGGGATAGCGGTTCCCTAGCCCTCAAAGCCCTCTCGGTGCTTGAGACAATGGATAAGATCCTAGATGTGCTGCCAAAGCCTGAGCAGAGGCCTGTGCTTGCAAATATAGATCCTGAGGATCTTGTGAAACTCCTGGTAGAGGTGAGACAGAGGCTTAGGCAGAAGAAGATGTATGAGGAGTCAGACTGGATTAGAGAGCAGATGATGAGGCTAGGCATAAAACTCCTTGATGAAAAGGATAAGACTAGGTGGGTTTATACTTCCTAGTCCTCTTCTCCTTAGTGGTTTTCCTAACACTCTCCTCTAGATCGGGGTTTTCACCCATGATCTCTAGGGGGGAGTTATCCTCAGAAACTAGGTTCTTTTCTCTCAAAAACTCAACCATATATTTTATATCAACGGAATCCAGCTTGACAGGATCCACATGTCCCCCAAGCCTTGTGCTGAGCCATCTTATGAACTCGTCCAAAAGACCAGCATCAACTATGATAGAGATCAGATCCTCCTTAACCATGCCCCTAAGCCCGCCATCGTCTGGCAATATGGGCACCAACCTTTAAGATAAAGGCTTAGGGGGATAAATAGGTTTCTGAAAAGTCTTCTATCTATCCAGGGATCAGTGACGATATGAGGACAAGAACCAATCCGAGTGAGAACATAACCAAGGCGAAATAGTGTGGCTTTAACTTCAAGGCATATACACCAAACTTATACGCACCATAGATTGTATATGCGATCACAACAGCCCCAACTATGACCAGTCCTGTATATAACATTATATCTCTCGCACTAGATATCGCTTTAACAAACAATCCCAGTATGTTTATTACCTCGGACGACATCAATAGCAATACTTCCACCAACTATTGATATCAAAGAGAGATCTGTATAAAAGCTCGCCCCCACATACTATTCATGGGATGATGAGGGTTAAAAGCGGTGAGCGGTGAGCTAGCCCAGCATCCTGATAAATAATAACATATTGCAAATATTATTGGGTAAAGGTAAAGAGCCACATGATGGGGAGAGTTCCTCACAGCGAAACGAAGCTGTAGGCTAAAGCTATGTATAAAGAGTTCCGAGAGACACGAAGCTAAGGGAGGAACAGCCGGTATCAAAAGATATTAATCAATATAGAGAGTAGAATACCGTAACACTAATATCTGCCTCGACCATGTAAATTCCTTGTGAAAGAAACCTAGGGTTATGAAAATTAATGCCAATCCGGAGCCATATAACTCATTCTTCAACAGCTGGATCATGATCAATATATAGATCCCGATACATGTGTTCCACCATGTTCCATTCACCCACCCATGGTCCCTGAGAAAACCTTTCAGTATAACCGTTTATCTCTCAATATAATGAGCTAATATCCAGAGACTTCAGCCTTGCTACATAGGGTATGATATATGGAGATCCTTATTGATTCACGAATCGTAGCTAAACCAGCTGTGTAGGTCTCTTATCTACCAGGAGATAATCCTTGATAGATTGAAACAATGCCCACAATACTCAGAGGAGTAGGGGATTCAATATCGAGATCAGCCCGTCTCTAAAGCACCATCAAAAAGCTACCAAGTCTTTCCAGGATATTAAAAATAAACGGCTCCATAGCATATTGTTATTAGAGTGGTGTATGAGGAGGAATCCGGGATCTGAATATGTGATGAGCAAAAATACTCGCTGATCGTCTTATTGTTGTCGGAAACATGATCTAACGCTCCGTTAGGTTGATAATCCGGTCTTAAGGAAAAGCTGTGTCCAGTACTATGAATCGCATGTAAGGCTCTTATGAGTGCAAAGCTGGATATTATTTTATTGGCTCACTACAGGATCTATTCAATGATCTATGATGTTAGAACGATCTGAGATTTATTAACGGATCTTGTGAGCTTGAGAGTCTATATTGATACACCGGTCAAGAATATATTGAGCTATAGTCTTTCATATATTTGGGCAGGCTTTGTAAGGGTGTGTTTTCTTGGATGTTCAGGTGTATATAACATATATTGTTGCTACGGCCGCATCGATAATGCTCTATGTAATATCTAGTGTAACTCTGTTTAAGCAGCTGGCAAGGGTTCTTGGGAGGGAGATGCTGATCGTGCTGAGGATAGCCATGATCCTACTCTCGATCTCGGTTTTCTTAGCATTCACGTCATATCTCTACGGAGCACACGAGATCTTTGTCCTAATATTTACCCTATTCATAGTAAGCTTCCTCGTGATCGTTATGGGTGCTAGGCATGTTCTCGAAGAATATGTTACCGGGATCTTTGCATCAAAAGCCTATGACCTGAGGGTTGGTGACTATATAGAGGTAGGCAGTATAAAGGGGTATATAACTGCTCTAGATGACACCTCAATAATAGTAAAGGACTCCAGGAAAGGTCTTATCCACATACCATACACGATGCTTACCCACACACCATTTAAGAGGGTTAAGCCTGAAGAGGGCTATGAGATCAGGATCCAAGTGTTCTTACCACACGAGGTTGATGTAGAGAGGATCTTAGAGGATGCTAGGAAGATAGCAAGAGAACTAGGGCTCGATGATGCGAAGGCCGATATAGAATCTATAGAGAGATCCGGTGTGGTAATACTAGTGAGGGGGCTTACAAGAGACCCTAGAAGAGAAGACGAAATCAAATACTCAATCCTAGATAAGCTATATAGAAGTCTTAGTCAACCTCGGACTTCATGAGAGGTTATATTGATTGATATTGAATTGTAGTTCTGTGAGAACTAGTATGAAACTCTATATATTTTACGGTAGAGCCAGGGTGCAGAGGGTCCCACCACGACAGTGAGCTAGAGCAATACTATGAGAATGAGCTGTGGGCCGGGTTGCCACAAACGAGCGGAGCCCAGCGATAAAGATCCCAATGTAAGGAGCCCTGAGATTAAGGAAACCAAGGAAAGATCAGCTAATATCTTTCGATATCAACCACTATGAAGCCTGAACCCCTTGGACTCTCTGCGCCTCATATAGATAATAAGCCCAAGGAGGAGCCAGAGACCAAGAATCCATAGGAAACTCCACTTGACAATAATGTTAAAAACTAGTCCGACAAAGGTTAGAGGTATACCGAAGAGAGCAGTTAACGGGATCCCTCTAACCCTAGGGCTTGTGAAACCCCCATATAGCTCCCCTTTCCTTGAGATCATCAGAAGCGATATAGAGACCACAAGGTAGTTGAATAGAGATCCTATTGCGTATACCTCAAGTATAAAGCTGATCTCTCCTGGTAGTATAAAGAGGAGGGATATTATGAAGACTATTGTGAGGGATATATAGGGAGTTCTGAACCTCGGGTGGAGCCTTACCATAGGCTCTGGTACTAGGTTTTCGTGTGATAGTATATATGCTAGCCGTGAGAAAGATATATATCCTGCGAGAGATGCTATGAGCATTATTACTGCTATGTTTAGAACTACAAGCGGCTCTACAAACCATGATATGTAGGGAGTCTCTCTAGCTATTAATAGCAGGGCTAACGATGGTTCTTCCACGAGCTCTTCATAGGAAATCCTACTCATAAGTATAGCTGTAAGTGGCAGGCTATAGAGAACACCTATAGTTGCCGTGAGGAACGCTGCTCTGGGGACTTGTACTAGTGGTTTCCTAGCCTCCCCAGCTAGCTGGCCTATCGCATCCACGCCCGTGAACCCCCTTGACGCAAGGGATAGGGCTACTAGGAGATCCATGGGTTCTACACCTTCCCACCTATAGTGAGGAGGCTCTGCAACCGTGCCGGCAATAATGTTAAAGCTTATCAATAATGCGCCGATCACTGTGAAATCTATAATAACTATACCTAGGGCGACCTTAGCACTCTCCCTTATACCGATCAGTGTTAATATATATAGCATTAGTGATAGTGCTATCGCTAGTATTTGTGGGGGTATGTGGGAGACACCTAGATATGTGAGTACATAGTTTGAGGCGTCCAGCGTACCATAGCTAACCATTATCGCCTGGTCTATCATTAATAGCCATGATGAGAGAAATCCCAAGCCTCCTCCAATAGCATGCTTAGCATATAGGAAAGAGCCGCCAGCTTCAGGGAATCTCGAGCCTATCTCGCCATAAGCTATCGCTATTGCTATCATTAACGCAACAGCATAGATAACAATGAAAAAAGCCTCCCTACCGCTGTAAAGCGCTATAAAGCCCAAGGTTAGATAGAACGTTGACTGGAAGTCAGCATGGACCAAGGAATACATATCAATGGTTCCTAGCTCTCTTCTAAGCCACTCCCTCTTACTCACTGAACCAACAACTCTCTCAATTTATCAATAATACCGACAGCTATGAACATATCACCCTGCTGGATTTCTTGCTCGGGATCTGTGATCGTGTTACCACCTCTAATGATAGTCACGCCAACACCGTATTCACTCTCAACCTCTTTGAGCGTTTTTCCCAGTAACCTTGAATCAGATGTCACATGGAGCGAGAGAACAGCCACAGGACTCTCGAGCAATACGATCTTGGTAAACCTTAGCTTTAGTATTCTAACGAGCTCTTCAAAGATCTTTCTAGCAACATTGATAGGGATCATACCATCACTCTCAGCCTTCTTCTCAGCCTCAGAACTCCTCACGATAGCTAATACTATGGGCACCCCCCTAGATCTAAGGATCTTACCAACACTGAGGTTGAGATCTTCGTTTGGCGACATGGCTACTGCTAACTCGACCTCGCCTAAAACACTCTCGAGGTCTTCTCCGATGAGTTCATCAGCCAGTAAATGTATATAGACAGGTTTTCCGAGATACTTCTCTGCATCATTTTTATTTGTAAGTATGTGGACTATATAACCATTGTTTACTAATAGATCTATCAAATGATCCGAAGATTCATCACCGCTGCAAAGAATCAAAGCCCTGCGAGTTAGACCCATTAGCTCTTTTTCCCATAGTAGTTTTTATAGAACTGTTATATGAGCTTTTATAGCTAAGAATCGGCTTAACGTAGATTAACAATATATTGTGAGAGGTGTAGTAGGAAAACACTATGCAGCTTACGACTTGAGGACTTCTTACACAGCTTTGTAATAGGCCTGCTCCTTGGTAGGATTTTATAATCTAGAGATCTTTTTACACCGTGATTCAATAGGGCTGTTTTCTTTTTGACATCCATAGGGAGGATTAATAGGTTTTGGAAATTTTCATGGGTATTGGGGTATGCCTGGAGGCTGCTTCCTCGCCAACACCCAGGGTATTTATGAGCTTTGAAAGATACTGCCCTCGGTGTGGGTCTCCCCACACAAACCCTGGATGACGATGGAAGCAGTGCTCCAAGCTATCTGGGGAGTAAGCTAGATGGGAGCCACGTGCCGTTTGGCTCGATGGCCGCCCATGACCCCGCAGGGTTAGAGACCCTGCGGGTATAGGTGGAAGTCCCTGGATATGACCATGAATAAAAATAAAGTGAGTGGAATGAACATCCAGGGACAAACGGTTCTTTATTAATACTTTATTAATAGATAGGGCTAGCATAGAAATGGTGGGGAGGATTTTGAACTCCGGATTCGATGTGGTATCGATATTATATAGAGTGAGGAGAGAGATGCGTGAGGAGAGGAAGCGGGAGCCTCATATCTATTGGATCACGGATCTTGTTAGATGCCCGCTTAAAAGAGAGTACGAGGAGATCTACCCGGAGATCTCTCTGAGCTCTCTTTTCTCACCAAGTGCTATAATGGGTGATCTAATACACATAGGGATCGAGGAGATCTTTAGGAGGGAGCTTAGCAACGCTGTTGTATTAACAGAGGTCGAGGGCTCAAGAAGGCTTTCAGTACCCGAGAAGGGGGATGTTGAGGTGAGGGGAAGAAGCGATGTCATCATAGAGATCGGGGGAGCCAGGTTTGGGGTTGAGATAAAGAGTGCCCGGAGTGATACTAAGATCCCGTTGGAGCACCATATAGACCAGGTGCGTCTCTATAACTGGCTTTTCAATCTTAATCTAACATATCTAGTGTATATCACCCATGAGAGGATAACCCAATACCCTATAGATCAAAGAGCAACTGAGGAGGAGGTTATATCGAGGATAATGTCCAAAACTTATCCTAGATACCAATGGGAGTGTAAGTACTGTGACTACGCTGTACTATGTCCCTTCAAAAAGACATGGTAGAAAGATTCGCGAAGCCCGGAGAACCCTCTACTGGACACCCTTAGCCCTTTCCTCAGCAAGTCTCTCTTCATAATACTTCTGAAGCTCCTCATCACTCATACTTCTGTATGGCTCGTCAAGCAACCCTCTAGTCTCCTTGTTCTTGATGAAATAATACGTCGCGTAAGAGCATATGGGTACGATCTTTAACCCTCTATCTTTAGCAACCTCTATAGCTTTCTCCACAAGCTTTCTAGCAGCACCCTTACCCCTATGCTGTGGCGGTGTGTATGTTGATATAAGAAACATCTTACCTTGATCTACTTTGTATGTTAGGTAGGCCTTCGAACCATCACCGAACTTTATATAGAATACCTCAGAAGTATATTTAACCTCTTCTTCGCTCAACTACACCACCGGTTTACTAGTGCATTGGAGGCTAAAAACCACAGACCATGGCGAATTATTAATCTCTATATAGATATGATCTTGGTGGAGGCTCTATAACTGAGAACGAGAGGAAAATAATAGAGATCCTAGAGAGCGCAGGACCCAAGGGAGTTATCCAGGCAGAGATCTACAAAACCCTGGGTCTCTCGAAGAGCTGGGTTTCAGAGATATTATCATTGATGGAGAAGAGAGGCCTTATAGTGAGGACAAAAGGCCCTGGAAAAACACTAGTGGTTAAGCTCTCAAAATATGCCGACCCGGCTAGCGGGAGAACCATAGTGGTGGGGCTTGTCCCCTCAATAGAATACCTCCCTCTACCCGTAATGATGAAAAAGCTAGGGGATCAAGGATATAGGGTTGAACCTTCTCTTAGAAGAAGCGTTGTCGACGTTGCGATCGGGTTTATGAAGGGAGAGTTCCACATAGCATACCTCCCCATATACACACTAGCCGTGATGAGACAGCTTGGAGCCGAGTTCAAGATCCTTGGTGCTGTTGCTCTTGGAGGCGCTTCCATTGTTGGGCATCGCACCCCCGATGTTGATAAGATCTTCACTAGCATGCTATCAACCATGGAGGTCTTGGCCATGGCTTATCTGAGAACCCATGGGCTTGACCATACATATACGAAGTATTATAGAGATCCTAGGGATGTCGTGGAAACAATATCTAAGGATCACAGATCCGTGGCAGTTTTGTGGGAGCCATACTCGCTTATAGCTGAGGCTGAGGGGTTGAGGAGAACCCCTCTAACGAACATTATTGGTGACTACCACTGCTGTCTCCTTATAGCCAGAGGAAACATGCATCCAGATATCATCGAGCTTATTGCAAATGCACATAGAGAATCTATAGAAACTCTGGGGAGAAATATAGAATTCGCATCCCAGATATTCTCAAGAATCGTTGGGATCGAGCCCCACATAATAGTGAAAGCCTCCAACGAGTATAAATATACATATCACATAGAGAAAGGACTCTTGAGAAACATAGCTAGCCATGCAAAAGGCCCTCTAACAAACATAGAGATCTTAGAGAACCTCGTCTCACAAAATGTGATCAACACATAACAGATCGGTAGCTCTGAGAAACAGCTATAAGATCCGGCTCCCGCCCGTCTTATAGATATACCATGCCATAGCAGTAAGTCTAATTATTAATGTATAATACATTATACTAGAAATAGCACGGCTACTATACCTCCAACAAACTATTCCTAACAAGACTTGGTTTCCTGAGAAAACCGGGAATAGAGAACAGGTTGCTTTAAGCCCAACAATGCACTATAGTATCAAAAGCAATTCTATGGGTAATATTAGCCCTAACCAATGGGATAAATATGTTATGGGTATGAGTGTAAGATATAACGGATCTAAAGATCTAATGCAACAGATCTAGAAGATCAAAATAAGCCGACAAAGCCCCAGAATCCTAATAACCCAGGATCGAGAAAAACGCTTTGCGTAGCATAGGGCAAACAAAAAGGACTATACAGATGCGACAAATGCTATACAGATCAAAACTCTAGCCGGCTAGCCAACTATGTAAGGGAGCCCGTTTATAATCACATATGCTCCTATAGAGACTAGGATAACGCCCTGCATGTATTTGAAGATCTTAGCGCTCTTTCCTGTGGATAAGGCCCTAATAGTCCTTGAGGCTTTTCCTGAGGACATGCTTGCCACTATATATGGGGCTGAATAGCCTATCGAGAACACCAATGCCTGTATGGATGCGTCAACAGGGTTCTTGGGGATCATTGATAGTAGCGCTAAGAGGAACGGGAATGAGCACTGCATACCAAGGATTGGGAGTAGTAGTGAGACTCTCCCACTGGCGCTGATCATGGGTTCTCTATCGATGAACGTTAGAGCACCCCAAAGCAGTGTTACAACCCCTATGTATGTTATAAGGGAGTAATAGAGGCTTACCCCGAGGAGTCTTCCAGAAGTGAATAGGAGCCCGAGGCCTAGCGATGCAGGTACAAGAACCACGATCATAGATACAAAAGTCTTCACAATATTGATAATACCTCTACCAGGGTTTTTCGACACTACCATGAACAATGCAAGCATTGGTAATGAGCATGGGGATATTGCCGCCAAGAATCCAAGGCTTAGCGGGAGTAGTGGTGAAAGAATAGTGCCTCCATCGCTGTTCCTTGATCTCAAACCATCTTCTATAAATTTCTTTAAACCCTCATATTGATCGCCTCTAAAAACACCTATATGCCTCGCAACCTCGGCACCGTTGTGGAACAGTATAAGAGTAGGCGTACCCAGAACATTGTATCTTGATATGAGCCTGAATGCTGCATCCTGATTCGAGTTAAATATATCGTCTATATGTATTCGCACTAAAGCAACCTCAGCGTTATTATTCGAAAAATATCTCTCTATGGCTGGAGATACTTCTTTACATCCGGGACAGTCTTTCTGTTCGAAATAGAGTAAATAGTACCCAGACATATTATTGAGTATATCGAGCTCTCTATAATCACTTATATCTATAACACGGGCTGTAATGTTCGTACTGCTAGGAGTTCCTGTCTGTTGCTGGGGTGTTGTGGTAACCATCGATCCTGGATTATCTATATATATAACTGCCGCTACTAGGATTGCCCATACTGCTAGTGATACGATAAGCATACTCGTAAAGCTAAGCCTATGCCGTCTAGATGTTTTAATCCTGATAGCCGACATTGTCTTCTTCCTCTATTATTAATCAGTAGTGGTATTTAACTACTGGTATGCTACTATATACATCTATATAGAGATGTATACACACCTATACGTGGCCTTATATTTCTCCCAGGGCTATCATGGTAGGGCTACATATGAAGCATCTCTATATATACGTTGGAGTGATCCTGGTGGTGATTATATCGCTCCTAGCATTATCATTAATAACAGGGTTCCCTCTAAAGCTGGGAGGCCCCATAAGCTCTAGTGAGGCTGGCTATAGCACATCAACAATATCACCAAATACCTTGGTAATAACATATGGGAGAATCAATCTAGCCTATGTAATAAAGCCCGACTTTTCTATAAGAAGCATGGTTGTTAATTCCACCACCGGTGGTGTAACGATACCAGTACCTGGTAAGATAACGGTTATGACGTTCCAGTATATAAGATGCCCGGATATATGCCACTGGGAGACATACGTCTTTGTCTATCTCATGAACAAAACAGCATCCTACGGACTCTCGGGAGATATAGTATTTATAACACTCGATGTAGATCCTTGGAGAACCACGTTAGAAGATGTAATGGCTTATCAAAAGAGCAGGGCTAGAGAGCTTCTCAACAAAGTAGACTGGATATGGGTTCTCGAGAACGTCGACAACATGACCAAGATATGGGAGAACTTCAGGGTCTTTGTCGCAAGAGACCCAAACACTGGATTAATAACCCACTCAGTCGGCTTCTATATATTCAATAGAAACGGGGAGATCGTATATATAGTACAGCCTACTGAAGATGGATGGAAGAATCTAGATAAACTCGCACCAAGCATCTGGGAATTGCTCTATAAGGTTGCTAAAATGGGCGCATAGATATTTAAATAGTACCGCACATATATAAAATGGGACCCTGGGCCTGCGCAACACTCCCGCGTCCTCGGGGTTGGAATGAGCGCGGGACGGGTCACCCCCGGCACCAACATCATTCATTAATAAGATCAACTGTACCGTCCTTTGAAGAGATCTCATACCAACTTCATTGCTCTTTTACCCAGGATGTAGGAGTAATGTTCCAGATTGTCCAGATGATCTATAGATAAAAGCCGGTGCTATTTGGATTAACAATCTGAACGGGTTATCTTATGTCTAATTAAGTTTTAATCGCGATAACGTGTTCTCCTATAGATCAGATCCTAGCAATTTATAATATATAAACCAACAGTTTCTGGAATACTATTGCTGAGCATGCCAGTCTACAACGTAAGTATACTATAAATCATCGAGCGAGCTTATAGAAAGACTAGAATATTTGTTTCTATCCATGATAAAAAAGATAGCTGTAAGCTGGGGCTTTTGCGGATCCTTATCATATGTATCATATGCTTTATGCTTATAAGACTTGTTGTTTATTATCTCTGAGGTATATAAATTGACGTCAAAAAAGCTTAGGGTAGTGGCTCTGAGTGTAGTACTATTAATAGTCCTGGCATCAGCCTCATTCGCCTTAACCCAGATCCTCAAGGCCCAGAGCCCAGAAGCATCCACAATCGTGCAGTTCTACTCACCTCTACCTAGATCCTCTGTTGGTGTTGGAGGCAGGTTCTACCTAGTAGTAATAAATGTGATAACATCCGATCCAGGTGTTATCGCCTACCCAGAGGTATCTATAAACCCAACCGTGAGGATCAATGCAACAACACTTGTAGCTTTCACCGCTAACTATACAGCTAGAGGACCTGTCGACGGTGTATCTATAGGTGCTGGGCCGCCAGTCTTTAGCCCGGGTAGAAATGAGGCTCTCCCAGGACTTGTAGTTATATTTAATAACACACCAGCAGCTCTTGGCGGGCCTGGAAGAAATCTTGCTAATCTATTCCAGTTCACTGGTTTCCAAGATAGACTTGATCTTGGCGGAAAGACTGTCTATAGATTCATACAGACTGTCTGGATAGTTGGTGCACCTACATGGTGTGGATGGACCAAGGCGCTTGCTGCCATGGTTAGTGGTAACAACGCACCAGATACTGTGCCTGATGCTAATGGCGATGGTGTTATAGATGAGAGGGATCTAGTAGCACTAGGGCTCACGTCAAACATAGCCAGCGTTACCTTCTACGTTGCATGCCCTTGATCCTTGTCTAGCTTGATCTAACGATCTTTTTTCCTCAGAGATGCTTTTACAGCTATATAACCTATAAACCCCTTTATAGCTAGATACATACCTGCTAGAGTTACTCCTAAACCAATGATCGAGACTGCAGCTCTAACTATATCTGGAGACTCGGCTAGAAACGATATGATAGACAATGCTAAGCCGATAAGCATGGTTACGATACCAACTATTATTGCTCTCAACCAGATGCCTGTATCCTCCACCGTTATCATTATCACCAATCTATACAGTTAGGCATTATTATTAAGTCAATCCAACCAATCCTAAGAGTGATCTGGGAATTTGTATGTAACACAACCGTTTCTAGTTTTTGTTATTGAGAATACTAAGGCAGCCGATCGGCCCATTATTTTCAGGGTTACACGTGTTAGAGGGCTTAACTTAAAATATTATCCAGCCCGGTCATATCATCAAGAGGGTTGTAGGGATTGGTGGTAAGGATCTCGATAGCTGCTAGCAGCGATGAACCCTCGGAAGAGATTATAAGAGCCTCAAAGATCTTTATAGATTCTCTAAAAGAATGTCTGGGTAGCTTTATAATTTATCTCGGTGGCTATTGGGGTCTGATGAAACACATCGCAGAATACTCCTGCAGCCTCGGAATACCATGTGTCTTCATACTCCCAGAGAAGCCGAGGGAAGATCCCCCGAGAAAGGAGTGTTTCTACCCAGTATATACAGGGCTCTCCATGAGACAGAGATCTGAGACCCTTGTTCTCTCAGGAGATGTATTAGCATCCCTGGGAGGGGGCGTTGGGACGGAGATAGAGATTCTCATGGCATATGCTAACTCGATCCCAGCTTATGTCCTCACAGGATTTGGAATGGATAGCGATGTGTTTGAGAAAGCATTATCACCATATGCCGATTCAAGGAAGCTATCTGTGATCAGGGTTTTTAGAAGAGATCCGTCAGGCATGGCTAAAGAGATATGCCTCGACATATTGAAAAGAAACAAAGACAGGAATCTTACCACTGCACGTAAAATAGGTTGATACCAGCCTTGTCTAACCATAACCAGTCCAGCGAGGATTTATCCATAGGGGCCAGTATTATTTACTATATTACTGGGAGGCTTTTTACAAAATCCTCTATCTCCCTCTCATCCATGTATCCTTCTACTCTCTTGATCTCCTTACCGTCCTTGAACGCTATGGTGGTTGGAACAGCTATTATAACATAGTCGCTAGAGACTCCCTGGACATCTTTAGTGCTTATTCTAGCAAACCTAATACCTCTATAGCTGGATGACTTCTTTTTAACAAATTCCTCGTAGACGGGTAGATATCTCTTACATGCAGGGCAGTTGGGGTTATAGAACACGATCACTGATAATCCCTTAGATATGAGATCCTCGAGCTCTTTCTTACTCTTAATCTCAACAGGCTTAGCCTCTCTTTCTCTAGCCGTTCTCTCATATATATCCTTAGCCATTTGCTCGATAACGCTTCTCACATCAGGATCTATATTGCTAGCCATAACCACCCCGGTAATTCATATTTAAAACGCTTAAAAGTGTTGTAAAGAAGCTATTAATAACCTCCTATGACAAAGTTTATACCACTACCCATTCTATTGAAGGTGAAACGTATAGGTATATAAATGGCTATGTGGCTCGAAAATCTTGATCTAATTGATTTCAAGGAGATCCGATAATATAGTACTAGGCTCCTCAACATCTACCCCAGCCTTGGAGAAAAATCTCGTTATATTATATATGTCTTGTTTAAGGAACTCCCTAGAGTTTGGATGATCAATAGATACGGCTTGTGAAACATCTATAATTACTGGACTCTCCTCAAAGATCATTATGTTATACTCACTAAGATCTCCGTGAACCAGTCCTGCGTCTTTCACCATTTTTCTAATAGCTTCAATAACCCACCAGTAGATCTTCTCGAGATCATCTATACTTAGCTCTCCCATTTCGTAAGCCTCCTTAAGCAGAGGAGCCCTTTTACCATCATAGCCTATAAACTCCATAACAAGGACATTCTTCTCGAGGCATAGAGGCTCTGGCACCCTTATCCCTGCTGAAAACATTCTATTCAGGTTGGAGAACTCTTTTCGAGCCCATATGTATATCAACTTCTTAGGCGATAAACCTCTATACTCATCAAACCTAGGGTCGCCTGCGAGGTATTTTATCATAGACCTCCTGAACTCTGATGTGAGTGTGAGGTATATCTTAACAGCCAGATCCCTGTTATCCTTACCCTTACCCCAATAGACCCTCGCCTCCTTACCTGACGATACAACACCCTTTAATGATTTCAGACACCCTCTGGAGCTTAGCTCAATTACACTCATAACAGTGGATCTATCGAATACTTCCTCAACTATCTCGAAAAGATCGCTGTCTTTGATCCTTGGCTCCTTATCCCTTCTCGAGATTCTGTCAACAAGCCTGTCTATATCAAAATCCCTGCTTATTAGGGAATCACCAAATAGTTATCTGCTCTAGAGCTTTTGAGGCTTTCGATCATAGATAGTGTTGTTATAGATAATAAGCGCTACAGTGTATATGAATGGCAATAGTAGTATTGAGAGCCATAGCAACGATAACACATATCCTCTAAGAATAGATATAGCGATACCCAGCAGTAACACCGATATAGCCAAGATCTCGGGCGCCTCTGCCCTTGTAATACCGCTTGTCGTCAGTTCTCTAGCACCTTTAGGAGTTATTGGGTATAGATATTTATCGATCACTAGAGCCCCTAGCTGGTTGATAGCTATATGAGGTGCTAGAGAAGCTGTAACAGCAGAAGATGCTCCCAATCGCTTGAGAGCCTCTAGCACAGATAACCCCTGCCTCTTGGAGATCATGGCTATATATACTGCGATATACGCTATAGATACAGCGATCCATAGTAAGAATATAAGTAGCACCTCTAAAAGGGGATCCCTCCCGCTATGGAGGGTTAAGAGGATTGGGTATGAATATATGGAAAAAGCTATAGCTATTGTTGGTGTGTACTGAAGCCCATAGAGTGCTAGCTCCACCTTTTGTGCAAAAGATATACTGGATCGTATTATATGGGCAAGCCCCCTCCTTACAGCCTGGACTGCTCCGAAGCTCCATCTCATCTGCTGGATCTTAAAAGCTCTATATGTGGATGTTACCAAGACCTCTACATACTCATCATCACAGTAGCAAACGTTAGCCCCGACTCGTGAGAGCTTTATACCCATCCAATAGTCATCCTGAATAATATTGTTATCCCAATAACCAGCTCTAGCTATGATCTCTTTCTTATACATAGTACCGCTGCCCAGCGGAATTATGCGAAAACCGTGACCAGCTCGCCCCCTATACAGGGATCCCACTATAAACTCCATAGCCGTCGAGAGAGCCTTGGCTAATCTAGTGTTGTAGTAATAATACCCTTTCCATCTAAAAACCACAGCATCACAGCCGCTGTTAATAAGCTCTACAGCCCTTCTAACAAGCCCTGGCGATGGTTTTGTATCAACATCGAGGAAAAGTATCGCATCGCCCCTAGCAACCTTTGATGCCAGGTTAAGGGCACCGATTCTTCCATCAAGCGGGGAATCCCTATAGATCACCCTCACATCTAAGCCTGAAAGAGACGATACTCTATCAACCACCCTCTGGATCCCTGGCCTAGCACTCTCTGGATCATCTGATATTACAAGTACCTCTAGTTTCTCTTTATCCCACTCTATTAAGGCGCAGGACATAAGTGTTCTCTCAAGTATCTCTGGATCCTCATTCTTTATAGGAATAGCTATGGAGATGTAAGGATCGTTTATACCAAAGGTGTTGGTAGAATTACTAAAAATCTTTCGAGCGTACTTACCATAACCAGCTGCATAGAATACGTGTAGAGCCTGGATAAAGATCGATGCCACCATCGAGATCACAGCAATAGACTCTATCAACCTTGTCCCATTTCACATTATCCAAGGCCCTATTAATAAACCACCCTATTGAGAGTATAGCTACAATCTATTTGAAAGATCCATAAGCCCGCAATTCTTCTTTAATACTAAGAAAATCCTTTATCACTCTAGACTGGGTAAAAATCATCAGATATGGGAACATCAAAAGAAACCAACTAATATCGGGATTGATGGTCGGGAAAAGCTACCTCTTAGAAAGTCCTAAAGAGATATAGGTCTCAGCATTGAGTACCGTGTTCCCAGCAGCACCCCTTATAGTGTTATGCCCAAGCGCAACCAGTTTAACAACACTGCCCCCACGCTTGGCGGCTATTCTTATTCTTCCTATAGATACCGACATCCCGTTCCCAAGATCCCGATCTAGTCTTGGTTGAGGTCTATCCACAGCCCTGTGGAGGATCAATGGCTTCTCAGGCGCTGTAGGCAATCTCAGCTCTTGTGGATAGGATCTAAAGTTCTCATACGCCTTCAATACCTCGTTAATATCGACAGACCAGCTATAATGGGCATGGATCACAACTGTATGTCCGTCTAGCACGGGTACCCTGGTGGTTGTTGCATCTATATATAGTGATTCGTTTGGCTCGATCGTCATGTTAGATACCCTTCCATAGATCTTCCTCGGCTCTTCAAGCATCTTCTCCTCCTCATTCTTTATATACGGTATAACGTTATCCTGAATAGCCATCGATGGTAAGCCGGAATACCCAGCACCTGATATTGCTTGGAGCGAGACTGCATCTATATGCTCGGGGATTCCCAGGAGATCTATCAGGGGTTTTATTGCTAATGAAAGGACATTTGAAGTGCAATTGGGGGTTTTTACAAGAACGCCCCCTAGGACGCTTCTCTGGAACGCTGTTATGCTCAAATGATCAGCATTGATCTCAGGGATCACCAGAGGGACTCTGGGATCAAGTCTCATAGGGCTTGAATCGGAGAAGACCGTTAACCCTGCTGAGACGAACTTTGGCTCGATCTCTCTGGAGATATCTGTAGGCAGTGCCGAGAACACTATATCGATATCCTTAAACTCTGAGGGCTCTGGTTTCGAGAGCCTTATCTCAGCAACCTCCTCGGGAACGGTACCGCCGATCACCCATGATACAACGTCACCATATCTAGCGCCAGCCTTCTGAGGTGACGCGCTAAGGGCTACTAGATTGAACCATGGATGTTTGCTCAGGATCTTAACATACCTCTGCCCAACCATCCCTGTAGCTCCTAGAACTGCTACATCGTATTTCATCTACCGAACACCTCCTTGTGTATTATTCTAACAAGCTCTACGGGATCTGCCTTTGATAGTACTAGGGTCTCTACCTCGTCTCTAAGCTCTATGTTGCTACCATTCATTGGGTTCTTACCAACCGCTGTCTTGACAACCTTACCGGAGCCCCAGCCTATCACAGAAATGCCTCCAGCAAAAGGAGCGATTACCTTGGCTCCTTCCCTTCTACACTCTCTACATATCTTGGTACCTCTCATACTCAGATCTAGTATGTGTATCTCACCATCATAGTCCCAGACGTGCTCGAACATCTTATAGTTAAGCCCTTTAACACTATATCTAGACGCTCTCTCACCCTCGACAAAATCCATAACCTCTACCGTATATGCTCCAGGCACTATCTTCGGATCTGTTGTCATGATCCCCGGGGTTTCTGTAAGGAGTATAGCCTTACTAGACATAGTAGCCCTTGCTATAAGCACTGCTGTTAGATCTGAGCTACCCCTACCCATAGTTGTTATATAACCATCCTTCGTAACCCCTATGAATCCCGGGATAACTGGAATATACCCGCTATCTATGATCTTTCTAACAGATGCCCCGATATCCTCATATATATCTGGAACCTTGGGAGACGCGTCTCCGAACCTATCGTCAGTTATGATCCCGACATCCCATGGCCATGCTATCCTAACCCTTAATCCCATATCGCTTAATGTTTTTGCAAGGGCTATGACTGAGAACCTCTCGCCTATTGATAGAACCCTATCCCTATGGATCATTGACTCTCTACACATAGCGCTATATCTCACAACTTCTTCTTCAAGCGCACCTACGTGATCGCTGTAGGGACCTGTTATGCCGAGTTCTCTCGAGAATCTCCTGTGGGTTTCGATCACTTTATCAAGGGCTTCCCTATCACCGTTGCATATGGATATTAATAGATCTGTTATCCCTTTAATAGCTGAGACAACTATAGCTGCTCTGGATTTTTCGAGGATATCTCTAACCAGGATCTCTGAGACCTTCACATAGTCTTTCGGAGATCTTACTAGAGATCCTCCGACCTTAACTACTACAAGATTTTGTTTTTCCTTCACCCCTGATTTTACCCGCACCTCCCACCTTCCCACCCCCATCTCTTTTGTTAACGATAATCCATGGATGCTTATAAGCTTTACACCGATCACATTGAGTTCGCAGGACCTCGACGTATAGAGATATAGATCTAACGATGCTACAGATCCTTTTGATCATCTAAACATGGAATCCCTATAATATACCCCTAGATCTACATTAAAGATAAAACAAGACTTGGCAAGTAAGTGTAGGGGGCACTTAAGAGTGAGTTTCGACACGAGGCCTTATGTGATCGTTTTTGTCACTGCAACAATAGATGGAAAGATAGCATCGCGAACCAGGTTTAGCAGCATAAGCTGCCCAGAGGATCTTAGAAGACTCCATATGGCTAGAAAAGAGGCTGGGGCTGTAATGATCGGTGCTAATACCGCTAATATCGATGATCCCTCGCTAAGACTCAAGTACGTGGAAGGACAGAATCCTGTGAGAATAGTTATAGATGGTAGATTGAGTATTAGAGAGGATCTAAGGCTAGTTAGGGATAAAATATCAAGAACAATAATCCTAACCTCAAGAGCTGCAGATCCCGATAAGATAGAGAGGTTGAAGAAACAAGGTGTCGAAGTCTACGTAGTAGATTCCGAAAAGCCTCCAAAAATAGATATGGAACAAGCCCTGAAACTCCTCCACAAGCTCGGAATAGAAAAGATCCTTGTGGAGGGGGGTGGAGAGCTTATATGGAGTCTTGCTGAGAAAAAACTGATCGATGAGATACGGGTAACATATGCAGGCTATATACTAGGAGGGCGGGAATCAGTAACTATAGCAGGTGGCGTTGGGTTTGAAACAACCTCAGAATCCCCCCTCTATAAGCCTGTCAGCATACTACTATGCAAATGTGGAAGAGAGGTTCATGTGATCTTTAAGAAGGTCGTGTGACAGCCGTACCTAAATGCCAGCCCATACCTTGTTTTCTTCTGCATCAATTCCTCAGGTTTAGAATTCGATAAATGCTATAACCTCTAAAGGATCATAACTACAGTGATAGAAAACAACCTCCGCCTTTAGAGCTTCTATGTGTTGAAAGTACTAGAGGAGGTGGTGTTTTGGTTTGGTAAGAATGCCCCAGACAATGATCACGGAGAAGCTTGTTGGTAGAAGCATATATATCGAATTAGTAGATGGAGAGATCGTTGAAGGGATCCTGGATCACGTGTCCAACTACGAGCTCGGTGTGAGAAGACGCGATGAGGCTCTAATAATATTCCGTCACGCAATCAGGAGCGTTAGGGTTAGGGAGAACGAGGTGGCAGGGATTGTTAAGGACTGTTGCGAGGATCAGCACATCCTTGATGGTAGCTATGCTGGCTATGATGTTACGGTGAGATTCATAGGAGGAAAAGAGCTTTCCGGAAAACTTCTCTCTGTCTCTAGATATGAGGTTGCAGTAGCCTCAGGCGGGTATGCATATGTTGCCAACAAGGGTTCTATCTCATATATAAAGCTGATCGGATAGGTGTTTATTATGGATAAGTATTTATAGCTTCATAAATATATTCTATATCTGGGACATCGTTGCCCCGTGTGCCTACTAAGTTGGTGACTTGGGAAGAGATCGTTGATTGGAGCAGGGGCTTGGCTAACATTATTAAGAAGAGTGGGTGGAGACCTGATGTAATAGTAGCTGTGGCGAGGGGAGGATATGTTCCGGCAAGACTTCTATGCGATTTCCTTGGTGTAGAGAACCTGCTCTCGATACAGAGCCAGCACTGGACAGAGGCTGCAAAGGCTGAGGAGAGAGCTATTCTCAGATTCCCGTATGTTGTTGATATGAGGGATAAGAGGATCCTTATTGTCGATGATATAGTAGATACAGGTGATACTCTAATAACTGCTGAGAAGTTTATTAGAGAGAACTGGTACCCCCTCGATGTGAAAAAAGCAGCTCTCCAGTGGATAAGCAGTGTTGCAAAGATCAAGCCTGATTATTACTATATAGAGGTTAAGGAATGGGTCTGGTTCCAATACCCATGGACAAGGCTTGAAGATGTTACATCCTTTATAAAGAGAATGATCTCTGAGGAGGCTAAGAACGGAAGGATCGCGTGGACTTTCAACGACATAGTAAGTAGTTTCAGAGAATGGTATGGTATCGATGTAGATAAAATCTACTACGAAGACGCTCTAGAAAACCTTATCGAAATGGGATTTCTTGATAGAAAAGATAACCTCTATATTATAAAATTATAGAGAATAGAGATCCGTATATATAAACATTGAATATAGATACCACTAGGTGGTGTTTTGGGAGAAGAACCAACGCCCATGAGGGTTATCGAGACATCCCTATATTCAATATACAGAGTAATAAAGCTCACGCCATTGAGGAGCTTTAGTTTCAACCCAGGTCAGAATGTCGAGCTTGAGCTGGGTCAAAAGATCTGTAGCGATTGTGGTACAAAGACACTATCAATAGCGTCAAGCCCAACAGAAGACTACATTATGCTTGCAACAATAGACAGGGATTCCCGGTTCAAAAAAGCACTCGGAATGCTTAAACCAGGTGATGAGATCAATGTATGGGGACCCTATGGACACTTCACGTTTGACGAAAAAGCTGAGGAGATCATGATGATCTTTCACAGTATAGGCGTGACACCAATCAGATCCATGATCATATACTCAGCCGATAAAAACATAAGATCAAGGATCCTGGCGATCCATATCGATGAGAGAGAGGATTACTTATTCAAAGAAGACCTAGTAAGAGCCTCTAGAATCAATAACAATATAAGGGTAATATGGAGAAAAAGCCTCCCGAGCACCGATGAGCTCAGAAGCTTTATAAGCGATATGAAGAGCCCCATATTTTACGCATCAGGACCTCCAGAGAGGGTTAGGGAAATAATAACTCTTCTCAAGGGTCTAGGCATAAAAATACGTAAGGAGACGCTTAGAATCGAATCCTTCTCAGGCTATTAGGACTTTCACCGCATAGTCGGTGTTTTTAACTATCTCTCAAACCCAGTCTCAGATCAAAAACTTTATCATCGATGCAAATATGTCAGGGCTTATCAGCGCCTCCCAAACCAATAAGCCTTATAAATGCTCCTTGATTCTTTATCGAAAGTGGCATAGAAATAATGATTTATCTATGCAGCAATGTATCTGCTAATGTTAAATCCTTTAACCTCTCTAGAAGTTTCTAGAGTAGATAGGTAATGCCTCTAGTAGATGAGATGAAAAGCTCTCAGCACGAATGCGACTGGTCCTCGCCTTACTCCTCTCTAGAGGCTATAGATACAGATGATCTTGTTAAGGATTATAATGTTGTGCAAATAGTAGCATCCAGAAGGATCCTTAGGATAAGGATTGGCGGCCTCACATTCTATCTAATAGGCTCTGGCTCCTATGTGCATATCGTGATACCGAGGATCTTTTGCAGCTGTACAGATTTCTCGATAAATGTTGCCTTGAGATGTTCTAAGCGTTACTGCATCCACATGGCTGCTGTTGAGTTGGCTGAGAGGAAGGGGCTCTATAGAGAAGCCCAGCTAGATCCAGGCGAGGCCTCCGAACTAATAGCTGCAGTACTTGAGGCAGAAACAACGTACAGGCCTATTGTTTAGCCTCTGTGATCCTTATTATAACAAGCACTAGAAGGCTTATTGCTAGTAGTGTAGCGCTTACTGGGAGGGCTCTTCCAAGTCCCCCGCTCTCGAAAAGATCCCATATTAAAACGGAAGCCTGCTTTGTTCCCTGGAAAGGAGGGTTTATGATATAATATGCAACGATCGATATGGAGCCGAACTCGCTCACAGCCCTTGCAAAGGTTATAGCGTATGAGTTAAGGATAGCCCTTATACTCATTGGGAGTGTGATTAAAAAGAACACCCTGACTCTGCTTATCCCTAGGCTTAGTGCTGCTATCTCTGGCTCGGGATCCATTGCCTTGAAGTTATTCACCATGGTTCTTATCATGATCGGTGATGATACTATTAGAAGTGCTAGAACTAAAGCATAGAATGTATAGCTAATGCTCTCAACACCTAATAATGGGAGGGCTGGTGAGAGGGGTCCTGAGAAAAGCAGCAGGATCGCTACTCCTATAAGGGGGTGGGGCACCGATGCCGGGAGATCTACTAGGGCTTCAACAACCCCCTTGCCTTTAAAATCGTATCTAGCTAAATAATACGCTACCGGGATCCCTAGTACTAAGGCTATTAGGGTAGCTATCGCCGATGATACTAGGGTTAGCACTATAGATCTCATTACATCCTGGCTCAGCGAGAGCTGGGGATTTGAATACCTACCTATAGATCCCTCGTAACCCACATACAGTATCGGGACTGCCACTATTATTAAAACAAGAGCTATGAAGAGCCAGAAGAACACCTTATAATTCATAAAATCACCCCAAGAGATCTTGATACACACCTCTTATCTCAGGCTTTTCAAGTGGTATAATCCCTGCTCTCACCATGAGCTCTCTACCCTGACTGGTTAGGAGATATGATATGAGCGAGAGGGCTGCTTCCCTATTAACCGCTGTCTTTGGTATCGTGATTGGTATTTCTATCACGTTCCCCCTTATCACTACGCCCTGGCTGGTTGTATAATTGACCCTTGCATAGAGATCCTTCTTAGCGGGGTTCGATAGATCCAGATCGTCTGGAAGTCTAGCGTATTTGAGATTAAATAGCCTTGCCTCGTGAATATATGTGAAAGACACGTCTATCTGTCCCGTCTGGAGGAGCGATACAAGAGCTGCCGCATCCCTCGTATAGACAGCTTTTCCTGATTTTATTAACTCATTGAATCTCGCTAAATAGTGGTTCTCATCACCCATTATGAGAAGCCCTGCTAGCTTCAGAATCATTATGGTTCTATAGCCCTGAGGTACATTATCGGGATTACCCAAACCTATTCTATACTGTCCTGATAACAACTCGTTGAAGAAAGAACCTAGTTCGCCTTTGTTAAGAAGATCCAGAAGCCCTCTAACCTTATCTTCGCTAGAGTTGCTATACACGAGAACCATTGACGATGTAGCTATAACTATATACCATGTAGCAGCCCTGCTCGGAAACAGTATTTTCTCTATAACCTCTGTATCTATTGGTATAAATAGATCAGCCCTTTTACCCAGATCATTTATCTCCCTAGCCAGCTGGGTAGAGCCTTTAGCCTCATCGTAAACTATATATCCCTTCTGGCTAGCGATCTCTTTAAGCATATCAACCATGGGCTTCAGCGTTGCAGCCTCTAGTATATAGATCTCCTTCTTATAGGTTCCCGAACTCTGGTTCGTAGTTGTAACACCTGCCATACCAGTCCCGGCTGAAGCAAGAGGTCCCAGTATATATGGTGATACGATCAAGCCTAGGAGAAATGATGTGAGGATCACCATAATATTTAATATGACATTTCTTTTCACATTACCACCGTTACTCCTATGAGCAAAAGCTAATATATTTTCACAATTTAATGATATATAGGTCAACTATGACTATGCTCGTGCTTAAGGGTATTGTGAAAACATTCGGCAACTTTACACTCAGGGCAGACTTTCTAGAGATCCCTAGCGGGAGGATAGTGTGTGTTAAGGGACCAAACGGGTCTGGAAAATCAACCCTTCTAAACATAATAGCAGGGATCGTTCTCCCTGACTCTGGAAAGATATTCTATAACGGTATAGATATAACCTATCTAGAGCCAGAGAAAAGGAGATTCCCGATCATAAGGAGTGAGAAAGGAATCTTTCCCCACATGAGTGTGGAGAGAAATATAAAGATAGCAAAGAGGGTTGATGACAACGAGCTAAATAGAATACTAGACCTGCTAAAAATAAACCATGACGACTTAGAAAAAAGGGCAGGCAGTCTAAGCACGGGGTGGAAGATAAGAGTATCGCTGGCAAGAGGGCTTGCATCAGCCCCAGGTGTGATACTAATAGACGAGGGGCTCGACCACCTGGATCCCTGGTATATCGAATGCTGTCTGAAAAACTTAATGAGCTATATGAGAGAGAAAGGAATAATAGCCCTCATAGTAACACACAGAGACGATATCGGCTGTGACGAAACATTAGTAATGATCAACGGCTTAGCATCACTAGAAACCAAGAGAAACACCTAGCCAGGCTTTCATCAGTCCTAGATATTCTTCTATTATTCTTTATTTCTTTATATTAAAGGGCCTTCACCCACATGTATGTGGATAGTCATTCCTAGCTTGTAAGGCATCTCTAGCTATACTTATACCCTCTCTATATATTATTTTATTTGGCGGGGGTGCCCGAGCGGGTCAAAGGGGGCGGACTCAAGATCCGCTGGCGTAGGCCTGCGTGGGTTCGAATCCCACCCCCCGCACCAGGATTAGTTGTATGTATTACTTGGTTCTAAAAAGGCCTTAAACTAAAAAATGTCCAGATCGCCAGAAATATTAGCTGTTGCATCCCGAAGATCTCTAGCGTGTTATGCGCAGCACCATGATCGTTACAATACATGACCCTACTGGCTGACCATGATACCATCGATATATGGTCTCTATATTAATGCATCTAAATATCTTGAAGGATCATATTGAACAGTTGAGGATTAGCTGTTTTTCCAAGATTCTGGGCTGTTTCTTTGCTGATATCCATAGGAAAGATTTATGGTTTTGATTAGGATTGTTTCAGCTAGAGTCGGTCTCTATATCTCTATATTGACATTGACTCTTGATAGCGATTGGAGCACACTTAAGCCACCCAGAGGATGATACCCAGTAGATGGGAGCCCTATTCTGTTGGGCTAGCAAGGAACATGAACACATAGGGGTAGAGATCCCTGGGAGAGGTGAAAGCCCCTATATGTGGAGAAACATCAAGAAATATTAGTAAACTCCAGGGACAGACGGGTAATAATCGATAATTAGGATATCAATATATGGTATCACTCAAAGCGCTGGCGGATCTTTTGGGTTAGTATAGAAATTCCAATTAGCAGTAATAGGTTTATCGGGTAGCCAGATATATGAGGGATCCTTGTGTTGTGTGGTTTATAGCTTATAAACTGAATCCTAATGTCTCGCTTAATAGGTTGGAGGACAGATTATTACTCCAGAAGATAGGCTATATGGTTCAAGAGATTCTTGGATATAACCTTGGATACAAGTTTAGCTGGTATAGCTATGGACCGTATTCAAGAACCCTGTCTAGGGATCTCCATGCCTATGAGACTGCCTGTATTGCTCGGGGAAACATGCTTGACGATAGATCCTTATCACAGCTTGTAGATAGATTTACCAGTATATATGTTAAGGCTCAGAGCCTATGTAAGGATGAGCCTATGGCAAGGACGCTCGAGATAATTGCATCTATACATATGCTTGCTAAGAACACATACCCACCCTCAACAGACCCGGTAGCAGATCTTCTAAGGATCAAGCCCTATATAAGAAGAACATGCGCTGAAGAGATAGAGAGGATGCTCATAGAAGAGGGTATTATAGACAGGCTTGGTAGTGATCAGGTTAAATAGCTTTGAACCTAGGTACTCTTAGTAGGTGCTGTAATGAATATGCAGAAGTATAGAAAGAAGGTTTATGACGAGGTCCACGGATATATCGAGCTTGACGAAACAGCACTAAAGATCGTTGAGCTCGACGTCTTCCAAAGGCTTAGAAGGATCAAACAGCTTGGTGTTACATTCTATGTATACCCTGGTGCTGTGCATACTAGGTTCAGCCATAGCCTTGGTGTTTATCACATAATGAGAAAACTTTCTGAGAGACTGAGTAGGGAGGGCTATATAAAGAGAGACGATATACCACTCCTAGAAGCTGCAGCACTCCTCCACGATATAGGTCATCTCCCATATAGCCATGCTCTAGAGATGTTTTACCTCAGAAGCGAGAGATCAGGCTTTGGGCATGAGGATCTAAGCAGAGAGGTTATCGTGAATGATGGGGATGTAAAGGAGGTGTTAACAAGCGTCGGGATCGATAGGCATGAGGTGGCATCGATAATAGAGGGTAGGCATAGGGAGCCCCTCTATAACCAGCTAATGTCATCGGATCTCGATGTTGATAGAATGGACTATCTAGTCCGCGACTCTCTCCATACAGGGGTTACATATGGCTCAATAGATCTCGACAGGCTTTTGGAAACCATATCAGTAGATCCTGAGGGAAACATAGCTGTGAAAGATAAGGGGCTTATAGCTGCAGAGAACTTCTACATAGCAAGACTTCACATGTATAGAGGTGTTTATTACCACAAGACAAGCCTTGGGTACGAGCTACTCTTAACGCTCATATGGGGAGAGCTTATAAACATGTACAACGAGCTCAAGCCTTTTAGAAGCATTAGTGGTATCGCAGGGCTTATCAGGAGTGGTGTTTTTAAATACCTAGACGATTACTGGATCAACGGGCTTTTCTATAGAATCCTAGGAGAACAGGGAGGGTTCGCTGATGAAGAGATCAAGGATCTCATATCAAGGTTTCTCTATAGAAAAGGCTATAAGGCATGTTACGATCAAACAGTGCTAGTATATAAAGAGGCCCCCAACAAAGCCGAGATCGAGAGAGAGGTAGAAGGCATCCTGAGGGGTATGAAAAAGAAGGTTGGCGATGTGGATGAGAAATACATGCTAGTATTTGCTGATACAATCCCAGTATATAAGGAGGAAGAAGCGGTAAGCATAGTAACTGGGAAGGGAGACTCGCTCAAGATCCATGAATACCCTGGGAGCTTTATAGGGAGATTGCCAAAATACATATTGATCAAGAGGATATATATCCATCCATTTCTATACCAATTAGCAGGATGTATGTAGATAGATCTTTACACACCAGATACTGCAGTCTATAACAGGACAAGAGCAGTAGGGATATTTAGGCAACTTGCCATATAGTCTTTAGGTGCGTAGAGTGAGAAGTAGAGTGAGAAAGATTGCCTCGTACATAGTCTCCCAAGTACTTGCAGTGCTATATGCACTTGCTCTAACATTCCTACCAGGAGATCTATACTGGATCGTGATAACACTCTTCTTTATATCGTATATGGCGATAATGGTAGCGATCAATGTAAGGAGAATGAGGATCTCAGCAACCAGTCCAGATGCCCAGTTCGTGAGCTCCGGTAGACAGATAGTGAGAATGGATTCCAAGAAAGCGTTGGAAATAATGCAGAATGACACAGATCTTAATTATGAGCTTAGGGAGCAGGCTAAAGTGATGCTCATGCCTATGCTCTCATTACCGATAGTGTTTGCAATTTACTACATATACACAGCACATGTTACACCACTATACATTACCCATGACGATGCGTTAATCAGATTTCTTGGAAACCTGGTAATGTTCGAGATCTTCTTCCTAATACCTATGGCTATTAATAAGCTAATGAGGAAGGGCAAGCCAACAGTGTTTGTCCAGCCTGTTATGAACTATCTTATAACAGATAGAGGTATCCAGGGTGCGGGTATTCTGATCAAATTCCCAATAGAGGATCATAGCATTGACATCAGATGCAATAAAAGCAGGAAGTTCTTAGAACTTGTCAGAGAGCAGAATAACCCAATGTCAGGGAGAATGATAATGATCCAAAGGCTCTATATGGACTCCAAAGAGCTTGAAAAAGCAATAGACGCCTTAAAAAAATACGGGAAAATCGATATCAAGTGCACCTAACCCCACAACAAAGACAGAACTAGAATGCCTGCTGAGACTAGATATTTAGACTCTCGGCTATTTGTTTATCACAAGAGAACATGTATGCCGTACTGCATCTATAGCTAATAAAGCCAACCGCTCTACTAAGCCCATAAACAAGGATTGACTTTGGGGAAGCCTGGAGCAAGAACAGCAGGATACCCTGGATAATTTTCCCAATCATATGATCATTCGAAACAAGATTCCAGGTAATATGGAAAGTCTAAAGATCAGTTAAGAATATAAGGATTGAAGTGCATAGCATATGATGTGGTCAGATTGACGCTGAGCATGCTTGTTGACCACATATTTGTAAATATAAACAGTTATTCGGGTGTTGATCATGAGTGTTGAGAAGAAATACGATGTAGTAATAGTTGGAGCCGGAGTTGCCGGTGCAACCGCGGCTAGTCTTATAAGCAGAATGGGCTTCTCGGTGGCTCTCATAGATGCCAAGCCAAGTTATAGAGTTGGTGATAAGCCCTGTGGAGATGCTATAGGTAAGCACCACTTCGAAGAGGTGGGAATAAAGCCCCCTAGCGGTGAGGAGCTCGACGGTCTTGTTAAGGGCATCCTACTCTATAGCCCCTCGGAAGAGGTTGTCCTAACTATAGAGGGCGAGGGTTACGAGATAAATAGGGTTAAGTTCACACAGAGGCTGATTAGAGAGAGTATTGATAACGGTGCCGAGTATTATGATGAGACAAACGCCTCAGCACCAATAATAGAGAATGGCTTTGTGAGAGGTGTTATAGCTACTAGGATGGGTGAGAAGCTCGTCTTCAGATCTAATGTTGTTATAGACGCTTCAGGATCTGCTAGAAGCATTGTTAGAAGACTACCACCAGAGTGGCCAGTTGTTGACCCTATAAAGCCTGAGGATACACAGATAGCCTATAGAGAGATAAGGATCCTTGAGGAGTGGATAGATAAGCCAGAATACATAAGGATCTATGTGAACCAAAAGATAGCTCCTGGAGGCTATTGGTGGAACTTCCCAAAGAGCATAGCAAGAACAGTTAATGTTGGCCTCGGCGTACAGAACGGGAAGGGGTATGAGCATCCGAGAACCTATCTATATAAATATATCCTAACAAGACCCGAGTTCAAGAACTCAAAGATCGTGGAGACGAGCGGAGCATTAGTACCAACAAGAAGACCCCCATACTCTATGGTATGGAATGGCATAATGGTTATAGGCGATGCCGCATACACCGTAAACCCGGTTCATGGGGGTGGTAAGGGATCCGGGATGCTTGCAGCTAAGGCCGCATCAATAGCATTCGCAAAAGCATCAGAGATTGGTGATTATAGCGCTAAGGGTCTCTGGATAATGAACAAGCTCTATATAGACTATTATGGAGCTAAACAGGCGTCGCTAGATATATTCAGGATCTTTCTCCAAAAGCTCAGCGATGACGATATAGAGTACGGGCTTAGAAAAAGGATCTTGAAGGAGAGCGATCTATACGAGACAAGCATAACAGGTGTTATAAAGAATAAGAAGAGCGTGTTCGACAAGCTCGGCAGAGTCATAGCAGGGCTTGGGAGGCCGAGCCTACTTGCAAAGCTCATAGTTGCTGCTGAGTATATGGATAAGATGAAAAAGCTATATGAAGAATACCCAGATACTCCTGAGAAGCTTAGTGAGTGGATGTACAGAGTCAACTCTCTCTACGAATCCTTTGAAAGGGCTTTGAAAGAATAGCTATGTTCCAGCCAGCTCCAAAAGCTCTTTCGGCACTATACCTTTATCTATCAAGTACTTTTTCTCATGCTTCTCATACCTATATATAACATCAGCCCTATCAGCCCTAAAATCCCATGGAACACAGAGAACAATATCCCCGGGAGCTATCCAAACCCTCTTCCTAAACTTACCCGGTATCCTTGCCACTCTCTCAACACTATCTGTGCACAGAACCTTGATCCACTCAGCCCCCATAGCTCCTGTCACAACACATATAACCTGTCCTTCCGATGGAAGCGGTATCTCCTTCGGAGCCTCTTCCTGCTTCTTCTTAACCAACTATAGCACCTAATATGGTGTGCGTTCAAAGACTTATAACATACAAAAACATACCTGGACTTTCTTAAGCAATACAGCTATGTAGTTTCAATAGCCCGGTTAGGTCTCGGGAAGAACGGGTCATGAACGATCATAGATTGTGATAAGCTATCAAGGAACCATGCTTGTTATAAGCAGTAATAATATTCTAGTAGTCTGATCATTATTACCCATTGATATGCAATGCCGAGAAATCCAAGTCTTGCTGACAAGCAGCTAGGAAATATAGAGCTAATTGCCAGGGATCAGGGCTAAGTCTCCTTATAATTTTCTTTTTCTAAGAATTTATGAAACGTGAGAGAAACCGGATCAGGGGTTTCTCTAACTGGTAGCCTATTTAGTTTCATCCCATATTCTGGCTATGGCTTTCCAACAATAACGGTGTTTAGTTGAACTGTATCCTCATTAACAGTATTACCTCTTACGAATTTTCTTCTTCTCATACCATCCTCTGTTGGGTGAAAACCTGGAGGGCCGCTTAGGAGTACATATTTCTTAACAGGCCCCTGGATTGTTGGCAACATTGGCGCCCCGGCTTTATCGCTCCCTCCGGTTATCTGTAAGCTATAGCCTGGGAGGCCTATGAGGGATCCATCGAACTTATCGCCTATTTTCAGCCCAAGCAGCTTTGAGCTCTTCTCACGGGATAACGTTATCTGGAAGCTAGGGGCCCTCATGATCTCAGCCAGGGCTTTGTCGCTTCCGAGCTTCTCTCGCATAAATGCCTCTGGGAGCTTTATCATCCCTTCTGACACCGTGTTATCTGTGACAGCCTGTGCTGTGAGTTTTACTATGCTTCCATCTTGTTTCTTGATCCTAATGCTCACTACACCTAGCTGTGGATCTAATATTTTCCTAAGAATAGGCGAGATCTTTACCTTTACAAGAGTCTTTTGGGATTTCTCATCCTCACCATAGCTTAGGCTTGGATCCGCTGTTGCTATCACCTTAACTCTTTTAGGTTTCTTCACATCCGGATCCGAGATCACGATCTTGATCTCAGACAACTTTATCCACTATATGCATTAGGTGAGAGGAGACTTATATTTGTTTATACTCACTAACGATCCTCAATGCTAGGGATAGGATTTCGTTATAAAGCTTATCCCTATTAACGGGATCGACCATGTAGAGCTTATAGGAAACGCCGGAGCCTTTGAGTCTCGACGCTATTTCACTCGCAAGTCTATAGTGAACAACAAAGATCCCAGGTTTATCCATAGAGATAGCCAGATCTATAACCTCCTTAGAGCTCTTGATATTGAGCTCCATAGGGCCTATCTCGTCTATAGCTATGATGCTAGCAGTGGGAAGAGATGCTCTTGTTCTAGCCATAACCCTCTCAACCTCATTTTCAAGAACACAGTATTTCCCAATCCTTGGACCTCTACAGCTACCAAGCTTATCGATGCTTATGGCAAG
The DNA here is from genome assembly GCA_003116855.1 of Desulfurococcaceae archaeon AG1. Taxonomy (GTDB): domain Archaea; phylum Thermoproteota; class Thermoprotei_A; order Sulfolobales; family AG1; genus AG1. Next base: position 78,791 of record BEWT01000005.1, read on the forward strand.
CCAACCCTCATAACCACTCATGAGATCTATAACCTTAAACCCTATCCTAGTCCCCGATTCCCTTACCTCTGGGCATACGAAACCAGCAGTACTATAGGATCTCCTTAACTCCGAGACCACCCTAGAGAAAAGCGTGGTTTTACCAACACCAGGTCTACCCGTGATTAGGATTTTAATACTACCACCAAAGAGAAATACTCTAGAGAGATATTACTGGTGCTTTGGTATAATGTCAAAGAGATCTAGGGCAATGCTATTAGGTAACTTAATTATCTAAATAACGGGCGATAGCCGCGTGGACGGGGTTACTCTCGCACTTCTATATAGTCTGCTATTATCCCTTGCATATAGAGCTATTGTAAGGGTTCTTGCAAATAAGCTCTCTAGCGTGGAGGGATTCATGTTGGTCTATTTAATAGCTATATACATCCCAATATACATATCACTGGCAAGAACATCGCCTCTAGCAGTATTGATCCCGCTCTCTCTCCATATCTTCTCTATTATCTATGTTACCAATAGTAGATGTGATACGGACTTTATTATCAGAACCAATGTGTATGCATCGATAGCATTCATACTACCTTTACTCATTATAGGGTTATCTGGAAAGCCATAACAGCTATTGTCCGCTCCTGGATATTCTTTATTGAAAACTCCTTGTAACAAAAATCACATAGATCAAAGCACGTAAACATCATACGAATATCAAAAGGAAACTCTGGGAAAGATCGTAGATGGTCTCCCATACCTATCAACCTAAGCTAAGCCTTCCGTTTACTACCTGTCTGTGGATGTCCATTGATGTTTTTTCATATCGGGGACTAACGGTAGAGTTCCTGGATGAAGCAAGACCATCTATAGAATGCCTGAGTATGAATGGTTAGTAAAAACCTACTTTAGAGTAGTTATAGAATAATTAGGATATAGCTATACCGAGCCTATCGATCAATTAGATTGTATAGATATCTGTACCGCAAGATATATAAGCCCGTAATTCCTTAGTATCGAGGTGTATCACCTGGCGCGAAACTCCCCAATTGATGGTGCAAAAAGCATAGTAAAAGACCTTAAGGGCGAGCTTGGTTTCGCATATATAGCTAGGGCAAGGGCTCTTAGGGAAAAAGGGCATAGGGTTATAAGCTTTGGAGTCGGGCAACCCGATATACCTACATTTGATCATATAGTTGAGAGTGCCAAGAAAGCCCTTGACAAACGGATCACAGGCTATACCGAGACACAAGGAATACCGAGACTTAGAAGAGCATTTGCCGATTATCTTAACGAGAGATACGGGGCTGATGTAAAGGAAGATGAAGTTATAGTCACCACAGGTGCGAAAACGGCTATCTTTCTCGCAATGGCATCATATATATCGCCTGGAGATGAGGTTATAATACCTGAGCCAAGCTATCCTGCATATGGAGAGGTAGCCAGATTCCTAGGAGGGGTTCCTAAATATGTTCCACTCAGGTTTAAGGGATCCTCTGGGGGGTTTGAGCTCGATGCTAACTCCATCGCTTCTATGGTGACAGAGAAAACCAAGATGATCGTGATCAATAACCCCCACAACCCGACGGGCTATGTGTTCCCACCAAAAACCCTCGAGGAGATCTATAGGATTGCTCAAGAGAACGGGTTATTAATACTTGCCGACGAGATCTATGATAACTTTGTCTATGGAGAGACACCGTTTAGAAGCATGACCAGTATGCCAGGCTGGAAGGACTATGTTCTTTACGTGAACGGAGTTAGCAAGACCTTCTCAATGACTGGATGGAGGATAGGATTCTTGGTCGTTAGGGGCGATATAGCCAGGAAGCTGGCCAAGCTTGCTGTGAATATATATAGCTGTGCTCCGAGCTTTGCCCAAGAAGCCGCTGTGGATGCATTCAAGGGTGACTGGGAGCCTGTTAGAAGAATGGTCGAGATCTTTAGGAGGAGGAGAGATATAATCTACGAGGAGCTATCAAGGATCAAGGAGTTCGAGGTCTGGAAACCCCACGGTGCGTTCTACATATTCCCAAGAGTATCTACAGTGCTTGCCAAAGGCGGACTAAGCGATATAGAGTTTGTAGACCTCCTGCTTGATAAATACTATGTGGTTACCATACCAGGAAGCGGTTTCCCTGACACTGCTGGTAGAGATTATATAAGGCTCAGCTACTCGGTTTCTGAAGAGGATATAAGGGAAGGCGTTAGGAGGATCGCCGACGCTGTCAAGGAGATCATGAGCTCATAACCCGCTAATAGTTACAAAAGGGTAACACACTTATAATCTTTAGAGTTAAAACTCCATTAGGTGTGTGAGGCTGGTAAAGGCTCCAAAGGGTTACAGGCATAGAACACGAAAACTCCTCAGAAAAAGCCCCAGAGAAAGGGGACAGGTTCCCAGCCTCAGCTATCTTCTAATAGACTACAAACCCGGAGATAGAGTCCATATAGTAATAAACCCATCGATACATAATGGAATGCCCCATAGAAGATACCATGGAAAAACAGGTGTTATAGCAGGTAAGAGAGGCGATGCATACGAGGTTAAGGTAAACCTCGGGGATAAAGTGAAAACATTATATGTAAGGCCAGAACATCTTAGACCCACACCCGAAGTATGGGAAAGAGTTGTTAATGAGACAAAGAAGCTTATAGATAGTGTTAAAACAAGGATCTCAGAAGTTAGGGGTCTGATAGCTAAAACCCTCTCCACATGAACGGGGGATATACTTGAAGATCTTGTCGGTAAAGGAGATCCCGCTACCTATAGTTAAGAAGATGCTCTTGGAAGCAGAGGCCAGAGGATCCAAGCTCCAGGATCTCCAGAGAAGGGTTTTGGAACACGCATCTATCTTCTCGAAATGCGATGATGAGGCTGCTAACGAGCTTTTCGATAAGTTAGGAGAGATTGGTTTGAGGGAAATAACACGTGTGCAGATAATAAACATATGTCCCAAGAGAAAAGACGAGCTGCTTACTCTAATGAATTTCGAGAGCAAGGGCTATGGAGAAGAGGAGTTGGAGACTGTGCTAAGGCTCGTGAGAGAATATTGTAAGTGCTAGAAAGCGGTGCATATTATGTATAGAGGTGCTAGGGATCGTGAGACGAGATATCCCAGGATCAGGGATATCTATGTAATAGTTCTTGACTATATGCCCAACGGCAATCCGTTTGATAAGCACCCCCACCATAGAAATTCTCCAATAGCACAGGTTATAGGGACCAAATACCTCACGCTGGCCGAGCTGATCCCAACCCCTGGGCAGCATCCAAGCATTGGTGAGAGAATCTATGTCGAGCCCGGTCCGAGAGGGGCTCCGGGACCTCGGTTTGGGGATAAACTATTATGGCAGGAGCTAACAGGCATTGCTAGGGATAATCTTACCAAGGCTTTGAGGGATATAGTTATCGAGAAGGAGGCTGTATATACGGAGTTTTTTAACATAGCATCTTCCATAAATATCAGGCTCCATATGTTCGAACTTCTCCCTGGTATTGGTAAGAAGAGCCTTGAGATATTATTGTCTGAGAGGAAGAAAAAACCCTTCGAATCTTTCAAAGATATCTCGCAGAGAGCTAAGCTCCAGGATCCTGTGAAGATTCTTGTTGATAGGATGATTCTAGAATTTATGGGGGGTGAGAAATATTACCTCTTCATAGAACCCCCCAAAGGATCTCCGGATGCTGTCTTCTTCAAAATGCTTGACTATCTATATGCTAGGACTAACTATAGGGAGCCTTGGTGATCCTTAATAACATACCCATGGATAAGGGATCCCTCTTAAAACTTACTAGAAATCTTATTAGAGAAGCGGGTATAAAGCCCAGCAAGAGACTTGGACAGCACTTCACAATAGATCCCAAGCTTATAGAGGAGCTGGGGAGACTTGCCGGGAGCCTTGGATGTCTCTCAGAAGAACCTGTGATCGAGGTTGGCACGGGATTTGGTATTGTTACAAGGTATCTAGCCACACTATGCTCTAGGATTATAACTATAGAGATAGATGAGAGGATCTATAACATTGCTAAGAAGACGCTTGAAGGATTAAATAACGTCGAAATGATCCTTGGAGACGCTCTTGAGATTCTTGAAAGAATCAATTTCACAGGAGTGGTGGGAACCATACCCTATTCAATAACAGGACCACTGCTAGGCACCATAGCGAGGAGCAATGCTAAATGGGCTGTGCTGGTTTTGCAAAAAGACGTTGTGGATAGGATAAAATCGCCCCCTGGAACCAAGAGCTACGGTTCTATAGGGGTTATGCTAAACATAGCTTTCAACATAGATAGTGGGAACATATATTCGCCCCAGAGCTTCTACCCAGAACCCGCTGTGTTCTCACAAACACTGATACTCCGCAGGAAAGAACCAAAGGTAGAAGTGGAGAAAGGGCTTGAAGAGTTTATCAAGTGTATATTTAGCCAGAGAAAAAGACTGGTCCATAAGGCTATAGAGAACTGTACCGGAGTAGAGATCCAGAGGACAGACACGAGGGTTTTCCAAATGACACCGGAGGAAATATATAGGATCTATAATAAGATCAAAAAAGAAAAGCAAAAACAGAACCCGAACACAGAGTTAGATGTATATACTCAAAAAACCTAAAAGACCCCATGTAAATGCTAAAAATGGGCCGCGGTAGTATAGCCCGGACAAGTATGCGGGCCTTTCGAGCCCGTGACCCGGGTTCAAATCCCGGCCGCGGCATATACTACAGCTTCTCCTTCACAATCACACATTTCTTCTGGTTTATACTTGGCCAGACCTTCACCTTATTAATTACAATAAAAGACCAAATCCCCTTTGAAACGTCTAAGAATTATTATAGTAAATACATGCGATCTCTTTAGGCACCACACATTATATTATCATGTGACGTTAAATTACCATAGCTAGGTGTTATATATAATGAACGGGAAAGATGATGCTCGATATATAGCGATGCTAGAAGAGATTGGAGATCTGATCGATGTTGCTGAAAGATCCAGTATAGTTGATAGTGATTCCTATAAATTTTACAGCAGTGTTCTATCAGGAATATATAGAGGTCTTAGCGATCGTGAACTTTTTACATTATTCTCGATTCACACGGCAATTCAGATGTACATAAACACACTTACCGCTATAGCCCTTGAGAGAGGGGAGGATCCTCTTGAGATATGCTCAGGCGATGCAACCGTGGATTACCTGGTACCTATACCTCAGCTTCTCTGGTGGAGGGATCTTGCTGAGAGAGGGGAGGAAAAGATCCTTAAGATATGTCTAGAGGTAATATCTCGCGCAAGGTCCCTTAATAAAAGAGATCTCCTTGAAATAGATCTCATGAGCAAGCTATACGAGGATCTGATTAACAAGATGCTAAGATACCACTCAGGAGAGTATTATACCCCTAGATGGATTACCGAGTTAGTGATTGAGAGGCTTAAAGCTATGGGGGCTCATTTCACTGACGAGCTAATAATAGATCCCTCTTGTGGGAGTGGCAGATTCTTAGTGAGCATACTACGTAGAAAGATCGCTGAAGGGGCGGATCCTGTCCATGCTTATTATGAGATCTTGGGGTTAGATATAAACCCATTAGCAGTAGCAATGGCAAGAGCCAGACTGCCTGTGGTCTATAAGCTCCTAGTCGGTAGTGAACCACCCGGGGCTCCAACAATACTCTGGGGAGATTTTATAAGCCATAGTCTATCCAATAGATACCTGGGAATTCCAAGCGATCTGTATAGTGCTCTTCTCAATATTGTAATTAAGAGTCTTATTATGAGGAGTACGGGCATTGGTGGGGATAAAATATATACGGCTGGGCATATAGTGAACATACATAACTCTATAATAGATATGCTAGATAGCCTGTGGAAGGAGATCTCCGAGCGCGGTTCAAAGGTTCCATGCAAATCCGCTAACTCTGTTGTTGATATGATATATAACAAGATCTACAGATCTATACCTCAGAAACTTCGCAATGAGTTTGCTCATTTTATCGAGAGGCATGGGGGAGGTCTAGGGATCCTGATCTTGTCATCAGCGATCCTGAGAGACATCTTAAAAGCTTTAAACATCCCTAAACCTGGGATCGCGGTCACAAATCCTCCATGGCTTGAGATAAACGAGCTGCCGAGGAATGAGTGGGGCAGGACTATTAGGAAATATGTTAAGTCAGAATATATTGGAAAATACGGGTTACCAAGACAAGCCGCCCAGAAGGGGGATCTGTCGGCCGTTTTTCTCGACCTCATGCTGGGGTTTATCAGGGATCGAGGCTATGTGGGTATAGTGTTACCAGCTGGACAGAGCTATAGTGGTTCTATAACGCCCCACGGAGCTGGTAAGTTGCTAACATACATGGTTCTTGAGAAATGGGATTGTGAGGGTGAAATACTATATCTAGGCGATGTATTTAGACACGGCATCCACGCATCCATAGCCATTGTGAGAAGGGGTGGGGGCTTATGAGTAAAATTCTATGTGGGATTGTGAGGCTTCTTAGAAAACTAGACGATGATTCAGCATTAGAACCAGGCTCTGTGGAGGTGAGTCTTCTACCCCTAACCCTTAAGGATCATGTTAGCCATATTATGGAGTACTTCTCTCTAGGCATAATAACCCTTGAAGGAATCGATCGAATCAGGCTGGAAGGATCCGAGGTCTCCCCCATATTCACAGGCGGCAGGATCTCTGTGAACCGACCCATAATCCCCCTAGCTTTCACCATAACTAGCTATGAGAACAACAATAATAGCTATATTGCAAGACCCCTTGATTTGAAAAAGTTAGTAAAAGGCACAAACACCGATACTATCTCCAGAGCGGAGATTAGGGTAAAAAATATCATGGATCATATGGCCTGGTATTTAGCCAGAGGATCCCTATACCCGTTTACAATCATAAGGCTATTCAAGATTTTCTACAGCTCAGGCGGTACCAAGACACTCAGAGATCTCTTGGAAAAGCTCTACGCATCAAATAGAGAGGCTTTGGCAAACACGTTATCAATCCTTAAAGCGCCCCCTAAGCCTGACATACCCTGCGATAGGGATCATAATGCCTATTTAGTACTTTATAGATGCTCAAGAGCGTTTGCATCGTCCGTCCTAGAACCACGGGTCATAAGAGATGTGTGTAGAAGTGGGAACGGGATAATAATAGATCATCATGTATCGTATATGATCACATATAACATGGATGCTGCTTATTACTACTCAGCCCTGCTTAACTACATGGTCTATGAGACCAGAAAGCTCGGGCTTGGAGCATTCATAAGGGATCAGTTCGGAAGACCCTTAAAAGCTATTAAAGAGGCCGGGCTAGAGTGGAAGGGAGAGCAATGGCAGCTCGATGTAGCAAGAACCTCAACAAAGATTCATGAGTGTGCAAGGAGAACCGCTCTAGAAGTGCTCGGATTACCAGACGATATACCGTTATACGAGCTTGTCGACGAGGGTAGAGATGAGCTTGTTAAGAGATCCCTTGGTGTGCGGGTTGACAGAGTGCTCAGAATCCTGGAAGAGAGGTGCGGCTTTAACAATATAGCGAGATCCATAGACGATAGAGTCGATGCTCAAAAGCTTGCCCAAATTCTTAGAAGAAATGTCGCCTCACACAGATCACCAGATATCATGCTCAAGCAGCTATCTTAAAATATGCAAAAGACCCCTAACAGATTGTATCCGCCCCCCGATTACTCCCCTTTACTATGTCTAAGCTAATGCTTTTCTCATCTGAAATATAGCTTGAGATCTCTTCACACTCGTTCTCACGACACGGTATATATATTGTTGGACCCATGCTGCTGAGCCCGTGCTCTATGCCCCTCAATAATAGCTTTTTCCTTATGCTCCACACACTCTTATCCTGGTAGAGCCACTCGATTTTCTTAAACCCCACTTCCTGGATCATTCCAATAGATCTCTTGAATAACTCGATATCCCCTATCTTTACAGAAGGAATCAACCCCATTAGGAGTATGTGGGATACTCTCCACACCTCCTCCTCAGGCATTCTCCTCCCCTCCTCAAAGATCCTTCTCTCAAGATCCCCGTAGATCTTCCTAGCCCCTAAGGGTCTCACCAAAACAAAGCGCCAGTTCTCAGGGATCTCAATCCTAGTGATCATAGGCGGAGGTGGTGCTACAACTTGGTCCGAAGGGCCTATAAGCTGCTTCTCAGTTGGATAGCTATGACCAGCATCGACGATAAAACCTCCTAGCTTGAAGCTATAGGTGCCTATTCCTGAAGTGCCTCCACGCCCAACGATCTTTGCCAGCTCTATGGGATCCTCGTCTAAACCCATAGAAGCTGAAAGGGATTTAGCAATCGATAGACATAGCTGTGTCACTCCGCCTAAGCCTACGTGGAGTTCGTAGCCCCTTATAACCTCTATCCTTGCTCCACAGGATCTGCAGGCTCTTGCGAGGTATCTATTGGCGCATGTAATAGCTATATCTCTATACTCCATACCACCTGAAAACTCTATACTACCATGATCTAGGATCTGTGCGCTAACAACAAAGCTAGGCTCACTTAATGTGACCCCTGCACCACCATCAATCCTTCCCAGTCTCCCAATGAGATCTATTAATGTTATATGCAGCCTCGAAACGCTCCTTGTCACACACTTAGCCATATAATCGCCTCACGGAGCGGGTCTTGCGAGATATATGTTATCCTTATCACTTATTATCTTGACCAGGATCTCTGCCTCTTCATCGATATCATCGAGACCAACGATCGTTACTACTCTGCCCTTAGCATAGCCTATAACCTCTCCTTTGAGCCATCCTTTCGAATAGATCTTCACTGCAACCTTATTACCAACCCTTATTGGTTTTGGAATACTTATATCAGGTCTAACCCCGAAGTCCTCGGGTGAGAGTCTGAGCTTAACCCCTGTCTTCCTTTCGAGGGTTTCTAGGAAGCTATAAAAGCTATCCCAGCTTGGTTCAACAACCCCGGGGATCTTTCTCCCCCTCCTGTGGATAACATATTTCTGGATACCGAGGATCGGTGAAGATCTATTATTTATATTCCTCTTAGCCCAGAGAACTATCTCCTCGATATCCCTATCATTAACACCCGGGATCCATACAGGGGTTATCATTACATCAATACCTATGGAGTTTGCATAGAGAGCCATCTCAGCAACCCTTTCAATGTTATACCACTTAGCACCAGCCAGCATAGAGGCTTTCTCAGGATCGAGACTATCTATAGATATATTTAGCCTCGAGATCCCGGCCTCGTATAGCCTCCTAACCATGTTCTCATTTAACACCGCCCCATGGGTCTCAGCAGCTATTACACCGATCCTCTCGCTCTCTCTCAGACCGGCTATGAGTCTATCTATCTCTGGGTGTAGAAGGGGTTCTCCAACACCATCTATAAGTATATGGATCTTCTTCGAGATCTTGTGAGAAACAACATACCATGCCCACTCAAGCATATAGTCAACATCAACTATAAAATCAGAGATCCTTGTCCTGGTATTGGGACCAGCATCTACAGAGCAGAATATACATGATAGATGACACGCACTATAGGGCCTAACCTGTAACAGATTAGTCCCCCTATCTATTATGCCAAACGCTATATGCCCGATCAATGGCAGGGGCTCATTAACTCTGACAATACCATATACCCTACCACCTACACTATTAATAACACGGCTCTCTCTGCCGGATCTTTCGACCACCATCTATCTATACACACTACCTCAGATCATAGTCGCGCGACAGAATATATAAATATATTAGTCCAGATCCTATAAAGCTGAGAGGTATAGCTTTAGGCTGCTAAGGATACAGTTCCTGATCCCTTCCCTTGGTACTAGTTCTCTACACCTATCTATAGAGACACCCGCTCTACCTTCAACAAGATCCTCAAGAGATAAAGGTTCCTTCGAGACTAGATTATTATCCAGGAGGCAGTATGGGCCGGCATATTTGAAGAGTCTAGGATGTATTCTCACCAGCTCGTTCCTAAGCTTCCATGCAACAATCCTTATCTCGGTCTGGGCATGTGTGCACATTCTCAGCCCTAGGAAGTGGAGGATCTCTCTGGCATTCATTGTTACAACTATTTTTGTTGCCACAGCCTGCGGGAGTATATATCTAGCATCTTCTCTAGAAAGACCTTTTCCTCTAAGCTCCCAGTACTTTGCAACAGACCTTGCATATTCAGAGGCCATCCTGATCCTCAGATCCTCCGGCCAGTCAGGATCTCCTAGATAAAAAGCCCTTCCAACCTCTGCAAGAGCCTCCTTATCGCCACTCAGTACCCTCTCCGAGATCTCTAGCCAATATTTAGTTTCCTTGGGCTCGAGCAACCTCTCATTATACCTCTGACTAAGCTGTGTGTAGCTCGCTATCCTGTGCCTCACCAGCTGGTGTGAACATACTCTTGAACATATAACCTCAAATGTATAGATACAATGCTCCCAAGGGCTTAGATGTCCTCTCTTAAGCGTCTCCCTGATCCATACCTCTACTTCTTCATCATCCATCCTCTCAAAGATCTCTGAAACGTCTTTAGACGAGAGAGACCTCTTAGACGAGGCTGCCACGAGCTTTTCACCGTCTTGTGTGTAAGAAATTACCCTTACAGTAGGTATCATGGCAACTCTGTTCCTCATATCTATCCTCTAGTATTCATACGGTTTAAAAGAGGTTAGCATTATCCGCTGGCTAGCCATTTCCGAGGCCTATTTCCTAAGAGACCATTAAAAGATCCGTGATATGTAACCTTTACTCACAACGGGTTGTCGTGAGTCACTGCACAAGCAAATAGCTTTGTATAGGTTACTCGAGAGATCGTGGAGAGGTTTTATAAATAGCGAGGGTAGAGTTACTAGTAAGGTTTATATACCCCGATAACCAATTAGATGTGACAAATCTCCGAGGTGGTGGGCTAGGCTTCGAGAAGAGTATATATATTCGATACAACTCTTCGTGATGGTGAGCAAACCCCAGGCGTAGCTCTAACAGTTAATGAGAAGATCGAGATAGCCAGGGCTCTTGACGAACTTGGTGTCGATGTGATAGAAGCCGGATTCCCGATCACTAGCAAGGGCGAGTTTGAGGCTGTAAAGAAGATCTCTGGTCTTGGCTTGAGCGCAAAGATCTGTGCTCTTGCTAGGACTAATAATAAGGATATCGAGCTAGCCCTTGATGCGGATGTTGACAGGGTTCACGTATTTATAGCTACATCGGATCTTCATCTAAAATACAAGCTTGGCATCACCCGTGAAGAGGCTCTTAGAAGGGCTGTAGAATCTGTTGATTACCTAAAATCCCACGGTGTTGAGATCGAATTCTCGGCTGAGGATGCTACGAGAAGCGATCCTGAGTTTCTGAAACAGATATACTCAGCCGTTGCAGAGGCAGGCGCGCATTATCTAGATATCCCCGATACTGTTGGTACAGCTACTCCTGAGTATATTGCTAGGCTTGTTAGAGAAATCGTTAGTGTTTCGAGGGGAAAAATAGTTAGTGTTCATTGTCACGACGATTTTGGCTTAGCAACAGCAAACAGTATAGCAGGGATCCTGGCTGGTGCTAGGCAGGTTCATGTAACAATCAACGGGATTGGTGAGAGGGCTGGTAATGCCAGTCTCGAGGAGGTGGTAATGGCTCTAAAGATCCTCTATGGCTATGAGCTCGGCATAAGGACAGAGAAGCTTGTTGAAGTCTCAAGACTTGTCTCGAAACTAACCAGGATCCCTGTTCAACCTAACAAGGCTATTGTTGGCAGAAATGCGTTTGGACATGAGAGCGGTATACATACCCACGGGATATTGAGAAACCCTGCAACGTACGAACCCTTCCCGCCCGAGCTTGTTGGTGCAAGGAGATGGCTTGCTGTCGGCAAACATGCCGGATCCCATGGGATCAGGGCTAGGCTTGAGGAGCTGGGCTTCAAGGTTTCTGATGAGCAGCTAAAGCTTGTCGTCGAGAGAATCAAGAATCTCGGTGATATGGGTAGAAGGGTTACTGATAAGGATCTTGTGGAGGTAGTTAAAGAAGTACTTGGGCAAAGATCTGATGACAGCCGCGTTGCAGAGCTCTTAGAGGTGAGTGTAACGAGCACTAGAATGGGTGTAGGAGCCATTATCAGGATATCTATAAGAGGCGATATATATGAGCTGTATGGTAAGGGTATGGGGGGTGTTGATTCTATAGTTAATGCTATGGAGAAGATCCCTCTCCTAGAGAATGTGAAGATCAAGGATTACTCTCTAGGAATCGTACAGATCGATGGAAAGATAGGAGTTGAAGCAACAGTGATCCTAGAAACACAAAACGGTATCCAAGCCACTGCAAGCTCTATAAAGCCAGATCCACACTGGGCTGTTGCAGAAGCTATAGTAGAGGCTATAAACCTGATCATGGCGCGTAGGGGTGGTTAAGATGTATAGAATAGCATGGATCAAGGGTGATGGTATAGGTACAGAGATCTCAGAAGCCTCTCTAGAAGTTATACATGCTATTGAGAATACCTATGGGGTATCATTCGATATAAGGTTCTATGACGCTGGTGATGAGTGTCTGAAAAGAAGAGGAGAAGCCCTCCCAAGAGAAACAATAGAGGGTGTGAAAACTGCTGATGCGTCTATAAAAGGCCCTGTTGGTGATACGGCTATGGATGTTATTGTCAGACTGAGACAGATGTTTGATCTCTATGCAAACATAAGGCCTGTGAAGAGCTATAAAGGTGTTCCAAGTGTGAAACCTGTGGATCTCGTGATCGTTAGGGAGAATACTGAGGATCTCTACAAGGGATACGAGTTCGAGGTTGGAGACGCGGTCGTCGCCCTCAGGATCATTAGCGAGAAGGCTAGCAGGAGGATCGCCAGGGTTGCTGGGGAAATAGCCTCTAGGAGAAGGGGAATTGTAACCATAGTCCATAAAGCTAACGTACTGAGAAAAAGCTGCGGATTATTCCTCAGAATAGCGAGAGAAGAGCTCTCTAAATATAATGTTACTGTGAGAGATATCCTGGTCGATGCTGCCAGCATGGCTCTTATAAGGAACCCGGAATCCTTTGACGTGATACTCACAACAAACATGTTTGGAGACATATTGAGTGACGAGGCAGCCCAAGTTGCTGGGAGTATTGGACTAGCACCTTCTGGAAACATAGGCGATGAGATAGGGCTTTTCGAACCTGTCCATGGTGCTGCTCCAGATATAGCTGGGAAGGGTATTGCGAACCCGTACGCAATGATCCTCTCGATCTCAATGATGCTCGAATGGCTCGGGGCTAAGAAGAATGATAAGAGACTGCTGAGCGCCTCCAAGAGCATTGAGAGGGCTGTTGAGGAGGCTATAGCTAGGGGGTGTAAAACTCCAGATATAGGTGGTTCTATGAAAACCCACGATGTTGGAGGATGTGTGGCTAGGATTATTAGAGAGGGGGTATAGATGGGGAGAACGATTTTTGAGAAGATCTGGGATCTCCATGTAATAGCGAGCGAGGGTGATAGATATCTAATATATATAGATAGGCACTATATACACGAAGTAACATCCCCAGTAGCTTTTGAAAGACTCAGGATCTCTGGGAGGAGGGTTAGGAGACCGGATCTCACAGTGGCTGTTATGGATCACAATGTCCCAACTAGTGATAGAACACTCCCCATAATGGATAAGCTCTCACTAGAGCAGATGGAACTCCTCAGGAGAAATGCCTATGAGCATGGGATAATGCTTCTCGACTATTACAGCCCATACCAAGGGATAGTCCATGTAATAGGCCCTGAGCTCGGATTAACGCTACCAGGGATGACTATAGCCTGTGGCGATAGCCACACAGCAACCCACGGAGCTCTCGGGGCTCTCGCATTCGGTGTAGGGACTAGCGAGGTTGAGCATATCCTAGCAACCCAGACTCTCTGGCTTAAAAAGCCGAAAACGATGGAGGTTAGGCTTGTGGGGAGGACAGAACCTGGTGTTATGTCCAAGGATGTTGTTCTAGCTATGATAGGCTCTATAGGGGCTGGGGGAGCTATAGGCCATGCGATCGAGTATACTGGTGAGTATATAGGCTATATAAATGTTGAGGAGAGGATGACTCTAACCAACATGGCTATAGAGGCTGGTGCTAGAACCGCAATAATATCGCCTGATGATAAAACCATAGATTATCTTAAGAATAGACCCTTCGCCCCAAAGGATAGCGATTGGGATGAAGCTACCAAGTTCTGGAGATCCCTAGCAACAGATCCGGGGGCCAGGTTTGACAGGGTCATCGAGATCAATGTCTCGTCGATAGAGCCCCAGGTTACCTGGGGGACTACACCTGCCATGGTCTCCAGCGTTAATGGCACGGTACCGGATCCTAGCGAGTATGAGGATAAGACTGTGAGAGCTTCTGTTGAGAGGGCTTTGAAATATATGGGGCTTAAACCGGGTATGAGGATAGTGGATATAACGATCGATAGGGTTTTCATAGGATCTTGTACAAATGCTAGGCTATACGATCTAATACAAGCTGCAAGGGTTGTTAAGGGTAAGAAGGTTAAGAGCGGTGTAAGGGCTATGGTTGTACCCGGCTCCCAGCTTGTTAAGAGGAATGCTGAGAGGCTGGGGCTCCACAGGATCTTCATAGATGCTGGCTTTGAGTGGAGGAACTCTGGGTGTAGCCTGTGCATAGGTATGAATGAGGATAGACTATCGCCTGGCGAGAGGTGTGCGAGTACATCTAACAGGAATTTTGAGAACAGACAGGGCCCTGGCGGTAGAACCCACCTAGTAAGTCCGATGATGGCTGCTGCAGCAGCGATAGAGGGTCATTTTGTCGATGTCAGGGAGTTCGAGATCTCTCCTGTTGAGGATGTTGTCGATATAGATCTTCTTGAGAGGCTCGGGTATTCGTGGATGCTGAGGTGATCCTATGCCAGGGCTTAAAATAATAGAGGGTAAAGCTGCACCCTTACCAATCGATAACATAGATACAGACCAGATAATCCCAGCCCAGTTCCTCAAGATAAGCAAAAGGGAAGGACTTGGGAGATACCTCTTCTATAGATGGAGATATGACGATGAGGGGAGACCTAAAGAGGGTTTTGTATTAGATGATGATCGCTTTAGAGGGGCTCCAATACTGATCACGGGAAGAAACTTCGGGATAGGCTCTTCGAGGGAGCACGCCGTATGGGCCCTTGTTGACCACGGAATAAAGGCTGTGATCTCAACATCCTTTGGAGACATATTCTATGAGAACGCTGCTAGAAACGGGCTTGCATGTATAAAACTCAGCGAGGATATAGTGAAAGAGCTTCTAGACAGAGCCTCGCGAGGGGATCTAATCCTCAGAATAGATCTCGAGAGAAAGGTGGTTGAATACGAGGGTAAAGTGGTGCCATTCGAAATGGATGAAAGTGCTAGGAAAATGCTGATACTCGGTCTCGACGAGATCGGTGTAACGCTACAGAACTATGGAGAGGCTATTAATGCTTATGAGGAGATGCTGGGGAGGCGATTCTCAATAAATAGAGGTGTATTCACAACACTATAAAATATACTTAAAACTAAACTCTATATCCGGTAATTACACAAAGATCCAAGTCCTTGAGGGGTATTAAAATATGTTGATAGCTCGATAGGATTACCATGCTCTTCTAAGAATCCTTCCAGCCCTCACACCGCTAAGAAGCCTTCCCCTCTCGACAGCTATTTCTCCGTTCACAACCACATACTCTATACCCTTTGGATATGAATGAGGATTCTCATAGGTTGCTGTATCCTCTATGGTGTAGTAGTTGAACACCACTAGATCTGCTTTGAAGCCAGGCCTGATAATACCCCTATCCCATAGCCTTAGCTTCCTGGCTGGTAGCGATGTCATCTTTCTTATCGCTTCTTGTAGTGAGAGGATCTTGCTCTCCCTAACATATCTAGCTATCACCTTCGGGAATGTCCCATAGCTTCTTGGATGGGGCTTCCCAACCCCGGGTCTTGTTACAGAACCATCACTCCCTATAGCGACTAGAGGGTGTTTTATAGCTGTCTCAACATCCTCTCTCCTCATACCAAAAATGATCATTCTTGTGGCCAGCCCATCGTCTAGGAGCATTCTAACCACGGCTTCGATAGGGTCAAGACCCATTTTCTCAGCGATCTTATCGATCCTCATGCCCTCAAGCTCCTTATGGCTTGGCGAGTATGAGATCATTATATCATGCCAAGAGATATACCTATCCTCAAGCACCACTCCACCTAAGCCTTGTCTAAGTCTCTCTATGACTGCTGGGTCTGAGAGTTTCTTCATAACTTCATCTCTCGACCCTTCCCTAATATCCTTTGGGAGTAAAGCTGTGAGTGTTGTTGATGATGCCTCGTAGGGGTATGCGTCTGCTGATATATCATACCCCCTCGATGCGTATTCCGATATCAGATCTAGTGCTACTGATACCTTGCCCCAGCTGGGTCTCCCGCTAGCCTTTATATGGGAGATCTCTACAGGAGCCCCGGATTCGAGGCCAATCGTTATCGCCTCGATCACTGAGTCTATGAGCCCAACACCCTCGTTCCTCATATGGGTGGAATATATACCCCCATACCTAGCCACAACCTTGCTAAGCTCTATAAGCTCTCTCGTGTCTGCAAACATGCTTGGTATATATATAAGCCCACTACTCATCCCAAAGGCTCCTGATTCCATAGCCTCCTCTACATGTCTCTTCATCTCCTCAAGCTCCTTCTCAGAAGCCTTCTTATCGATATAACCGATTACTGATGATCTGATCATCCCATGTCCTACAAGAGGAGCTATATTTATAGAGGGCCTGGCCTTCTCAAGAGCCTCTAGATATTCACCAAAACTGCTCCACTGGACATCGATCCCGGGCCATTGCTTCCTAACAAAATCCCTATAATCCTTATTAACATCTGTCACCGGTGCTGGTGAGGAGCCACAGTTACCGGTAACGATCGTGGTGACACCCTGGAGTATATAGTTATCAGCCGTTGGTATCTCGAGGATCGATAGATCACTGTGGTTATGTATATCTATAAACCCAGGCGTAATATATAATCCCTGAGCATCTATATATCTCTCAGCCTGAGCACCAGAGAGATCACCAATAGCACTTATTGCATCACCAATAACCCCCACATCACCCCTAAACGGAGGAGAGCCTGTTCCATCTATAATCACACCGCCCCTAATAATCAGATCGTATCTAGTCAAAACCACCCTGTAGTAGATAAACAAAGAGATTAATAACGAAGCATATTAAACACATAGCCTATAATGATCATCTACCCCAATCCTCATCACACCTCAGGGGGCATGACTCAAATCATCCATAATAGATTCTCCTCGATAACTTATAAGCCGATCAAATACTATCTATTATTGGCGGCGGTCGTCTAGCCTGGTCTAGGACGCCGGCCTTCCGAGCCGGCGATCCCGGGTTCAAATCCCGGCCGCCGCACCATAGATCTTTACACCTATTGATCCTCGTTTATAAATATTTGATCCTCGGGATCTATTTGTATACACGGGATCTATGGATCGTTGCTCGGGCTGTTCGCTGATCCTCGGGGATCTTTGCGAACATTGGATATGATTGTGATTCGCCATATATGTTTATGTGTATCTTGCATTGATTCTGATAAAGCTTTGTTTTCTATATATATTGTTTCTTGGATTCCATATAATTGGGTTTTTCACATTGAATATAGATGCTTCGAGGCTTAGTGATGAGGCTAGGAGGAGGCTTGTTGAAGCCCTTGTTGATAGGCTCGGGCTTGCTGGTGCTTCTAAGGCGATCGGTATTTCCAGATCTTATCTCTATGAGCTTGTGAGGGGTTTTAAGAAGGTTCAGCCATGGATCGCTGGGAAGGCTATCGAGCTCCTTGGGGAGGAGGTTAAGAGGATCCTAGGTGCTGAGGAGGTTCTCAGAGGATGCGGCGTTATTGGCGAAACAGGCTTCGACAGATCATTTGCAGCTGAGATCCTAAAACTCTCACTCAGAGACGAGATCCTCAGAAACGTCTTAATAGAATTCGTGACAAAACACTTCAGAGAAGAGCTCAGAAAGATCCTGGGCATCGTGCCTGAGAAAATAGTGCTCAGATGGGATCCAGAGTTCGAGGAGTTCCTCAAAGAGAGGAAGAAGAGGAGGAAGATAGCCACAGAGGAGACACTGAAGTACTATAGGAGTTTATTCATGAAATACCTAGAGGGTAGAGAGCTATCCAGAGAGCTAGCGGAAGAAGTTGCTAAGCATAGAAACAAGTGGCTTAGAAACGTGTTTAGACACTATATCCAATACCTCTTTTACAAAAGAGCAATCTCTGGGGAAACATATGGCTGGATCATGGAGTATGTCCCCTCAAGAAGTTATAAGGTTGAACCAAGGGCATATGAGATCAGCATAGAAGATCTGAGAAAGACCCTCGAATACCTGAGGAAGAAACACGAGCTATACTATACAATATACCTATTAATGCTATATTCCGGAGCCAGGCTACAGCATGCACTTAAGCTCATTAGAGAGTGGAACCCGGATCAGGTGGTCTATATACCCATGCTAGATCGAGAATCTAGGAGGCTTGTATGCTTCGAGGGATTCTGCAGATACTACCTCGGACTGAGGGGAGGATCGAAGCCATGTGAATGGGTGTATATGCCAAAAGAGCTCGTGCAAATGATAGAGAGGCATAGGGGTGTTAGGAGGAGTAGAACATTGGTAGAGAGGTATGCAAAGAGACATGGCTTGATACAGCCTAAGATGCTTAGAAAGATCAACTGGAGGATAGTAGCATCGGCGATGGAGAGAGACGCGGCAAGATTCATGCAATCACGCTTCGGAGAGCTAGCAATATCAGAAGCACTATACGAAAACCTACTAGAAAAAACAGACAGACAATACCCAAAAGCATTGGAAGAACTCAGAAGAATTGTTGGCTTTCTATAGCTCTTTATCCGGGTAGATCACTTCTGCGTTCAGAGTCTTTCTAAGGGCTTCTAGATAACCTGGGTTATAGCCTGGTGTTGGGCATAGTATGAACCTTATATCCTTTGATCTAGCCTCGCCATAGATATATGGAGGTGGGATTGATACGTCCTGGAAATCCCCAACAACAAACACGGCAGATCCTGGGGGCATCCTCTTAACCGCCTCTTCTATTGCTGATGCATAGCTGGTGCCCCCCGACCCTTCCGAGAAGAATGTTGCAAGCTTATCTATCACTTCTTCTACCTGCATCTCAGATCCGAGATCATATACATTTGTGTCAAACGCTATGAGATCGTATAATGCATCTATAGAGTTTGCAAGGAGACTTGCTATGCCGGCAGCATATACTATATTCTTGAGACCTCTTACCATCTCCTCCATGCTCCCGCTTTTATCAACAACGATTGCAACTCTTGGAGATCCCTCCTCATAGACCCTCCACACCGGTTTATCTCTGTAGAGCTCCATGGCAATAGCTGTTTTCACAAGATCTATGGCTCCAACTGGCTTTACATCCTCCTCATATCCCTCGAACACACCCAGCCTCTCCCTTCTGACAGGTCTCAGGATCTTTTCCGATGACCAGCCGGATCTCCTAGCGATTCTATCAGCTATTATGTTTCCTACAACCCTCAGCACAGATGATATCTTCCCTCTAGCAGATGCTCCCTCAACCTTGAACAGGGTATATGCTGCGGATGCAGCCGCTTCAAGCGGTCTCTCAAACAGATCCTCAGCCTCCATCCCAGCCAGTTTAAGTGCCTTCACAACTATGTCAAAGTCTTGGTATGATGTTGAGAACGAGATAGATCCCTTCTCCACCCCTAAAGATGCTATGGCTGCCGAGAGGATCTCCGAGCTCTCCTTAGAGGCTGGATATACATACCATACATCACCCTTTCTATAGAACCTAATGCCAGAGATCGAGAAGCTATCACCCTTGCTAATGGTTGTGAGAACTCCGGAGGGATCCCTACCAATCATCCTACAAATCGTCTGTGCAAGCCTCTTAGCTGTATCTGTATCTAGGGCAGCCACCCCTGTGCTAGATGTTGATATAGGTCTGCTTTGAGCCGATCCAGAAGATCTGATCCTCGATATAAAGGAGCTCACTTGGCTAGACTGGGGCTGGGCATCCCAGTTGGTGCGGTTGGAAACCGCTCTCCCCGGGTTGCCCAAAGCCCCGGAGACTCCTGCAGAGAATGTTCTCTGACATGCACAGCTAGCTGCATCCTCAACTAGCTCCTCTCTCCTCCTCCCCGAGACTGGTTCGAATCTGTGGAGAAGTGCTAGTCTGAGGGCGTCTAGAATTGTATCCTCATCAATATACCCCCTTACCAGCTGGAGGATCGCTAGTGCATATATAGATGCTGTGGATGCCCTCTCTCCAGGCTTCTCCTTCACCTCCTCAGCAATCCTCGCAGCATCTGGTGACGGGAAGACGCCCTGTAGAACAGCTACTGTGCCTGCAAGGCATCTCTTGATCCCTTGGTTTGATGCTACGCTAGATAGTATTTCTGGGAACTCATCCACAGATGCCTTCATAAGATCATCTGGAACGCCTTTCGAGCCTCTTGTGGTGCCAAGAGCCTCTGAAACCTCTGAATCGATGACCATGATCTTGTCGTCCAAGCTGTAGAAGCCGAGCCTCATCCCAACTATGAATCTATCCGCAAGAGTCTTAGGAAGATCCCATGATGTTTGGTCATACTCCCTGCTTAGTTGACCTTATAGAAGAAAAATAAATACCTCTAAAACTTATTAGAATAGGGTGGTAGCCTTCTGAGTGGAGATGATAAAGATGTAGTTAAAGATTTTGCAGATCTCGCTAGAATTATTGTTCATGTAGAGCAGGCTTATGACATTGCAGATGAGCTAGCTAGAGCTCCGAATAAATATGAAGATAGTCTCGCTAAATTATCTAGATTAGCAATTAAGGTCATGAATGACATAGAAAGCAGAATCAGTAGATTAAGAGAAGGATCTCAGCAATCTGATGTGAAAGAGTTAGAGAGTATTAAGAATTGTCTAGGCGAGTTCAGTAATTCCTTAAAAGAGTTATTTAAGTATCTTAAGGGTCTCAACAACGAAGATATGAGAAACAAAGAGATCAAGAGATTAGCCGCTTTAATGGTGGCTCCTGACTGTAGATCTCTTAATATAAGAGATATTCTATGGAGGAAAATAACTGGGTGATAAGTATGCCTTATCCCCCCTATGTAAGGGTTTCAGCCCGGGTATCTGTAGAGACATCGGTATTGACAGGTTCCGGTTCCATAGGTAATTATAATACCCACGCTATAGCAACGGTAATATTTAAAAGAGGGACTGATCCTCCTAAAGTATATGAGGTTCCTGTAATAACTGGAAATGCTATCAAGCATTGGCACGCTCTATATCTTGCGGAGACCTATGAAGCTTTAGGAGGTAAAAACCTAAATGATCTCTGTAGAAAAGGGATCGGCGCCAGAGGGTATAATGTGAAAGCTAGTATCGGTGGGGCAAAACTTCAAAAGGCCGAATCAGAGGAAGAGGCTATAAAAGATCTCTGTAACGATATACATGGTTTCTTGAATCCTGAGCAGCAGATCAAGCGGGATAGCTTAGTGAAAGTATCTTTTGGAATACCAATACTAGAGGAAGAGGTTCTAGAAGTTGCTTCGAAATACTCTGTTACTCATAATAGGGTAATACCTGTAAAGAATGTTGAGGAGGAAATGATGGTCTTTAAACAAGAATATTCTTCTATTCTTTATGGTTTCTCGATGAGTATGAATCTAGGGATGACACTCATACCTATGTACTCTGGGGGTGCTGTGTCCGGCATAGGTAACATAGATAATGAGCGTAGGCTCAGGGTCAAGGCATCTTTGCTAGCTTTATTACCTCTCCTACAAGGCTCGGCATCTAAACAAGCCAGGGCTCTGCCTATATCGCGGGTTGAGGAGTTATTAATCGTTCTATCCAAGCTGCCTGTGCCTAATATTGTTCACGCGGCCTATCCCGATTATTTAGAAAGATCAATTGAACTAGTGAAAGGATATGTGTTGAGCGTCAGCACCTTATCTGATAAATCAAAATCGGATACTAATACATGGATCCTTTGTTACAGTAGACACCATAACAGATGTGACCCCCGGACACTTTCCCAGCTTCCAAGAGATTCCACCACTTCCAAAGCTGAAGACAAAGAAACTGAGGAATTTACAATTGATAATCTTATCAAAATAAAGAGATACAAAGATATAGGAAATATGATCAAAGAGGCTGCGGAAAAAGCTTCAGATATGGTGCAACCTCTTGAATCCCAGAAAAGCGCTTAGTGTTGAATTAAGAGGCCCCATTATATCAGTAAGAGACCCCGAAGTATATCAGGTAGCAATAGCACCGCCTCTACCTATACCTTCAACTATAGTAGGCGCTATAGGGTATGCCTACTGGAAGATAGGGCTATGTAGCGGTGAGGAGCGCTGTATGAGTAGAGCTAGAGAAACTATCTTAAAGGCCAGAGCCTCGTCTGCATTCTCAATAAAATTTAGTACAGTGCTATCCAGATACAGAGGCGTTTTGGAGGAAAAGAGATTGCCAAAAGATCCAAATGAGATCTCGAAATTCCGTGACGCACTAGTGCGAGAGTATGTTTTCCTCGATAGATTTAAGGTGCTCATTCTCCCGTCAGATGATAAATATATAGGTGATATTAGAAGGGCATTGTTAAATGTTGAGAGAATTGGTGATAGCGAATCTCTTGTCTCGATTTCCTCGATCGAAGAGCACAAGATCGAAGACTGTGAAGGGAATACTGTAAATGTAGTCATCCGTTCCTCGATAGCCTCTGGCGGAAACTATATGATCGTCAGGGGATTACTTGAGAATGGAGAGAAGAGTACGCTAGCTCTGCCCCTCATGCCTGAGGGAAGCTATTATAGGCCTAGCGATATTCAACTCGAAGCTAGTAGGAGGGTTAGGTGTGCGGGCAATTTTAGATTTCCAGATGGTGGTGATTGGTGATGTTTTCGAGCTTAGGGGATGTTATAAAGGATATGATCATGTCGTGGAATAAAAACGTTATAATTAATCAGGATCTCTTGAATATGCAAGAGAGGATTGCATCTAAGATCTTTGATGAGGCTGTTAAAGTAGAGAAAAAAGGGTTGCTATTTATCTTGAGGGCGCCTACTGGATCTGGAAAGAGTGAAGTTTTTCTCGCACCATATTTCTGGCAGTGGATCAGAGGCGAATTTTTCTCTCCTAGAATGTATTTGGTAGAGCCTCTACATGCGCTGTTGGGGCATTTCAGAGACAGGGTTCAGCGATATGTAGACAGTCTTAGCCGGAAAATCGGCCTAAAAATATCTATTGGCGAGGATCACGGCGAGACTGTCAAAAGCACATATCTATATGGGGCGTTAATAACATTAACAACGGTAGATGCCTATGTTTACGGCTATGCGGCTAAGAGGGTTCAGGTCTGGAGAACGCGGGGAGGGGCTGTTACTGGGAGGTATACTATGCCTACCGGGTTGATCGTTTCATCACTATCTATTTTTGACGAGGCACACCTGATCCAGGATGAAGTATTCTTAGCACCAAGACTCATAAGCAGGATAGTATGTTACTTGGTCTCATCGGGAGCTATCGTGCTGATCTCATCAGCTACACTGCCTATGTATCTGGAAAAGCTACTGGTAAGAGACACGTGTGGAAATAGCTTTCAGGAGACTTGGAAAGGTCCAGGTAGAAATATTATTATAGATACCAGGCAGAGGCGTCTTCAAGATAGCATATTACAGGATCTCTCATGTGAAAGGAATAACCTCATAATAGTAAATACTATAGAAAGAGCCCAAAAGGTGTATAAAGCCGTAAAAGAGAAGTGCAGAGAAAGCAAGGTATATCTAGTTCATTCACTAATGCGGAAAGAAGATAGAGAAAGATCTCTTGAGTCTTTAAAAGAGTTAAAGGGACGATATGGGAAAAGCGAGGATTCACGAGAGGCTAAAGACAATGCTAAGATTACTCTGATAGGTACTCAAGCACTCGAAGTGGGTCTTGATTATGACTTTGACGTACTATATACGGAGCTGGCTCCTATAGATTCTATAATACAGAGAATAGGTAGAGTGGGTAGGAGAGGTAGAAGGGGTGAAGCCATTATATATCTGGACTTAGAGCATCATGCCCCATATTATCAAGCGCTGATTGATGAAAGTAAAAAAATTATTAAGGGACTCCCATCTATGAACTTAGATGATCCGAATAATATAAGTGACTTAGTTAATCAGGTATATAAGGAGACACTTATTGAAGAGTTATCAGATAGGGGGAATATTCTATACATTAAATTTATTGAGTATATTAAAGATCTACATCTCCTAGCATACCCGCCTCAGAGAGTGTTTACTTTGAGGCCGTCGTTCTATATATATTTATCTCTAATAAGATCTAGCGATATGAAAGAAGTGGATAAGGACTATATCGTGGATCGAGATAGCATTGAGAAGGGCTTAATTAAATATTCAATATCGATGTTACGCGACCATGCCTTTGAGAGGCTGTTAAATATCCTTAAAAAGATTCGTGATAGGGATGCTTTATATATAGTTAAAGATTTCATTTGGGATGATCGTAGTGGAAAAGAATCTTTTAAGATTGAGAAAATAAGCAGTAATAATGATCAAGAAATTAGCGATGCTATTCATAGGAGGGAAACATTCGTGATAATATTAGATGAAATAAAGGATTTATACGAACCTTCCCTAGGATTAGATTATACGAGTATATCAACCGCTGAAGAGAAACCCGTGAGGAGAGAGGGAACTAGGAGGAGGTAGGCAAAATGAGTTGTTGTGCATTTTACTGCGAAAAGGAATGTGTTGAGACATATTTGGAGCATGTGAAAAGAGCTATTAATGTTTGGCGTTCCCTCAAAAAATACTATTCTGGGGTCATTAAGAGGGTTCTAGGAACTTATGGATTTGATCCTATCGCTGTAGCTTTGATCACCCACGATCTGGGGAAGCTGCTGGAGATCTATAGGTTTCGTAGATATAGATTTATATATAGACACGAGATTGTGGGGGCTTATGTTCTCTATAAGATGCTTATTGATGAAGATCGCTATTTAGCTACTATACTTAGTTTGGCTGTGATGCTCCACCATGAGTCAGGCATTATAGGTTATATCGGTGAGCTGGGTGAAAGATACTTAACGGTGACTACTTTGAGATCCATCTTAGAGAGATATTCTAGATATTTTATAGTAGATAAGGATTGCGATCTTGATATATTAGTTCAAGATCTAGCTAGTTTTGAGGAAATCGCTATGATCCGCGATAAGATCTATTCGATCAAAGATTTATTGAATAATTTAGGGAGTGAGAATGGCATCAGAGATTTCTTATCTAATGTAAAAAGACTGATAATAGATAGTAGCGTAGGATCATTGCACAGACTGCATATGGTAAGGGGTAGAGTAGCTGCGGTACTGCACTTGATGGTAGTCTCAGACTCGGTAGCCGCTCATATAGGTAGAAGTGGATTATGCAAAGGAGATAAAGACGAGGCCACATGGATCGTTAGAAGGGTTGCTGAAAATTCTGAACCGGTCTCGATAGACGAGTTAGAGAATATATTAAGGAGGTGTTAAGATGGTATATACTCTATACACCCCTGGACACGGGCTAGTAGCTGATTCACTAGTCCTTCATGGAATCCTCAGGATTCTTGCATGGTGTGGGATTAATAAGGGAAAAGTTTCGAGATTTGGGGAGAGATTCGTTATAGAGTTAGAGGATAGCAAGCTTAATTGCGATAAAGATATTATTTATGAAATACTGGAGGAGGTCTTGATCTCTGTAGAGGAATATCTAAATGTTCGGGAGGAAAGAAGAGGCCATCGGGAAATAATTAATGTGTCAGATAGACTAAGTAAAATAAACTATGCCAATATAAATAAACCAGTGCTCAGAAACTGGTTAAGCCAGATCTTAGACTCGGTAGAAGGATTCATAAGTCTTCAAGTATATAAAGATCCTAATCATAAAGATAGGTTTGAGAAAAGTAGAAAGGGTGGGGGTTTAGCAACACTCTATCTCCCGCTCTCAGCCATATATGGTAAATATGTTCAGGAGAAAAAAGGGGTCTCAGAGAGCCCCTATAAGGTTTGTGATACATGCTTTATCACTATTAATATGGGGTTATTATTCGGTACGCATATAGTCCGGGTAGATAAAAAGGAAAAAAGTAGTGTTTACTATACAACTTTTATTGCTAGAGAGGATGTAGATATAAATGATTTATTGTTGCTCCAAAGAATGGGTGAGGGTTATCACCACGTTGAAAATGGAGCAGAGATACCTCTTATCTCAGCGCCCTTGATAGCTATTTCTCAGGGTGAGACTATAGCTTCTGTGGAGGATCCTTACAAGATCCAAGTCTTGACATGGTCTCTACAGTTATCTAATAATTTCCAAAGATCCTTAGGCTTATCAGTAATTGACTATGAACCTATCTATAGGTTTGTTGCAGAAATTAAATTGAGAGTACCTACTTGGCCAAGATTCTTAAATGAATGTCTCCTCAGGTTTGAGGGTGGAGAAGCTGTTCTAGCGAGTCTCACAGAAACCTTGTTATTTGGAGGTGACATATATGTTGTATCAAGGATGCTGTCATCACATATTATGGATATTCTTAAGAAGGAGAATGAGTATCCTGAGGTGGGGAAATTATGTAAGATTGATGCCGACGAGATCGTAAGATCTCTTCAGGAGATCCAAGGCTAGGCGCGTGCTAGGTAAATGAAAGGAAAACAATAATCAGAACATTATTATCTTTAATTTGATACATACTACATAAGGCATTGCATAACTCTTGTAAATTATTTATATGCTTATATATGATATTAGAACAATTTAGAGAATATCTTATACTACTAGGATCCGATATACCATATAGAATTAATACATCAACGGTTTTATTTATATCATTTAAACATATACGTTTCTTAATTTTACACTTTCTATTATATGTTTCAATATGTCTTTTTAAACCTTCTTCATTGGTAACTTCAATGGCTAATAGATTATCGTTGCAGTAAGCTATGCAATCAACACAATTGTCATCATATGTTTGACAATCTCTTGAGAATTGGTCATCTATTACACTTTTCTTATATTCATTAACCTCGTTCTTGTCATGGGCGCAGATTGTATTTCCGCATGATATTCGTATAAATTTCCTCACATATAGATTACTTACACTCTTAACACCTGTTCTTGCTACGCAGGGGCATCTACTCATTGTTTTGCACCATCTACATAAGGATCTATTCAGTTTATATCTAATTATAAAGATCTACAATCTCATCTGTATAGCTCTCTATGGCGGAAGACATAGGGTCTATGTTCTTAATTTCGTATCTAGTCTTTGAAGTTTTGGTTTTTGATCTTTCCGTAATTATTAGCGCCATATTTACAGGTTCGACATCTACATCAAGTTCTCTAGCAATTTTATCTACTCTCCTAAGCATGTCCAAGAATAGCAGGCTGTGTGTAATCAAGATTATCGGCGTACCACTTCTAGCTATCACATGAAGAAATAGTGCTAGTTGTTTCATCGCTATCGGATGTAAGCCTATGTCGGGTTCGTCAATTAGTACGAGCGATTGCTGTGGCTGGCTAGCTAAGTAAATCAGAATATTAATTAGCAGTCCTGATCTAAGATAGCTTGATGCTGAATATATTGCCGGGATCTCTCTTCCAACATCTATTCTCTCGATAAACCTCCTACCTTTTACGACGAACCTTCTAGAGAATAGTTTGTCCTCTAACTTATCTAATATCTCCTTTATATATGGATGAATTTTTCTTTCACGTGTACGTGGTGTTAAAAAATTTATTACTGAGAAAATAAATTCAGCATCAGAAGGCTGAAGAGGATAGAGCATGCTAAATCTTAGCAATGTATCAAAATAATATGGTATCATATAAGTCTTTCTATCAAATTCTCGTTTATCATTCTCGTAGTAACATGAAGGCTCTTCAGTATCCCTTCCAGCAATACACTTTAAATGTAAGTCGGCTTTCTCACCTTTTACTTTAATTTCTATATTACCGAACATTTCAGCCAGATCATTCAGCTCGCTTTCAACAGGGGAACCCATGGATTTACTAAAGGAAACGGCATCATGAAATATTCTTAGAAATAAAGTCTTTCCGCTTCCAATATGACCAAAAAATACTGTTAGATCACTAATCTCGAATATGCCCCTAGAAAGATTCCCTAGGACAAATTCAACATGATATGTCATAGACCTCTATGACCTCTATAATGGGTTATCTGCTTAGCTAATAAGCTTCAAAACAGGGTAATATATTGCTATAAAAACCTTGAAGAGTCTCCTCAAAGAAGGCTCTGCTCTAATTTCACGACTCTATGGCAGATTATTTTACCGGATCTCTTCATATAGGAAATATTGTTCTGAAGATGCTTGGATTTTTATGCTTATTTATAAAGTTATTGGCTTGCTATGATGCTCTACTATGTGGTGGAGATAGAGACCCAAGCAAAGGCTAATATAGATACCCACCCCTGAATACAGGGCTTCTTGACTGTAGGTCTTTCAATTCTATAGTAGATCATCATCGATGCATACTCCTGTGGCATAGGTTTTTCGGAGCTTGGTCTTTCAATTTTTGTTGTGCCCGTCACAGACTTTCCTATAGGCATTACTATCCTATTCCCAGGCTGTACCTCTGGCTGTCGTTTTGTTCTTGTAGGCTGTTAGATATGTTGATACTATGTGTTTATCAAACCTCTTCACCATAACCTAATCCTTATAAGCCTTTCCACTGTAAATAGATTTTGAGGAGCTCCTTTCACTCAAGAGATTTCTCAATGTGAAGTCCTCGTGGAATCCTATCCTGTAGTGTGAATATATATCGCCATATTCCCTGCCAGATCCAGGTTAACGGACACTATATATCCCGGGATCTCCTAGGGATCCATCGATCCCCTCTCCAAGTATTTCCAGAGACTCTTGAGAAGATCTTGGAGATCATCCTTAAATCCTCCGGGAGAATCGGGGGAGGTATTACACTAACAGCTAAAAAGCAAGGGGTATCAAGGGAAATGGGGTAAAGTCTACTATTGCTTTGAGGTCTGGTTGGCCCAGTATCTAGGCTTCTATCGTACCCCGGTCTTATCCTGATATGTTCGTTGCTATTGATATTAATACATGTATTGAGTTCGAAAACCCTCATATATTTTCCATCTAGCCCTACTAATTGCATAAGAATGGGGCTATCACCGCCAGAGCTGGTAGAGCTATCTATAGAAGATCCAGAGGACATAATATCATCAGCACTAGACACAATACAAACACTAGAGGAACTCACAGAGGAAAAGAGAAGAATCTTAGAGACAATAGTGAGGAATCCGGGGATAACGCCACCCCAGCTGGCAAGGATAATGCGGAAGAGTGAAAAAACAATAGCAAACCACATAACAGAACTCAAAAAACAAAACCTAGTAATAACGAGGGGAAAAACAAACAACATACACCCAACAAAGCTGGGAACCATAATAGCAAAAATAATAAAACAAAAAACGAAGATCATCCCGGGATCAACCGGGAAAGAATAGAGAAAAAGATCCAAAGAGATCAAAAAGATCATATGATCAGAGATCAAAAAGAGATCCGAGGAGAAAAAGATCCCGAGGAATCATCCCAAAAGATCCCGGGATACCCTAGATCAAAAACTTTTGAAGCTAATAAGCATTGCGGTCATCAAAAACACAGATCAAAAACTGGATCTTCGCTTATAAGCTGGATAAGAAATAAAATAGTAGAGCAAAACTGATCTACTATAGAACTGTATAAAACAAAAACAAATAGATCAGATGATCTACTATAGAATTGAAAGGTGGACGTGAACTTCAACGCAGCATCCCCGATAAAGCTTGTGGATGATCTACTATAGAATTGAAAGTAGAGCCAACCTCAACCACTACTGGCATGGCTCACCTCCGATGATCTACTATAGAATTGAAAGGGGCTGTGAGTGTTATGGGCCTGGTTAGAGACTGGCTCATGCTGATGATCTACTATAGAATTGAAAGTGTGGAATAGCCATTACAAGGATAGCTGTATTACACTTTTCGGATGATCTACTATAGAATTGAAAGTTGTTTTCTGTAAATCACCTCTGCAACTATGTGGGGAGAGGGGATGATCTACTATAGAATTGAAAGCGATAACAAACACGGGCTGGATAATAACGACGAAGCCCCAGATGATCTACTATAGAATTGAAAGGCATCGACAGCGGCTTCAAGCATGTTATGTATAGCCTGTTTCGATGATCTACTATAGAATTGAAAGCTCTAAGGTCTTGCATCAAATCTGGATTATACGAGTTATTGATGATCTACTATAGAATTGAAAGCAGGGAGGATAAGGTAGTGGTCATCACGGACGGTATTGACTAGATGATCTACTATAGAATTGAAAGCACGTGATAAGAAGCATAGCAGGCACAGAAGGGTTCAGATGATCTACTATAGAATTGAAAGGAATATCTGGTAGATCTCGTATCTCTCTTTCACATAGAGACGATGATCTACTATAGAATTGAAAGCGGTCTCATAAGCGAGAGCGATAGAGTCGACATCACATATAGAGATGATCTACTATAGAATTGAAAGTATATTTATCCTTATGCATGCCCGCATCGACAGCGGCTTCAAGGATGATCTACTATAGAATTGAAAGGTATAGGTAGTCGTATAGTGCTTTTAGCTGTGATGTTTTTCGATGATCTACTATAGAATTGAAAGGTAGTGGTTGAGGTTGGCTCTAGGGTTGTTGGAAACAGATGATCTACTATAGAATTGAAAGTTCTATGTGTGTCTAGCCTTCGATCTCTTCCTTCTGCTGTGATGATCTACTATAGAATTGAAAGGAAGATATGCTTCTTGAGCTCGATGCCGCTGCTGAAAAACTGATGATCTACTATAGAATTGAAAGATCGGCTAAGCATTATGAATATCTAGGTAGGCTATTGAGATGATCTACTATAGAATTGAAAGCATATTACCAGCCGTGTCTCTTCAGACCTTTGAGGATCTCGGATGATCTACTATAGAATTGAAAGATTGTGAATAGATATGTCTTCTCATCGCCTTCCAGGATATGTTGATGATCTACTATAGAATTGAAAGCTGGGCAAGCTCTCTCCCAACACCTTCAAGAAGAGATGCGAATTGATGATCTACTATAGAATTGAAAGTTAGCCGCTTTCAGCAACACATACTCCTCCTCTGACAGTTTGGATGATCTACTATAGAATTGAAAGAATGTGAGAGAGAGCCTCGCAAAGGCACTCGTATACCACATGATGATCTACTATAGAATTGAAAGGATATATAGATCCAGCTGCCCCTGCATTTATGTTTACAATCGAGATGATCTACTATAGAATTGAAAGCTATGGTTTTAGGTTTCTACAGGAAGTTACTGAAAAGATGATCTACTATAGAATTGAAAGACCACACAACCCCACTCAATTCTTATCAGAGAGAGATAAGATGATCTACTATAGAATTGAAAGTTAGACAAGAGGGATCTCAAATCGCCTTGGATTCTAGCACGATGATCTACTATAGAATTGAAAGATCCCTCACAGAGGCAACATATGCAGGCACATACCTTCCATTCTATAGTAGAATTACCAGGACAGCAGGCGTTATGAGAAAGAGCGAAAACGTTATCCCTTCCATTCTATAGTAGAATTACACATAGCAAGAAGATATAGCTATAGAGACATGGCACAGGGTGCCTTCCATTCTATAGTAGAATTACCGTGATCAAGAGCCCTGTGGATCTTATACACATGATCCTCCTTCCATTCTATAGTAGAATTACACACACCTAATCCATTTTCTGTGGTACCGCTTATAAATCCGCCTTCCATTCTATAGTAGAATTACTTGGATCAATGGTTTTTCATTTGGCATATGCTTATATACCTTCCATTCTATAGTAGAATTACCGGTTGAGGGGGCTGCGGCGCCCCAGGCGCAGCCCGCAGCTGCCTTCCATTCTATAGTAGAATTACACCAGGCAATGAAGGAGCTCGCCGTGGAGAGCGATAAGACCTTCCATTCTATAGTAGAATTACATGTTTTTTATCGCCTCTCTATTTCTTCTCACCCATTCGCCTTCCATTCTATAGTAGAATTACAGTGCAGAGAACCATACCCACACCAATAATTTATACAACCTTCCATTCTATAGTAGAATTACCCCAGATACCAAGCATGGATGAGGAGAAGGAATATACTTCCTTCCATTCTATAGTAGAATTACAGTAGATATAATAACCCAGGGAGCCACAAGCGTTACCCTCCCTTCCATTCTATAGTAGAATTACTTGCTCTTAGGGCTCTCTCTGATTATCTTTCTCTGGATCACCTTCCATTCTATAGTAGAATTACAGGATCACAGCTACAAGGGCTATCACAAGGATCTGGGCTCCTTCCATTCTATAGTAGAATTACTTGCTATAACTTCAGCTGGTCTTGTAACTACTCTTTCAGCCCTTCCATTCTATAGTAGAATTACTAGAGAATGCAAGAAAACTCCTTGAAGACTGTTGAACTCGTACCTTCCATTCTATAGTAGAATTACTGTTTTCACCACATATAATTATAGTTAGGATACTTATAAATCCTTCCATTCTATAGTAGAATTACTATATATCTAAGGGGTAAGATAGTCAAAGCATATATAAGTATAAGCCTTCCATTCTATAGTAGAATTACCATACTGGCGATACATTCCTACCCCACCTAAACAGGCTAGCCCCTTCCATTCTATAGTAGAATTACCTACCCGAAGCCGAGATAGCATTCATAGACGAGGTATTCAACCTTCCATTCTATAGTAGAATTACTCTTGGCAACCTGGAGAGCTGTTGGGTTCGCGTATGGTGTCCTTCCATTCTATAGTAGAATTACAAGGTTCTCTACTACTATGCGTTTATCAACGAGAGGTTTACCTTCCATTCTATAGTAGAATTACTGTGTGTGGGTGGTTTAGAGGGTTTAAGGTGGTTTGTGTTTCCTTCCATTCTATAGTAGAATTACGATCTTTGTGTTCTCGTCGATTCTGATTACTACATCGTCTACCTTCCATTCTATAGTAGAATTACCTAGTTCGGTTTTTTTGTCTTCTGATTGTGGGATGTCTATGCTCCTTCCATTCTATAGTAGAATTACGCTTTGTCTGTGCTTGCCTTCATAGGTATTAGGCGTGTCACCTTCCATTCTATAGTAGAATTACATAACCAGCCGACGAAACAATGGTATGGGGTTATTGACAACCTTCCATTCTATAGTAGAATTACCTAAACGTGAAGATCTCCAACCCAGATATATCCATTTTGAAGACCTTCCATTCTATAGTAGAATTACTATACTTTTACTCCTTCTTGCTTGCACCAGATATATTGAAGCCCTTCCATTCTATAGTAGAATTACTCTATCGAATAGCTCCCTTAATGTGACTAGACTCTTTATTACCTTCCATTCTATAGTAGAATTACAGAACTCAAAGGCCCCCCAGGTAATGCTTGCTAAGTCGACTCCTTCCATTCTATAGTAGAATTACAGCTGTGAGGAGTGTTGTGAAGGCTAGGGAGGATCTTCTGACCTTCCATTCTATAGTAGAATTACTAGCCTAGGCACGGCCTATCCCACCTCTCGCAAAGCTCTAACCTTCCATTCTATAGTAGAATTACGTTGCTGGTGTGAGTGTTTCTGTGTTTATTATTACTGTTGCTCCTTCCATTCTATAGTAGAATTACCCTCAACAAGAAAATCAGGGAGATCTACAACCTTGACCCACCTTCCATTCTATAGTAGAATTACTCCTGTAGTTTCTTTCTCATTCTTGCATGTAGCTTGCCGAGCCTTCCATTCTATAGTAGAATTACCCTCTCTGCAATCATTAGCGTTCGAGATCGTCTTACAGAAAACCTTCCATTCTATAGTAGAATTACCGATCAATTTACTCTAATATTTTATTTCTTATCCAGCTTATAAGCGAAGATCCAGCTTTTGATCTATGTTTTTGATGACCACAACACTTATTAGCTTCAAAGATTTTTGATCTAGATCATCCTGGGATCTTCCGGGATGATCCCTCGAGATCTTTTTTCTCTCGGATCTCTTTTTGATCTCTGATCATATGATCTTTTTGATCTCTTTGGATCTTTTTCTCTATTCTTTCCCGGTTGATTCCGGGATGATCTATGTTTGTGCGTTGTTTTGTTTTTTGTCACATGATCTATTCTTTTGTGTTTCATCATAGTTTTTTATCTTTTCATCTGTATCTATTGCTTTTTATTTATGTGCTTGCTGTGTTGCCATGTATCTTCCTCTCGATATTCTTGTTACCTGTCCTTTTTCCTCTAAATTCTTCAATATTTTATATGTATATTGCTTCGTCCATCTATAGCCTTTCTCCTCAAGTTTTCTATGTATCTCTGATAGCTTTGCCTTCCCCAGCTCTTTGAGTGTTTCGAGAACCACTATCTCTGGCTTCACAGCCTCTCTACCATATATATGTGTTACTAGTTCTCCAACGATCTCTCCCCTGGCTGTGATCTCTGGTCCTCCTCCCTCGACCTCCCACACCAATGAGACCCTCGCAAGCTTTGGTATTATATGCACTATAGCCATGGCTGTGTATGAGACCAGAGCCCTCGTACCGCCTGCCAGCGATATTATCAACTCCTCGTTCTCTCTGAGCTCTTTCGAAGCCCTCTCAACCAGATCCAGTATCTTCTTCACAGCATCGCCGGGATCTAGGATCTCTATTACAATAGGCTCTACACGGATTTTGAGAACCTGCAATATCTTCGATAGATCTGCAATAGCGGCGCTAGACCTCTGATCCACGTTACCCCTAATGCTTGAGACTAGGAGATATGCTATCCTAACCATATCCCTCTCATACATCCTAGAAACGATCCTGACTATATGTCCTATGTCGAAGCCAAGAGCGGCAATCAATATTGACATTTCTCTAAACCACTATTTATTTTACATGGAAGCTAATATATTTGTTTCAACTATGTTTACAGTTTTATAAACTATTGTTTTTATATATTGCGGAGCTCATTATTGGAGGGGGGTTTGGTTGGATAGGGATTTAGAGGAGAAGAGGTTGGAAAAAACTACGCGTGGGAGGGGTTCTACAGAGTTGGAGGGGATATACAGGGTGTTCTTCGTCGTGGCTGGAGAGGGGAGGATAACGCTTCTGGATCGAATTATGAAGTCGGAAGACCCTGATGATCTGATCGCAACGTTCTATGAGGCACTTAGGATGGCGAAGAGCATAGAGAAGAATATAGAGATATCTGAGGAGGAGATAGAGGAAGTGATGAAGAGACCAAGGGTACTTAAGAGACTGGCTGTTAGGGCTGCAGCAGTAGCATATAGGAGAGAATCAGAACAGCAGAAGAAGGAGAAGGAGAAGGCTGAGGAGGTGAGCGAAGGTGGCTGAAAAGGCTAAAGATTCCTTTGTATCGATTGTGCTGAGGCTAGCGATAGATTCGGAAGCCATGAACATGGTAGAGGCTATCGGTGCCTTCACACCACATAGATCAGCACCAATCGTTGTTAGGATAGGGGACGGGCTAAGAGTTGTAAGAGCTCCAGCGGCGTCTGGACAGATGATGGCATATGCATACCAGAAAGCCCTGGTCGAACTTGCATCAAAAGCAAACACAAATATGCCCCTCTGCGATGACTGCAGAAACTACAAGACACTCGGAGGGTTTGTGAAGAGGGCGACAGCAGATCCCGACAGCTTTAAAGACGGGGAGTTCAGCGTCATAGAAACATGTGTGGTAGAGGATCTATCTGGTTTCATGATCGTTGGTAAGGGTAGGAGGGGTAGTAGGAGGGAGAGGCGGAAAGGCGGTGAGGAGGAAGAGGGGGAAGAGGCTGCAGGGCTTAGAAGAACATCACCAGTATGGTTCAGCTACCTGCTTCCAGAACCGCATCTCACAAGCTTCAAATTCGAGCCACAGTTCCACGTTAGGTTCAATGTGAAGGAGGGTAACAACCCATTCACAGTTGAGAATGCAGCTGCCATCTACACTCTAGCCATCGCGATCGATGTGAAGGCGATCGGTAGGGCAGCAGATAGGAATGGAGTGATACGCGAGGTGGGGGATAGGGATAGAAGGGTAGCTCTAGCTCTTGAGGCTCTGAGAGCAGTCTTCCATGGACAGCTCTTCGGGGCTAAGAAGTCCAGAAACCTCTTCAGATTCGAGATTGTTGGCGGTGCTGCATCGATATCAAATCCGCTGCCATTCACACTATCCCCACCCATCCGAGGCGATGAAAGCTATGTCGCGAAATCATATAGAAGGGCTAGATCCATGGTCGCTGGGCTCTCAAGAACCTCGATAGCACAAGAGATAAATATGGCATACTTCGATGGAGATGGTATAGCAGGCGATCTGAAGAGCATCGTAGAATCTGTGGTGGGCCAGGGTGCAAAAGCTGAAGGAGATAGATACTGCGAAAAAGTAGAGGCTGGAAGTATATGTCTTGAAAGGGTCAGAGACTTCGACCAAATGATCGACTGGATACGCAACAAGATCTTTGGGAAAGCCTGATGATCGGTGCGATCATCTCTCTAGAACTCTTCTCACCGCTCACAATCAGAATACCATACGCTGTATACCACAGCGGCTCATACCCACTCCCACCCCCATCAACTATTATGGGGGCTATAGCGTATCCATATGCCAGGGATAAGGGGTTGCCGGAGAGGATGAGTAGAAAGGTGATTAAAGATGTTGCTAAGAAGGTTCTGTATGCCTCGGCAGCATATACATCTATTCTTGCTTCAAGCAAGCAGCTTGAGAGGTTCTACCAAGCAATATATCAGAAACCAGATCGAAGAGAGCTCCCCAGGTTTAGGTGGGGCGTGTATTTCCACGAGGGCTATATTGTTTTTTCAAAGCTATTGATCTTCATCCTGCTCAGGGACGAAGAACTTGTTAGATATCTATATTGTATTGCGAGGGTGGGGAGGAAGGAGACAATAGCATCTGTGGATAAGGTCATCATAGGCAAGCCCACAAAGACAAAGGATATAGCTAGATGCTACCCGTTCTACCATCCAAAGGGCATCGCCGCATTTTCGGCAGGCTATATCGAGTTCAGCGATATGGGTAAGAGATATGTGATCCCGATCTCGTATGGCACGGATGCAAAGATAGATATAGCCCCGGCAAGCAACGGAGCGATTTTCTGGGTTGGGGATTACTGTGTGCCAGCACCTGATATAGCTATATCATAGTGGGTGGGAGGATGGTTAGGGTGATACGAGTATCATATAGCAATATAAACGATATCAGGGGCACACTGGCATACTGGTTTGCAAACACAGCATGCCAGATCCTCCTAGGTCAGAGGGAATGTGATGTGGCTGGGGAAGCGTATGATTTTCTACCGACAATCGCATCGAGGCTAGAGGCTATAAAAGACGAGCTCCTAGGTATAAAGGCTGAACACGTATTCCAGGAGATCAAAGTCACCAACAAATATAGGATCAGTGTTGGGGACGCAATATCGATTCTAACATCGACAAGCCCCAGGGAGGAGTTCTTCTATGCACCATCACACCTCTTCATAGAGTATGGCGAGTTTCTAGAGGGCTTTCTAAACACTGATATCTATAAACGTGATAAGATATTCATAAGCAACATCGTCATATCACTAGCACTCGTTGGAGCGGCGATGGCATACTCATACACAGTATCTAGGGGAGGGGTGAATGTGCATGGCTATATAGGCTATACAGGGGTGTCAATGATTAAAGGAGAGGCGTTGAATAGATATCGAGCGTTGAGAAAAAGCAGCAACGTGATAAGGATATTAGCTATGAATGAAGCGCCATGGGAGACTGTTGAGCTTGCGGTTGCATCAATACTGGTTAGAGACGACCTGAAGCCAGCTGAGTGGGATACGTTTGAGGTTGTGGAGGCATATAGAGGCACCAGTAAAATCAACATTGCAAGCTATAGAGTATCACATATATCAACACTGGCATCGGTGATTAGCAGGGAATTCGCAGAGGGGTTCCTAGAGCTTGTGAATAGATATGGGAGGGATAAGAGTGTTAAAAAGCTGGCAGATCATATAGCTAGAAACATATATCTATACTCACTCTATAGAGACCCTCAATATATGTATCAAGCCCTGAGACCTCTGATGTCCAAAGGCATTGACGAGAGGTTCCAAGAGGTCATAGCTGGCTGGGGAGACATAGCGAATAAGATGCTGGGGATTGCGGGATGGTGGGCAGGGGAATAGATCCTGGAGATGCAGATAGAATCGCTGGGAAGATGGTTGAAAAGAATGCATGGATAGCTGTGCTGAGACTACCAACAGGCTTTGGCAAATCAACATCATCCCCGATTATCTTCAACAGACTCCACGGGCTTGGGCTGGCTGATAGAATGATCCATGTGCTGCCGCTCAGAGCCATCGTGGAGGATCTATATGTTAGGTTTTTATGCAGCGAAGCCAGAGAAGACCTCAGAGGCGTGTATGAAGCACTTATAGGGGCAGGTATTGGGAGGGGTGATATAGCATTCCAATCAGGTGATCTTCTGCTTAAACACAGCACCATCGAATGTAGGGAGGGGGAGAGCTATAGTGCTAAGAAGGATCCTCTGTTTGATTCGAGAGCTGTTATAACAACACTAGACTCGTTCATGATGAATCTTATGAAGATCCCAGTGGCAGAGGTCTTCAAGGCGAAGAGGCACTATGCATCCCCACTAGCCAGGATATTTGTATCGGCTGTCTTCCTGGATGAGGCACACTATGTATCAGGTGACCCAAGATCTATTGCATCCACAAAACTACTGGCAGAATATGCCCAGAATGCTAGAGTACCCCTAATACTTATGAGTGCAACAATAGGCAGAAACCACATAGAGAAGATCGTTGGGAACCATCTGAAAGCAATCACAGCATGCCTGGAGGGGGACAGGATCGGGGGTAGATGCGATGTAGAAATAGATGGTAAGGAGTTCATCGAAAAGGCATCGTCTATCAGCTGGAGGATACGGATGATAGATGAGGATATGGTTGTGGATAAGGCTGCCGAGCTTGTCGGGATAGGCAAAAGGGTTCTGATACTGGTTAGAAGCGTCAAAAGATCTGCAGAGATATATAGGAGGCTGAGGGAGAGGGGTGTCGAGTCTCGACTACTGCATGCAGGGCTAACCCTCAGAG
The DNA here is from genome assembly GCA_003116855.1 of Desulfurococcaceae archaeon AG1. Classification (GTDB taxonomy): domain Archaea; phylum Thermoproteota; class Thermoprotei_A; order Sulfolobales; family AG1; genus AG1. Next base: position 118,081 of record BEWT01000005.1, read on the forward strand.
ATAGGGGGGAGGTGCTTTCCGATGTCAGATCTATGCTGGAGACGAAGAGAGGATTCGCCCTGGTAGCAACGCCTGTGATCAACGCAGGTGTTGATATGAGCTTCGACGCAGCCATAGTCGAGGCTGCTGACTTCACATCTATAATCCAGATATGCGGGAGAGTCTGTAGATCTGAGCTATGTGGAGATGCGGAGGTATTCATAGTGGCACAGAGATCGAGCAAATATGTTTTGGATGAGATCGATAAACTCAAAAATATAGACCTGAGGATACCGTTCGATATAAAAGATAGAAAGGGGTATGCAGTACTCCTAGAAATAGATGCTAGCAACACAGATATAAAGGGAGTTGGGCGTGAGATCCTAGATCTCTTCGGCCTCTTCTACCCATTCTATGTATCGCAGAAAGATATCACGAAATACCTCCTAGAGAATATGGGATCCCCGGCTAGGAGGAGCCTGCTGATCCAGGTATTCATAGATCCTGGCAGGGATGGGATAGAACTGAGGGATGTCCTGGGCAAAATGATCACGGTGGATGCGTGGGATGTGAAGAGATGCAGAGAATATGCCGATAGCTATCTAGAGATCGCTGAGGAGAATGGAGAACTAGTGGTTAGAGAGAACAAGGAGGCTTGGGAGAGGATAAGGATGAACCTTGAGCACCCGTTGAGACTATATAGAAGCCTGTTCCATGCAAGGACGAGTGGATCGAGATATGTGGTTGCAGGAGGCATTCTGATCAGGGGTGAAGGTTATGACAAAGAAGCCGGGCTGCTATGCATACAAGAAGGGGGAGAGGGCTGAGAATCTGGCTGAACATCTAGCTGGTGTTGCCCGATGCTGCAGAGAGCACAAGCTCCTAGCACCTGTTGCATCGAAGATAGCTAGGAACTATGGGTTGTCCAAGGATTATGTGGAGGATATGATTGTAGCTGCATGTCTGCTCCACGACATCGGAAAGGCTGATAGGAAATACCAGGATCTATGTCTATCCAGTGGGTGTGAGGAATTTTCTGGACACGATGTGAGGGGCTATAAGCTGGCTGCAACGGCCCTTAAAAGGCTTGAGGATTCGTCTAGGATTGCTGTCAATACCGGGATGGCTGATGTCCTGAATATAGCACTGCTAATCCCGATCCTCATGCATCACTACTTCCAGAGGGGTATAGATAATCTGAGGAATGATCTGGATATAATCGATGAGATAGATGTACACCCACAATGCATAGAGGATCTCCACATGGTGCTCGAACTAAGAACAGAGCTATTTAAAAACGAATATGTGGAGAACCTAGTGTCCACTGTGTTAGGGCTTATCACAGATGGTAGGGTAAGGCTTGTCCCGGTATATCGTTTCGCCAGTGTACCAGATCTTCTGAATGATCTGCAGTCATATACAAACCTACTCCAGAAACACAGTGCCATAGCTGTGACAGCGATTCTGAATGAATGTGATGGGTGGGTTGCACGTGTTAGGAGGGGATAGGGAGATCTACTGCTTAAATGTGTCAATTATGCCGGAGGAGACTATCAAGATATATCCATTCACATCTAGGGTGCTCAAGAGCATAGCTATTCAGAAGATGTTGAGGAGCCACAGGGATCTCATACTCTCTAGGGATAAATACAAGCCCCTATTCATATCCATGCTCTCGGATGGCAATGGTAGGAGGCTGTATTCGCTGTACAATTCAAAGCCACAGATCCTGCTGCGGGACAGGATATATCGTGGAAGAATATGCATCTCCCCAAGAGGCGGTGCATCGATAGATCCAGAGCTAGAGGGCTTTGTAGAAACACCATTCGGAAGGATCATATACTATGTAGAGTCTATAGAGATCCACAGGCTATCAAGCCTATCACTTAGACTGGATGGGAGGCTTTATGTCGAGTTCTTATCCCCTGTCCTGCTATCATCTAAGATCATCATGTATAGCGGTGGAAACGGGGTGAGGGCTGAGCTGTTCAGGATCCCATCTCCAGGGGCGATCATAGCATATTCTCTGAAGCTGTGGAACTCGATATCGCCTCCACAGTATAGGCTGCCAAGACCATGCGATGATGAAACAGCCAGGAGATATGAAGCTATATTCTCAGTCAGAGCGGAGGCATGCACAGGTGTCGAAATGGCAGAGATAAGATCGGTGGTTGTTGAGACAGGGAGGAGAAGAGATGGAGGGGCAAAAACAGACACAGCATTCGAAGGCAAAATCAGATTCAAAATAGCATGTGAAGAGATAGAAGAAATAGCATCGAAAACACTAGCACTAGCACAACACCTAGGAATAGGAAGAAGCAGAGGAATAGGACTAGGAGAAATACAGCTAACACCACAACCAACAAAAACACATACAAAAGCTTATAAGCTAGATAAGAATTTGGAACAAAAAAGCAAATAGATCAGCGATTTTACTATAACGGAATAAAAGAATAAGGCTCTCGATTGTAAGAAGATCGAGGCTGGGCTTTTTATCCACACTTGCTACGAGAAGGATGGAACTAAAAGATAGAATAGTGCTTAACGTGAGGATCTGAGATTAAGGTGGCGAGAAGAAGCTATGAGGAGAATGTGGCTAGTCCTGAGGAGTGCTTATCGTTTCTCCCTACTGCTTAGTGGTTGGGAGTTCCACTCACCCAAAGGACTCGCTTAGCTTATCCCACGGCTCATGGGTGGCTGTTGAGCCCAGCGATACAGGCTCCTATTGCCTAGACAGGCTCTATAAAAATAATGAAATATTTAAGATTTTCTAGTCTTTCTCAGCATTTGTCCTCAATATATAGTGATATATCTGCTTGTGAGAAGAGGGTTGAGAGATTTATCGAGCTGCTTGGGAATCGATATTTAGTTGGTGGGGTGGTTCTTCTGGCTAGGGTTGTTCTTGGCGATCTGGTTCCGGCTCTTTCTAGCTGGATCCTCTGTGTTGATGAGGAGGGGGGATATGCACTATATCTGTTAAGCTGCCAGACTTGGTTGATGATTAGGATAGGAGGATATACATAGCACTATACATCGCTGCTAGAGCCACGATGGATTATAGAGTTGCCGCTGCCCTCCACATCTACTCTGTTAGAAATAAGGTTGCTGTCCACCGTTCACCGTTCTCCCGAGAGCGGTTTTGACCACCCTCGGGTTCATCACGGTTTCCCCTAGCCCCCTCCCCACGGTTCACCCATGGGTCTCGGGAACCAGGGGTCACTAACACTCATAACCTCCAGAGCTTATAAGTTTCCCTGAATATGAAGAATTCTAGAAACAATCAAAAAAGAAAACAGCCAAGCACTGTGATGAGGGCTTTGGCGTGTTCCAAGGTCTACTCTAAGATCCCGAGGGCTATAGAAGTTGAAAACCCTATGCCTGGCAGGCAATGCTGTATAGGGGGATTTTATATGCATATTCAATACTGGATCTCGAAAAACCAGTTCTTATCAAGATAGAGCCGCCGGTGGATAAGAGGGAGAGGCTAAGAACAATGCTGGAGGGGAGGAGAGTAACTGTTAGAGGGAAGACATACTGGGTTGGAGGTCTTCTGAAGAAGATTAGAGGAGAGAGGATAGCATCATGGGTATACCTAATGCTGAAGAAATCCATCAAAGCGATAGAGGAAACCTGTAGAGGGAGATACAGGATAATAAAGATCTAGGCTTTGAAGAATATTATGAGGCTCTAGCCTTCTACACGTTTTCTGCCCTAGTTTTGCTGGCTGTTGTTCTCTGTAGCTGTATTGTTTCTAGCTTTTCTAGGTCTCTCCATATCTCTATCTCTATATTGTTTATTATTATGTAGTGTCTATTCTGCTGGCTGCTGTCTATATATATGTATTTGGATCCCCATGGGAGTTCATGGGTTTTAAACCCTCCCGAGTGCATATGCCCATTAATCACTAGCATCGGTCTTATGATCTTTATTGCTTCGAGGGCGGTTTTGGATCCTATACCCTCCACCATGAATGGGAATAGGTTTGGTAGATAGGGTGTCTCGTGGATCAGAAGTATATCTATCTCTTGATCTGCAAGCCTCCTGGCTATTTCCAGAAACTCCTCGGGTTTCCTCCTAGGAACCCCTTTTCTCTGCCTGCGACCAGTTGATATTATCCCGCTTATGCCTGTGACACGGAGACCTCCTATATCATATACTCTTCCATCATCCATGAGAACCGGTAGATACTCCTTGGCTCTAATGTTGTAAAGCCTGGTGAGGACATCCATGTTCTCGTGGTTACCATAGATTGTGAGTACAACTGTTCTCCTAAGCAGCTCGTAGAACTCAGCCTCATTGACTGTATGACCCCAATCACCACAGGATAACAGATACTCTGGACTGTGATAGTCCACGATCGATAAGAGCCACTCCCAAGCCCTACCCTCGTCGAAGCCCTTATAGATCCTCTTGTCATAGTGCAGATCGCAGATAACCATGATCCTCAAATCAAGCCGCCCCAGCTTTTCTTCTCCCCATATAATATCCCTTCAAGAATCAAATGTTCAAGCATTATTAGCCCTTAATAGCCTCTGCTGCTGTGTTGAGGATCTCGGTGTATAGGTTCTTCGCCCTGTTCCTGATAGTTGTTGGTAGTGGTTCTTTTGATGATGCGTGTTTATTCATCTCCTCTAGCAGATCTAGTAGATCCTTTGTTATCTCGTTAAGACGTTTAACATCATATGTTGAGAGGTGTCCCACGGCTATGGCGTAGAGGGCTAGCATCTCCTTTGGTAGCATTTCGAATGCTTCTCTATACTCATCGTATAGCCTTCCCACCAGCTCGATAACACTATCTCGATCCCTATCTACGCTCCTAGCAAGCTCGAAGATCTCTCTATACCAGTCAAAGCCTTTCACACCGTATTCCTCATACACCCTTGTAAGCAACATCTTCAAAGGCATGAAACCATACTCTCTAATCACCTTATCTACAACTCTCCTCACATCCTCGGGAAGAGGCGGTGGCTCTTCCAAGGCTATATATCTCACCTCGGGTCCAGCATCAACATATAGACGTTCCGATCTAACCAGAGTATCAAGAACATCGAGAACCTCCCTTGAGAAGGGTCCGAAGACCCATCGCTTCCACTCAATATCTGTAATCCTGTGACCAAGCTCCTTAGAAGATATAGCATCAACCAAGAATAGAAGCTTCATCAAACGCGTACGCCCAACACCTCTTGGGAAGCGGGAGACCATATAGAGTATAATATCGCTCAACAGCGGAATACCGATCTTCACCCCCATATCTAGATCCTAAAAACTTAAGAGAAAACAGCTATGCCATAGCTTCTCTGACAACGTCTTCTGGGGAGATCCTCCGGCTTCTCTTCCTAGCCATTGCTTTTAATGCGTGGTAGTATGCTGGGATCTGGAATGCGTATTCCCTGCCTATCCATGGTTCACTTGGGATCTCAGAGATCTTATCTGCAGCTGCTATGTATATAGCTATGTTTCTCTTGAGCATCACCGTCTTGAGGTCTATGTCTGCATCGTCTATATTGCTAGCAGCACTCCAAAGCTCCTCCCAGAGCCTCTCCCCAAAGGTTTTCTGCATCTTCTCTACAAATTTCGAGAGCCTCGTTAGAACCCTTCCCTCAAGCCATCTCTTCAACCCTCTTTTCCATATCCTCTCCAGAGCCCTCGGGTTCCCCCCAGCTAGTCTCCAGAGAAGCTCTCCAGACTCTTCATAGCCGATCCCGAGCTCCCTAGCGACCCTATAGTGAAGCCCTATCTGGTTTACGAGCTCCTCAGAAGCAATCCTAGATAGGTTCCACATAAAAGCCCAATTAACCTTGTCATTTACCTCATCCATGATCTCCTCCACTAGTGCGTCGCTTGTTAGTGCTATAACAGCTATCGATCCCCTTCTCCTAGAGTAAACTCTATTATCTTCTACTATTTCGTTTGCAGATACCTCTAGCCAGTCCCTAAAGGCTCCCAAGCTCTCCCTACCGCTAGCCCTAGCCTCATCCAGCACTATCAATATATTCTTACCTTTCTCAAACTTCCTAGCGATCCTATCTATTAGGATTGCTATGAGCTTCGCTGCATCCACCAAACCCTTAACAACGCCCGACTGATCTAAAGAACCTCCGAGGCTCGATACTGCTTCTGCAAGCAACCCCCAAAGATCCGTAGAGCTATATGCACTAGACACATCCCAAGAAACCCTGGGCTTTGCAGAGACATAGACGAGCTCATAGCCGCTTTCAAAACCCTCCCGCTCAAGCTCTGCAAGGGAATATCTGAGAGCACTAAATAAAGTGCTCTTACCACATCCCTTGGGTCCATAGAGAACAGTGATTCGCCCTCCCTCAACAATGTTCTCCCCAGCAGCTATGTTTTTAACCTCCTCCTCACGATCTACGAATCTACCTAGACTAGTCTCATAGCTATGCATCCTGGAAATGATCTCATCGACTATGTCCCTATCCTCTCTCCGGATCCCCTCTTTTACAGCCACATACCCACCAAATATAGATATCAAAATAGATATATAGAAAGAGCAGAAGCTATATCCCTATCTCCATAATGACTTCAAGATCTCTGGCGAAGGTCTTTTCAGTTAATGAAATATAGGCTGTTATAGCCTATGATTTATAGGTTTCCGTCGGATATAAGCTATGGTGTTTGGTTTGAGGCTATCGATGCTTAGGTGGGCTGTGCTGTTTAATCTAGCTAAGGCTTTTAGACTAGGTCTTCCCGTTCCTGTGGGTCGTTTGGTTAGGGTTTTCAAGCTGAATTCAAGCCTTACATATAGGTTTCTCAGTGAGTTGGAGGCTGAGGATATGGTGGAGAGGGTTGGGAGGGGGCTGTGGGTTCTCAGAGATACTGCGAAGGCTAGAGCCCTGGCTGAATATGTATTGGAGCTTAGACCAGACTCTCCATTCGAGTACTGGGCTAGCATGGTTCCAGAGGTCTACTACTATATCCCAGATCCTCCTTTCAAGGAGTGGCTCGGCTTCCCAGAGAGATATCTTGTTATAGTTGATAAGATGCTTAAGGATAGGATAAACCCGCCTGAGGAGTATACCGTGATCTATACGGGTATGAGGGGTCGCTCCTGGAGCTATGATAGGAGCAGGGGGTATTCAAGGGGCGATCCTGAGCAATCTGTTGCAGACATACTTAGCTATGACCCGAACTGGCCGATAGAGGTTGATCTCTATTGGAACATGGATAGACTCGACATGGACGATGTAGCCCGTAGATGCACCACCCTGGGACTTAGAAGGCTCTCAACATTCCTATCCTTCCTAGCCCTCGTAAGCAACCCACTCCCAGCCAAGATAACATTCAACTACCTAGCCCTGCTAGACTCTGAGATCCTGTGGAAGAACCTCAGCTACTACACAAACATAGTCTACGCCAACGGGGTAGCAGATAAGTGGGGGATCTAGGATGGGTGTGGAGACTAGGAGTAGGGAGGATACTTCTCATGATCTGGTGGTGGAGGAGCTAAGACATAAGCTAAAGGATCTAACCCCAAGCATGGATATTCTTGTTGAGACGGCTCAAAAGCTGCCGGGTGCTGAAGGAGGTCTTAGCAAGAGAGATCTAAATATTGTGGCACAGGATGGCTGAGTTCAATAGGTGGCTTGCTGAGAGTTTAAAACAAGCAAGACTAAGAGTGTTCCTGAGCCCACCTCTGAATTATATAGAATTGATTCATGGGGTTCTCATCTGGTTGGGAGACACGTATATATGCTGCTGCCTTCATCCACCGCCCACCTTTCTTTACCGTTTACCCGAGAGCGGTCTTTTATTTTCTTTTATATCCATTTATGGCCGCCCTCGGGCTCCTCACAGTCTCCCCGAGCCCCCTCACCGCGGTTCAGCCACGGATCTTGGAAACCCGGGGTCATCATTTCTTATTCTCCGAAAGCTTATAAGTTTTCTGGAGAACATGATGGGATAGTGGAAAGCATGGGCTGGATAGGCATATGGCATCTGCATACCTCTAAAAGCTATAGGTGGATACCAATGAATACGAAGAATTCTAAGAGCAATCAAAAAGAAAACAGCCCTGATAGGAGCCTAATATTCGATAGGGGTAGGCGCGTAATCCGCCTTACCAAGGAGAGGCTTTTACCGGAGGACACTGTCGCGTTCAAGTTCGTTGAGGTTCTTGAGGAGGGCGGGGTAGGCTACGTAGTGGTTGCAGGCTACACTGCAATACTCTTCGGCAGGGGTAGGAGAAGTGATGACATTGATTTCATAATCGAGGAGGTAGGTGAGGATGGCTTCGTGGAGCTGTGTAGGAGAACCCGGGAAGCAGGGTTCACGCTGATGCAGGGGGATATCTGGTCAGAGGGCTCTGTGAGAAGACTCTATCAGAGCTACTTGGCTGAGGGGTACGGTGTTAGGTTCATGTATAGAGATATTGTCCTCCCAAACATAGAGGTGAAGCTAGCCAAGACGGACGCCCATAGGTACGCGTTAGCCCACGCCTTAAGGGTTGTAGTAAACGATAGGTTCATGGTAAGAGTATCCCCTCTAGAGCTGCAGATAGCCTACAAGCTATACCTAGGTACTGAGAAGGATATTGGCGATGCTGTATTCCTCTACACGCTGTTCAAAGACCATATAGACCGTGGAGAGCTGGAAAGGTGGTGTGTGAGGCTGAGAGTAGACTGCAGAATACCGGAGGAGGCAGGTAGCTCATGACATCTGAGTCTCTGCTTGAGGAGGTTGAGGAAGAGCGTAGGAGGAATCTTGAGGATATCATACGCCATGCCCGCTGGGAGGCTGAGATGGTTAAGAAGCTCGGTAAAAAATGGTTCGAGATAAGGGATAGATGGCTCATCGAGGCGTGGGAGGCTGATAGAGAACTGTGGAAAGACCCTAGGGTGAGGGAGGCACTGATAAAAGCAATACTGGTGAGGGACAGACTCAAGCACCGCAGACCAGCGGTGGAGTAGCTGGAGCTAGTGGTACTCGTGCCGTTAACGGGTGAGCGATGTGAGAATCTGTTGCCTAGGCGATATCCACTACTACGGGCAGCGGAGCGACCTAGAGCTACTGACCCAGCGGATTGAGAGTGTCTGCGGCAGTGCTGATGCTATGGTTGTTGTCGGCGACTTAACTTCCAGCGGGAGACTAGACCACATGAGAGAAGTTCTTGAGGCGGTGAGAGATGCTGCTGGAGGAATCCTAGTGCTTGTTGTACCCGGCAACCACGACATCTACGTTGCTTGGGACGAGGTGGAGAGAGGTGTTAACTCTCTTCTCAAGCTATCTATATTCAACAGCCTCGTCGAGAACATTGGCTGTATAGCACTGATGAAGAAACCATTCATCATAGATAACGTTGGTTTTGTTGGCTCTATCGGGTGGTACGACTATAGCTTCGCACCTCAATGGCTAAACCTCCCCCTAGATACCTATAGGGAGAAGGCTTTCGGATTGAGCATCTGGGCTGATAGGGAGTTTGTCAAGCTACCCTTCAGCGACGAGGAGTTCACGATAACGCTGCTCGAAAGGTTCGAGGAGCACATCAGAGAGGTATACAGTGCTGTAGAGAAGATAGTTGCGGTTATGCACCACGTACCCTTCAGGGAGCTGGTGCACTACAAGCTCATACCAGAGTGGGACTATTTCTCCACATTCATGGGTTCGGAAAGTTTCGGACATGTAATCAAGAAGTATGACAAGGTTAAGCTTGTTCTTTACGGACACGGCCACAACGGCGTGGACACCGGGTTCTGCAAAGAGCTACACGGGATAAAGTGCTGCAGCTGCGCATCACCAATACCACTGGTAACCACTCTCTAGAGCTCATGGATCAGGTTGCTAAAGAGATATATAGGGTTTTAAAGCCAGGTGGGTATCTAGGTATTCTCATAGGGGATACAAGGATCCACAAACACTATGTCCCAATATCCCACCACGTCCTCCAGATCCTCCTTAGAAGGGGCTTTATATTGAGGGAGGAGGTGGTGAAGATCCAGCATAAGATGAAGACAACAAGAGAGGTTTGGAGGAAGCTGAGGAACAGGGATTTCCTCCTAATATACCACGAGAAGCTCTTCATACTAAGAAAGCCTAAGAACACAGGCGAGTATAAGGAGTATAGATACAGTTCATATATAAACCTGAACTGGAGATCGGACAGTTAAACCATATGGTAGATTAACAGTTTATTCAGCAACAATAAAGCAATGAGGATCTAGGGTGGATATCGAGGATCTGAGTTAGCTTTTTTGTTTCTCTCTGGGTATTGCTACATTGTTCGCGTTATATGAAATAGATAGGTTTTTCTCCCTCTTTATAGCCTCCTCCACAAGATCTACAATCGTCCTCTTCTTCCTCAACCTCTTAACCCATTCGCGAAGAGGTGCTGCGGTGGCAAATACACCAAGAACCGCGTCACCAGCAAACTTTACAACTGAAAGCCTCGCCTCTTCAAGGCGGGGATGCTGCTAATGCTTATAAGCTTTTGTCTCATAATTTCTTGGGGTCTTGGCGGGCTAATCTATAGCGATCACCATATACTAGCCTCTCCATCTCTATGCCTGCCAAGACCCTGAGCGTGATATCTTGATCAGGAGCTGTGTGTATAGAGCTGCTGCCGGATGAGGTTGCTGATGAGAGGCTAAGGACACTCTGTAACCTCTCTTCAAAGCTCTGGAACGAGATGAACTATGCTAGGAGGAGGCAGTTCTTCGAAACAAAAAGAGTAGATCTTAAGCAAACATATAAGGAGTTCTATGAGAGGTATAAGAAGTTAATTGGATCTGTTACCGCTCAGCAGATCCTAATTAAGAATTATGAGGCTTGGAAAGCATTCTTCTCGTCTTTGAAGGCTAAGAAGGAGGGTAGGCTACCACCATACATAAAGAAAGTTAATCCCCCAGGTTATAGGAAGAAGGGTGGGAGGAGAACACTGTGGACAGTCCTCAGAAACGATCAATATAGAATCGAGGGTGAATATATAGTTATCAAGGGTTTAGGGGCTATAGGATCTATAAGGGTTAGATACTCAGGTAGAATACATATTTCTGGGAAACAGGGTAGAGCTGAGATACACTATGACTATGACGAGAAGAAGTGGTATATGTACATATCCTACGAGGTTGAGAAGAAGATAGTCAGGGGTAGTAGCTTTAGAATTCCTTTAAAGCCCCTTGGGAATAAGGAGGCTGGCATTGATATAGGCATCAATAACCTCTTGGCTGTATATGTTGATGACGGATCTGCATTGCTTGTCAATGGAAGACCTTTGAAGGCTATTAGCTTCTACTGGAGGGAGAAGATATCCGAGTATCAAAGCACATTGAATAGATATGGCTTTAAAACATCTAAGAGGATTAGGAGGATGTATAAAAAGTGGAGAAGACAGATAAAGAGCTACATCAACTGGGCTGTTAGAAACACAATAGAATGGCTATACCATAGTGGTGTGAAGAAGATATATGTTGGTCACCCGAAATACGCTTCTCAAGAACCTGGTAAGGGCTCTAAGGTGAACTTCGAGATTGTCCATGTATGGAGCTATGGATATCTATTGAGGAGATTAAAGGAGGTTGCTGAGGAATACGGGATAGAGGTTGAGCATGTTGATGAGAAGGATACATCTAGAACATGCCCAATATGCAGGGCAATAGAGAATCACAAGAGAATATCGAGAGGGCTGTTCAAATGCTACAAGCATAACATCGTATTCAACGCAGACCTCGTGGGGGCATTCAACATACTAGCTAAGAGTAGAGCCATAACCCCGAGCCCCGCACTATGCGGGGTAGGGGTAACACGCCTAAGACCGGGCGTGAGGCTAAACCCGGCGGAAGCCGGGGATGTAGCCCCAAACCTCCCCACCCTTTAGGGCGGGGAGGAGGTCAGAGAAAATAGAGAAAAGAGATAGGGCTATAGCTTCTGCTCTTTCTATATATCTGTTAAGGTATCTATTTTGGGCAGGGTATGGCTGTAGAGGAGAGGATCAAGGGTGAGGATAAACACATGATTGATGAGATCGTTTCTAGGATGCATGGGTATGTGATAAGGGATGAACATATCCCATGGAGGTTTGTGGATCGAGAGGCTGAGGTTTGGAATATGGTTGATGAGGAGGGTGTTGTTGAGGGTGGCTGGATCACTGTTCTCTATGGACCCAAGGGATGTGGTAAGAGCACCTTCTTCAGGGCTCTTTCACATGCTGTTGATCAGATAGATGCTGGGCTCGATATTCTTATAGTCGAGAGAGCCGGGGATATCCAGAGATCGATACTGCATCTCCCAAAAAGCCTCAGAAGATTGGCTAGGGACATCACAGATCATGTCTCTAAGATCATCAAGATATCGCCAGATAAGACAAGAGCATTGATATCGCCCCCAACAACCTATAGGATCTCTCAGAATGACTCCTGGATCGAGTTTGACGCATCTCCATTCCACATAGTGAATGAGATCTCATACTACATAGCCTACTGGTATGAAATCGATAGAAGAATAGTGATAGTCCTAGACGATGCTAGGATCGATGATGAGGAGAGTCTCTGGAGATTCAGAGGATGGCTTGAGAACTTTGCAAACATCATAAGGGAAGATAATAGTGTCTACATGGATAGAGGTGGATCCATAGCTGTTATAGCACTAACAGGAGATGCATTGGTTGAGGAGATAAGACATATAGTTGGTGGCAAGGTCAATTGGGCTTTGATTTGGAACCTATCTAGGATCTCCTCTGAGGAGCTGGTATCACAGATGGGACTACACCATAGGGTCGCTGGAGAGCTTGGAGTAGGTGTTGAGACTTCTAAGGAGATCCTGTGGAGACTGGCTGGGGGGAATCCAAGGGCTCTTAGGCTCATATGGGAAAGAGGGTTGAAGGAATGGCTTGTGGATGAGATCATAGGTGGGATCCGCGGTTTTGCCCAAGACCTGCCAGAGGATCAGAGGGGAGAGGCTCTGGAAAAGATCTCGGAGAGAATGGATAATGTGGATGATATAGCCTGGACGGATCCAAGCATCTGGAAGTCTATGGTGAAGCACAACATAATCATATACATAGCAGCTGCAAAGAAGATCTCCGAAATACCTAGAGAACCGTGGATAGGCAGGGAATACGCATTCCAGATCCCAGCATACTACCATATATTGAAGGCGATGGCTAAGAAGAGAAGCTGGGAAATATCCCCAGAGGAAGTGATCAGAGAGGCTATGGCCTAGGCTATAGACGTTCGTTATAGTTTCTTTTTGTTGCTTCCGATCTATTTGCTCTAATATTCTAGTCCAGCTTATAAGCAAAGATCTATAAACAGGGATATATTTATATATTGTTAAGGTGATTATCTCTTGATGGTTGATGGCTGATCATTCTTCATCTATAGGTGTTGATGTTATAGCCTCTATTCTTACAGAGTATGCTAAGAGGATCGTTGAAAAGGCTTTGAGGGGTGAGAAGCTGAGCGACTGGGAGGTAGGCTTCCTGCTTATGGAGGCTACTAGGAGAACCCTAGAGGCTAGGATGGACGCTATAGAGAAGAGAATGGCTAGCTTAGAAGAGAGCCTGAAGACAAGGATGGAGGCTCTTGAGAAGAGCCTATCAGAGAGAATGAACTCTATTGAGAAGAGAATGGATATGCTTGAGAAAAACCTAACCATGAGGATCGAGCTTCTTGAGAAGAGGGTTGAAGCCCTTGAGAAAAGGGTTGAGGGTTTAGAAGCTGATATGAAGCAGCTAAGAACAAGCATGGATAGCCTGAGAGATCTGATAATAAACAGGCTTGTAGAGGCACTAGCTAGAAAGAGCTAGAGGATCATCTATAGGTGTTGATTCAACCCTTCTTCCCACCGTATAGCCTCTCCATATACTCCTTCATCATCTTAATAATATCAGTCTTAATCGATGACACCTCATTATATACGAGCTCAACCCTCCTCTCAAGCGAGTCAAGCCTCTTCTCAAGAGAATCAAACCTCTTATCAACACTCTTCTCAAGTGATTCAATCCTCTTATCGACATAGTCCTTGAGATCGTTGATCCTCTTATCAACATATTCTTTAAGATCATCGAATCTCTTATTGATTGCTTCGAATCTCTTCTCGTTAGATCTCATGATTATATCTAGATATAGTATCACTATCTCTTGATCCGAGAGCTTCTTGCCTTCAGCAACTTTTCTAGCAATCCTATTCACAGCCTCATCAAGAACCCTAGAGATCAGGGTTTCAGCAACAACGCCCAACAGAGCACCAAATAAAATTGGTGAGAAGAACTAATATATAGATAGCTCTCACATCGCATAGGTGGTGGGCTTTAAGAATCTTATAAGCTAAGATCTGCTTTTCAATTCTTCTTTCTCATTACCTATCAAATTATAGTACTGTATTTCTGTATCCACCATAGTTGGGTTCGTCAAGGTCTCCCCTGGCTCCTTACCGCCGCGGTTCTCTAAGGATCTCAGGAACCCACGGTCACTATCACAATAACTTGAAGTCTCGCCCTTTTAGGGCGGGGATGGAGATTTATAAGCTCTATATCCTCTAGCAATTTTAATGATGATTGTGATTCGCGTGAGTCTCGGGGGCCAACCTCTAGCAATACTCGATAGAAACGCTAGACACACTAGGTTAAACATATGCCTTCGGGGCAATAACAAAATCCATAGTCTCGAGTCCCTCAATAGAGGAATAGGGGTAATGGGCCGGAAACGCGGCCTAGGGCTAAACCCTTTAAAAGGGTATGTAGCCCAAACCTCCCAACTCTAGAGGGCAGGGAATCCCCCGTCTCTCAGTGCTGGGAGGGGTCAGCCTATGATCCTTAGGATAATTTCATGAGCACATTTATCAACCCTGTTAGATCTTCTCTAGTAACAGCGTATTGGAGTCTCAGAGCAAGTCTCGGGTCTTCAGCGATGTCTTTCAGTCCTACTTATTATACGATCTATTAATATAAAATCTATATATTATTAAAAATATAAATATCTGCACTAAATGTATTGAGGAAACTAGGATAAAGCTTTCCCGAAGCCCGATAGTATTAACTATAACACCAAATATGTATAAAGAAAGCGATGAGGCTATCGAGCTTAATGTAAACATTGCAGATGCTGCTGTTGCTCTATACTCGCTTGGCACTTCTTTATTAAATAATATAGTGTTATAGATAGTGTAGATAGATAGGATTAGATTAAATATTAGCATCCATATAAGAGATGACAATTTATCCAATACAAAGAAAGGTAAAGCATATAATATACTGATCAATGCAGATAAAACTACTAGAAGTAAGGATCTATATTCACTTGTATATTTACCCCCAATGATACTTGCTATAGTGCTTCCTATAATACCTCCGATTGTGTAGAGAGTATATATAAATCCCAGCATCTCTTCTGGAAAATTTAGTATAGAGTGAAAGTATATCTGCCAAGTAAGTATGAAATGTGATTGTAAAATACCGTAAATAATATTGCTAATAGTAAGCATTAACATAATTTTATTAGCCAAAACTATATTAATACCTTCTCTTATGATCAATAGATAATTGCCCTCGCGATCCCCATAATTCTCGCTTACTAACAGTATGATGAGAATTAGTGCAAATAGATTCACTAATGCAGCAATTTTAAAGATCAGCGCCATATCTCCTGTTAATATGAGTAAAAAAGATGTAGCTATATTAGCTAGCAGTATAGATATATAGTTTAGGGTTCTTGCTACACTATAGATTCGTTCACCCTCATCCCAAATATTGTACTTTGCAACCTCAGTAAAATACCATGCAGTTAAAACTCCCATAAGGGATGATGTACCAAGGGCAAGAGCCGTATATGCTGTAAGGTAATAAGCAAAGCTTTCTGGAAAGCTGATAAGATATAAGGATAGCGAATAAATTAAAGATCCAACCATAAGGATCTTTTTCCTACCAAATCTATCAGCTAAGCCCCCTACCCATATACTTGTTAAGGTTATAGCTAACGTATAAGTAGAAAATAAGATACCCACTTGCTCGTAGGTTAAGCCCCTATATAGGAAGTATATTGTTAGGATCGATGTTATAAGCTGCCTGCCTAGCGTGACCATGAAACTGAGTATGATCAAAGCTATAGAAGCCTTGTTGAGCCTAAATTTCTTGAATATGCGAAACATATTAGGTTCCCTAGCTATATCTTCCCATATAAAGTTTTCGATAAAATGCTTATAAGCCATTCATATATATATAGGGAGTAGGCATGTATATAAGAAGAAAAACACCAGTAACAATAGAATTAGTAGAAAAAGTCGTAAAACGAGGTGCATGCGGTCATCTTCACGAAGATCTTGTACCGGTAATCGCGTTACCCAAAGTAGAGGTTAAGGTCTAAGAAGACTTGAGATGATATACAATGCCAATACGTGATTTTTTTAATATCTAACGATCAATTTATAAATTTCCTTAATGGATTAAAAATACGTAAGGAGGAATTAGCTTAACTCTAGCCTGCTTCCGCTGAATCATCTAGATCGTAGCTGCAAGGAAGCCTAACATCTTAGGATCTATTCCTATCTATAAATAATTTCGATATAAAGAGGTTGCTTTCAGCTATAATCCCTTTTTATGATGTGTTCTATATTGGGGTTTGTCTTTGGTGTTGCTAGGCTTGGATTAGGTTAGATCTAGTTAACAGATCGATCTTTTTATAGGGATCATTGTTTAGCACTCATATTCAGAGGATCCAAGGGATCTAGGGGCTTTTTTGCCTCCGCTAGATATTGCTAGGATTGCTAGTGTGAATATATATGGCATTGATAGTGCCAGCTGGTATGGGATCTCTATGATTCCTGAGGCCTGTAATCTGAGTTGGGCCACCTCTATTAGGCTGAAGATCAATACTGTTGGGAGAAGCCTAGCAGGGCTCCAGCTAGATAGGATCACAAGGGCCACAGCTAGATAGCCCCGCCCGGCTGTCATATTCTCTAAAAAGGAGCCGTAGTATCCGATGCTTAGGAGTGCGCCAGCAGCTCCAGAGGCTATACCCTCTAGGGCTAGGAGGATAGTTCTTACCATAGCTACATTCACGCCTAGCCTACAAGCCCTACTGGGATCCTCACCCGAAGCCTTGATAATAGCCCCTACCAGGCTTCTACCCAGTAAGAGCCAAAAAGCTATTGGAAGGGCTAGCGAGATAGGTGTTAGGGGGGTCTGGAACAGGGTATCCCCTGCTATTGGGATGCTCCTTAGAAATGGGGCTAATGCATCGATTAGTGTTGACTGTATCTTGGGGGGAGATCCATAGCCTACTATGAGCCTGTATAGATATGATGTGAGCCCTATTGAGACCATGCTGATTGATACCCCAACAACGATCTGATCTAGCCTCATATATACTGCCATGATTGCGAATAGAATAGAAACCAGCGATCCCAGTGCTATAGCTGATAGAAGCCCTAGGAGCGGGCTTGATGTATATAGCGTTACAACATATGCTGTGAAAGCCCCTACCAACATGGCTCCCTCCACACCTAGGTTGATCACACCGCTTCTCTGCACCAAAAGCTCTAGAGATGCTATAAGGAGTATTGGTGTTGAGATCGCCAGTAAGCTTCCTATAAAGCCCGATATAGATGGTAGATCCATATTCACCGCCTCATAGCCATTGGTAGAGATGCTATAAGGAGGATCCCCTGGATAATATATGAAGCTCCTGAGGGGATTGAGAGGTTCATCTGAGCCACCTCAACCCCGTTGACGACACCGCCTAGATAGATTGAGAGGGGTAGGATCAGCCTGGGCTCGAGGGAAGCTATAACAGCGACAGGGATAGCTAGATAGCCGTATCCCTGGGATATAGATGGTAGAGCCCTATGATGGATTCCGAGAACCTCTGTAGAGCCGGCAATCCCAGCTAAAAAGCCGCTGAGAAACATGGTAGCCACTATAGCCTTCCCAGCATCTATCCCGAAGTACCTCGCTTTCTCGGCACCTTCTCCAATAACCCTCAGCTTGATCCCCAAGGTGCTTCTGGCAACTAGTATATATGTTGCTGGGGCTATCAAGGCTGGTGAGAGAAGTACAAAGGCATTAACCCTCGTCCCTGGGATCAGAGGCTCCACCCACAGATCTCTGCTGAGAGTAGCTGTTTCTGGGAAGAGGGAGGTGGGGCTTCTTAGGGGGCCCTGCAGAAGGTAGCTAGCTAGGTAGAGGGCTAGATAGTTCATCATCAATGTGCTAAATACCTCGTTAGCACCTCTATACGCTCTGAGAAGGCCTGGGATCGAGGCCCATAAGGCTCCGCAGAGGCCTCCAAATATTGTTGAGACTATAACCCCAATTACGCCTAGCCCGCCTAGGTGTAGCCCGATCCATGCTGTTGCAATGGCTCCCAGAAGGATCTGGCCCTCGGAACCTATATTCCATATCCTGGCGAGATAAGCTAGTGAAAGCCCAAAGGATGTTATCAATATAGGTGTAGCCCTTAACATAGTCTCAGGAATCTGGGTTGGTGAGAAGCCGCCCCAGAATACCCAGTAGATCGTCTCAACAGCATTGACGCCTGAGAATAGGGATAGTATAGATATCGCTAGCAAGGGCGCTAAGACTACTATTAAAAGCCCAGTAACAAGCCTAGGAGATCTAGCTGGCATAGGCATTCACAGAGCTCCAGGGATAGTCCCTACCCTTTTAGAGGATCTGGGATCCAGTAGAGTTCCATCTTCTAGGATCAGCCATTTACATCCTATCCTAAGAGGATCTTCCAGCTCGCTCGTAACCACTAGAACCCCTGCGCCTCTAGACGCTGTGCTGCGGATCAGCATTGCTATTGATTGTGAGGAAGCTATATCTAGATTCGCTGTGGGCTCTTCAACGATCAGAAGATCTGGATTATCCATAGCCTCCCTCCACGCTATAACCCTTCTAGCATTTCCCCCCGAGAGGCTTTTCAGAGGCTTCCAGATCGATGGTACATTGGCTCTCGAAGCCTCTATAATCCTGTTTGCACTCGACACGATCTCCTCTAGATCTAGCAGCGATATTCTCCCACCAATAATCGACCTCATGGAGATGTTTATAGCGACTGGCATCTCCGGTATAGAGGCTCTGGAAACCTCACTCGGTATATATCTGATCCTAGTACCGGGTTTGACATATATCTTCCCACTCCTCAGCCTTCTAAGCCCATAGATAGCCTCGCATATCTCCTTAACCCCTCTACCATCTATAGATACTATCGCTAGGATCTCCCCACGTCTCAGCCTAAAGCTAGTGTTCCTCAGAACCTCTATGCCCCTGTCATCAGCTATTGATGCATTATCCACATATAGGATCTCCTCACCAGGATCTATAGCCCCAGATATATCTAGAGAATATGTTTCCAGACCTTGGGGAGACATATGCTTTATCAGAGTATCTATAACGCTCCCGCCGTCGAGGCTTCTTCTCGTAACCGTTGCCACCCTAGTCCCTCTCTTCAGAATCGTATATCTATCCCCGATCTCAGCAACTTCTCTAATCTTGTGACTCGTGATTACGAGGGCCTTGCCGTTGTCTGCATGCTCCCTAAGGAGTTTCATGAGCAGCTGTGATGATGCTGTGCTCATCAATGCTGTAGGCTCGTCCATAAGCACAGCTAGCCTTCCAGCATTTATCGCTATAGATACCTCGAGCGCCTGCTTCTCCCCTGGTGATAGTGATGAAACCCTAGATCTTAGATCTAGCTGGTAACCCAGATCCTCCATTGTTTTCATCACCCTCTTACCTAGCTCATCCCCATTGATCCCAGCTGCTCTAGCAACAATAGATATATTCTCCCCAGCGGTTAGCCCCTCTACGAGGGAGGAGCCTTGATAGGCCATCGATATCCCTTGTTTAAGCGCATCGCGAGGAGATCTGAAGATCTTTCTCTCGCCTCTAATGAAAATAGATCCTCTTGATGGTCTTATAGCTCCGCTGAGTATCTTTAGAAGGGTTGTCTTTCCAGCCCCATTCTCACCCAGCAGTACGTGGATCTCTCCTCCATATATCTCTAGATCCACCCCTGAGAGGGCTGTATAGCCCCCATCATAGATCTTCCATATATCTTTAGCCACTATAAGGGGCTCCTCCCTAGATCCAGCCTCCATCTTGGTTTAGCCCCACCTCTTGGGATCCCAATCCTCTATTATTGGAACAGATACCCTGCCCTCGATTATATCCTGCTTAACCCTTTCAACATCTGCAACCAATGCTTGGTTCCTCTGTGCAAAGCTCGGGTTCCACACCAGCTTTGCCCAGCCCTCCTTGATCCCCCAATTCAATATTCCTCCAACCCATGTGCCGTTGGTCTTCAACTCGACTAGATATTTTATGAATGGCCTTAGATCCCATACAACGCTTGCAACAAGGGTGTTAGGTGCTAGCTTGCTATAATCTATTATTGTTCCGAAGAAATAGACTGTTCTACCAGATCTATATGCCTCCTCTGTGGCCTGCTCAGCGCCATAGCTATCACCATATATCACATCAGCCCCCGATGCTATGAGGGCCTTCGCAGCCTCCTTAGCCTTTACAGGGTCGAACCAGCTTTCTATGAATATAGCCCTTATCTTCACGTTAGGATTCACAGATTTCGCCCCTGCTGCAAATGCGTTTATAAGCCTCACAACATCTGGTACTGGATATGCTGCTACAACCCCTATTAGATTGCTTTTTGTGAGCTTCCCAGCCGCGATCCCTGCTAGATATGCAGCCTCTTGGATCCAGTAGTCATATACAAGGACATTCCTAGGATATTCAATATCGGTTGGCCCCGAGCCCTGGGCGAAGCTCACGCTAGGATACTCCTTCGCAACCTTGATAGTGGTTTGATGATAACCCCAGCTATGGGGTATTATGATGTCGTATCCAGTCTGTATATATTGCCTTATAATCCTCTCAACATCCGCCTCGGATATCCTTTCAACATAGCTGTAGGTGATCCCTAGATTCTCCCTAGCCCAGACCATGGCCTCATGCATAGCCTGGTTCCACGGCTCATCGATTGGTGTTACATAGATTACAGCGATCTTGATGCTTCTAGCTGTGGGTGAAGCAACGGAGGATCCCTTCTGGGGGCTGGGGGATAGCGCTCCCCCTAGGATGTAGAGGGAAAGAACTGCTGCGATTATTATTAGCACTATAACTGTAGATCCTAGGATAGAGTTCCTCATTCTAATCACCTCAAGCCGTTCCAAATGTGAGGCCTAGCTCTCTAAGCCACATCCTATATGCTATAGAGATCTTATCGGATCTCAGGTGGAGCTCAGCCTGTAGATCTAGGGGTAATAGCTCGGGCCTCTGGGACTCGACAACGGGGATATCCTGGGAGACTATCTTATCCTCAAAGCTCCTTATCTGATCCTCGGGAACCTCATAGGCGTAGTTCATAGCTATTATCATCCACCCAATGCTCTCTGTCTGCTCCACAGGTGTTACTGTGTAGAATATCGAGAAGACCTTTCCATCGGACTCCTTGGTGAAATATGCTGTGAGGGGTCTCAGAACCTTATATGTATATGTCTCCCACCTCCCAACCCCTGTGCCGTCTGGGTTTGGCTGCCACACCCTGATATTCCTAGCCACAATCCCCTCCTCTGTCCTCACAACCTCGTAATCCGGTATCTCGGGCCTGCTGGGATCTCCTAGAAGGCCTGCATGTACAAATGGGAAGTGGGCTACGTCTAGGAAGTTCTCTATTGCTCTAGGCCCGCTACTTCTAATCCTATACGGCCCGCAATAGATCTTTCTGAAGGAGCTGTCATACCACTCAGCGAAGTATGGAACATCTACCTTAGGATCTCCAAGGGAGACCCATATATAGCCGTATCTCTCAACAGCCCTATACGTCTTCACCCTAGCCTTTATAGGAGGCCTCTGATCAGGGTGGGCAGGGATCCTAACACATACCCCATTAACATCATACTCCCACCCATGGTATGGACATACAAGCCTATCATTGCTCACCCACCCCAGAGAGAGTCTCGCACCCCTATGGATACATAGATCCTGCCATGCCATTATAGAACCACTACTGGATCTCCAGAGCACTATATCCTCCCCCAAAAGCCTTGCCCTCAAAACCCTCCCAACAGGGAGATCTGAGGATCTTGCGACCACATGCCAGTCATTAACCAGCACGGGATCCTGCATCAAACTCCCACCACTTCAGATTCATGTTAAAAGGCTTATAAGCACTAACCAAATACAGCGCTCTTATTTAACATAAAAATGTTAAAAAGTTGTTGGTCTGGGCGTTAATGAATCTATGAGAAGCTAGAGATTAGATCAGCTGGGAAGCATGGGAGAATATAGTCTTTCATAGATTCTTTAGAAGGGTGTTGCGACTGAATGGAAATACCAATGATTTTAGAGTATCGGTCGGAAGGGTTGTTGCTAGAGGATCTCTAGATAGTTGTGGAGAGCTTATGGGCGGGGGCTATGAGGTTGTGTTTGATAGCTATAGTTATGAGGATACTGTAGAGCCTCTGATCGAGTATATAGGTGGTTTGGTTGACGGCTTAAGCGGTGTGGATAAGATCTATTTGGAGGGAAGCGTTATATCGCCCGAGCTTTCCAGGGGTAATAGGTATGTCTCTCTTCTGTTTTGCTTGAGAACCACCCATGGTGGTTCAACATATATCTCTCCCCTCGGCATGGGGGATCTCGTGTTTAGCATTGATAATAATGCTATGAAGAGCGTTTCAGCTATTCTAACGAGATCCTCTATATATCCCTTCCTAGTTGTTAGGCTATTTAAAATGCTATTCGATGGTGTGAAAACACATGATCTGCTTAGACGTGTATATAGATCTGCTGGGGATCTTCTCGATGCAACCCTGTCAAGGCTTAAGGTTCCCAAGAAATGCTCCATAGATCCTTCCGAGTATTCGGGTGGTGTTGCTAGATATATAGTTGTATATAGATGCCAGAGATCATATGTATCCTCCGTTATAGAGCCCAGCGATCTTGCAAGGGTTTTCAGAGAACCTATAAAGGGGTTGATCCTGGATCACCATGTGGCATCGCTATACACAAGTAATAGGGATGCTGCATACTACTATGCAGCGATATTAAATCTCATGGTATATTTGACCATCAAACATAGGATTGGGAGGCTTGCAAGAGACCAGTTTGGAAGACCCCTGCTAGCGATAAAGAAATCAGGATTAGAATGGAGAGATCTAGAGTGGCAGAGGGAGGTAGCAAGGATCTCTGAGGAGATACATAGGAAAAGGGGAGAGCTACTAGAGATCCTAGGTCTAAGAAGCGATCTAGAGATCTTCGAATTGGTGGATAGATGCGAAGATAACGAGATTATAGAAATACTGAGAAGGGGAAGGGTTTCAAATATATTTAAACATATAAGCTATTCTATGGAGAAGATCTCAGAGATCGTGCTCAGAAACACGAGCATAGAGAATATCATAGAAGCCATCAAGAGATATACAATTGAAAAGCCATATAGAATATATAAGGGCTAATCACCAGGGGTCAGGTCTTCATTGCAGTTAACGTTGGTTGATATCCCCGCTTGCCCCCATACCCCCTATCTGGCTCTCCATGCCGCCTGCGGGAGCTAGCCTCCCCTCGGGGACATGGGGAGCCTCATTGGCTGACTTCCTCCCCCTCACATTGCTCATCGAGTTCCTAGTGTCAGCCTCAACACCAATTACAACAAGGATATTTATAGGCATCACACCCCAAGAATGCTATCAACAAACATAAACCAACATAAAACCAAAAACAGCAGACAAAGGCTACAGAACTCTTTCCAAGGTTGATTTAGTATAGAAAATCCTAGAGAGCAAAATAAGATCTGGATCTCTAGAGGGGATATTCCTCGTTAATAGATTCTCTTAGATCTCTGGGGATCAAGCTGTTTGATTTTATCAATAGAAGGGCTAGAGCTGCTATAAGCATTGGTACCCCCACAATCGCTATAGTGGCTATCCAGCTCATTATCACAAGATCTATTATCTTTATGCTTGCTCGATAAACATTTACCTCGAGCACCGAGAGAGATCTTCTTAACAGAATAAGTATAACAGTTATACCTATATATAGTGTAGCTAATTGTTCGATATTTAAAAGAGATCTATTTGATGAGGAAAGGGTTATTATGGAGAGTATGGATAGAATAGCCATTAATCTCCTGATAGAGAGAAGGTTTAGGAGGTATAGCGATGATGCTGATATAGCGACACCTAGAACACCTAGTACTATTGTTGCAGGTGCCGCAGCTATAAGCACACCATGGAGATCATCTTCTCTATTGATCTCAACAGGAGCTATGACCAGCGATACCAGTATAGCCAAAATACCTGATCTAAATAATGTGAGAGCGAAGCCGTCTTCAGCGAGAGAGGATCGGAGGAAATAGAGTATATAGAGTGAGAGGCCAGCAAATAGGATCACATCATATGAGAGATATACCATGGGAAGGGGTATGATATGCGATATATTAAGAGGGTTATAACCCGATATGAAAGGCTCTAAAGGCCTAATATCGCTATAGATGAGAGAATCAAGGATAATATGTAATAGCCATCCCAAGATCCCTGCAAAAATATAGCTGAAAAGCCCCTCAGATCCATGAGATAGATACAGAGATCTATATAGAGCTCTTAGAAAACCAACACGCCTCTCAAGAAAATACATAGCCGATCCAGCTATAGATCCCACAAACACCCCAAGTAAGAAAGTATGGAGATAGCCGTGAACCCTACCCTCAATAACACCAAGCATAACCATGATAGGCTCTATATCAACGATAATAGTTGTTACTATTAATAGAGTAGGTAAATGGATCCATCTCTTAATAGGCAAGCCAACCAGTAAACCAAATGCAAAATGATAAGATGTGAACGGCATATGAAGTGCCCCTGATAACATTTAGAAAGACCATTAATAAACCCTATGTTATATATAATCATACCGCTCTCTATGTGGCGATTAATGTATATGATCATCTAGATCGTTGGCCTGGTCAAGTTTAATAGTTATATATAAAATTATGTATAAGATTTAGAAAGGTCTCTTCAAGTTTAGAGATCTTCTTGACATATAGAGGCTCTGTCCTTTATTAACTTTTATAGCATTTATATCTAGAGGTCTATGGCTGATCAAGTAGCATCTATTGGGATAGATGTTATAGCTTCTATTCTTACTGAATATGCTAAGAGGATTGTTGATAAGGCTTTGAAGGGCGAGAAGCTGAGCGACTGGGAAGTAGGCTTCCTACTTATGGAGGCTACTAGGAGGACTTTAGAGGCTAGAATGGATGCTATTGAGAAGAGAATGGCCAGCCTCGAGGAGAGTTTAAAAACAAGGATGGATATGCTTGAGAAAAACCTAACCATGAGGATCGAGCTTCTTGAGAAGAGGGTTGAAGCCCTTGAGAAAAGGGTTGAGGGTTTAGAGGCTGATATGAAGCAGATGAGGGCTAGCATGGATAGCCTGAGGGATCTGATAATAAACAGGCTTGTAGAGGCACTGGTTAGAAAGAGCTAGAGGATCATCTATGGGTTTTGATTCAGTCTTTCTTCCCACCGTATAGTCTTTCCATATATTCCTTCATCATCTTTATAATATCGGTTTTTATCGATGATACCTCGTTATATACGAGCTCAACCCTCCTCTCAAGCGAGTCAATCCTCTTCTCAAGAGAATCGAGCCTCTTATCAACAGCCTCGAATCTCTTATCAACATAGTCCTTGAGATCGTTGATCCTCTTATCAACATATTCTTTAAGATCGTTAAACCTCTTATCAATAGCCTCAAACCTCTTCTCATTAGATCTCATGATTATATCTAGATATAGTATCACTATCTCTTGCTCGGATAGCTTCTTGCCCTGGGCAACCTTCTTGGCAATTCTATTCACAGCCTCATCGAGAACCCTTGAAAGCATAGCCTCAGCAACAATGCTCAACAATACTACCAAAATAGATTATCGGGAGAACTAATATATAGGTGGCTCCTGCTATGAAGTGGGAGATAGGATAGCTATGTCATTGCTTCTCTGATCTCGGTATCTCTTTGTAGAGGAGATAGACCTAACTCCTAACTTTTCTTAAATGCATCCCTGATCTTTCTCCACGTTGTTGTTAGGTCTTCTGGGAGCACCTTATCTCCTCCGATTATTGGCATGAAGTTTGTGTCACCACCCCATCTTGGTACTATATGCACGTGTAAATGACTCTCAAGCCCTGCACCTGCTACCCTGCCTATGTTGATCCCTATGTTGAAGCCCTGGGGTGAGTATACATCTCTCAACACCCTTAGGCTTTTCTTCATAGTATTTATGAGATCTATTGTTTCCTTATCATCGAGAGACTCTAGCTCAGCTATATGTCTATAGGGGGCTATCATTATATGCCCTGTGTTATATGGATATGAGTTGAGGATCACAAAAACCTTCTCAGATCTATAAACTATATATGTGTCCTCATCCCTCTTCCCAATAGATTCGCAGAGAAAGCATCCATGCATCCTATCAGCGTTTTTTATATAACTCATCCTCCACGGAGCCCAGAGGATCCTCAACATATCCACCTAGAGGATCGCTATGGCTTCAATCTCTATAGGGGAGTTCCTAGGCAGCCCAGCAACCTGGACAGTGGTTCTAGCTGGATATGGTGGTTTAAAGAATCTCTGGTAAACCTCGTTGAACTCCTGGAATTTTGACATATCTGTTAGATATGCAGTAACCTTGACTATGTTCTCTAGATCACCGCCAGCGCTTCTAACAATAGCCCCGATGTTTTTCAACACAATCTCCACGGCTTTTGCGAAGGGTTCTCTAACAAGCTCTCCCGTAGAAGGATCTATCGGGATCTGGCCTGATATGAACAAGATCCTTCCAGACGCAATGATACCATGGCTGTAGGGACCTGCTGGTCTAGGAGCCTCATTACTCTCTACAGCTTTTTTCTCCATAGTACTCCACCGGGGTGTTCTTAGCTACACCGAATATAAGATCTTTGCGGATCCTATAGATACAGGATTAAGGATTCGTGGGTTTGAAAACGCTATTAATATAAGTCCGAGGAGATCACATATCTGGGGATTCGGATTGAGCGTCACGTTCGCAGAGCTCGGAGATCTAAGGGTTGGTAGCTATTTAATAATAGATGGAGAGCCATGCAGGGTTGTGGAGATCTCTAAGGCTAAGACTGGGAAGCACGGCTCTGCCAAAGCCCATGTGGTAGCCATATCTATAATAAGTGGTGTTAAGAAAACCCTCGTAGCACCTGTCGATACGAGGGTAGAGGTACCTATAATAGATAAGAGGGTTGGACAGGTTCTAGCTGTTAGTGAGAAGAATATACAGATAATGGATATGGAGAGCTTCGAGACCTTCGAGGCCGAGCCTCCTAAGGATGAGGATCTTCTCAGGAGGATAGCCCCTGGTAAAGAAGTTGAATATTGGGTAATCATGGGTAAGAGGATAGTTGTCAACGTGAGAGGATAGGTGTTTGAAGGG
The DNA here is from genome assembly GCA_003116855.1 of Desulfurococcaceae archaeon AG1. Classification (GTDB taxonomy): domain Archaea; phylum Thermoproteota; class Thermoprotei_A; order Sulfolobales; family AG1; genus AG1. The sequence continues at coordinate 145,488 of BEWT01000005.1, forward strand.
TCTCGAAAGGATCAAAGAAGCTGTAGTTAGGTTTGTTAAAGGCTCAGACCCCTATGAGCAGGCTGTTGAGTCATTTATAAAGGAATTACAGAAAACACTGATCCAGGCTGATGTTAATGTAAAGCTTGTCTACGAGCTTAGCAACAAGATCAGGGAACATGCTAGATCATCAGAACCCCCTCCAGGCTTCTCGAGAAGGGATTGGTTCATAAAAATAGTCTATGACAACCTAGCCGAGCTCTTCGGAGGCGATAGATCGCCCAGTATTATTCCACCAAAACAGCCCTACGTAGTGCTCATGGTCGGGGTCCAGGGGTCTGGTAAGACAACCACATGTGCAAAGATCTCTTATTTGTATAAGAAGCAGGGATATAGACCATGCATGGTTGCTGCCGATACTTATAGGCCAGGCGCCTACGACCAGTTAGCACAGCTTGGAGAAATGATCGGCGTACCAGTATATGGTGAGCCAGGGTCTCAGGATCCTGTTGGTATTGCGATGAGAGGTGTTGAGGCTATGATCAAGAAGGGGTGCAATATAATCATAGTCGATACGGCTGGAAGGCACGGCTACGGATCTGAACAAGCCTTGCTCGATGAGATGAAAAGCATAGCCGAGGTGATAAAACCCGACGAGGTTATGTTAGTGCTCGACGCTACTATAGGTCAGAGAGCATATGATCTCGCTAAGAGGTTCCACGAAACAGTACCAATAGGATCTATAGTTGTAACGAAGCTCGATGGGAGCGCTAGGGGAGGGGGAGCATTATCGGCTGTAGCAGCTACAGGCGCTGTGATCAAGTTTATAGGGACTGGGGAGAAGATCGATGAGATCGAGGTCTTCAACCCAAGAAGATTCACAAGCAGGATACTAGGGCTTGGAGATATAGAGGGTATTATAGAGAAGTTCAGGGCTCTTGAGGAGAGCAAGGAGCTTGAGAAGAGGCTGAGCAACGCTATAGCTACTGGCAGGATGACTCTCATTGACGTGTATGTCCAGCTGAAGAGTATTTTAAAGATGGGTCCTCTAGCAAAGATCCTTCAAATGATCCCAGGACTATCTGGGTTAATGATAGGGGACGAGGAAGCTAAGATCAGTGAGAAGAAAATGAGGAAATGGATAAACATAATGGATTCAATGACCTACGAGGAACTTCAGAACCCTAAGATCCTTGATAAGAGCAGGATAAGGAGAATAGCCATAGGCTCGGGGACAAGCGTTGAAGAGGTGAAAGAGCTTCTAAGCTATTATGAGAACCTACAGAGGATCCTTAAAGAGGCTAAGAGAAGAAGACTCCCACTCCTAAGAGGAGTTAAAAAAGCCGATATAGAGGCTGAGTAGAGATCAAACCCCGGATAAGAGTTATACTAGTAGGTACTGAGGGATCAATAAACCTCGGAATGGTAGCTCGTCTCTGTAAGAACTTCGAGGTAGACGAGCTATACCTAGTCAAACCAAAGGCCGAGATAAACAGCGATGCTATTAACTTCGCAGCTGGGGGGAGAGAGTATCTAGAAAAGGCCATCATAGTCGATGACCTTGAAAAAGCCCTAGAAGGCTCTGATATCGCTGCATGCACATCCTCAATAGTTACGGAAAAGAGCGACCCGCTTAGACAGCCTGTAGAGCTAAAGGACTTTGTAGACATGATAGAGGGTAAAGAGCTCGTCTCAATAGTATTTGGCAGAGAAAGTACCGGGCTAACTAGAAGCGAGCTTGAGAAGTGCAACATATATCTCCATATTGGTGCAAGCCATATATATCCAACGCTGAACCTCTCCCACGCTGTGGCCATAATACTTTACGAGATCTTTAGGAAGTTTTCCAGCAAGACTTCTATCGATATAGTTGAACGCCCCTCACAGGAGGATTTCAGAATAGCCATGAAGTATATAGCAAAGGCTTCCGAACTCACGATGAACGATGAGAGGCAGAGGATCTCTGCTATAAAGAGTCTTGAGAGAATAGTGTATAGATCAAACCCTACAAAAATGGAACTCTCATACCTAATACTTCTTCTCAGAAGACTCCTCAAATACGCTGAAAAGGATCAAAAGTAATGCTAAAACTACACCTATGGAGATCAAACATCGCGTCGAGTTGTTTTATTATTAATACTCAACCCATGTTTTTGATTAGTAATGAATTAGTCTTATTGGCTTTGGATAGTGCTGGGAGCGCGTCATAAACTACTAAGAGAATGATCCCTCTGTAGAGATCCCCATACTGTTGGACTAGTGATGACCCATAAATCCACAGGGTCGATCTACTATGGAGGAATTGAAGGAGACAAATGATTTATTGATAATTTATGGCTGATCAGATAATCGACCCTATATCATCGATCAACCTATGTCGGCTTCATCACCGAAAGATCTCGATCAATTTAGTTTAACGACCTCTACCCTATATGCCTCGGGGAGCTTTGTCTCAGCCCTGATCAGGGCTTCCTTAGCAGCTTCTATATGCTTCTCATTGTTAACATAGACAACCATAACGTCATCGCCAGGCATCGTGATAGCCGCAGTACCGATCGGTTTTCCGAAAGCCAGTCTCATACCATCTTGGAGCCTATCAGCTCCGGCGAAGGCGAGCATTTTATTTTCTCTGAGCACGTGGTGTGGGTATTTCTTAACCACTAAGAAGAAGTTATCCTCACCAACTGTTGCCGATAGATATCTGTGGGCTGCTATTCGTGCTGCCTCTAGCGCGTTATGCCTTATCACACACCTAGTTGTTGCTATAAGCTTCACAGCATATTTATACTCACCCTTAGGGTTACCCATAGTGTATTTAGTTATCTTTGGCGGGGGTACTCCCTGAATATACTCCTTCCTAGTATATGCTGGCTTCTTTTGCTGTGTATAGCATCTAGCCGGTCTAAGCGGCATTTTACTACCCAATAGCTCTATATAACAAGGCCTATTATAAGCCTATCCCTGCTTCTCTGCTAAGATTCTCAATAGATCCTCGATCCTGTGGGGTCTCAGCCTTAACCCATACTCCCTCTCCTCAAGCAATAGATCTGAGTATAGTTTGAGGAGCTCTTCTCTGAGCTTCTCTAGATAATCCCCAAGCTCCTTACCACCCTCCCTAAGCCCACAGATCATTGCCTCGGAAACCATGGAGAGTATTGCTGAGAATCTATGTGGCAGGCTACTTGGTAGATCCTCAAATAGTGGGGGATGTGGGTAGTGCTCTCCACATGATTGAACATACATTTCTCTCAGTGCATTGAAACACGCACTATCCCACGTGGATCTCCACACAAGCTCTCTAAGACTGCCAAGCATCTTCTCAGTTATCTAGCCTCCTAACATACTAATACGGGGATAATAATGAATAATATCGTGTGGATCGCTTCGATCTCTATTTACACAATCCTCCTGATCACCTCTATGCTAGGAATAATATATAGACTCAGAGAATACGGCGGTCTCAGGAAGATCTTGTCCTATATAAGTATGGCTGATAGCAATACGTGGAATAGATTCCTTGTGGAAGTAGTGCTGCAGGGTAGGTTCTTCAGATGGGGCGGCGAGCCAGCTATAGAGGGAGTATTTAGAGGCGTAGCCCTATACTCTTACATGCTAATAATGGTGCTCTCACTACTATACACGATCCTACTGCTCCTGGAAGGAGGCTCTATCCTCAGACCTCTTCACACATTCATAACGGTAATCGGAGCCGTAGCGTTGGTATCCGGGGTTGTTATCCTTGTAAATATGAGACCTAGAGAAGGTAAAAGGAGCTGGCTCATAGAGCTTGGAGGGCGAGATCTAGCTTACTTAGCGGTAATCCCAATCCTGGGAGGAGTAGCCTTGTCAAGCATATATTATAGAGAAGCGATAGCCCTAGCACTAGCCATATCACCAATAATAATTCTCTTAACACCCTACACGAGGTTCTGGTATAATATAGCGTCAGCCTTGAATGTTTTTATAAATAAGCAGAGAAACCCTGGAAAGCTCCCCACACCCTTTAAACTCAGCGAGCTGAGCGAAGAGACAATCGATAAGATCAAGGTTGGTGTAGGTTTCCTCACCGACATAGATGCTGAGAGGCTAGTGAATCTCGACTCATGTGCCAACTGCGGCTTATGTGATAGCGTGTGCCCAGCATATGCTGTAGGGAGACCTCTATCTCCTAGGAAGGTTGTGCTAGTAACAAGACAGGGTGTTAGGATGGATCCTGAGAAACAGGTTGTAGATCTTCTACAGGATGATACGTTCTGGGCTTGCACTACATGTGGTGCATGTGTTGAAATATGCCCCATGGGCGTTGACCACGTACCCCTGATCGTTGATGTGAGGAGGTGGCTTGTATTCAACTCGAAAATGGATCAGAAGAAGATCTCCCTCATATCTAGCATAGCTCAGAGCGGTAATAGTATGGGAGCCCCTAACTATGGAAGACACGACTGGATCAGAAAACTAGGCGTCCAGCTAGCTGAAGAGGCAGGCGAGTATGACTACCTCTTATGGGTAGGCTGCATGGGTAGCTTTGATGATAGAGCTAGAAAAGCTATACAGGCCTTCATAGAGGTTCTGAAGGAGGCAGGGATCAGGGTTGCTGTACTAGGCGATCTTGAGATGTGTTGCGGAGACCCCTTGAGAAGGCTTGGCGAGGAGAGCAGGTTCCAAGATATAGCATTAAGAAACATAGATCTTTTTAAGAGGCTTGGTGTCAAAAGGATCGTAACCATATGCCCCCATGGCTTCAACACATTTAAGAACGAGTATAAAGAGCTAGATCCCACATTCGATGTCGAGATCCTCCACCACTCACAGCTCCTCTCAAAGCTTGTTGAGGAGGGGAGGATAAAGCCTAGGTCGAAGATCAGCGGAACGGCTACTATACATGACTCCTGCTATATAGCGAGGATAAACAGGATCGAGGAGGAGCCGAGGAGAATTGTGAGAATCTCTAGCGAGAGCTATAAAGAGGCGCGAAGGAGCGGTTATAGAACGTTCTGTTGCGGGGCTGGAGGATCTAACTACTGGTATGACGTCCCAGAGAAGAAAAGGATCTCTGTGGAGAGGGTTGAGGAGCTAGCATCGCTCGGGGTTAACACAATAGTGGCTGAGTGTCCCTTCTGCATAGCGATGCTAGAGGATGCGTTGAGGAACCTCGGGCTCGATAAGGATATAAAGGTGAGGGATCTGTCAGAAATGCTCAGAGAAGCAGGTGCCTAGCATGAAGAGCCGCAATCATGACACTGATATAGTTCCCGCACAGCTAGCTATTGTGGAGACTATATCGAGGATCTATGGCAACCCCCTAGCTGCTCCTAACAGTGTTTGCTATGAATGGGCTAAAGATCTGGGGCTTAGAAGGGGTGGGGAAACAGTATTATATACTGGGTGTCTATACCAACTAATGGCATATGCAGACTCTCTTGTAGATATGTATGAGAGGCTTGGAGATTGGGGAGTAAGGATCTCGAGACTCTTTACAAGCATATCTCCAAAACTCTTCTCATGGTTCGCATCCAAACTCGTCAAACCAGATAAAAAGATCCTGGACTACTCATCTAGAACACTGAGATCTATTGCTAAGCTTCTGAGAGCCAGTGGGGTTGATTTCGGATATCTATACGAGAAAGACCTTTATTCTGGAATATACCTCTATGAGCTGGGTCTCGAAGATCTCTTCGCGCAACATGCAGCTATCGTGTATAAACAGCTTGTAGGAGAGGGTGTTAAGAGGATCATAACGGTGGATCCCCATACAACCTATGTGCTCAGAGAGATCTATCCACGCTATGTAGAAGGCTTCGAAATAGAGGTTAAACACTACCTAGAATTGATCGGGGTGAAAGGCAACATAACCAGTAACAAGGCCTTCACCATCAGCGATAGGGTTAAGCTACCTGTTATCCATGATTCATGCTATATGGTAAGAAAGCTAGGGTTATATGATGCCACTAGAAACGCCGCCAAAAATATACGCTACATAGAGCCCAAGAACAGTGGGGTCAAGACGCTCTGTTGCGGGGGTCCTATAGAAGGAATATCTCCGAAGCTAGCCTTGAGAATTGCTACGAAGAGAGCTAAGGAGTTAGCCTCTACTGGGAGTGACAGGGTGATAGTAATGTGTCCTATCTGTTTTACAAACCTTGAGAGGGCTTTCAATATGCTTGGATACAAGAACATCTCGATCACAGATCTAGCCGAGGAGATCTTGAGCCGAGCTGGCGGAGATAGTTAATACCAAATGAGATATCGTTCTTCCATTGATAATATTAGATATTACATAGGTATCACTGAACACCAGCTAGCCTTTTCCCCATGTTACCTGGCACTTATGGGTGTTCTACCATAGTGCTTATATACCTATCGTAGTATAAGCATTTCCTACGAGGTTAGGGTACATGGTATCAATCGATGAGATCGAGAAGCATCTTGGATCCAAGGTAAGGGATCCTTATGGTAGAATCTTGGGCGTCCTATCATCGATCTACTCGGATGTAGATGGAAGTGTTACAGGAATAGAGGTTATGAGGGAAGATGGATATTTATCATACATTCCATCAGAAAGGGTTAACGTCTCTCCAGAAACCCTGATAGTGCTTCCTGAGTGGAGGGTAGAGGCTATAAAGGTTGAACAGCAACTAGATAGGGCTAGAAAGAGGGCCAGGGCTCTTGAGGAGTTATTCTCATCGAAGGAGATAGGATCGCAAGCATATGAGGAGATGAAAAAGAGTCTCGAAGCAACCCTATCCAGGCTTAAGGAGAAAGCCAAGAGTGTTAGGAGTACTCTCAGGAAGAGGCTTGGAGAGCTTGAGGATGAGATCCTGCATATAGATAAAGCTATAAACCACCTCAAGTTAGGCTACACCTCAGGCGAGATCGGTGAGCAGAGGTTCAAAACAAGCATAGAGGGGCTGAGAAGCTCTAAAGCTAAGGCTATTGATGAGAAAAGCGATATAGAGAAACACCTAGAGCTCCTAGAGAAGCTTGAGAACGAGGCTATAGTTCCGCAAAAGATCCCGATAGAGGTTCAAACTACACAGCCCAAGATAGAGGCTCCACAACAGACCCAGTCTAAACCGATAGAGGTTAGGATAGTATCTTCATAACGCTGCCTAACCCCTAGACGGGGTGTTATATGTGAACCCAATAGCGGGCGGGGATGTTGAGAAGAGATGGTGGGGCTATGATACAATAACCAGGCTATTCTCTGGAATAGCTAGGGCTATGTCTAGAAGAGATAACACACTTAAGAGAGCTCTTGAGCAGATCTTAGTGGAACTGGATCTCAGCTATAACGCCATAGAGGAAGTCGCTAGGAAGATGCAGAGGAGATATAACGAGCTATACACACAAGCCCTCAAAGCTGTTACTGAGAAGAACATAGCCAGGGCTACTATATATGCTAACGAGATGGTTGAGATAAAAAAGATCTATAGGAGGTTGAGGATAGCCCTAACATTCATAGAACAGCTAAAACTAAGGGTCGGCACTCTAAGCGAGCTGGATAAAATAAGACCATCGCTCATAGAGTTCCAGAAACTCCTAGATCTCCTGAAACCCCAAATAGCACCTATAGTGCCAAATGTAGCAGTCTCTCTAGAGAGAGTTATGGGAGAGATAAACGCTATTACAGGAGCTACATCAACCCCCGAACCCATGCTGGAGCACACTGTAAAGCCGGATTCTAGAGAAGCCTCTGAACTGCTTAAGAAAATAATAGCTGATGCTGATAGAAGTGTTGATGAAACGCTCCCCCAAATGCTCCCCGAGCTTGCAAAACTGGTGACAATAGACCTCAACGAGGATACAGTATCACTACCACCAGATGTCTATGCTGTTATGACCAACCATTATAAAGGTCAGAGCAATGCAAAGGTTAGCAAGGATGCGAGAGTTGCCGAGCATAGGGGATCGGTTGTTCATGGCAATAAACAAATAAGATCTCCTGAGGATCTCGATAAGGCTCTCCTAGACTACATAATATCTCGAGGAGGCTTCTTAGATATAGAGGATTTTACCAGAAACTATGGCTGCTCGAGAGAGGATGTAATGGCCTCGCTCGATAGACTTGTTAAAGGGAACAAGATCAGCATAGTTAAGTGAGAGGAGTGGGACTATTTGAGCGGTTACTCGACAAGCCTTTTAGAAAGAACAGCTAGGGAGTATGCTGACAAGGCTGTGATGGCGGAGAGGACCGGCAACTATGAAGATGCTGTGAAATACTACAAGGCCGCTGCACAGATCCTCAGAAGGATCTTAAGCATAAACCCAGACACAGGGTTGAGGGAAGCCTATGTAGAGTTTATAAGGAACTATGAGGAGAGAGCCGCGTTTCTCGAAAAAAGCCTAGAGAAAATCGGGGTTGCTGGAAGGAATGTGGAAAGCGGTTCTCAGTCGATAGAGAGGGATCTTGTTAAAGAGCCTCCTAAAATAACCTTCGAAGATATAGTAGATCTAGACGACGTTAAAAAGGCTATTAAAAAGGCTATAATATATCCAGTAAAGAGACCAGATCTGTATATCGATAAGATAGGCTGGGATAAGGGAGTGCTCCTCTTCGGACCCCCAGGAAACGGTAAAACCATGCTTGCCGCTGCCGTGGCAAACGAGATCAAGGCCGCCTTCATACCTATAGATGCATCCGATATAATGTCAAAATGGCTAGGCGATGCCGAGAAGAATGTTAGAAGGATTTTCGATACTGCAAGACGGATCGCAGAAGGCGGTAGACCAGTAATCATAGTCATAGACGAGGTTGACTCGCTAATGGGTGTCTTCTCCTCAGAAGTTGGGGGAGAGGTGAGGGTTAGGAACCAGTTTCTTAAAGAGATGGATGGGCTCTATAGCAAGGGAAGCAGAGAGATGATCTTTGTTATAGGTACCACAAACAAGCCATGGTCTCTGGATATAGGGTTTATAAGGAGGTTCCAGAAGAGAATATATGTCCCAAGCCCTAACTACGAGACCAGGTTAGCGCTTCTAAAGCACTACTGTAGAAACTTAGAACTAGACCCAGGCGTTAATCTTGAGGAGATCGCAAAGATCACAGAGGGGTACTCAGCAAGCGATATAGTAGATATAGTGAGGGAAGCATATTCCAAGGTTGTCGATGAACTGTTCGAGAAGGGATCTATAGGTGGTAAACCAAGACCTATCCAAATGAAGGATCTAATAGAGGCTGTTTCAAAGAGAAAACCAAGCATATCTCAAGATATGCTGCGTAGCTATGAAGAATGGAACAAAAGGTTTGGAACCCTATGAAAAGATCTATCGGCGTCCATCGCCATATAAGCATCTAACCATCTCATATTTAAAACTAAGTTTTTAACCACCACTATAATCTTTTGCAAGACATCACGGATCCTATGAAGATCTATAGCGGCTAATATCGGATCCCTACAGATCCTTATGCAGTATAATTTATCGAGTTTTAGCATATCTATTCATTTGTGAGTAAATTACTTTAAAGACCAGATAAGCATAACAAGAGAAGAAAACCTGTATGAGGTTTCATCAAACAGCAGGGCAGAGATGAACGATGAAAAAGGTCATGAGTAGCGTGTTATCCCGAAATGCCTAGGATTATGAATCAGCTATATAGGTTCTGGCGAAAGGAGATCTGAGACTGGTGAAACTATGAATAGAATTGCTATAATGAAATGTCAGCCCGTTATGAAAATTAAATTAGTCCTCATTGTTTTATAGATCCTATTTTGCACAACATACATACCGGGTTGTTATACCTTCTATCGAGACATCCATAGCATGCGAGCCTGCCGCATGAGATACAGCTTATTATTGCTAGGTTCCTGCCGCAGATGTTACATAACATTGATCTACATATCACACACGTGTTACCAAACCCTAGATGATCATTACAAACAACACGACCACATTTTACACATCTAAACGTTGCCGGCTTTTCCCAACATACCTCGCAAACTCCTTTGGATCCGTAACTAGGCCCTCTTAACACCAGAACCCCTTCTCTCATCCCAAGCCTTGAGCATAGATTGCGCAAAATCCATTATAACGCTCTCTGGAGATTTGGAGAGCATTATTGCGGATGCCACAAGCACACCCTCAGCCCCTAATTCTATGGCTCTCGCAACATCCTCCCGAGACGATATACCTGCCCCGGCTAGAACAGCTATATCTCGCGATACCCGCTCGGTATTCTGCAACATATGCTTAGAGACTTGTTTCACAGCTTTAACACCTTCGATAATGATCTCGGGCCTTGCTTTGGAAACAGCTATACCACTTCCTATGAGTTCCGGTGGCTCTAGGGCTATGGCGTCCGGCATTGCATGCTTTGCTATTATCTCTGCTAGACCTGTACTGTCGGAACACGCGATGACTCCTAATCCCATGGATCTTGCGATCTCCGATATTCTTATAATACTTTTAAGATCAATCTGGTTCTCGCTATGATTCACAATAACCCCTCTAACCCCTATATCTCTCAGAGCTTCTATAGGTGTATGACCTGTATATGCCCCATAGTATAGCGGCTCGGCATGCTGTGCATAGACATCTATACCAACGTTCTTAACAATAAAGGATGTCTCGAGAAGGGGCGGGGCTATCACGATGTTGAGACCTGTCTCTAGAGCGACCTTCTCAGCAGACTTAGCTATGCTTAGCCCGGACTGGCCGTAGGATGTACGGTAAGTCTTAAAATTTATCACGAGAACCGGGATTCTCATTAAAGATCCTCTTCTAATCGGCCTCTTTCTCTTTCTCAGATGTTAGAAGTTCCGATGTTACTTTCGGCTTAGCAGCCTTTTTCTCGCCTGTCTCGACAAACCTGCTGCTAAGCCTCTGGAGAACCTCTGGAAGTGTTGTGTACTCCATCTCCTCTGGCCCAAGTCTGTGTGGCATCATAGGACCGTGTCTCCTTATATAATCAGCAATAATCAGAGCCATCCTCCTAACCTCGTCAAACGCCACATCGTCGAATAGATCTGCCGGGCCTACTAGCTTAGCGTTTTTAATATTAAAGCCTAGCGCGACAACCCTTGGTGGGCCATCGAATCTTGTTACCTTGGCGTGTCTCAGCCCTACTGGCATTAGCGGGCCGTGATGGCTACCCCTCATCCAGCCGGCTACTAGGTGTGGGTGTGTAAATGCCTCGAGTATCTCGCCTACTGCTGGGAAACCACTCTGGGCCCTTACTATAGCTACTGGATCATCCTTACCGACATACCTACCAGCTATGAGGCTTAGCCTCTCAACACTAACTACAGCTGCTATCTCGTCATCTCCTTTCCTGTTAACCCTTCTTACTATAAATCTCCCAGGTGTTCCTATAATGGCCAGCAGATCGTAGATCTCTTCTGGAGCATTGAGGGTTATCTCCCTCCCTTCAAAGGCATCATATACAGTGAACTTGAAGCCTTGGTGAAGCCTGGGATCTATTACTAAGCCGGCTGTGTTGAAAGGATCTGCGAATATTCTGTACATTGGTAGGTTGAAAGCCCCGGGCTCTGTTTTGTCAGCCATAAAGATCACTATGGGCTCTGAAGGTCTCTCCTCAAACTCCATCTCAGCAACCCCTGGACCGAGACCCCTCACGTTACCGCTGAAAGCATCGCTCAAGAGATCCTGTCCAGCTGCATAGAGACCAAGCTCTTTAGCAACCCTCGCAGCCTCTTTGAAAGCATTCCATGCAAGCTCGTGAACAGCGTTGTTGTCGACACCCCTTCTATGTGTCATTATCAATTGAAGATCATCGCCTACATTTGTAACATAGTAATCTGTTATAATTCCCTTCGACTTGCCCTCAGCGAGGATTCTTGAAGCTATTGCAAGAGTGTCCGGATGGACTATGTGATGCCCAGCTAAGGAGCCAATGTCAGCCTTTATAACAGAAACTGTTGTCTTCTCCTTGCTCATAAAGACCACCACCCCTCACTACCCTAGGGGGGTAAAAAGCTTAATCATCATACCCTAGGCACGGGATACGCCGAATCGGCATTAATCTCAATAGCCATTGTAATGAGAAGAAGTACCATTAACGATTAATACTGCTTCTTCTCCCAACACTATGAAGCGCTAACCCAGATAATTGGAGAGCAAACAGAACCATGGCTAAACCAATCCTTAATCTTAATACCGCATAAATTCTTGCGAAGCACTGTAACCTAGATCTTAATTTAGTAAATATTAATAATATTTAATACCGGCAATTAGCTGTGGAGAGAAGCTGGGTAAAGCAACCAATGCTTAAAGATCTATTAACATTGCTTTTTACCAAGGAACACCCTATAACAGGATCATGACAGTACAGCTTAGAATCTAATAAATAATATTTCAAGATACCCTAGGAAGATAGTTAAACAGAGATATAAATCTCAGAGATAACAAGAAATAGAAAAGAAAACCATATAGAGATCAGAAAAATAAAAACAAAGCTTTTTAGAAAGATCTGATTGTTTTTCTACCAACCCGGTACCTCTATATAAAACTCCAAGCTGACTCTAAGATCAAACAGTATACTCAATTAAACCTATGGATGAGGAAAAAGAAAAGCTAGAAGCCGTGATAAGGTTGAAAAAAGTTGAGACCATAAACATAGGGCTTATGTATCTAGACCTAAAAGGATCTCCCCGGTTTTGGGCTCGGAAAACCTTTATGCTCCACGACAAAGCCATTCTAGGTGCGAGGCTATCCTCTTTAACGGATCCTTTATTACCAACACCATTATTGCTTAAAAGACGTGAATTGATTATCTTATAAGGGAGGGGGTAGGGGGATGGAGGAGACCACAGTTATTTCTATCATGAGCCCTGCTCGTCCAGTTGTTGCTAAGGTTATTGGTAAGCATATCTATGGGAATCTCTATGGTTGCGATCCAAAGATCCTTGGAGATCCATACGAGCTTGAGAAGATCGTTGTAACCGCAGCAGAAGTTGGTAACATGAATCTGCTTGATATAAAGATCTGGAAAATAGGCGAGGGCCTATCAATAGTAGCAATCATAGTGGAGAGCCATATATCAATACACACATGGCCAGAGTTCGGGTTTGCCACAGTAGATGTGTATTCTTGTGGACCCCATACAAGGCCTGAGCTCTCTTTCGACTATATAGCCAAAGCCCTTAAAGCCGAAAAGATCGTTATGGGGAAAGCAGACCGCACTATGTATGCTGAAGAGTGAGAAGCCAGAAATAACTAGCGAAATGTCTAACGGGTTATGAATCTATTCATGAGTATCTATGGGGTCCCCGTCGCTTCACCTCAATCACTGCTCAGTGGGAGAAGCCGGTCATCCCCCAATTGTTCTCTAACACCAAGGTATTTAGCTATATTAATAGATCAAAATGAGTTGGTAAACAGATCTCCTCTGCTCAGAGTCTTTCTATGAGCTATCAACAGAATATTGCTTTTAAGGCTTTAGGCTATTATAGATATCCTGACAGATCAGCGACCCTGGGGTAATGCAGTAGCATGCAAAGAGAAACACCTTTCATGTATATGGGAACTTTACAACAAACCGCCATCAATACAATACAACCCCGAAAATGAGATCAATATCCATAGAGGATACATAAACCCCAAGGTGTTCGATGCACTAGTAATACTCAGCTACCAGGGTTGAAGGGGATGCAGGTTTCCAGCTAGGAGGGTTAAAGTGCGAACGAATCCCGTGCTATTTGCCCTAAAGACTCTTTGGTATTAGCCACACATTATATAAGACTATTAATTAATATACTAGTAGATGGTGCTAGTTTTTGACAGCGATGAGTGTCGAGAACTTCAGGGCTATTTCTCCCTCAGAGTTCTTCTATAGGAATAGGGAGCTAGCAGGCTTTTCCAACCCTGCTAGAGCGCTCTATCAAAGTGTGAGAGAGCTTACCGAAAATGCTCTCGATGCAACAGATGCTCATGGAATACTCCCAGAGATCAATATAAGTATAGATAAGAGCGATGGTCAGGGCGAGGATATCTATTCCATAACAGTTCAAGATAATGGCATAGGGATCCCGCCACACTATGTACCGCAAGCCTTTGGGATGGTGCTCTTTAGCAGCAAGTATACATTGAGACAAACAAGAGGCATGTTCGGTTTGGGTGCTAAGATGGTTGTCCTCTACGGACAAATAACTGTTGGAAAGCCTGTCGAGGTGATTACAAGCCCTATCAAGTCTACACGAATCTATGGTTTCAGGCTGATGATAGATATAAAGAATAACGAGCCGGTAGTTCTTGAGAGATCCTCATGGCGTAAAGAGAGCGATTGGCACGGCACTGTGGTGAAGGTCTCTATACTGGGGGATTGGCAGAGATCTAAGAGCAAGATTATCGACTATATTAGGAGAACTCATATAATAGCACCATATGCTACCATTTATTTTAAAGACCCTGAAGGGAAGATCTATCTGTTTAAGAGGGTTACCGAGCTCATACCAAAACCCCCTAGAGAGACAAAACCCCACCCAATAGGTGTTGATCTAGAAATGTTGAAAATGATGCTAGCCTCTACAAGGAGAAGGACTATACTGGAGTTCCTGGAGAACGACTTTCAGGGTGTTGGTAGAAAAACCGCAGAAAATATCCTGGCAATCGCTGGGCTGAGAAGCGATAGAAATCCTAGGAGGCTCTCGCAAGAAGAGATCGAAAGGCTTGCAGAGTCTATTAAGAAATACGATGGATTTAGAAGACCCTCAGCAGATCACCTATCGCCAATAGGAGACGAGATCCTTAGGATAGGGCTTAGCAATATGTTTAAGCCAGAATTTGTTGATGCTATTACTAGGAAGCCTACCAGCTATGCTGGTCATGCCGTAATAGTAGAGACAGGCATAGCATATGGCGGTTCTGTACCTATAGCAAATGATCCTACAGAGATCCTGCTACTCAGATTTGCCAACAAGATACCCCTACTCTACGACGAAGGATCCGATGTTTCTTTCAAAATAGTATCGACAATGGATTGGAGGGATTATGAGGTAGAGTTCCCAGCACCGATAGCTGTGCTGGTGCATGTATGCAGCACGAAGATCCCATATAAGGGTGTTGGTAAAGAGAGCATAGCTGATGTACCAGAGATAGAGGCGGAGATAAGGAATGGTTTGAGAGAGGTGGCTAGGAGGCTTAGAAACTATCTATCTAGGAAGAAGAGAGAGGAAGAAGCTGCTAGAAGAGCCTATTCTATTATTAAATACATACCAGAGATCTCTAGGAGTCTATCAACAATAGTGGGAGCAGATGGTGGCGAAAGTATTATTGAGGAGAAACTTCTATCCCTCGCCAGAGCAAAGCTAGGGGTAAGTATAAAAAGCGTAAAGGATGTGGTAATAGGGGTTGAGTAGAAGTAGCACTGTATCTGGACTAAGGTGTTGCAACCACACCTCGTCTAGGAAGAGTCTTAGTAAGTATAGATATAGGTCCCAGGGTAATTTTAGAGAGGAGTATTACCACATTAACTGAGGGGATTGTTTTGTCTGTGCATATCTCCAAAGTTGACCTAGAAGCTAGGAAGAAGGCAGCAGAGGTGATTAGATCAAAGTTTCTCGAGATATATAAATCGATAATGGAAGGAGAAGAGCCGAAAATGAGCATACCAAAGAGAACACTATCAAACACTATCTATGATGAGCAGAGAAAACTCCTCATACTAGGGAGTGAGAAGCTTGTTAGAAGATTCCTAGACGCCCACGAAGCCAGGAGGTTTATGCAGACAGTCCTCATGGCATCAATAATATACCAGGCTCTCATTAATAACGAGTATCCAACAATAAGAGATCTCTATTACAGAGGTAAACATACGATTAGGTATAGGGATCATAGGGGGAAGGTTAATGAGGAAAATACGTGGGATGAGCAGGCTGAGAGCGATTCTGTATTGCGAGATATAGAGGTATACACAGACCTCTTGAGAGAAAATATGTTAATACTATCTAAGGAGAAGGGGAAAGTTGTTGGCGATATGAGAATAAAGAGTGGAGACGATATCATAGATCTTAGCAAGATGGGGCACGGAGCATATGCTATAGAACCCACACCAGACTTGATAGAGTTTAAAGACGTCAATGCAGAGTTCGTGCTAGTTGTAGAGAAAGACGCTGTTTTCCAACAGCTCCACAGAGCCCAGTTCTGGAAAAAGTACAAGGCCATACTGATCACAAGTGCAGGGCAGCCTGACAGAGCTACCAGAAGGTTTGTTAGAAGACTCAACGAGGAGCTAGGTCTCCCTGTATATATAATAACGGATAGCGATCCATACGGGTTCTATATATACAGCGTGTTCAAGATAGGATCCATAACACTATCCTACGAAAGCGAGGGACTAGCAACACCTAACGCAAGATTCCTTGGAGTCGCGATGAGCGATATATTCGGCGATCCTTCCTCAGGTAAGAAACCCTACCTGTCTGAGAGCGAGAGGAGGAACTATATAATCAAGGCTAAGGATATGGATCTCAAGAGGGCTAAAGAGCTGAGGAACTATAAGTGGTTCCAAACCAAGAAGTGGAAGAGAGAGCTAGATATATTCGAAGAAAAGAAGGCTAAACTCGAGATAGAGGCTCTCACAAGCAAGGGTCTTAGCTTCTTAATGGATAACTATATACCTAACAAAATATCCACCGGGGATTGGATAGATTGAGCCTAGATCTTGTGAGGATTATCGAGACGATGGGAAACCCAGCACCACTAATAGACCAGACACTACTACGACCAGATGCAGGCCCAAAGACCTATGAGAAGTTCGTTAACGAGAGCGAGCAGTACGGATTTAGAGCATTGGTAGTACCTCTTAACAGGCTATCCCTAGTAGCGCAGATAAGCAGAACACCTATCGCTACGGTCATCGCCTTCCCCCACGGTAATATAGGGCTTGAGTTAAAGCTGAAGGAGATAGAGGATGCTGCATCAAAAGGAGCCAGAGAGGTTGATGTCGTAGCTGACATAGGACTGATAGTTGAGGGTTTATGGAGCGAATTTGAAAAGGAGGTCACAGCAATAGTTGACAAAGCGAGAGAACTGGGTCTTGGAAGCAAAATAATAATAGAGACTGGCTATCTCTCGAGAGAGAAGATAGAGATCGCTAGCAGGCTTATTGCAAAGGTGGGCGCTAACTATGTAAAAACATCTACAGGCTATGGTCCTAGGGGTGCTAGCGTGGAGGATGTTATCATTATGAAAAACGCTGTAAAGGGTAGCAGAACAGGTGTGAAAGCTGCTGGTGGTATAAGAACCATATGGGATCTCGCTCTAATGAGGATCGCGGGAGCAGATATTATAGGCAGCTCATCAGGTCTTGAGATAGTTAAGCAATACAGATCCCTGGCCAGCACAAGCTAATAGTCTGAAATGAACATAGATCGATACAAATATATAGAGCCCGATACCAAAAACATCACAGCAAACCCTACGCTGGTAAGGAATATCTTCGCATGTCCCCCAATAAGCTAGGATCTTTGGTCTTTCTCACATCCTTAAGAGCTTCGTAAATCTATATTGATCGGTTGATAATATTGTGCTTAGCCCCTAGAGAGGATTTCCCAGAAATTATTGACAGAGGTGTTGTCTATCTTGATAGCGCAGCCAGTACACTCAAGCCGAGGCAGGTTATAGAGGCTATGGCTAGGTTTGCTATGTATAGCTATTCAAATGTGCATAGAGGCGTCTATGGTCTCAGCATCGAGGCTTCTAAAGCGTATGAGGATTCTCACGAGGATGTGGCTAGATTTATAGGGGGTAGATGGGACGAGATCATCTTTGTCAGGAACACTTCTGAGGCTATACAACTAGCCGCCCTAACCCTGATGTTTAATGGATATATTCAAAAGGGTGATGAGATAATAGTTACCCAGGCTGATCACCATAGCCTCATCATACCCCTAGCCAGAATAGCTAAGTTTGTTGGCGCGAGGCTCAGAATCATACCAATCACAGCTGAGGGGTTACCAGCATGGGATCTACTCCCAAGCATTATTAACAAAAGGACACGGATCGTTGCCTTCTCCCATAAATCCAACGTAACAGGCTATGCAAGCGATGTAAAACAAATAGCAAAGATAGCCCATGAACATAATGCTATCGTGATAGTTGATGGAGCCCAGTCAGTCCCCCACATGAAGATCGATGTAAAGAACCTCGGAGCCGACTTCCTAGCATTCAGCGGTCACAAGATGCTAGGGCCGACAGGTATAGGCGTCCTGTGGGGTAGGATTGATCTGCTTGAGAGGCTAGAACCCCCACTAGGTGGTGGAGGTACTGTGAGAAGAGTGAAGCTTGCTGGCGAGGATCTCGATATCCTCTGGGAGGAGCCTCCATGGAGGTTCGAGACCGGTACGCCACCTATAATAGAGGCTGTCGGTCTTTCAGAGGCTATTAGATACCTTGAAAGAATAGGTATCGACAGGATCTATGAGCATGAAAGAATCCTTACTAGAATGGCGCTGAGATCTT
Source organism: Desulfurococcaceae archaeon AG1 (assembly GCA_003116855.1). Classification (GTDB taxonomy): domain Archaea; phylum Thermoproteota; class Thermoprotei_A; order Sulfolobales; family AG1; genus AG1. The sequence continues at coordinate 163,884 of BEWT01000005.1, forward strand.
TGGGAGAACTAGACGAGAGAGTGAAAGTCATAGGCCCCATGGATCCCGATAAGAGGGTCGGGATAGTAACCTTCACGATAAAGGGCTCAAGTCCTGAGGCTATTGGTATGTGGCTCGATAAGAGAAGAATAGCTGTTAGAACAGGACTCCACTGTGCCCATGCGCTCCACGACGGTTTGGGCTATAGCGATGGCAGTGTGAGGGCAAGCTTCTATCTATATAACTGTGAAAACGATATAGAGGCTCTTATTAAAGCAATAGATGATTATATAAAGACCTCAGGCTAACTTCCTGTTAGAATATGGTTATTGTTTAATGCTTCCTAGCTATCACATGTGATGAGAAAACTACCTTAATAAATAGAAAAATGGTTGTCAGAGGTTGTAGGTATAACGCTTAGCTACAAGACGCATAAAAGCTCTAGCAATGACCAGGTTTTGAGAGTCCATACCCGGTGTAAAGTCATTGCTAAAGCTTCATGGTAACTAAGCGAGGATCTGTATAGGATTTGCCATGTATTGATAGATCGCCTGACTATTATATATTATATGTTATTAGGTATTCAGTAGAGCCGTTCTGTCACTTATGATCGGGATCATTATGATAAATGCTAGCAGATCCTCCACATTCTGCACTACTGGTATCTTTCTCCACATTCTGTATAACATAGAGGCCCCAACCACTTGGGAACCATACTCTCCTCCCTACAGGGATTAGCCTTGTGCATCTGAATAGAGGCGAATATACTACGTAGCTCTCATACTCTCCCCCTTCACCGACTGGCGAGAACATATATTTCCTTGAGAGCTTTAAGAGCTGTTCCACGTCATCCTTATCATCTATAACCTTACCCACCCATTCCTCTGTAAACCCCATGGCCATAGCAGCTACTATCATGAAGCCAACACCATATTCAAGCACCTCTAGCTTCAAAACCCTCTCTTGATCCATGCCCCAGAGGGGTGACACATGCTCCACCCCAAGATTCCTAGCCATAGAATCGAACTTCCTCTTCTGATACATACTGGCTATCCCTCCAGTAACGATCATGCTCGCATTCGTCTGCTCCACAGCTTTCTCCAGCTCTCTCAACACCTCGCCCTCCTCATCGGATCCGCTGATCTCGACGAGCTTGGTTGGTATACCCATTATGTGACCATGGATGTGTGCCCACTTGACGTTCACTGTATGAAGCAAGTAGGAATCCTCCTTAGGTGTCACTATAATCAGTAAGAGTGCTGGCTCTGCTTTAAACTCTCTCATAGCTATAAGAGTTGCTGTGTGGCTATCCTTACCCCCTGTATATAACGAGACAAATCTCGCCATATGGTTTTCTCCATATCACTGTTAAAACAGATATATATTGAGAGAATAGCGAGGCTAGTTACTCATCCTACTGCTTCTTCCTAGGAACCGAGGATGGCGGAACAACAGTTGGAACAGGAAGCCCTGCAGCCTTTCTATTCCTGATCCAGAACTCTCTCCTATTTCTAACCCTGGGTACGAGGTTCCTCTTAGGTTTAGGTGGTATCTTAGGTGTTGCATTCCTCACCTTCCCAGCTTTGGTCATCGACCCATGTGTGGGCATCGACCAACTCCTAGAATGCATATATGCAAAAAGGCTAATATTCTTCCATGTTATAGAGAGCTTTGTGGTCGTTTAAGCGATCATATAGCCATTACTATGGTGATTTACTGCTATTTTCAATGAAGAAAAAAGATCCCATAGTTGGATACTTAAATTACTTCTAGCGCAATATTAGAGTGGGGTATAGTATGGCCATAGATCCTGTTTGTGGCATGGAAGTAGATCCAGCTAAGGCTGTCCATAAAACAGTGTATAAGGGTAAGATCTATTACTTCTGTTCAGGCATGTGTAAGAAGGAATTCGAACGGGATCCTGAGTATTATCTGAAACACGGTCCTAAAGGAATGCCAAGTGGGGAGCATCACCACACGTGAACGAGGGGCTGACTAATTGAGGGAAGAAGTATACAGGATCATTGGCATGCATTGTGCAACATGTGCTATAACTATCCAGAAGAGTCTCTCAAAGCTCGGTATAGAGGCTCTTGTAAGCCTTGCATCTGAAGAGGCTAGGATCAGGTACGACCCGTCGAAGGTGAAGCCTAGAGATATTGTAAACGCTATCAGAAAAGCTGGCTATGATGTATATAAAGAGGAAGCCATTGCTATAGTTAAGAATCTCAATAGCTATGATGATGAGAAGATCATTGTTGAGAGGCTTAGGAACCTCGAAGGGGTTATAGAGGTTCACGCTAGCCATATTGACAAGAGTGTTAGGATTCTCTATAACCCTCTCGTCATCAAGCAACAATCACTAGCAGAAGCACTCGGATCTCTGGGATATAATGTTGAGAGTTTTAAGGCTGAGGCTGAGGTTGAGGATATAGGTTCTAAAGTAGCTACTGAGGATCTTAAGAAGCTCAGGCTCTATACACTCATATCGCTTCCAGCATCGATCTTACTAGCTATATATTATATGCTCGGCTACATGGGCTACCCAGTACCGCTATGGGGATCCCCTTTACTAAGAGATCTCTTGGTTGGAATACCTCTATCAACCATAGTGCTCTTCATAGGATCTCTGAGGTTTTTGAGAACAGCTATTAGATCCTTCCTAAACCTGAACCCAGGAATGGATTCCCTGGTAATCCTGGGCACCTATTCAGCCTATATATTCTCTCTCGCAGTCACACTAGGGCTTGTTAAGGGCGAGGCCTTCTACGAGGCCTCAGCAGTTGTTATGGCATTCATACTATTGGGAAGATATATCGAGGCAAGGCTCAAGTTGAGAACAGGAGAGGCTGTTAAGAAATTAGCACAGCTCCAGAGTAGGAGTGCTAGGGTTGTGAGAGACGGGGTTGAGGTTGAGATCCCCATAGAGGATGTTAGGATAGGCGATCTAGTTCGCATAAAGCCGGGCGAGAGAATCCCTGTTGATGGTATCGTTAAAGAGGGTAGTGGGTACGTCGACGAATCAGCAATGACCGGCGAGCCAAACCCTGTGGAGAAGTCCCCAGGAGATCCTGTCTATGCAGGAACCACGGTCTTAAGGGGTTCGTTGCTGGTCTATACAACCAGGGTTGGGAAGGATACTGTTCTCGGACAGATCATAAGGCTTGTGAGGATCGCCCAGAATTCGAGACCAAAGATCCAGGGGGTTGTTGACAGAGTAGCAGGGATCTTCACCTGGATTGTGATAGCAATAGCCATATCAACACTAGCATACTGGACACTGCTGGCCGGCGTACCCCTCAGCACAGCGATCATTTTTGTAGCATCGGTGCTAGTTATAGCATGCCCATGCGCCTTAGGCCTAGCAACCCCAGCTGCTATCGTTACAGGCTTTGGTAGAGGAGCCGAGCTAGGGGTATTGATAAAAGATGCAAGTGTCATAGATAGAGTTCATAGAATAAAGACCGTGGTATTTGATAAAACAGGAACCCTAACTGTAGGAAAGCCGGGCGTTAGGATCGTAAAACCCCTTGGCGAGGAGGTAGACGAGAGAGATGTGATCATGCTAGCGGCCATAGCAGAGAAGAGAAGCGAACATCCAATAGCCCAAGCTATAGTTGAGAAGGCCAAAGATATGGGGTTAACGATAAAAGATCCAGAGGCTTTCGAGAACATCCCCGGACAGGGTGTCATAGCATGGATCGGGGGAAGAGTTATTGCTGTTGGAAATGATAAGTTGATGCGTGGCTTCGAAATAGAGATCGAGGGGGATGTTAAAAGAATCTCTGAGGAGATTATGAACGAAGGGCTTACTGTAGTCTATGTCGCTATTGAGGGAAGGCTTATAGGTATAATAGGCGTTGGTGATGCTGTGAGACCAGAAGCGGTTGAGGTTGTTAAACGCCTCAGATCGAGTGGTTATAGAGTTGTTATGCTTACAGGCGATAAGGAGCGCTCAGCCAGGATTATAGCATCGAGGATAGGCGTGGATGATGTTATAGCAGAAGCTTCTCCAGAAGATAAGGCTGAAGCTATAGATAGGCTGAAGAGCTCTGGGGGCGTTGCTATGGTTGGTGACGGTATAAACGATGCAGCATCCCTCAGCAAAGCCGATCTTGGGATAGCAATGGGGGGTGGAACGGACATAGCTAGAGAGGCTGGCGATATAATCCTGGTCAAAGAGGATCTAAGAGGCGTTGTAAGAGCCATAGAACTTCTAAAAGCTATAAGGAGGAAGATCTATTATAACCTGTTCTGGGCATTCATATACAATGTAATACTAATACCAATTGCAGCAGGCGCTCTATACGAGACAGCAGGTCTGTATTTAAGACCAGAGCTAGCAGGAATCGCTATGGCCATGAGCAGCATCTCAGTAACAGCATCAGCACAAACCCTAAAGAGATTTTCAGGATGACAACGACCAGCACTGACCAACCATTATGTCAACTCTAGATCGTGGTAGGGCTGGCAGGGTACAGGTACGCGGTTCGCTAAATGTGGGATTTGGAAGAACATTGTTCCGAGCGCATTCCCGTGGGGAACTACGTGACCTTTATCAACTCTCTCCACCGAGTATTAGTAGGGAGTATGGTGGGAAAAATGATCGGAATGACTATGGATCTCATGAAAAGAGCGGCGGGGATTATGCTTTTAGTGTTAATAATAGTCTCGCCACTTGTTGTGGTTAAGCAGCTCTATGCACAGACAACTGTAACGCCCACAGTAACAGCTCCTGCAGCTAGCGTTGGTGGGGGTAAGTGTCCTGGGGGCTATGTTAATGCGATTCTTCTAGTAAACATGTCTATAGATAGGCTTCTCGCCGTAGCATATCAGAGAAACATTAGTTTGGATAAGCAGCTTATCGAGAGAGCCAGGATTATATATAACTTATCAAGTGATATGATAGCCTCCATGGATAGTGAGGGTTGTAAAAAGCTATACGGCGATCTCGTTGATACGCTGAGAGACCTAGCAGCTAGGGTTGGGATTGAGTTAAAGCCGGAGGCTAAGGGTGTGTATGAGAGAGCAATCCTAATGGCAGCCCAGAGGGCTTTGAACATCTCTATGGCTCTTAACCTAACAACTGTTGCTACAGAGATCGAGGTTAAGGTGAAGTCTGGGAATGTATCGATGAGGGATCTTGAGGAGTGGGAGGTAAAGATACGTGGTAAAGAGGCATCTATAAAGATCCACGTAATGGTTACTATTGTAAGAGCATCTGCTATGGAAGGAACACTCATACCGGGTAACGAGTCTGAAGGGTTGAAAATGCTATCCATAGCGGAAGAGGTTCTAAGCAGGGTTAAGGATCTCCTGATAAGTGTTAACGCAAGCCCCAGTGCTATCCAGGCGATAGATCGTGCTATTCTCAATGTAAGGGAGGCCAAGTCTGTATTAGAGGGTAGAAAGGATCTCCCAAGTGCTAGGAAGCTAGAGATGGTGATCGGCGAGCTTGAGAATCGGGTAAGGATATTTAACCTAACCCTAAACACTGTAAAGATACCAAACGAAACCCTTACAAAGATCAAGGATCTTCTCAACGAAACCCTCAGAAAAATCGATGAGGCTAAAAACGCCTTATCTAGGGGAGATCTAAGCTATGCTGAGAAGATGTTCAGAGAGGCTTATAAGATCTTCAGAGAGGCTGAAGAACTATTCGAGAGGGCTGTTAAAACAGGTGCTAAGAAGCCAGAGGAACTGGGTGAGCTGATGGAGGAGCTAGAAGAGCTTGCCGAGAAACTTACTAGGCTTGAGAGAGAGTATAACCTCACAGTTGCATCAATAAAGACACAGAATCAGAGTGTGAGAGAGCTTATAGAAAGGATCCAGAGAGACATTGAGCAGACGCATCAACTGATAATAAACGTGACAGAACTGATAAAGGAGGAAAAAGCTGGCGATGCTAGAGTGTTGATGAATAGGGTAAAGGCGATGATAGAGAATATAGAGAGAAACATAGAGTTGCTCAAAAAACTAGCAGAAAGATCCGGAGAAGAGCCGAGCAGGCTGAGGGAAGAGCTAAGCGAGATATTGATGAAAGCATCTGAGCTTAGAAACAAGTTTGAAGAGCTGGTTAGGAGAGCCTCTAACACAACGGATCAGAGGATCAGAGCCCAGATAGATATGATCCAGAGGATGCTCAGCGAGCTTAACAGCACCATCGCAAATATAACGATGCTTATAGATATTGGAAGATATAATGAGGCCCAGGCAGCTATCGAGAAGGCTAAGCATCTTATAGATGCTATAGAAAGGGCTATAGAGAATCTATCAAAGATCCTTGAAGAGAGTGGAAGGAGAGGAAGATAAGAGAAGCAAGTTTTTATCCGCCTATCATTCACTAAATAGCGGTGGGCCGTGTTTAGCTATTACCTGAAAAGGATCCTGCCGGTAGCTATGTCTCTATTAATGCTCTCAGCTCTCTTTACCTCCACGGTCTATTCTCAAGAAGCTAATAGAGTTCTCATAGTGATCAGCAGTGATGGAACTATAGATGTCTTCCTAACAATATATATGGATCCTTCTAGCGATTCGATAGCATCTATAGACCTGCCGATCCAGCCGATCTCTGGGTCTATCTCCGTGTCACCAGTAGATGTTGTTATACAGCCCCTCCCAAATAACACCATTGCGATCCTCAAGCCACGTGGTGTCTCGAAAATCGATATAAGCTATATAGGATCTATAAATGTTTCAGAGGGAATCATAAGGACTTCTATAAAATATCCACAGTGGGCCGATAACCTAACGGTTAGAGTGCATAGAAACATTGTGTTAATCAGTGTACCGGTTAACATCACATCTTTTAGTATATTCGGTGAATATGTTATAATAGGGCTTGCAAAGGGGTCTAGATGGGATCTTGAATACACGTTAGCCCAGATAACGCCCGGAGCCGTGCCTAGTGTAGAGACACCGGCGATAGGAGGTACACAGACAACAACAGCTACTCAGAGCATAGCCCCTACTACCTCGGCACCTGAATTCGTATCACCCTTATTGCTTGCAGGCGTGATTGTCGGTGTTGGTTTGGCCGTCTCTCTGTTAATATTGATTAGAAGACGTAAGAGTGAAGGCCCTGAATATCTAGACTCAACAGATAAGGAGATATTAAGGGTTATTGAGAAGTTGGGAGAAGCATCAGCCAGAGATATAATGAGCCACACTAATTTACCAAAAACCACCCTGTATAGGAGGCTGAATAAAATGATCAGTATGGGGATTATAGGCACCAAGGCAAAGAGTGGTATAACCTATTACTATATATTGAGAAAACCCGAGCAGCAATAGATCTCGTGCCTCTATATCTGCACAACAGCCTCTGTGATCCGTAGCTTCGAAAAATACTAAGCGAATCTCTGCCTATAAGGAAAATCCCAGCATATTCTTATATTTGGGGGCCGACCACTTCTTATATTTGGGGGCCGACCACGACTATGTGGATCGATGCCATAATAAGCGTACTGTTAGCGATCGTACAGATAGCTGTCGGCGTTGGCCTTGCCCTTTTCAGCATAACCCTGGCGCTCAACATCCTCAACAGGCTAACTAAGGGTCTGAACGAGCTTGAAGAGTTGAGGAAAGGAAATACTGCTGTTGGAATATATATAGCCGGGATCCTTATAGCTGTTGCAAATGTTATAGGCCAGGGCGCGGCTGGGATAGCAAGAGCCTTTCTAGGCGGTGCTGGATGGCTTGAAGCTCTCATTGGAGGCTTTGTACAGCTCTTCATAGGCCTCCCGCTAGCAATATTCGCAATAACCCTAGCCCAGAACGCTATATATAGCTTCATAGTTAGAAGGCTTGCAGGAAAGGTGGAGGCGCCATCGATAGTGCAAGAGCTATCAAGAGGCAATGTAGCCCTCGCAGCGATGCTCTTCGGAGCGTTTTTCGCAACATCAACAGTAATAAGCCAGTCAATAGGCTTTATATCACAACCCATAGTAGGAGCTCTGGGAGTTATAAACAAATAACCCCCTATCCTCATGAATCTTTTTAATTGGAAAACCCTATAAGCTTCTATTACTTGATTCTAGGTGGGAGCCGCGGTAGTATAGCCCGGACAAGCCCTGCGCCGAAAGTATGCGGGCCTCTCGAGCCCGTGACCCGGGTTCAAATCCCGGCCGCGGCACTCACTCATAAGCTCTTAAGTCTTGCCACAGCAATTAGATCCAGCTGTTGATCTGATAGACTTGCCGCAATATATATGCTAGGCACATGCGAGAACTATATGGCTGAAAGGATCCTTATAACGACTAGGGCAAGGACGCTTCCCATAATTATGGAGGATAGAAGGGATAGAGCTCCGAGAACTACGATCCATATACCTTCTAGAGGTTGGTATATTAATAACCCATATAGTGTTCTAAGAAGAATCCCTATGTTTATAGTAACTATAACTGGTAGGGTTAGCGCCCTCATCATACCAGGCGTGAATGGTCTATATGGTAGCAGGAATCTTGAGTAGGCCATGAATATATTGCCCACAAAGCCGAGGGCTAGGGTATGTGTTAGGAAATCCATGCTGCCCGGGATTGTGATGAATCCTGCTAAGAGTCCTACCAGACCCCATGGTATAGATAGCTTTATCGAAACCTCATACTCCCTCAAGATCTTAGAACCGCTTTTTCTGGGTATCAAGAGGATCCCCAGCATAGCTATTGCTACTGTTATGAGTGCTAATGCTATCCTTAGCAGAGCCTTTGAATCCATAAATACGCTCACAACGGATACAAAACCAGATGATATGGCTATCATAGATACTGTGAATATTATCCATGATAGGTTCTCTCTATACCACTTCCTAGTATATGGGTCTGTTCTCAGCATAACAGAGAAGATCATTGGTATAACGAACACCACCAAGGGAAACCATGGCGGGGCTCGTATAGCAAGACCTGTTAGCATGGATAGCGAGTATATAGTGATCAGTAGAGAGGATAATGTGAAGGGTATGTTCATAAGTCCTAAGAAACCCTTGGTTCTTCTCTTCACATAGAGATCAAGGTTAGATGTTAAGAAGAGTAGAGAGACTAGGGAAAGAAGAGCATAGTTAACCCTGGCTTCGAAAAACCCGCCCACAAAGGAGGCTAGGAGAGAGATTATAGTATATAAAACCCCCAGAGCAGAGATAGCGATCATAACAGAACCGTGGGGAGGATAAGCATAATACGCAGGGCCTAGAAGAGAGCCAACACCCATTATCACTAGAGGAAGAGCTGTGTTGAGCAAGAGATCCGCATGGGCAGCTATGGAAGGAAAGGGACACCCCAACTCATAACAAGCTAACCTAACAATACCCATATATATCCCAACAAAGCCTGTCAGAAACCCTGAGTAAACGAGAACCCTGCTAGCGATATAGGCCTGTTTATGCCCCCTACTCCTAGCAAGACCCAGTATACTGCCCAACATCACCACCATACCTCTACCACCTTCAGAACGAACCCTATAAACGATAGTAGAGATAGAGAGAAGCTTGAGGATCGTCTTCCACGCTATATGTATAACTACAAGCTGCTGATATTATAGCCAGGCATAGTGGCTAGACGGCCTCTCCTACATTCTAGCGATAATGATCCGCTTATCCGAAGGATCTTATCACGAACAACCTAAAATTATCCCCTATATTATCTATCTTAGTGGCTGTTTGAGCGGTAAGAGTGTTTCTAGGCTTGTGGTCAGTATTATCGCCACGATCTTGATCTCGATCGCCATCTGGTATATATCCGGAACGGATCTAGCATTATCGTCAAGCCTACTGCCGGATTTAGGGATCCTTGTAGACGCATCTATAATAATAGCAAGCGACTATGCTATTGTAGAACTGCTATCAAGAGCCGCCTATAGGGTAGCCCTGGTAGCCTCCAACAGCGTATCAGCAACAAGTATTAGGAGTACTATTAAGGATCCTGACCAACATTCAAGCCGGGCTGGCTATAGGCGGTTTCCTTAGTGTCGTGGTTGGGTTAGCCACTCAGCAGGTTCTGGGCCAAGCTATAGTAGGCTTTACAATACACTGATAACAAGGCCTTTCAAAGTAAGTGAAAAGGTTGCCATAGGAGGTTGGGAGCTGTTAACAATTGTCGAGACAAGCCTCATATATACGGTAGGAGGAATAACAGAGTATGGAGAGACGATCTATATACCTAGTAGTGTTGTGCTGAACAACAAGATAGTCAAGCAGAAAACAGTTTAAACCTATAGATATAGATCGTCTAAATGAGGATCACTATATAGAAATGCTAATAGATCGTTGATATGATCTCTATCGATGCGATCATTTCTTCAGAAAATCTTCCCTAGGAGGTGAGAAGACCTCGATCACGATAGCCTTCCCAGGACCTGGGTTGCGCACTTCGTGAGGCTCGTTGGATCTTAGTAGATATGCTGTCCCCTCACTGAATGTATAGGTGCCACTTGGTGTTCTGAACTCTATCCTGCCTTTGAGAACATATCCTATCTGCTCGTTATGGTGGTTATGCATGGGTATAACAGATCCCTCGTCAAGCTCTATCAGCACCATCATGGTCTTATCACCACTAACCATGATCCATCGCCTAATCCCTTTGGAAGGTTCTTGTTTAACTGCATTCTCTAAGTTTGAGAACTCCATCTAAACCACCATAGAATTCTATCACAGGGCCCTATTTATTATACAGAGCCCTCACCCCAGGATCTTTACATATAGCCTTAAGGCTTATAATATTCTCTAAAATTATTACCAACTGATGACAAGCATCCCTAGAGAGAGTGAGGTTAGGAGGAGAGTAATAGACCTGTTGGGATTGAGTGTAAGAAAAGCAATCCCTATACAGAAATGGTTCCATGAGCAGTTAGGTGTAGATATAGAGCTCCCTTATATCTCTAGGGTTCATCCGGATGATATATATACTTTCTCAACTAGAGTAAACCTTAGCGATATTCCTAATACCAGATGGCTTCTAAAGATCTCTATAAGTGGTGGTGGACTTTTAAAGATCGATAACAATGTCTACCAGGGTATAGACCATGCCCATAGAATTGCAAATATCCCTAGCGGTGAGCATCGTGTATCTATAGAGGCTAGCTCTAGAGGTCTTTTCGGCGAAAATCCGTGGAGTTTTCACTTTGATCACGCCGTCGCTGTTGCTGTGAACTGGAAAGGGTTCTCGCTAGGAATAGGGATGCTTGAGGCTTTAAGACTTGCCAGAGTGTCTGATGACAGTTTAAGAAAAGATCTCCTAGACGCTCTTTGGAAGGCTACCCTAGGAGTGGATCTGGTGCCATCAATAATACAAGCATCCGCTGTCGAGGTATTATTAGGAGATCTTAAGGGGGTTATGGAGGGTAGGTGGGATAGGAGGTATATAGCCAGCGTATATGGTATCCCAGTAATGAGTGGTACTTATGGGGATATAGATGATCCTATGCTGGGCGATGCAGATAAGATCATCGACCACTCATATGCTGTGTTTGAAGAGGAGCTTGATAAGCTATCCAAGAAATACCCGAAAACAGGCTCGATCATAATGCTCGGCCACTGCCACATAGATGCTGCCTGGCTCTGGCCCTATAGCGAGACCAAAAGAAAGATCCTAAGATCCTTTGCCAACGTGGCCAGACTAGCTGATGATGGGTATAGGTTTACTTTTGCCCAGAGCTCTGCCCAGTACTACGCGTGGCTGGAGAAGATGAACAGAGATCTAGCGGAGAAGATCAAGGAATATGTATCGAGATCCATATGGATACCAGTAGGAGGAATGTGGATTGAGAGCGACACCAACATAGTTACTGGAGAATCTCTTGCAAGACAATTCCTCTTAGGACAACTTTATTTCGAGAGTAGATTTGGAAGGATAGCAAGGATCGGGTGGCTTCCAGACACCTTCGGCTTCTCAGCCCAGCTACCACAGATATTGAGAAAATCGGGTATAGAGGTTTTCGTAACCCATAAGATCATGTGGAACGATACCAACAGATTCCCATATCATCTTTTCCAATGGGAGGGGATAGATGGGACAACGATCCCTGTGCATATATTGATTCTAACCTACAACGGCTCTGCAACATCAGAAGAGATAAAAAACCTCTGGGATAGATACGCTCAGAAGGATCTAGGGCCTGCTATACATGCCTATGGCGAGGGAGACGGGGGAGGAGGGCCAAACCTAGTCATGCTAGAAAGAATCTCCTGGATAAAACGTTTCCCCGGGCTTCCTAGTATTATAGATACTATCGATGAGGAGGGCTACCTATCAATTATAAAACCAATAGCGGAAAAGGCTCCCAAATGGAGGGGCGAGCTATATGTGGAGATTCATAGGGGTACGTATACTACTAACCACAGGATCAAGGAGCTTGTATATAAAGCCGAATCATGTCTAAGATCTACGGAGATCTGGAGCTCGATCGCATATTCGCTCGGTCTGTTTAAATACCCATACGAGGATCTCAGAGAGGCCTGGGAGAGACTATTAACAGCCCAGTTCCACGACGTGCTCCCAGGATCGGCTAATTACGAGGCCTATAAAGAAGCCTATAGCGAACTTGAATATGTGATAGCCTCTTGTGAGAGGATTCGTAAAAACGCTCTAGCATCCATAGCAGGACCTGAAGATCCTGAGGGAGACTATATAGCTATATTCAACGATCTCCCATGGACTAGGAAAAGCTTAGTAGAGCTTCCAAGAGGATTCTATAGACTTCTAGGAGGCGATCGCGTACCTAGGCAGGATCTCGTTAACACTTCTCTAATTGAGGTTGAGATCCCCCCACTAGGCTACATAATCCTAGAGAGGTTAGAACAGACAAGCCCTTATGAACCCCTCATGGGTGCCACAGGTACTTATGCATCAGAGCTAGAAGGCTCGGTGATAATAGGTAATGAGGCTCTAGAGGTGAGGATATATAATGACGGATCTTTCTCTGTATTTGATAAAGAGAAAGGAACTATGGCTATAAGAACCCATAGGCTTGAGATGCACCAAGACAAACCAGGCAACTGGGATGCCTGGGATATAGAGAGGAGCTCTCTTGAAATACCAAGCACACCACTGGGTATTGCTGAAAAGCCTAGGGTGGTTATAACAAGCCCCATGATCTCTTGTGCTAGCGTCACGTTGGGCGCTAGAGGATCTGTTATTGAACAGAGGATCTGTGTTAGGAAAGGATCCAGAGTAGTTGAGATTAGATCTAGGATCAACTGGCGCTCAAGAGGATACCTCCTCAAAGCATGGATCGAACCGTCCTTCGAATTTAACGAAGTATACTACGAAATACCCTTCGGTGTCATAAAGAGGAGGTCTAGGTATGCTGATAGCTGGGATAGCGCTAAGTTCGAGGCACCAGCCCTCAGGTGGGTTGATATATCTAACGGAAATATGGGGATCGCTATTATCTCCTTTACAAAGCATGGGTATAGCGCGAAGGATAATAAGATCGGGTTAACCCTTGTAAAAACATCGCTCTTCCCAAACCCATACGGAGATCTAGATCCTTTCGAAGCCGTATATTACATTTACCCCCACAAAGGGGACTATATAGAAGGTAGCGTTACGAGGATAGCCTATGAACTGTGGAGCCCTCCAACAACGCTCAGAATATCGAAGCCCCGCATAGAGAATCCTACCGTTAGTTTCGCAAAGCTCGATAGTAGCTCAGCGATCCTTGAGGCACTAAAGAAAATGGAGCGGGGAGACGGTCTCATAGCCAGGATCTATGAGACTGGGGGCAAAGAGGCGACTGTAAGGCTTGACCTATGGGATATGTTTGAAATACTCGAAGCAGATCTATTGGAGAGAGAAGTCAAGCTCCTGAGCTCGAGCGCTGGGAGCATCACGCTTCATCTTAAACCCTACGAGATCAAGACTCTAGTACTCAGAAAGAGCTAGAGAGTCGTTAAAGCTTTGTCTATCGAAACAATACAGATCTGTTTTAATATCTGCATATGCTATCAGGGGAGCGGATCACATCACTGCTCAGTCGATGGCGTATACATCATGTCCCATTAATAATTATCATCCCAACACTATATAGCATGAATTAACCAACGGCTTAGTGATGTGAAACATTATTCGAGAGACCAAGCTTTATAGCTAATAGACAGCCAGCTATCTATATATGGGAAAGTTATATGAATAAGAGCTCTGGTTCGTCAAAGCCTCGACTCTACATAACCAGAGAGATCTTTAATGAAGCTCTCAAGAAGCTTGAGGGCGTATATGACTATGAAGTCTGGGATAGATATCAGCACCCGCCTTATGAGTTTCTGAGGAAAAAACTCGTGGAGTTCGACGCTGTGCTCAGCATGCCCACCGATAGGTTTGACTGCGAGATGATTAGAAGTATCTCTCATAAGATAAGGATCATAGCTAACATGGCTGTGGGTTATGATAATATAGATGTAGAGTGTGCAACCCAGCATGGCGTATATGTCACCAACACCCCAGGAGTGCTTACAGAAGCTACCGCAGATCTAGCACTAGCCCTCATACTAGCCACTGCTAGAAGAATAGTCGAAGGAGATCATTTTGTTAGATGGGGTGAATGGTGGAGAACAGGAACACCATTTCATCCCAAGATGATGCTGGGCATGGAACTATATGGAAAGACCTTAGGTATAATAGGAATGGGGCGTATAGGGGTCGCTGTTGCTAGGAGAGCAAAAGCTTTTAACATGAAGATCATTTACTATAGTAGAAGAAGACTCCCCGAGAATGTGGAGAGAGAGCTTGGGGCTGAATACAGAGATCTCGATGATCTTCTCTCAAACAGTGATATAATCTCAATACATGTCCCCCTAACCAAAGAGACCAGGCATATGATTAATAGAGAGAGGCTAAGTAAGGTAAAGAGAGGAGCTATAATTATAAACACCTCCAGAGGTGCTGTAATAGATACAGAAGCACTCGTAGAGGCGCTAGAAAAGGGCTGGATAGCCGGCGCCGGTTTAGATGTCTATGAAGAGGAGCCCCTCAACCCAAACCACCCCCTAACCAGATTCAAGAACGTGGTGCTCACACCACATATAGGCTCTGCAACTAGAGAGACAAGACTCGCAATGGCCCTCCTAGCTGTAGAGAACCTACTAGCATTCGCAGCTGGGAGAGAGCCTCCAACATTGGTTAACAAAGAAGTGCTTAGAATAAAACCACCAGGCTTCTACTAGTTATTTATTGTTATTTATTCTGGATCTGTCAATGTTTTTGTTTTCTCTCATACCAGGAAGCTTCCACCTAGTAGGGGATCTAGAGATGATCTAGAGATCCTGTGGTTTATTGATAGCTACTAAGCCTACCAATATCCTAGGAATACGCAACACAATTGTCCCAAAAAATATTATTAACAATAATATCTAGATATTATTAGAAAAACATTTCTAGTTGCTCTTAACATATTTTTTCTTGAAAGCCTTCTCAACATCTACATCAACAAGATTAGCTATAGAGAGAAGCCATGCAAGCACATCGGCTATCTCCTCCTCCATTGAGCTTTTATCACCTCCTAGTATAGCTTCGGCTAGCTCGCCTACCTCCTCAACAAACCATGTAAATGTAGCGAAAACACCTCTTCCTCTATCCCTTTGAAGGTATAGCTTTGCTATAAGATCCTGGGCCTCTCTGAGATCCAAGAGCAACACCTACAAACCATCTAGAAGAAGAATTATTTATAATCACCTAGTAGTAACCAGGTTTTCTACTATGGCGGCGGGGGTGATTGGTAGCGGGGGGTGGATTTGAACCACCGACCTCGGGGTTATGAGCCCCGCGGGCTACCTGGCTGCCCTACCCCGCTGCGC
>BEWT01000006.1 GCA_003116855.1 Desulfurococcaceae archaeon AG1
TGGGGGGGGGGTGGAGAGGAAATTCCAGATGGCTGGACAAGCTTATCGAGGAACATAGAATTATTAGGAGAGCCTCAAACGCATTACTACTCTCCACGGCATCGTCATACATGCTAAATGAAAAAGAACCTTTCGAGCAAGTGCTACCTCTGTATATAGAGTTTAAGGGTACGTTCATTCTGTATCACGATAAGAAGGAGGAAGTTCTAGCTACACTAGCTGGGTTGCTGGGCTGTCCGAAGTATAGGTTGAACAAGGATCTAGAAGATCTTCATTTAAACGTTGAATATAGATTTAAGGATCTCATAGAAACACAAACCTATATCCCAGAGGACTGGTGGAGAGAACTCGTGTCAAGAGCAGCTATATATCATGAGGCTATGGAGGATCATATAGAGCATGAGGAGAAAGCAATAATACCAAAGATCCTAGATGTAGTACTAAAGACTGGGGTCAGTGATCAAAAGATCTCACAAGTTCTCGAGGGGATCGAAGCTAATCTGGGAGAAAGGTTTCACGAAAGGATGCTCAGACTGACTAACAAGATAGAGGAGAGACTCTCAAACACTCTTCCGAAAAGCGGTACAGTTATTATGGATATTACCGGCTTAAAACCCTATGAGGGGCGTATAGCGATAAAGGAAAAGATCCGTGAGATCAAGGATAAAAAGATATATAGACTGATCCTCATAAATAATTATTACAATCCTACCCTATTCTATCACGAGTTACTCAATACAGAACCATGTCTCGATCAAAACCATTTCCGAGCAAAGCAGCTATCAGAAAAAATATGGGTATCCATGATAACCTTTAAAGAGGGATGTAAATAGCCTTCTAACAGCATTGTTGGGCATCTACTCCCTCTACTTAATATACTGCCGCTGAGAATAGCTGTTAGGAGATTTATAAAGGGTATAAGTGTCGATGTAATAAGTGTTATTGACCCATAAGACTCGGTGATAATATGGGCGACCTGGAGAAGAGGCTCGAGCTCGCTATGAGAGGCGCTGAAGAGGTAGTTACTGTTGATGAACTGAGAACCCTTATTGAGGGTGGGGGTGGGAAGGGCTATCTCGGCTTCGAGCCCTCAGGTCTGTTCCATATAGGCTGGCTCGTGTGGGCTTACAAGTTCAAAGAGCTGATAGAGGCTGGTTTTAAGATGAAGCTCCTTGCAGCTACGTGGCATGCGTGGATTAATGATAAGCTTGGTGGTGATCTTGAGCTTATTAGGAGGGCTTCTAAACACGTAGCGGATGTTTTAGAAGCGATCGGGATAAGCAGATCTTCTTATGATCTAGTCTATGCTGAGGATCTAGTATCTGATCTAGAGTATTGGAACTTAATAATAAGGATCGCTAAGAGCTTCTCGCTTGCAAGGATCAGGAGGGCATTGACAATAATGGGTAGGAGGGCTGAGGAGTCTGAATCAGACTTCTCAAAGCTCATATACCCGGTTATGCAGGTTGCCGATATATTCTACATGGATCTAGATCTAGCTCTCGGAGGGATAGATCAGAGGAAAGCCCATATGCTCGCCAGAGAAGCCGCTGAGAAGCTTAGAAAGAAAAAGATAGTCGCCATACATACCCCCCTACTACCCTCACTGCTAGGGCCGGAGAAGATGGAGACCTCCCTCGAGAGGGACGAGCTATACTCCCAGATCAAGATGAGCAAGTCAAAGCCCGAGGGAGCTATATTCGTATATGACAAGCCCGAAGAGATATACTCAAAGATCCGGAAGGCCTACTGCCCACCAAGGGAGATAGAGACCAACCCAATAATAGGGATAGCCAGGCATATACTGCTAAGAGAAGGAGGAACAATAACCATAGAGAGAAAACCCGAGCATGGAGGCACAGTAGAGCTAACCATAGAAGAGCTGGAGAAGCTATATTCAGAGGGAAAGATACACCCCCTCGATCTCAAGAACGCTGTTGCTAAGGAGCTGATAAGAATCTTAGAGCCTGTGAGAAGATACTTCGAAAGCAATAGAGAAGCGCTAGAGACACTGGAAATCCTGAGAAGCTCTAGAATTACAAGATAATAAATCCCCATAATCATAGCCCGTGGACAAGTATAATATCCCAATATAATTTCACCTTATAATAGATCGTAGTATTAGATGTGCTTATAGAAGGCTAGCTAGGGATTAGGGAATAGAGTCTCTCGCAGTAAGGATGAGAAGGGATACAACCTCTACCACATGATCAAGCTCCTAGATCTTTTAAGCCAAAGAATCCTCGGAAGAGCCCTTATCCCAACTAAGAACATGTGAGAATTTGTCAAGATCTCTCGTAAAATATCTGAGATCGATAAGCCTTATCAAGAAGACTCGTGGGTAACTCACACCTACTAGTGAGGAGTATAAAACATAAACAAAGTGGAGAAAGAAGACTTTCACAAACCTGGTATCGAAGAGAACCGGAACCCTCACCCTAGGATCTGGTCTCTATATCTGCCTACGAAGAACTAGATCCAGCTAGATACAGGCTAAGGGGATTCCGAGTATAAGAGACAATAATAAAGGGACTATTTGAGAGCCCTAACTGACAATGGAGATAAAGAGTATGTTTGCTTGACACCACAGGAAAACCGATATAAACAAGCAGAACCGATTGGAGTTAAGATCCTCGGTCTATGTGGAAGCAATGGGGAACATAGTGGTAATAGCTAACGTATTAAGCACACCATATCTCAAGGCGTGGAAATCGTTATGGGAGGCTGCTACGCCCTTTTAGATGAGAGAAAGGTCGCCAAGGATCCTACCATGCTGATCCTTCTCTTTAACGCGTCTGAACTGGCATATAGTGGCTAGTTTTATCACTCCACCTAGGGACTTAGAGACTGTTGAGACACCATACATATGCAAAACACACATCGTTAAGAACACAAAAATTAGTTTAGTATAGAAAGAATAATAGTAATTACAGCAGGTTTTTCCTTTTTGTTATATAATTTATGTTTTTTATTGTAGCCCTTATAGTGTAATCCTTTTTAACCAGCTTGGGATATCTTCCATTGATCTCTGTCTTTGACTCAATATCCCCTCTATCCGGCTCGTCGCTTCCAACAATACCCGGCAGGGTTCTTTCCCTTATAGCAGATGCCTTAAGATCTAGTTCGAAAAACACGACCACTCCGGCTATGCTCACGATAGCATTTTTATGCTGTATCGTAAAACCCCACCTTTGTATTAATATAGTATTGTTATGCTATCAATTTATTTAAGCTTAACCATTTGATTGTTTCAAGAACGCTGTTGCTAAGGAGCTGATAAGAATCTTAGAGCCTGTGAGAAGATACTTCGAAAGCAATAGAGAAGCGCTACTCTGGTAAGTAAATTATTGTGAGGTTATTAAACTGTGTGCCATGCATCAAAGCCATAGAGGTTCATAAATCTCGTTATATGTGATGAAAGGTCTATGGCATCTTGTAACTCTAGGGCTCCCAAGATTTCCAGAGCGGTTCCATAACCACTAATTACTTCAAAACCAGCCTGGCTATATCAACGGTCTTCAGTATTGTGGGCTTCTATCATCCCTTAACCCTTAACGCTCTTTTTCCAACTGTCCCTTCACCTATGCAAACCTGGGATCTCTGCGTCGGATGTTTCCTCGCCCTTCAGGCTAGGTAAAGCCACCGAGCCTGCTCTGAGTAGGAACAGCTTAAAATCTATTCTCTGTACATAATATAAACGCCTAGAAGCATTGTGATACCTGCTAATAGCTGTATGAGGGAGAAGCTTTCTCTAAGAATTATGAATGCGAAAACCGCGCCGAAAAGCGAGGATGTTGAGAATATAATCCCTGTTTTCATAGCGCCGTAGCCAGCTGTTTCGGATTTCATGAAAGTTTGTATGGATTGATATCGGTTATTGGTTAAGGAGAGGGGGCTTGCTGAGGCTTAGGGAGATATGGGGGCTGGGGATCGGCTGTGGTTTGGAGGTAGTTGGGAGGGTCGATACGTCTGTGGAGAGTAGTGGATAGAGATTTAGAGGAGATGTTAGGAAGATTATAGGTATTGCTAAACCAAGGATAGCCTGAGCAAGTGTTTGGGTCTAAGTAAGATCTATTGAGATGTAAAAGCCGAGCTAAGCCCTGTATTATGGGTTGGGAGTAACATTATATAAGGGGTTATTATTAATTGAGCAGAGACCATGGAAAACACGCTAAAGACTCGCGAGGTTGTTAGGACATATAGTGTGCCAATAAATAATGAGAGGATTAGAGAGCTGATCACATGGTATTCTGAGATGCTCCAGAGAACAATAGAAAAAATATGGAGTAGCATTATATGGGAGTATAGATTCCCAGAGATAGTTAGAAAGAAGAAAGGGATCAAGGTAAAGATCGGGAGGAAGATCAGGGTTCCAAAAATACCTAGCGACAAGAACTTTAAGAAAAAACTCAGGGATTCCCTATTAACACAATGCCCCTATGCTAAACACTGGGTAGACGCTGTTATCAGAACAGCATACTCGATCATAAGCTCTTGGAGGAAGAGATATCTGAAAGGAAAGGCTAGAAAGACAATGCCTAGGATTAGGAGGAGGTTCGCTAGATGCAAAATAACGTTAATGAGAGTAGATTACGAGAGAAAAATAATAAGGGTAACGCTAAGGCCAGGGGAATATCTAGAGATCTCGTGGGCTAATAGATGGTTTATCAACAGGGTTAGGGGATGGAGCGTAGGAGAGATCATTATAAAAGATGCTAGAGTTCTAATACCATTCAAGAAGAACGAGGTAGAGATAATAGAGGATCTTGTTGCTTGGGATTCTAACGAGCTCTCACTAGATGGATACTCACCAAGCAAGGGCTTTATCAAAGTCGATCTGAGATATCTGCAGAGTATAAAGATAGTCTATGAGGGGAAGAAGGCAAAAGCACAGTCGCTCGGGAAGAGAGAGCTCTATGAGAAATACTCTAGGAGGGAGAGGAATAAGGAGAAGGACTTCATAAACAAGCTAGCTAAACAAATAACAATACTATTTCCAAAAGCAATACATATACTAGAGGATCTAGAGAAAGAGGATATGGTTAGAAAAGAAGAGGTTGAGAAAAATAGGAGGAAGAGGAACTCAAGAACACCATGGAAACAAATACACAGAAAACTCTCGGAAAAAGCATTCATAGCAAAAATATCTCCCAAGAATACCTCTAGAACCTGCCCACAATGCGGGTATATAGTAAAGACCCAAGTGGGCAGGATATTCAAGTGTAAAAGATGTGGTTTCGAGCTAGATAGGCAGAAACTCGCATCCCTAAACATATATCTAAAATACACCAGGATGTGGGGGTTTCCCCACAGCTATGAGCCTGAGATATCCTATGAAGGGGAGCTGTGGGTCGGGGTCACCCTGAATGGGTGGAGGCCGATGATATGGGCTCCAATGAAAGGAGCCCTGAGGCCCATGAAGCCAAGGGAAGAGCGGTTGATATCACTCGATATCAACCGCAATGAAACCCAAACCCCTCTGTCCCGGTAGGTATTGCGAGGATTTTTAGGAGCCTGCTACTAAGCGGTGAGAGCCTGACCATTGATAAGAATAACCCTGCGAATACATATATAGCACCAGCAACTACCGTTGGGTGCACGTCTGCCAGGACTATTTTATTCAGAGTAGCTCCAAGCCCAAAGAGAAGAGCTGACGAGATCGCAGCAACATATCCCCACCGATGAGCCATGTTTGTGAGGCCACCTCTTGTAATGCATCACAATACTAGTTTCTCGTGGCAACATAAGCATTCCGGTGGCTAGATACCCTTCTTATAAGGATTTGCCCTTAACTCTTGTCTTGTTATAGATATTTCTCGATATATGTTAGGAAGATTGGGATACATATGATCAGAATTGTTGGCTCACACCTCTATATCGGTGAATACCTTGCCGAAGATCTTGCTGAGAGGTTTGGGACTCCTCTTTACGTGTATGATAAAGAGGTGATTGTAGAGAACTACCTAAGACTAGCTAGATCGATACCCTATGAGGATCTCGAGATCCTTTACTCATGTAAGGCTAACAATAACCCCGAGATTCTGGCGACACTACGGGATCTGGGGAGCGGTTTAGATGTTGTCTCTCCTTTCGAGGCTCTCTTGGGTATCAGGCTCGGCTTCCCCAGAGAGAAGATCCTCTTCACAGGCACAAGCGTTTCGGATGATGAGATGAAGTTTGTTAGAGGTGAGCTTGGCGTGATGATCAATATTGATTCACTCTCCCAGCTTAAGAGATATGGGAGACTATTCCCCGGAACCGAGGTTTCTGTGAGGATAAACCCTGGCGTTGGTGCTGGTCATCACGGCTATGCGGTAACCGGGGGCGTTACCAAGTTTGGTGTCTATTTGAACCAGATTGAGAAGATTAGGGATATAGCTAGGGAGTTTGGCTTAAGGATCGTGGGGCTTCATATGCATATTGGCTCAGGGATACTTGATGCGAACGTATATAGAGAGACTCTAGACGTGCTACTAAGTGTTGCTAGAAGGTTCAGCGGTCTTGAGTTCATAGATATAGGCGGGGGTCTAGGGATACCGTATAAGCCTGGCGAGAAACCGATAGATCTAGATCAATTTGGCTCCATAGTATCAAAAGCTCTGAGAGATTTTAGCCAATCCCATGGACATGTTAAACTGAGGATAGAGCCTGGGAGATATATTGTTGGCAATGCCGGTGTTCTCCTAGTCAGGGTTGTGGATATCAAAGAGGTTGAGATCAACAATTCCAGAAAGATCTTTGTGGGCGTTGATTCAGGTATGAATCACCTGATCAGACCAGCCCTCTATGGATCCTATCATGAGGTGATACCAGCCTCTAAGGCTGACAAGCCCAAAGAGATCTTAGTCGATATCGTGGGCGACATATGTGAGAGCGGTGACATCCTAGCCCTCGAGAGACCCATGCCAAGACTAGAGGAGGGAGATCTTCTAGCCATAATGGATGTAGGTGCATATGGCTACTCAATGAGCTCTAACTATAACCTCAGACCAAGACCCCCTGAGATCATGGTATTCAGAGATGAGGTAAAGCTTGTACGTAGGAGAGAAACGTTCGACGATCTTATCAGGCTGGTTACCAACCGCTCTATATGACTATATGTTCCTGCTAAACTGATTCATAGACAAAGAAAATATATTTAAGATCTATCAGCATTTATCGATCTAATACCAGGCTATGATGCAAGTATTTTTACCGTTACTTCCCTCCTTAGCCTGTGTTTACACTAGTTATAGAGGCTCTTCACCCCTTAGCTGGTGTTTCAGCCTTGTTGAGTAAGGTGTTGAGTTCTTCCAGGCCTTTAGGTAGGTGTCTAGCTCCTAAACCTGTCGCTTTATAAGCTCCCATCATGTTCCCTAGCCTGGCTGCCTCTTCAAGGCTTTGTTGCTTAATTATGCCATAGATAACGCCAGCGTCGAATGCGTCTCCGCATCCCGTTGTGTCAACAGCTTTGACTCTATATGCTGGCATGTTTATCAGCTTGCCTGAATAGCTGATCGTAGATCCTTTCTCGCCCCTCTTCACAAAGATCGCTTTCGGTTTGAGCATCTCATCAAGTTTCTTAATAGCTCTACCCAGATTGCGCTCGCCGCTCACACTTCTAAGCTCTTCCACGTTTAGGAATACGTATGAGACTTTTCTCCTTAATCCCTCGAGAATCCCTGGCTTTTCTCCACATATCTCGTGAAGATCCACCCCTACCTCGACCCCTAGTCTATATGCTAGCTCCGCTGCTCCGATCATGGCTTTCTCCCCCCATGGGCTGTGGGCCAGATAGCCTGAGATGAACAGAAATTTCGAACTCTTCATGGCCTCGGCTAGAGAGTCTAGGTCGACGTATTGCTCTTCACAAGCGCCTCTATAGCTGAAGAGGGTCCTGGAGCCGTCTGGCTCTACAAAGGCTACTGTTACTCCGGAGGGTTTGTCTCTAAAGATCTTGACGTGTCTCGAATCTATGCCCTCGTTTTCTAGATCCTCTAGTAGATAGCGGCCTATAGCATCTCCACCTACTGCTGATACTAAGCATGTTTGAACCCCGAGCCTTGAGAGTGCTGTTGAGATGTTACCTCCTACTCCTCCGGGCGATATGAATGCTCTGCTTATCACGTGGGAGAGTCTGTCGATCTTTGTTTTTCTGTCTATGTAGAATAGTATGTCGAGTAGGAGATCCCCGATCACCACGACCTCGCAGGCTTTGTTCAAGAGCTTCTCAGCCTCTTTACAACGCTCATTAGCCTCCTAACCCTCTCCGGATCTACGGGGTTCTGGGCTATGCCGTTGATTTTGAAATAGGTACCAACTATGGCTCCATCTGCGTATCTCAGCAGCTTCTCAGCATTGTCTGGGTTTAGACCGCTTCCTATTAGGACTGGCATGTCCCCTGCTATCTCTTTAGCTAGCTTTACATCCTCAACGCTTGGAGGGTCTCCTGTCATTTTTCCTGTCACGATCACTGCGTCGGCTAGGTAGAAATCGCTCCACATAATATGGGTTGCTAGATCTATGCCTGGGAAGACCTTGCTGTGCTTCTTAACCACGTCTGCGAAGAACTTGATATCCTCTGCCATCAGGATCTTTCTAAGCCTGAATAGATTGGCTGCTACACCATGATCTATCTCGCCGGTATCCCAGACAGTTGCTCCTGTATATAGACAGACCCTGATGAACTTAGCACCAGCAGCTTTTGCTATGCCTAGAGCTGCTCTAGTACCGTTATGTATCACCGTAATGCCTACCGGTATGCTTACGCTTTTAACAACCTCTCTTGCAGCCACGGCTTGGGCTGCTATCTCCTCTGGCGGTGTTCTCTCCCAACCGCTATAGTATGGTAGATCCCACATATTCTCAACAATAACCCCGTCGACCTCGTTCTCCTCATATATCCTGGCTTCCCTCACGGCCCTCTCGATCACGGTATCCATGGGCCAGCCCTCATATGCTGGAGAGCCTGGTAGAGGGAGTAGGTGAACCATGCCTATTATAGCCTTATCAACCTTGAAGAGTTCTTTAATAGACCACATTCTCTTAGAATAGAACCTTCTAGCCCAGTCCTCAACCATAAGCTCGAGATCCCGCCGCCTCACAAGAAACACCAAGGATTAGATAGCATGGAGGAATAAAGACACAGAGACCAAGGATTTTTAAACACTATTAAGCGATATCGATTCAAACCTATGAATCCCCGCTCCAGAACCCCTATAGAAGCACTCCTAGGAAGAAAACCATTCCAAGGAACATAAACAACAATATATAGATCAGTAGACATGTCAGTCAACCAGTAAACCCAATAGACCATAGCCTGTAAAGCCTATCTATATACTGACAGCTTAGAGCAGGAACCCTTCTCCCCCTAACCCTCTACCCTAGCAAGCCAGTTGGTATTATAGATGCTATACCCAGCTGTTATTCAGAGATGCTATCTCCTTTTGTTACGGAGCATTAATTTTCGATCGTCTCTTAGAAAAAGACTCTGTGTCTCTTGATACCCGGCTATTCTATCTCTACCTTGCTTTCAATCAATATTGCTACCTATAGCTTAGGAAGCGTTTTTCTTTAAAACGATATATTCTTCTCTATCTTCCTGCCTATCTATAGGAGCTATTGATGTTATGAGGATCAACGACCCAGGAGATCGAATCTTGTTACTAAATACAACCCTAGCCAGCACCAATAGATTGAGGATAGCGAAACTCGCAATACCCACACACCAAACCCTATGTAAGGGGAAGAAGGCAACCATCCCAGCATACAGCCTTAAAGCCATGGTAAAGAGGCTCGGAAGTAAAGGCTTGATATTGAGAATCGACTGCGGGGTATGAGTATTAAGTCATAGGAAACATTGAGACTCTTAAGAAGTTAAGAGAGGTCTTTGTAAAGTATCATAAAGGTCCTCGACCCATAATAGATATGCCGAGGAAAGCGGGGTTTACGGAGATCAAAACCCTAGGGATCCATGGAACCCATATTGGAAGCGTGACCATATAATAGCGATTCGAAGATCTACTCAGGCTTGTTACAGGTGAGATAAGGTCTTTTTGTGTCTCCAGATATCTGAAGCTATTATAGTGATAGCTATATCGTTTATACTATATTGATCGGGGTTTTCTATGCGGTTTTCTTGGTTGGCACTGATCC
This sequence comes from Desulfurococcaceae archaeon AG1, assembly GCA_003116855.1. GTDB lineage: Archaea > Thermoproteota > Thermoprotei_A > Sulfolobales > AG1 > AG1. The sequence continues at coordinate 10,135 of BEWT01000006.1, forward strand.
TTAGGGATCTTGTTGATCGCTGTGGGAATCGTGGATCGAGGGTTGATCTTTGTTGATCCGGATCTTTTGAAAGATCCCGTTGGATTTATGGTGTTGTTAACTGGCACTTAATAACACCTGGTTAATTTTAACCTCTCCCCGCTAGATCAAAAAGATCACGAGGACCTTGAGAGATCCAGAAAGATCCTGGGGATCTAGGATCTCCACCTACGGTGTAATAGAATATGCAGTATAAACCGTGGGTCATGGGTTGTGGTGATACGCTAAATCAACGATCACGGGATCAAGGGCTTAGAATGGCTATATATATTGATGCTATGATCTGGGATCTGTTTAATTGTGGTATTACTCGGGGGTTTGATCGCTATGTGTGGTTTGATTGATCGATAATCCTGCTTAGGGATCGACCGGGTAGTGGCTTGGCAGGCTTTTCAATGGGGTTATCTATCTATGGGTGTCTTGGTATATTGACTAGTATACGATCATAGGGATCGATCTTGAGTGATACCGTCCATCAAAAGATCCATGATCATTAGCTCTCATCGGCTATATGTTTTGGAGCTAAGATCCCGGGATCTTTCTAGGATCGTATTACTCTGAGATCATATATAATATTGTTTAAATAGTATATAAGGATCTGGTGTTCCTCACCGATGCATAGATCGGTAAATCTACCGATGCACCAATCAATCAACCACTCATTGGAATAATCTCCCCAACCCTAGCGCTAGCTACTTGGCATCTCTACCCACTGCTATCCGGTAGCTTGGTGTATGCTATTCATTAATTACACATAGAAAACGCCAATAACCATGATCTGGATATATTATAGCGACACTGAATCCCTGTGGAAGTAATTCTTAGAATGGCAAAATTAGAGGTAGGGTAGCTAGTACCCAGATTGAGGTCTAGGCTTTATAGCTATTAGTATCAAACACTGGTTGACGGGATCTAGGATCCTTTCTCCTTATCTTTTTTCTCTTTTCTTCTTGTTTCTTCCTTACAAGTCCTACTAATATGCTTGAATCCTCCTTCACTTCTCCTTAGATATAGGTTTGTTAGAGAGGGCTCAACAATTCTCCTAGCCTCACTCCTGGCAAGATCACCCGTTCTCCTTGGCAATAACATCCTCACTAACAAGGAGCTTAACAAAAACTCCTGACTAAATCTCAAAGCACCATCAGGATCCAAGATCTTTGATCATTAGCGCTAGCCCCAAGAACCTATTCTTGCCTCAATAGCTATGAATCTCTTTCTAAGTCGATAACCAAAGCCGCTGACGATACTATGATCTATATTATATATTATTAGGTGCTGCTAGCTCTGCTAAACAAGCCTTAGCCATCCCTTCTTAATCATCAATGTCACTATCCTCCAAAACCTTCTCTCAGTAACATGCCTAGGATCGAAGCCCTTCTCGCTGAGAAGCCTCAACGCCTCATCATAAAGATAATCCATAAGATCTCTGTTAATAACACCTCCAGTAACCTCGAGCACAGCGTGCTCAACATCCCTATTACTCGGGTATGGCTTCTTACCACCACGATGCCCTCTAGATCTTCCGCTATTCTTTACAACCTCTCTCAATAGATCCTCAGGAATTTGGGAGAATACATCGCCGGTCAACCACTCACCAATAATATATACCAAGGAGCCAAATCTATGCTGATCCCGTGTAGTTTTTACTCTATGGTTGTTGAAAAACATATTAAGATCTATTCATCACTATGTTGGTGATATAGATTGAAGGACAATGCCTCCATAACCAGGGGGTTCAGGAACTCAGCCATATTGCTGGTGGTGTGGATAGCAATCTATCTAATAATAAGCGCATCGATCAACGGCTACCTCTTACCACTACTAAGCAGAGGAGGACTGGAGGTCGCACAATACGCACCCTATATAAACATAATCCTGGCACTAGCCTTTGGCTACATGATAGTAAGAGCACTAGCCAACACTATATACTGGTCCCTCAGGGCTAGGTACGAACATTCTCAAGCATCTGCTGTAAGGAGCGTTATGATTATAATAGGTATAGGCGCCCTCCTAGCAGGAATCGCTGGAGGAGTTGCCGGAGGAGCTGCTGGCGTAGCCCTCGGAGGCTTCCTAGGAATCGTGATCGGCTTCGCATCACAACAAGTCCTAGGCCAGGCTGTGGCAGGGCTCTTCCTACTACTAGCCAGACCCGTGTCGATAGGAGATAGAGTAACAATAGCAGGCGAGACAGGGGTTGTTGATGACATATCACCACTATTCATAAAAATAAAGAAAGACGACGGGACATTAATGCTTATACCAAATAACATGGCCATAGGCGCAAAAATACAGATTATAAAGAGACATGAAGAAACCTAGGGGTCCGGGTTCCTCACATGATCTTTGATAAGATCTCCTCGAGATCTTTCTCAAGCCTCTCCCTAGGCCTCCACGAAACATGTATAACCCTCACACCCTGCCTAGCAAGCTCCCTCGAGAAATGCTCAAGCCCAATGCTAACCAGCCTTGGCTTCCCCCTAAGCAGATCCAATGCCTTCTCAACACCCATGCCTAAAACCCCCTGAGAAACTCCCTAGAGAATATGTCTATCAAACCAGTATCACTTCTCCTCAGAGAGATCATAGCAGCGGCGAGAGCCATGGTAGCGTTTGTTGGGAGGATTATAACGCCGAGCTCTCTTAGAACCCTCTCCTGGGATGCTAGATCCTGGGGATCCTGATCCGTACCAACAACATGGGCTAGAAAAACAATCCTCCTACCATTTTCCCTAGCAATCTCCATAGCCCTCTTAATAGCATCCACATGAACCCCAGCAGGATCTCTATGGGCTCCATAGCCTAGGACAAAGTCAAGCATGATCACAGCTACCTCAGGATCTCTTGCTTCATCAACGATTCTCTTAAGCCTAATACTAGGATCTATCATTGGGTGAGCCCTCCCCTCGGTGAACTCCTCACCCCCAAGATCTATAACCGTGTTCCCATAGCTCTTCCAAGGATCCCGTAGCCTCAGATCATCCCTCAAGGGCGAGTTAGACCAAATGTCGCCAACAAACCTGCTGAGAATAACCATAGCCTCATAGGCAAACGTGCCTCCAGTGAAGAGACCCCTAATATATCTCTGCTCCTCTCTAAGCCCTGCAATAGCATCCTCTATAGCTTTGAGGATTTTACCATCAATACTAAGGATCTTTTGAGCCTCACTATATAGGCTTGGATCAGTGATCCTAGCAGCCTCAAGGACAGCTGCATGTAGGGTTCTCGTCTGAACGATCCTCTTGCTAGCCTCTGGATCTAGAGTCTCTATCTCCCCGCCAACAAGGCATGTCACATAGCTCTTCCTACCCCTCGACGCTATATAATCAAAGATCATACGCTGGATCTCCCTAGAAGGGGGTTTGGAGATTATAGTCACAATGGATGTCCCAGGATCATTCTCGAACACGTCGATCGAGAACAACGTCATAAGACCCCCCACCTCTCTGCTAAGATCCCTACCACCAACACCAATACCGTGTGAAACACCCAACCCGATCCTGTGGAGAAGAACACTCACCTCCTGAAGCCCTGTACCAGAAGCCGAGATCACCCCTACAGAGCCTCTCCTAACAGCATTGGCGAAAGCTATTGCAACACCACCAATTATAGAAGTCCCAGCCTCTGGACCCATTAGGAGGAGGCCCTTCTCGTAGGCGTATCTCTTCATAGCAACCTCATCCTCTATAGGCACATGGTCGCTGAATAGGTGCACATGAACCCCTCTCTCTAGGAGCTTCATAACAACCTCTCTAGCATATCTACCTGGGATCGAGACCAGGGCTAGGTTTATATCTCTGTTTATATTGAGAGCTAGATCTAGATCCTCATATACCTCTAGACCCCTAGCCCCGGGCTGTGTGAGCAGCTCTTCCACAAGCCTCGATATATGGTCTATATCGGCATTATCCCCAAGCTTGAGAGCAACGATCAGATCGTTTTCTCCAGCGTCTTCACCCTCGCTTGTTAGAAATCCCTCTCTAAGCATTAGATCCTTGTTAAGCCTGGTACCCATGGCTATAAAGGCGTCTATAACACCGCTAACCTTTCTCAGCTCCTCGCCAATGTGGAGTAAATATACGGAATCCCTGTAAAGACCCTTCTTAACAATATTAATAACTCTAGGCATGGCCCGTAACCTAGTCTGAACAGACAGCAACAAGCCTGCAGAAAGAAGCCTCAGCACCAACGATCTTTACAGGGAAGCCTGCTATCAGACACCTCCTATTAGCAACCTTATCTATATCGCCACCAGCATTCTCAACATGCAGGATCCCTTTGGGGAATAGGTAGGTGTGCATAAGCTGGTAATTCTCCGGCCACGGCATAACCTCGTCAACATCCCTCCCAAACTTCTTCTTAAACTCGTTCACAATATCCTGCCTGATCCTCCTGATCACGGTATTGAGAGGATGATCCTGGGATACAGCGTCAACAGCGGTCCACCTGATCTTATTCTTGATCAGCCAGTCGGCGAACTCCTTCATAGGGCCTGGGTGTTTCAACATATACCTCACGGGATTAGCCTCAGCCCTATACCAAGCATACCTATCATAACCAGTCCTTATAACGAGGATATCATAGGGTTTGAGGGAGAGGTTATATGATTTGAGCTTCCTCTCGATCATATCAGAAGTATAGATATCAAGATCGCTCACCTCATCACTTATATCAACTATAACACCCTCACCTATCCAGTATTCAACAGGGATCGATGCTATATCAAGCCCAGCAGTGTCAAAGTGAAGCGGGCCATCCATATGCGTCCCTATATGGAATGGTGTCTGAATATACTGAGCATTCACACCATGCTCCTGAACAGTCTTGATCCACCTGATCTCGAAGGGGGGATATGTGGGGAAGGGCGGTGTATTAGGACCTAGAGGTTGTGAAAGATCATAGACCTTTGCCTTTGACCAATCAATAACATCGCTCCAGTTATAGAGAGGCTTCCCCTTAGCCCTTATCTCTGCCAAGAACTCCTCAAGAATATTACCTGGTCTCGGTTTCCACTCACCGAAATATATAGACATAATGAGAACCCGTGATGATTAAATCTAGATAGCTAATATATTGTTTCCCATATATTAAAGCTACCTCTCACGCGGTGCAATGATGCCTAGGAAACACCGCCTCTAAGATCCTATCTCAATGCTAAACTAATAGCCCTGGTTTATATTTATATACCCCATTAACGCATATAGTAGGATAAGGTGTTAATGAGATGCCGATCGAGAACCTATTCCAAGTGACCGGTTCGGCCATAAAAAATGAGGCTAGCACCCATCACAGGGCTGCTACAATGCAGCTAGCTAAAGCCCTTCCATCTCCTGGAAAGTTTGATCCCTTGACAGGCACTGTGAAAATCGCTGGGAGGGAGATAAAGGTAGGAGGACCTCTTCCAAGCCTGGCTGAGGGCGAGAAACTGGTAAGGGTTACCCAGAGCCTCTGCCCATACTGTCAGAGGCTGCTTCCAGCAGTGATCTATGAGAGGGATGATAAGATATATCTAAGGAAAATATGCCCTGACCATGGTAGCATAGACGAGCTTTACTTCGGCAACTCATACCTATACTACAAGTTCCTCTCAAAAGGCGTTGATGGTAAGGGGGCTAGGTATACATATACTGTAGCAGACGCCCCGTGTCCCTATAGCTGTGGACTATGCTCAATGCATGTGAGCCATTCAGCGTTAACCAACCTTGTTATCACAAATAGATGCGATCTTGACTGCTGGTACTGCTTCTTCTTCGCTGAGAAGGCAGGATATGTTTATGAACCAACAATAGATCAGATCAAGTTCATGGTATCGCAGCTAATGAAACAGGGCGTTGCCACAGTGATCCAGATAACAGGTGGAGAGCCCACAATAAGAGAAGATCTACCACAGATCGTTAGAGAACTGAGAGCAATGGGTGTAACCCACATACAGCTAAACACACACGGAATAACATTTGCAAAGCTCTTCCACAAAGACCCAGACCTAGCCGTAAAATATGCTAGAGAGCTTAGAGAGGCTGGCGTCAATACCATATACATGAGCTTCGACGGCGTCACACCACAAACCAATCCTAAGAACCACTATGAGGTTCCATTCACATTCGAAGTCTTCAGAAAAGCTGGGATGACCAGCGTAGTGCTTGTCCCAGTAGCAATAAAGTCTGTCAACGACCACGTATTCGGCGATATAATAAGGTTTGCAGCGAAGAACATGGATATAGTGAGAGCCGTTAACTTCCAGCCCGTAAGCCTCACCGGAATGATGAAGAGGTTCGAAAGGGAGAGGTATAGAATAACCATAGCAGACGCAATAATAAAGATAGAGGAGCAGACAAACGGGCAGATTGATAGAGACTCGTGGTTCCCAGTACCAGCCTGTGTACCTATATCAGAATTCGCAGAAGCCCTCTCAGGCAAGTTTAAGTTCGAAATGACATGCCACCCGCACTGCGGTGCCGGAAGCTATGTCTATGTTGTTAGAAAAGGATCTTCTGCCTATGACTACGAGTTCATCCCGCTAAGCAAAATGATCGATCTCGAAGGTTTCCTTGAATACCTCCACCAGAAGAGCGAGGAACTGAGAGAGGGTAGGAGCAAGATACTGACAGGCTTAGGTCTTGCATGGAATGCCGTGACCAAGTTCATAAACTGGGAGAACGTGCCAGGAGAGATAAAGAAGATGCTTCCAAAAATGATCGTAGATATATTTGTCAAGCAGAGCTACGAGGCTCTCGGCGAGTTCCACTACAAGTTCCTCTTCCTAGGCATGATGCACTTCATGGACCAGTATAACTACGATGTAGAAAGGGTAATGAGGTGCGACATACACTACACAATGCCCGACGGAAGAGTAGTACCCTTCTGCGCCTTCAACGTCCTGCCAGATATCTATAGGGATTATGTGCAGAAGCAATACTCAATGAGCTTTGAGGAGTATGAGAAGAAATACGGTCCCGGCAGGATCGGCGAGGTTATGAAGTTCAGAAGAACAAGGGACTATCTAGAAATGGTTAAGAAGCACCCGATATACCTAAGCCACTATCAGGAGTTCTTAAAAACAGATAGAAAGTAGCATAAAATAAACACCCATTTTACACCATTTTACCAGAATTATTATGGTTTTTTCCAAGAGAGTATTAGATTATTGGGAATGTTTATTGTAAAACCTTATATCCTCCAAGTCACAGCATATATGGTGCTCAGCGTTTGTGGAGGAATTCACGGTAACCCCCTGGGAGGTTAAGGGTAGGGTTGATTATGAGAAGCTGATAAAGATCTTTGGTACCGAGGCTATAACCAGAGATCTTCTAGAAAGGCTTGAGAGGCTCGCTGGAGGAGAGCTCCACGTCCTTCTGAGAAGAGGTGTTTTCTTCTCACACAGAGATTTCGATAAAATCCTAGACGATCTCGAGAAGGGCAAGGGCTTCTTCCTCTACACAGGAAGAGGACCCTCAGGGCCAATGCATATAGGGCATCTGATACCCTTCATACTTACCAAATGGTTCCAGGATAGATTCAGGGCTAATGTATATATAATGATCACAGATGACGAGAAGTTTCTCGATGAGGAGAAGATGAGCCTTGAGGAGGCTAGACACTGGGCTTTTGAGAACACGCTCGATATAATAGCGGTCGGCTTCGACCCCGACAGGACATTCATATTCCACGATACAGAGTATATTGGTAAAATGTACCCCCTAGCTATAAAGATAGCCAAGAAGATAAACTATAACCTGGTAAGGGCCGTCTTCGGCTTCACAGGATCCACGAATATAGGGTTGCTCTTCTACCCAGCCCTCCAGATAGTCCCAACGTTTTTCGAGAAAAAGAGATGCTTGATCCCAGCAGCAATAGATCAGGATCCCTATTGGAGGATACAGAGAGACCTGGCAGAGTCATTTGGATACTACAAAGTCGCTGCCATACACTCAAAATTCCTTCCACCCCTAACAGGGTTCGAGGGAAAGATGAGCTCGTCAAAGCCGGAGACAGCTATATTCCTTACAGACGATCCTAAGACTGTGAGGACAAAGATCATGAAGTATGCCTTCTCAGGCGGGCAACCAACGATCGAGCTCCACAGAAAGCTCGGAGGCAATCCAGATATAGATATATCTTTCCAGTGGCTCAAAATGCTCTTCGAACCGGATGATAGGAGGCTTAAAGAGATAGAGGATAGCTATAGATCCGGAGCTATGCTTACAGGAGAGCTTAAAGAATATCTTATTGATAAGATAAACAGATTCCTCGAAGAGCATAGAGAGAGGAGGGAAAAAGCTAGAGAGATGATCCATGTCTATATGCGGGAAGGAAAACTCGCCAGAGCCATGTGGGAGAGAGACCTGCTCGACACAAACACAGATCCTTAATATATAAACTGTTTAGCAGAGATAATTTAGGTGCTGCTAGGTGATTTTAGAAAGTAGTAGCGATTCCGACGGCCATATTATCGATAGATTTGGAAGACCATTCACGATAATGAGAATAAGCATAACCCATGACTGCAATTTCAAATGCTTCTTCTGCCACATGGAGGGAGAGGACCCGTCATCGAAGAGCTACCTAACACCAGAGGAAATAGGAATGGTTGCAGAGGCAGCATCAAGACTAGGCGTTAGGAGGTTTAAGATAACAGGGGGTGAGCCAACAATAAGAAGAGATCTGCCAGAGATAATAAAAGAGATCAAGGAGAAAGGCAGGGCTGAAGATATATCGATGACAACAAACGGGGTGCTTCTGAGAAACATGGCCACAAAGCTTAGAGAGGCCGGGCTGGATAGAGTTAATATAAGTCTCCACTCACTAGATCCGGAGAAGTTCTACCAGATCACAGGAACAAAACTTATGGATAGAGTGCTCGAAGGAGTTGACGCCGCTATAAGTGCTGGTTTCAAGCAGATCAAGATCAACATGGTTATACTCAAAAACTTCAACGAAGACGATGTATGGAGATTAATAGACTTTGTGAGGGGGAAGAAAATAGTGCTACAACTCATAGAGCTCCACCCAGTGGGTGAGGGAAGAAAGATCTTCACGCGGTTCCACACATTCCTAGACGATGTTGAGGAGAAGCTCTCAAAGATCTCAAAGATGAGGATCCGGAAGGAGCTTCACAACAGACCAATATACTACCTAGAAGGAGGAGGAGCTGTAGAGATAGTTAGGCCTGTGAAGAACCCCATATTCTGTGCAGCATGCACAAGAATAAGGCTCACTGCAGATGGCTATCTAAAACCATGTCTTGTTAGGAATGATAACCTAGTATCTATAAAGGAGATCCTTAGAATGGATATCGATAGAGAGAGGAAAATAGAGATGCTAATAGAAGCCCTGCTCATAGCCAACTCACGTAGAGAGCCCTCAGCATACTGGAGGATAGGTGAGGAGTTTGAGAGAGAAGTTCATAGATATCTTGGCAACGGAGCGTTAGCAGACGGAACCAGAAGGATAAGGATCTCTATTCCCAAGAAGCCCCAGCCAAACATAAGGTTTGTGGACATGCCGATACCGATCGCGCTAAATAGTACTGCTACCGCTAGGGTTAATACTGGTTATAAGTATAAAATAGAGGATTTATTATAATAAAAATCGTACTTGTCCCATCATAGATACAGGGATCACTTGGGTATTAGACCTACCATTGAAATTATCATCAACACTATTATCGCTATATGTGGCTTTAGCTCTTTATAGTCGCTAGAGTATGGTAGGATATTTGTTGTCCTATACGCCATATGGGATAGTCCTGCAAGGCTCAGCATTGTAATAGCTAGCGCAGATGCAACAGCACCGGCTTTGAACGGATTTATATATATAAGTGCGGCTATAGATGATATGATCATTACTAGGTAGAAAGCACCCATGATAAACATCCACCCAGGTAGCTCCCTCTCAACCTCGGCTGTCCTCTTAACCTCCTCTAGGGCTTCTCTATCAGGGTCGGTAGCCATTGTTGCTCTATCAACCTTGATCTTTGGGATCATTGTTACCATGAGAACCCCTACAGCGCTCCCCAACACTCCTATGAATATTGAGACAAGATTCTCATACCCCCCTCTAATTAAGAGGCTCTCCCAAGATCTTATCGCTAGAATCACGCCAGATAGTATTAGTAACAGAATCCCCATATATGTAGCCACAAGCCCCCTGACCACATTGCTCCTCTTAATAACAATACCAGCATGTCTCTTAGATAGAAGATAAATCCCCACCACAACCACAATCATCGGTGGCAACATCACTTCAACCGCTTTATCAAGCCCAACAGGCTCTCCGGGTGTAAGAGCGCCCCATATGGTTGTCTGGATCAGGTAAACAACTATGAGAGCCCCTATAGCTGTGTGCACGGGTCTCCTCAGCGGGTGTCTCTCATCACTTCTATCGAGGAAAGGTACTAATAATAGGTAGAGTAGGGGTAGCGCGATCCCTACTATGAATGGGAGTAGTATTGGGCTTTCCGGTATGGTTATGCTTATAATTCCTAGATTTATAACTATAGGGCTCTGTATAGATAGGAACACAAAGTCGGCTACCTTGTAGAAGAAGAGGAAGAACCACGGTGGGTATGGCGGGTGTTCAGATATAGTACCCCTTGGAGGGCCTGGTAACGGTGATATGAGTGGATGTATGCTTCCTAGTGAGAGGGCTATTGATAGCAATGCTAGTAATAACCCCCATGTGAGGCCAGTCATATATAATATATAGAGGAGATTTGTGGGGAACCACGGAGCCAGGTCTTTTCTAGTCTGGCTTATTATAGAGAGAGAAGCCTTCCACCTGCTCTCCTTAGGATCTGCAGGAGGCCCATAAGCCTCGAATAACGCCATGTGTGCTACGAAGAGCAGCATGAGCAACGCCGCTGATATGATGTGAAAGGCGAGAACCCTTCTATATGTCTCTTCAACGTCTGTGCCGAAAAGTAGCGCTAATATATAGTTACCAAGGTCTGTTCCGAATACGCCTGTGACAACACCTTTACCAACGTTTATAGCGTCGTCAGCAGTTATATCGCCTACAAGTACATAGCCTAGAAAAGCTGTGTTGAGAGTCATAACACCTGCCAGAACACCTACTATCCAGAGGAGCTCTCTGGGCTTTTTATAGGCTGCTTTGAAGAAGTTTCTGAACAAATGTATATATGCCGATAGTATCATTAGATGTGCAGCATATAGGTGGGAAGAACGGAGCAGCTGTCCATATGGCACTTCTTCTATAATCCTCATTACAGAGTTATACGCATCTAGAGGGTTATACCATATTAATAGCATGAGTCCTGTTAAAACCAACCATGCAAAAGCCGAGGTTACGATAGCTCCTAGCCAAAAGTCAAGACTGAAATGCGTATAGGGAACCCTCCTAAACGGGATATCCCTTAAATTAGCTCTATCAACGATCCAGTTCCATATCTTCTCAACAAAATTTGCACCCATATTCCCACACCACCTACGCGCTTCCACCAACTTCTTCAGGTGTATATATGGTCACACGATCTTTAACCACATCTCCACAGAGATTACACGTCTTACCAAATATAGTTGGCCCCACAACCCCTACAGCATATAGATAATCAGTAGAGCTATCCCACTCAAGTATTATTGCTGGAAGAGGACGGAGGGCTGGGTCGAGAAGCACGGCAGCACCTCTATAAGGATCATATACTGTTCCATGACAAGCACAGTGGAGAACACCGCCCCTCTGACCTATATCTGGGGGGTTTGTTCTAAACCTCGTTGGCTGTCCAGGGGGGTAGAACCTCAGCTGTGGGAATATGCAGCCTAGGTGCTGACATATTAGGCTATAAGCTACAATAGATCTATTTGGACCCACACCACCTGGGAAAACATATTTAGCAACATTTGGAGGACCCTCAATAGGCTTCTCCTCACCCCCAACCGCTAGCGAGGGTACTTTGAGTGGATGCATTGTAACCAAGAGCTCTACGCTTTTAACCTCCACCGGGTTGCCGTTTCTATCGCCGAGGTTTATGAGGATATTCTGCGTATCTGTTAAGGGGTAGTAGAAGAGATAAGGCTTATTAACCGGGAGCTGTGAGGCCCTCACAGGCTCTCCGTTTGAAAATACAAGCAGGGATCGGGGGTATTCGGCTGCACCACTAAGAGCAGGCGGGGTAACATACCTGATCGTGGGGATTATTAGAGAGCTGAAGGCGCCAGCTATGCCTGCTGCTGCCATGTATTTTATCACATCCCTCCGCCTAACGCCGCCCATTATTTCCCCCTCTACCATTTTCTAGAGGACTATTAAAGGAGCTATTCTTCAATAAGAGTGCCTAAACTAGTTACAGAAATATACATCTATATAAAAGAATATGAATTCTTATAATACATACGCTCGATCCGATCGCCTGAAAAGCCTTTAAGTAACACAACCTGACTCTCTTGGGATAGTTATGAGAGAGATAGACATGGCTCTCTGTGTTCTTATAGGTATTGAGCTCTACGTGCTACAGATTTTAATAGGTCCTGGGTTATATAGCCCAATATTATCTATGGTATCCCTAGCACTCCTAGTAATACCAGTAGTAAGACTTGAGGGTACCGCTAGAGGTGTTGCTAGTGTTCTCGAGATCCTGTTGGGTCTAGAGATCATAGCCCTAGGCTTCCTAATCCCAGGTGCTTCCATTTATAGCATCCCCCTGGGTATAGGGATAATAACCATCATGGGGATCCTATTAATCGCACTCTCAAGAGAAGGAATACCTAGATGGATCTCATTAGCAACAATACCCATGATATACGTGCTAATGATAGTAATAGCTGAAGAACCTGTTGAGAGAGCCATTATTGTAGGCATGCTTGGAGCATTCCTAGCAGGAGGTTTTGTAGGCCTTACACTCACCAGAGAACCGGAGGAGATAGAGGTTTAAGAACACATATACTATATCGCTACTATATCACTAAAAGCAATGAAAACAACCCAACTAACGGGCTTATTGTCAACACACTCTTCGTTGATCTTTAAACACATACCGCGTCTCCCTCTATTAGCGGTTACATCTGCGTATATCTCTTTATTTATACGTTAACATCGTTTCGGATCATAGAACAAGACTCCCCGCATATATTTAAAGATAGAAGACCGTTCTCCAGACAGCTTAGAGCATTAGTTACATTTCTACCAGGACTTCGGCTATGAAGACTCTGGTTATAAGCATTTATATAAAAGGAAAACAACCTCACACTCATAACCGCTAATGCTCTGTTCTTTCACAGACGCATTTGACGTTGCTTTTTGGTGACACGCTAACCCTTATATACGCACTGGAGCGTGATAGTAGCAACACTACAAATTACTGAAGAACGGCCTCCTAGTAGATAGGAGTTCCACCATGTTGGGCTAGTAGCGACTATAAACCCATAAGAGCGAGGAATCCTTAGGCTAGGTGGAAGCCCCTTAATATAAAAGGGAAATATAGAATACTACCAAATATCTAGAAACAAATAACAATCATTCAATCCCTATATCTTTCTTCAGGGTATTCTTCATAGGTGGTGTAGATGGGCATGGTCCTGGATAGGCTGAAGCCTCTATCCGCTGGGCAAGAGGCTATGCTCTCAGCACTCAGGGATCCTGAGGCTGAGATTGTAGGCATATTTGGTCCTAGCGGCTCTGGTAAGAGTCTCTTTTCAATAGCATATGGCGTTGATTCGATCATCAACGGTAGGTTTAAGAGATTCCTTATCGTGAAGCCTCTGGTCAATGTAGTGAGCGGTGTTGGTATAGGCGTCGAGATTGGTAGAGAGGTGTTTGAGGGGCTTGTGCTTGATTATTTAAGGGATCTCGCGTCAACACTACAGATTGAGGGGGATTTAGAGGATCTGTTTAGGAGGAGATCTATACAGATCGTGGATCTTCACTACCTCAAGGGAAGAACCTTCGATGATTCGCTAGTATTTATAGACGATATCCAAAACATGCCTGCTGAAAGCGTTATAGAGATCCTGACAAGGGTTGGCAATAGAAGCAAGCTGATCGTCGCAGGTGATCCTGTGTTTCAGAGGCTAAAGAGGGTTGAGAGAGACTCATCAGCAATAATAAGAGAGATATTGCTTGGCGAAGAGAAGGCGAGAGTAGTGGATCTAGGGCTAGCCGATGTGGTGAGACCAGGGGCTAGGAGGGGGCTGAAGCTGTTTATGGAGCTGATATTGAGGAGCAGGAGTATGAGTGATGAGGAGAAGAGGGTAGCAAGCATAATACCCCACCACGCGCCGGATGCAGATATAGTGACCGTCTTTGACGTTACTAAGGCTAAAGAAACCTATGGTGTCAAAGGCGAAGGTGTACCTGACATATTGATCTTCACAAAAACACCTGGAAGGCTTATAGGCAAGGGTGGAGAGAGGATCCAGAAGATCGAGAAGGAAATCGGGAAGAAGGTGAGAGGCGTAGAGCTCGTCCTTGACTTCAAAGAATGGATAAGGTCTATACATCCAGTGACGTGGGTTTATAAACACGTTATTGGCGCCGATTTTGCAGGACCGAGACTTAGGATAAGGATCGATAGAGAGGCTGCAGGAGCCTTCATAGGACAGGGAGGATCCCACATAAGGTTCCTAGAATACATATTCGAAGGACTGCTAGGAATAGGTGTTGAGGTAGAGCAAGTAGAGGTCAAAACCGAAAGGGAGAAGAAGAGAAAGTGAATAATGAACGGCGAGAGAGAATCCCGATACTAGGAGAGTTGAACAATGGAAATATACATAGATCGCGAACCAGATCAAGCAAAGCTTGGAAGAAGCTGGTCAAAACTAAAGCTATGCTTCCTAGTAAACCCAGTAGCAGGGCTTGGAGGACCTCTAGGGCTTAAAGGTAGCGATAGTATAGATCCTGGCGAGGTTGCTAGAAGACTTGGGGCAGGAATGGTTTTACCATCTATCTCACGAGCCAGCAGGTTCTTATCAGAGCTGTTATCCCTAGGCTTTGACGGATTAACAATATCTCCGGAGGGGATTATGGGTGGAGATCTCCTTCTCTCAATAGGCTACAGATATATAGAGCTGGTGAAGTTAGAGAAACCATATATAGATGGTATAAGCACTAGAGAACATACTATTGAATTTGTTAGAAACGCGGCTAAGCTTGGTTGCGAGGTGCTAGTATTTGTTGGTGGTGACGGGACTGCTAGGGATGTATACCACGCAATGCCCCTCGGATCACCATTTCCAGTCCTTGGGGTTCCAGCAGGGGTCAAAGTCTATAGCGGTGTATTTGCAACAGGACCTGAGAGTGCTGCCTATCTGATCAAGCTATACAGCGAGGGACTGGCTAGGATAGAGTATAGACCTGTTATAGATGCTGACGAGGATATGATGAGACAAGGCTATCTAAAACTAGCCAGAGTAGGAGAACTACTAACACTAACATCCGGTGCGCTGACACAAGATTCTAAAGAGACAGGCTATGGTTATAGCGTTGAGGGTATAGCAGCATATCTCAGGGAAATTATAGATCCTCAGAGACTCTATCTACTCGGTCCAGGCAGAACCATTGCCGAGATAGCTAGGATCCTTGGGATCGCGAAAACCGTATTTGGGGTAGACGCTCTATATGGCTGGAGACTTGTGGGAACAGATCTAGACTCAGAATCTATAGAAAAGCTTATACAGATATACGGAGACCCAGTTATAATAGTAACACCAATAGGCGGCACAGGGTTCCTCTTAGGCAGAGGGAACCAGCAGATAACCCCAGAGATAATAAGAAGAGCAGGCAAGAATAATATAATAATAGTAATGTCACCTGAGAAAGCTAACAGAATGAACACGTTGTTGGTAGACACAGGTGATAAAAAGCTAGACGAGGATCTCGAGGGATATTATAGAGCCATAGTAGGCTATAGAGAAGAGAAAGTCGTAAAGATCAAGGCTTCTTGGAAGACGGGATAACGTCTAAAGGATCGGATAAAATATCCCTTAAAGACTCCTATAATAGGTATAGGGCCCGTAGCTCAGCCAGGACAGAGCACCGGCCTCCGGAGCCGGAGGACCCGGGTTCAAATCCCGGCGGGCCCGTTTCTAGTAACTGTTAGCCTAAAGATTTCTAACATCATTAGCATCACTATACCGCTATCTCCTATAAAGCACAGGATCCCTGATACTCATAGCTCCCAAACCTCTTCCAGGCTTGCTAAAGCCATAATAGATCTCACAGACCATAGCAATTGCGAGACATCACTATAAAGGCCTTTGAGAATCTCTAGAGACGACAAATACGTAGGTTTGCTACTTATTTACATCATAAGACCCACTATGCCCCCTAACATAATCCAAACTCCCAAGCTAGCAATCCTCATATGAGTGGAAGGGCGAGTTTACCGTGTTCTACAGAGACACAATGGGATCTTCCACAACGTTTTACACTCATATTAAAATCACATGCTTCTAACCTTCTATAGCAAAAGCTAGGGAAGCCTAGAGTATGGATAATAGATCGTCAGGATATTGACGCCGGGGGCGGGATTCGAACCCGCGCGGGGTTTCCCCCACCGGCTCTCAAGGCCGGCCCCTTAGACCGCTCGGGCACCCCGGCATCTGCCATCGATAATTACTCTCTGAGGGTATATGTTTTTTACCATATTCTGAGTTATACGAGATAAATTATAGACAGATACCCCCATAACCTATATTTCAGCTTATAAGCACTGTGTTTTAGTAGAACTACTAATTTAATACCAACCATTATAGACCCTCGTAAAGTCAGAAATAGCCGGCCGTAGCATTGTTGTGTTCTATGCTGTGGCTCCTTGACATCGCTTAAACTATATATCGGTGGCTGTAGATGTCTAGAGAATCTTTGCGATTGAGAATGGATTGTCATGTTGTATCTAAGGATCCATCGTTTTTTACTAATGATTTGTAAAACCTCCGGGATTTATTAATATACCCTTTAACTAGATTTATTATCGGGCGACCACTGTGCCTGAGAAGGATAAGCTTATTGGGGGCGGGTTGATGCTTATAAGCGCAGTTGTTCTGTTGGTGTATATATACGGGTTGTTTTTTAACGAAGCTCTAGGACAGTTGTTAATAAAGCTAACAGTATTTGTGGCTGTTGCTGGTGTTATGGGGATACTTGGATGGATAGGATATACTCTGGCTACAACTCCTCCCCCAAAGCCTTTAGAAGAGATTGAGAAGGAGATCGAGGAGGAGCTTAAGAAGCTGGAAGGCCAGAAAGGAGGGTCTGAGAAGAGTAGCGAGGCGAAATAGCTAATAATACTTTGTTTTTTACCTAGACCCCGCAATCTTTCTCGCAGTTATTACAGTATATTTATCGTTAAGTAGCTCGGTATAATCCCTCCCAAGATCCCTACTATATTCCTCAATAACCGGGAGCAGTTCTTTAATCTCCTCTTCATATAGTTCTCTATACTCGTACCTCGGCATCCCTATCCTCTCCTCATATAACTTTCTAGCATATCTCATCACCTCCTCTGGTAGTTTATCTATCAGATCTATGTAGGACTGGTCCGCGAGATCCTCTAGATCCCTGCTCTTTATGTATCCCTCAATAACCATGGCTTTAAGGAATCTGAGCATCTCAACCCTTGGTGGTTGGGGTCCTATTCTAGCTGGATATACCTTCCCCCTAATATATATTCTACCACCAACCATTCCGGAGCCAACATAACTCCCAACAGGTTCGGATCTGTTATTTTTATTCAAGATAATAATTACCCCTCCAGCCATATATTCCCCAAGATAATCATCAACCCTCCCACCTATCACTAGGTAAGGCCTCTTCTCCCTATACTCCCTCATCTGGATCCCAACCCTATTACCCGCATTTCCACCAACAAAGATCTTGCCGCCTTGAAGTGTTTGAGCTAGCACGTCTCTAGCATCGCCTGTGATGACAACCTTACCCCCATGCATAGTGTCTCCACAATCATCACCAACATTGCCATATACGTAGAAATAGTTCGCCTCGTTGAGATTCGCTAGACAATTGCCAACAACCCCGTAAAGCTCTATCCTAACGTTTTTTACCCCACGCCTTGGGAGACTTATACCTATATATCTATGCCCCATAACATTAGCTATCCTAACGATATTCTTGGTAGACGCTACTCTCGCTATCTCGCTATCAAGACCCTTATAGTCGATATACCTAGCATCTATGTCAAAGCCTTCTGGGGTAAAGATAGGTGGTGGAGAGAAGCTCTCAAGCTCCTCTTCAGGCCTTCCATAGCTTATTATACCCTTCTTATATGAGGCTATGAAGTAGTACCCAGGCTTGAGGGTCCAGACCCTAGCGTTTGGGCTCAGCTCTCTCACTTCGTTTTCTTCGCTAGCAGCATATATCCACTCTTGATCCTCTGCTAATATTACCGGTCTGAACTTAGATCTATCGGCTATCACGATCATATATAGATCATCGCCCGAGCTATAGCCTATAATTGCTGTAAATGGACCGTCAAGCCTAGCATTCCTATATATGTAGTCAGTCGATGGGTCTAGTATATGGTGCTTTCTAGAAGGGTTAGCGAGAATCTTCACAGCATCCTCTACATCGTAGCCCTCGCTTAAGAGCTGGTCAAAAAGCATAGCCACAACCTCGCTATCCGTACCAACAAAGCCTCCCCACCCCCTTGAGCTTAGGAACTCAACGTTAGCTCCAAAAGAACTTAGATCACCATTATGCACTATAGCTATATCGAATGTCGCGAACGGATGGGACCAGTAGGGATAATGCCCAGGCGAGTTTGTAGGCTGTCTAGTGTGGGCTAGCCACATATCACCCTCGATGTTATGGATACTATAGAGTTTTGCTATATCCTCTGGATAACCCACTCCTTTATATACGTCAACAGATCTCCCGGCACTATATACCTTACCAACCCTCTTGATCCATAGAAGTGTGTTAAGCTTCATAATAGCTTTCTTAAGAATAGTGGTGCTGCTAGCTTCAACACCGAGCCTGTATGAGCATATATTGCTACTACATACCTCAACGTTGTGTGATACCACCTTTACACCATAGGCTGCGAGTTCTCTGAATACCTCCGCTAGCACATTAGGATCTTTTTCAACGAATACCTTAACATAGTATCTATGATTACTGCCAACACCGCTTTCCTCTAGGTTGAATACCGCGAAACCTGCTCCCTTATCACTCCCCCTATATCTTACCCTCTCTATAGCCCTAACTACTTCCTCGCCCCTTATCTTCCGCGAGCCCTTCTTTCTAAGGATGCCTAGTATGCCACACCCAGAGGGTTCATACCTCATCATAGCGAACCAGCCTGTTTAACCCTTATCCCTAGTGCTATGGGATCCTGCAACCCAACAGCTCTTAGTAGTTCTCTGTTACCTGTTAGTGTTGATTGAAGGCTATAGACTCCTGAGGCTCCTGCTAAGAGCGATATTTCTTTCTTAATACCTGCTAATAGGTTGAATGCTTTTCTTTTAAGATTCTCCCTATTCCCACTCCCAATAGCTATCTCGAGGATCTTGTTTGATATGATAACACTATCTGCCCCAAGCATGATAAGCTTGACTATATCGCCGGGATCTCTGATCCTTGAAGATTTTGCCAGTATATCGTATCTATACCTAATCCCGGCGTTCTTCAATATTGTGTCGAGCTCTGAAACCACTAGCTCTAGATCCTGATCCCCTAGATCCTCGTCGACGATGTATCCGAGGATCCCCTTTATCTCAACAATCCTTTGCAGAATCCTTGTTGATGATGGTATTCTTAGGTATTTACCGATCCTTGGAAGATCATCCCACTCAACAACCCCTCCCCAGTCCCGGCTAATCGATATCTCCTCAAACCCCTCGTCAGCCTTATCTGTAAAGAGCCCTGTTCCAAGAGCTAGCGAAGCCCACTCAATAGCCCTTCTAGTCTCCCCCTCAGCATCGGTTATATCGAAGATCACTGGTGCAGATATATATAGCTTTCCCCCAGCTAGGTAGAAACCGGTTTCGATATCCTCTCTATAGGGGTCTATAGAGGGTCTTGTTACCTGTGCTCCATCTATCCTTAGCCAGTCAGCTATCCTGTATGGCTTCTCAACATCCGGAGGTCCTGTGCTCCCCATACCTATTATAACCGGGTCTCCTTTCGTTACGAGTTCGCCTAGGTAGGAGAGTCTCCTCCTACTCCACAGCTCGCCAACACGATATTCAGGATCTGTCGCAAGACCCTCTATACCTAGAATCTCCAGTATACTTTTAGGGAGATCTTCACCAACTAACAGATCCCTCCTCCCCCTAAGCTCCCTAACACTCTTGAGACCCAGCAAGTCTAGGATGTTTGCAAGCTCCAGTGTAAAGCCTCTTATGAAGTTGACAAGACCTCTATACCCAAACTCTATGTCAAGCATCCTTGTCCCGTCTATCTTGTTTGTAAGCGCTGCTGGGCAGTTACCGACATGGCATTTATGTATCATTATACATCCCATGGCTATCAGAGCACCCGTGCCTATGCTGACAACATCAGCGCCAAGGGCTATCAGTTTTGCAGCATCCGTGGCGTTAGATACCCTGCCTCCGGCTATTATTACAAACCTATCTCTAAGCCCGTTCCTCTCAAGTATAGTGTTTGCCGATGCTACAGCAAGCTCTATAGGTATCCCCACATTATCCCTAACCATCAGTGGTGTCGCACCCGTACCAGCACCATGTCCATCTATTATCACACCATCAGCGCCCATCCTAGCTATCCCTGAGACTATGTATGGAGTGTAGTTCGTCGCAGCAACTTTCACATAGACGGGTTTCCCAGTAGCTTCTTTGAGAGCCTCGATCCTTTGACCGAGATCCTCTATTGAGTATATATCATGATGGGGAGCCGGTGATATCGCGTCAGAACCTATAGGTATCCTTCTCGTCAGCGATATAGGCTCTGTCACCTTTGAGCCCGGAAGATGCCCCCCTATACCCGGCTTTGCCCCCTGGCCTATCTTTATAACCACACCCAGCCCCTTCATGAGGACCGATATATCAACACCAAACCTAGCCGACGCCCACTGGATAAAGATCCTCTTGTACTTGGCAACCTCAGGATGTAATCCTCCTTCTCCTGTACCTGCGAGCACTTCTGTTGCGTCGGCAGCCATAGCTATCGCTATATTGGGGTTACCGCTTAGTGCGCCATACGACATATCGCCTAAGTATATGGGTGATGCCATATATATTCCCGAGATCTCTGTTGATGTATCGGCTACAGGATTCTCGTCAGGAAATAACCCGGCGTCTTCAAACCTAAATCTAACACGATCCAGTATTCTCATACTATTCTTTCTAGTAACGAACACCTTATAGGGCTTTCCGGTTGCAGCGAGTCTTCTTATATGATCTATTCTCTCGATATCCCAGAATTCGTCCCCTAACTGCCTTGGCACTGCCAGATACGATCTGACAATCACCATACTACACACTTAAATAAATCCGTCTTTTCAAGCTTATATACTTTTCTCAAGTTAATAGTTAAACTAAACCTATACATGTAAAAAAAGATTTTATACCCCATCATCGCTACCCCCGCCTCAGAGGTAAAATAATAAATATAATTTATACCCACACAGTTAAGCACAAGGGTAGGCTTATATTGTTGTCAACTATAAAGATCACGACGGAAACTGCCTCGTTATAGTGTAACAAGCGGGTAACCTTAGACTCTTGATCTTTGATATATTATGGTTTTAAGTTTATCGCTCTTGATCGTATTAATCATTCCGTGTAGATCCGTATCTCGCCCGCTTTTAAGCTAGATATAGCCGGTTCCTAATCCCACTTACCATACTTTACCCTCACTCTAAGCCACCTTCTTGTTTGGAACGAATATATTCTCCTAATTTTTAGATAATATTTATAACCATAGAGTATGAGTAGTAGAGCGATACATCGGATCTTGAACCTTACACCATTGACCCTAATAGCCGGTTTTAGATAAAGAGATCTATACAGGCTAGGCAGAGACCCCCTAGGTAGGAAACACACCAAGGGATATCTTAAACATGTAAAGCCTCGGCTCTATCTTATCCTCATATATCTAGCCTCGCCACCTAGGTAATGCTCTATCCGCAATATCTCATTATACTTCGATGTTCTCTCTCCTCTTGCTGGTGCCCCCATTTTTACTAGCTGTGTTTTAAGGCCGATTGCTATATGTGATATCGAGGTATCCTCAGTATCCCCGCTTCTATGGCTAGTTATAACAATGACCCCGGATCTCATAGCCTCTTGGGCAAAATCCATTGCTTCTGTGAATGTCCCTGCCTGGTTTATCTTCATTATAGCTCCCCCAACAGCTCCTGCCTCTATAGCTTTCCTCAGCCTCTCCTTGTTTGTTGAGAGCAGGTCGTCGCCCACTACTACAGTTTTCCCTAGCCTTTTCCTCAGATCTGAGAAACCCTCCAGATCGTTCTCTTCAAGGGGATCTTCTATCGATAATAATGGGTATCTCGACGATAGATCTACGATCAGATCTATCATCTCGCCTTTGGAAAGGCGTTTATCGTCAACGATGTAGAAGCCATCCCTATAGATCTGGGACGCTGCTATGTCGAGCGCGAGATATATATCATCCCCACAGCTATACCCACTCTTCGAGATGGCTTTCTCAAGCATGTCGAGAGCCTCATAGATACTCCTCATCGGGGGCGCGAAGCCTCCTTCATCACCAACATTTATACTGCTCTTTCCATACTTCTCCTTCAAAAGATCCTTGAGTGTTTTGTAAACCTCGACACCAGCTCTCAAAGCCTCTGAAAAGCTATCAAATCCTGTAGGGACTATCAGGAATTCCTGAAACGATAGCTCATTACCAGCATGGGCACCACCATTTATCAAGTTCATCATGGGCACGGGGATCTCTCTAGCCGATAGCCCGCCTATGTAAGCATATAAGGGCATGCCAGCAGTGTCAGCAGCTGCCTTGAGGTTGGCAAGGCTTACTGCTGTTGTTGCATTGCCGCCTAGTCTCGATTTATTCGGTGTTCCATCGATCTGTATGAGCTTTTGATCTATATCTCTCTGCATTCTAGAGTCAAGCCCTACTAGAGCTGGTGCCACATATCTCCTAATATTATCCACAGCCCTTAGCACAGATCTACCCTTATAGATCTTTGGATCCCCATCCCTCAGTTCATAAGCTTCAAAAGAGCTCCTAGAAGCCCCCGAAGGCGATATAGCCCTACCAATACCCTTCTTAGTCTTAACAATAGCCTCTACAGTAGGATCTCCTCTGGAGTCGAGAACCTGGATAGCATCTATATATTCAATTACATAGATATTTTCCAAATAACACACCATCAGGATTATTCATGGCGGCTTTTTATACCCCACTGTCTAGGTTCTAGAAGATGAACAAACAAACTGTTCAAGGTTTATAACTGTCAATCCATTTAGTAACAGAAGATCTTCACATATTTATAGAGGCATTTCTCTTCGCAACTATTTTGGGAATTGCTGTAATCTTTGGAAACACCGTGTTTATCACCGTCATATATACGGGAGAGCTGATTCCTCACCAATGCGGAGAAATATTTATATTATAAAGATCTTTATGGTTTTTAGCGATTAACCGATCTTCATGTCGCGCTAGATTGTGATAAAAGTAGCGCCCCAAGTCATCGGAAGAATAGTCTCCCAAGCTAGGGATCGCTTAAACGGGCAAGGCGAAGATAAAGGCCTTGATAAAAGAGGCTATGAGATGAGAGATGCCGGGAACAACTAGTATCCTAGTATCAAAGGGTACTAACTACTATAATGCCGAACACATGTGAGATGATCTTTATATTGGGTGACAATGGGGCTAGACAGTATATACTTTATGCGTATTGATCTTGAGTGAAAGAATATTAGGCTTCAGATCATATCCTCTATAGGGATATGACTATGAGAAGGAGAAAATCTATATTTGATATATTTGATGAGCTGATTAGGGAGATAGATAGAGAGATCCATGAGGAATTCATGGATCTCCAGAGGAGGTTCATGTCAGAAATAAGAGAGTTATCAGAAGAGGTTGAGAGACAGGGTTTCCCAAAACGATTCGTCTATGGGTTTAGAATAACCATAGGCCCAGATGGTGTTCCAAGGGTTGAGAGGTTTGGAAACGTGAGAAGACAGCCTGTAAGAGAGGGTGCGCCGATTAGAGAGATAGGCTACTCCGAGGAAGTGGAACCTCTTGTCGATATATACGAGGATGCCGACATGATAACAGTCGTTGCCGAAATGCCCGGAGTTGAGAAAGATAGGATAAAGGTAAGGGCCGTTGATAGGAAACTCATCATAGAAGCTAAGAATGGCAAAAAATACTATAAAGAGGTAGAACTACCAGCAGAGGTAGATATGGATAGCGCCAAGGCCAGCTATAAGAACGGCGTCCTGGAGGTTAAGCTTAAAAAGCTGAAGAAAGAGGAAAAGGGTAAAGAAATACATATAGAATAAACTATTTTCTAGTAAATCGTTGTTTAATAGTGTTTTCTACCACTACATCCTCTCTACTTACAGGGTGCGTCAAACGCGGAATACTGATGAGAATCCATCCTAGATATATAGATACTAAGAACAGAGCAGCACACAGCTAGAATCGGCTAGCCAAAACCGAGAAGCTCTGCTTATCGATGCTACACCAGAATTAGATGCTTTTCTGAGAAACCATTAAAACCGTCGAGATCTAGTCTATATGCTGCTGCATATGCGTTATAATATGGTGCTCCTTTTCTGGAGAATATTGTTAGAACCCGTGCTCCATGGTTAAGCTTATACCCCTCCCACACAGCTTCGTGTCCTCTTACTATTATCTTTACACCGGTTTTCTTGATGAACTCGTTTGTTATAACATTACCCCAGAGGAATCCTGCGCCCCTTGGTGATGGTATATAGTCTATGTCAGGATCCTCTGTAGGGTCGTTCCACAGGATCTCTTCCAACGTCCTCTCATCATGATCAGCGTCTAGAATGCATCTAAAATCAGACCAACAGCTTGTGGTTGATAGAACCGGTATTCCTCCGTGGAGAAACACTACTGTATCTCTATATATTGCAGCATATGGAAGCAGATCGAATATTTGTCTAGAAACCTTATATATCTCATCACCCTCACCACCATATATAGCTCTAAGGATCTCTGGATAATCATGGGGATATACGGGGAGAAAATCGGGGGGTTCGTGATTACCCCTGAGAGTTATTACATTCCCTCTATATCTTTTTTTAAGCAGCGCTATGAATAGCAATGTTTCAAGCTGCTTACTTCCCCTATCCACGTAATCCCCAAGGAATATTAGGAGCCCGTTGCTCTCAAGGATCTTCTCTATATTCACGTAGCTAAGCAGCTGGATCAAAGTATCCAGGTCGCCGTGTATGTCACCTATAACAACTGCTTCGCGGTGTCTCCGAGGCTCTATCTCAACTAAACCTCTAGGCCTGCTTCTCGCCACATGCTCTTCTTTCAACAAATCTCTAAAGCTCATTAACACGACCATAACGTCTTCAGGCTTTCTTACAAGATCCATTACCTCTTTTTCCAGATTCTGTAGCATCTCCCGCACCGTATTATGGAGTGCCCCGAAGGTATATTTGTTTAGGGCTCAAGTTTCATGCAATTTGAACATACATAATACCAGCCTACTTCTCTATCAACCTATTCAAAATACCCAAAGCAACCTGATCTGCGATCCTTACACCTAACTTCCTGGTTTATCATCTTAGGAGAAATCGATAATAACTTGTCAACTTATATCATAGCTCTAAACCCTCACGATTTTGTTCCCGCGTGTTTGTTAATATTTTTCCCAGCCCATGGATGCACTCCTAGCAGCAGAGCCGTAGCCAACCGTTTCTGGTTTCATGATTGTTTATAGGGGTTGATATCGAATTTGTCTCTATAGAACATTATATAAGCTTTATTATTCTATGAGGATGCCGCTCAACAATGAGAGTAAAGATAGAGACTCGAGGGGCAGGGTAAAAGTAAAGAGATCCAGAATGTGGGGGTTTCCCCACAGCAATGAACCAGAGCAATGCTATGAAGGGAAGCTGTGGGTAGGGGTCACCTTGAATAGATAGGGGTCAAGGATATGGGCTCCGATGAAAGGAGCCCTGAGGCCGAGAAAGCCAAGTGAAGAGTGGTTGATATCAAGCAATATCAACAGCTATGAAGCCCGAACCTCATCTTTCTCCTCAAGTTAATGATTTACTGTGGGTTAACTATAATAGGATCCCCATTACCAAGAGATCATCGTCTAAAAGGCTTGGAACGTGTTCCCATTATTACTTAGAGAGCCGATATCGGAAACAATATAACAAAATGTAAGATCTCTGTACAAATATTCTCTAGAGCGTCAATAGGGAGATAGCCTTTGTCTATGATTAATGATAAATATAATAAGTTTTCCATAAAGCTATAACGATCTCTATGGAACAGCTTTCTAAACATACCAGAATATATTATCAGTATCACCAAACGATATAGACCATCATGATGGGCATGTCGATAGAATTGCTCAGACCTCACACGGCTCTTCACGGGTCAGAACCGAAGTCGCTCATCACCATAACATTATTATCCTGCCAGAATAAATTTAGAAACTAGGCATGATGAGAACCAAGCTCAGATGTGCTAGGTGTGACAAGAGCGCAGTGTATCTCGCAAGAGCGTCTGGGGAGCCTCTTTGCTTAAGATGCCTTGAGAAGAGCCTTGTGAAAAGTGTTAGGAGAGTTCTTGGGAGATATGCTAAGCTAGCCCCAGGTACACCTATCGTTGTGGTAGAACCTTTAATCGCTAAGCCGTGGCTTTGCTCCTCATATAAGATTCTATTGAAGGCTGTTAGGAGTCATAGAAATAGAATAGTCATGGTGGGGTATGGGGGTGAATGTCCTGCCCACGATCACATAGATCGTGTTATACAGCTAGACAGGGAAGAGATCTTAGAGGCTTGTAGGCTTCATAACAACCAACATGATAGAGCCGCTTGCCTCTATAGGGCTGAATACCTCTCAGGAACCATGGTGGCCGAGAAGCTGGGTATAAATACAGTACTTCTTATGAGGCCAAGAGATTTGTGCTCATTAATAGGGGTAGTTGGCATCATAGCAATGAGCCTATCCCTAGCCGTTGAATCACTCCCATTTAGGAGAACACACATAGGGATCCAGGTTATCAACCCTCTCTATGGGGTTGGCTCTCAAGATCTGATCGCACATGCTTTTTCCTTAAACCTCGTTAAAGAGGATCTCTCATGCGACCCTACATTAGATCTCGAGGGACTCCCAGGCTATACCGATATACAGTCAATATATATGCACTCAAGCGAGATGATATATAGCTCGTCGGAGGCTGTTAGAGAGATCTTTGATAAAATGCCAGGATCCAGGTGTCCTCTATGCAGCACACCAACCGAGGAGGGTGGTTACTGCTATATATGTTCATCTCTCCTTCCTCTTCTTAAGAAGCTCCTTGATACTGCTAGATAGGTTTATACATCCAGCACCCTTTTCCAATATATTTTTCTTTATCAGGGAATCGATAACCCTAAGAGGATCATTGATCCTGTGTATCAGCTTGAGCTCTTTCACAGCAAGTATCTCTCCCACAGAGAGATTCTTCCTGAAATACTCGAACACGATACGCTCCTCATGGTCCAGGCTCTCTAATATTCTCTCCAACTCTGAAGACACAAATGCCCCCACACTAATATTAATGGATTGTGGTTATTTTATATGAGCCGGAGAACACGACGATAAGCTAAATGATTCGAAAAACAATATTTAAAAGCTTATTAACAAAAATTCTTATTGATAGATAGTGGTGTGTAATACATGTCGGAAGTAGACGAAAAAGATCTAAAAATATTGGAGGTCCTCCAAGAAGAGGGTGGCATAACATTCGTGGAGCTGGGGAAAAGGCTTAACATGAGCCCCTCAACAGCCTATATAAGGGTTAGAAGGCTCAGACAGATGGGGCTTATAAAGAAAGTAGTATCAATAATAGATTACCAGAGACTAGGCTATAAGGTAAGAGCCTTCATATTTGTTAAAGTGGAGCCTAAGAAGCTTGAACAAGTTGCTAAAGAGCTATCAGAGATAGATAATGTACTACAGATCCAGGATATAACTGGAGAACCCTCCCTACTGGTACAGGTGATAGCTAGGGATAACGAGCACCTAGCACAGATACTCGACCACATAGGCAAGATAGACGGGGTCTTGTCGACAAACACCATGATAGCTCTGAGGACTCTTAAGGAAAGCTATAGGATAAAGCTAACGTGATGCTAAGGCCTAAACCTTTTTAGCCTCTAGCCTCAAGATCCCGTTACCTGGATATCTCTGCTTAACGTTCTAAGCAGTTTTAAGCGAACCTATCTAAACTCGAATTTTATCCTCTCATACCCTGGTGCGGTGTCGCCCCTGCTTCCTCTAATTATTATAACGTTATCTATGATAGTTACCTCTCCGCCCATTATAACCTCTATTATTCTCGAAGATTTCGGAAAAACCCAGTACGCTGAGTAATCGTACTCAAATACGTCGGGTTCATATCTATTCTCATAAACATTAACCCCCCTTCTAATCTCAGCATCAATAAGTATTAGGAACGCTATGAAGGGTCTACTCAGATCCCCTCTGAACCCTATATCGGTAAAGACCACCTCTGGCCTGGCCGGTAAGCCGTTAACTGTGGTCTCTTCCTCGTCTAGGTATTCCTGCATGTTGCCCGTCAACCTCTCGATCTCCTCCCTCTTTAGATCCTCGTTGCCCAGGATCTCTCTGTAATACCCCATGGGATCTATGTAATCGAAGATAAGGGTATACGCTATACCACTTCTAGATACGTTAAACACGGCTGTAGCATATATAGGCTTAACCATTTTTGACGCTATCTCTAACTCCTCTTTACCCATACGTCAAGCACCACCTGGTATTTTCTTGGACCAACGCTGCGTACTATCCTTCTACCCTCTATGCTATATTTAGCCACATCTCTATTACTCTCGATCGCTTCTCTATATGTCTTCTCAACCTGTTCTAATGCCTCTAGCTTGTTTCTCGCCTTGGCAAATTCATATACATGTATATATCCCTCCCTATCTATAGCCCTTAACGCCTTTGGGAATGCTTTGAGGGCTAGCTCTGGAAGTGGTATTAAGACTCTCTGCACGTTATTACTATACCTATCTATTATCTCGAGCGCGTCGCCCTTAATAGGGATAACTATTCCCTGAACCTTGTTGAGCTCTATGTTCTCTAGCATGAATCTATACGCGTCTTCGTTGATATCTATAGATATAACCCTAGCTGGTTTCGCGAACCTTGCTATTATTATTGAGAAGAGACCTGCGCCGGCGAACATATTGATTATATTCTCTCCCGGCTTAACGAGCCTGGCTATTCTTATATGTTCGTAGCTAAGCCTGGGCGATATATAGACTCTAGCTATATCTACTTTAAATACACACCCGTGTTCTCTATACAGAGTCTCGGTTCTCTTCTCGCCGGCTAGCCATTCAAGCCTTCTTAGCCTATAGCTCCCCTCAATGGGAGAAATGGCTGCCCACACTGATTTGAGCCACTTTAGTTTTTTGAGCATCTCTTCAGCAAGGATCCTTAGATCCTCTATTTCTATGCTAGGGGGTTTTCTTATAACAGCTATGTCTCCCACAATATCGAGACTGCTCCACACGAGGTTAGCCTTCTCTTCTCCAAGGATCTCTTTCGCTATCTCTCTAACGAGTCTCACCATACGGAAGCCCTTCTATTCAGGGATCCTTTTCTTCAGATCCTCCAACCTGTTTATAAGCTCTCTTTTCGTGATAGTCTCTGCTAACAGTACCTCCAGATCTTCTATAGATCTTCTCATAACATCAACCTTATGCCTGAACCCAGGTACTAGGGAGTCTGGGTAATCCAGATACTTAACCCAAGAATATATATCCTTCATTATCTTCACAAAAGCCTCCGCATCCTCTACCCTCCACTCAGCAATGAGGTTAACAGCATGCCTCTTAATCTCGCCCGTAAGATCTCCTATGGCTAGCAATCTCGCCTCTGGCGGCGCCTCTTCCATGCAATACCTGGCTAGAGAATCATCTACCTTTCCACCTATAACTGCTAAGAGATATATTGCCTCACAATATTCTATGAACGCCTGTAACGGTAGCCCGTATCTTATGAGATCCTCCTCATCCTTAGAAACCTTCACCAAGTTCTCTATATGGGGGGTACAATTATTTATCTCGGCAACAGCTTTAGAAAGATCCATAGCGTTTAGATAAGTAACAGCCCTGCCCGAGCATCTTATCACCTCCCTAGACAGTCTGAAGATCTCCTCCCTAATCCTATCCCTTTTATCTATCATTACTACCGCACGCTCGATCTCGGACTTTAGCCAGTTAGCAATGCTGGTAGTTTCGCCCATACTCTCTCCTCTGGTAATATATAATGTATCCCTAATCTATATGCTAGATGTTTCCAGTAATAGCATATCTATCCTTTACTACCTTCCTGCTAGATTGCCTAGCTATTTCTAAAGTTTATTGAAGACCTAATCTGTGGATCTAAACTTGAACCTTACTTGAGCCTTGTAGAAACAAAGGATCTTTTAGAGTCAGGGAACCATCTAAAACCCGTAGGGGATAGCCTAGGGGAACTCAATATCTCTTAACACTAAATCAAATCTACATGATCATAATGCGAGCTTTAGCTTTGTTTAGATGTTTTTCTATAAACTATCCTACCCTCTATCATCGTGTATAGGGGCTTTATTTCTAACAACTCCTTGGGATCCTTTACACTGAAGAGATCTCTATCCCAGATCACCAGATCTGCGAGTTTTCCAGGCTCTATGCTGCCTATCAGATCCTCCATGCCTAGACACTTAGCAGCCTCTGAGGTGTATGTTGCGAGGGCTTGTTCGATACCGATCATCTCTCTCGGATTAACCTCAAGACCTTTGAAGCTCAGTCTCGATACTGCTGCATATAATCCATACCTTGGTGGGTAAGGGATCACGGGCGCGTCTGAACCGTTACACACAGTAAGCCCTTTCTCGATCATGCTTTTTACAGGGAGTATCTTGTTATACATATCTTCGTCGAGGTTCTTGTAATAGGCTTCTGCTAGGAAGTATATGAAGCCGCTCTGGATCTCTGCAAAACCCCCTATCGATCTCAGCCTCTCTATATGATCCTCCCTCGGAAGCATGAAATGGATCACAGTATACCTACTCCCAGAGGCTCCATACTTTCTCACAGCCTGCTCATAAGCCGCTATAGTTTCCTCTATAGCTATATCCCCGATCGCGTGAACACTGACCATGTATCCCCTAGAGGATGCTTCAAGAACCATCTCCCTAAACTCGTTTATATCAAGCGTCGGTAAACCCTTATTCCCCGGAGAACCCTTATAATCCCTAGAGATCCAGGCTGTTTTTGTTGATAGAGCGCCATCCAGTATCACCTTTATCCCAGGTACTCTAAGCCAGCTATCCTGGGTTTTCTCGATAAGTCTATAGCCTTCCTTCAGCTCCTCCATACTCTGTGCCCAATATAGAGCGACTATCCTCAGGATCTGGGCTCCTCTTCTCCTCACCTCCTGATAAGCCCTTATAATGTCTCCTGAATAGCCATAGGCTGTGGGATCCTTTACAGCTGTAACCCCTTCAGAAACCCACTCCCTCATAGCATATGTTATAGCCTCTACCCATTCATCCATGCTGGGCTTCGGGATAATCCTAGCCACAAGATCTATTGCTGGTTTTTCGGCAAGCACCCCTGTTGGTACGCCTCTCTCATCTCTCTCAATAACGCCTCCCACAGGATCTCTAGTCCTCTCGTTAATACCAGCAAGCTCTAGCGCCACGCTGTTTGCCACAGCCATATGCCCCGATGTATGCCATAGAAACACCGGGTGGTTTTCTGTTGCTTGGTCTAGATCCCATCTTGTTGGTGGTCTACCCTCTGGATATAGTGCGTGGTTCCACCCCCTACCAAGGATCCACTCGCCTTTTTTTCTCTTATCCGCATATTCCTTAACAACCTCGACGAGCCTTTTAATACTATCGACCTTAGGGTAGCTGAGATCAATATACCTAGTGCTATAAAGCCCCCACATTGCTAGATGTGCGTGGGTATCTATGAGCCCGGGTGTTATTGAGAGGGCCTTGGCTTCTATGACCTCTGTTCCAGATCCTATATATTTCTTTGCCCCTTCAACCGAACCGACATATATTATTCTTCCACTCTTGATCACAACAGCCTCAGCAACACTCCTCCTAGCATCAAATGTATAGACCCTACCCCCTATGATTGCTAGGTCAGCATGTTCATACATACCACATACCACCCAAGGAGAAATCCCTCTTTTACCAATAAAAATAGGGATAATATTTGTCCAGCAGATGTATAGGTGTTGAGGATACTTATAGTGAATATATAAGGGTTGTCTTTCCTAGGCACGCTAACCCGGCTGGTTTCCTTTACGGAGGATATATGCTTAATTGGATAGTAGATTCAGGCGTGATCAGTATCTTAAAAACAATAGGTAAGGAGGCAGTGCTTGGATATATGGATAATGTTTATTTCATAAACCCCGTGACTATCGGTAGCATGCTTATATACAGGTCATGGATTGCCAGAGCTGGAAAAAGCTCTCTCGATATATACACAGAGATCATTAGCTATTATAGAAAAACCAACGAGTACAAGATCGTTGCTGCAGCGAAATCTATCTATGTGTGTGTAGATCAGAACGGAAGGCCAGAGCCCCACGGGCTATGTATAGAGGGTAGAGAGAGCTGGGGGAAAAAGCTGATAGAATATATGGATAAGTGGCATGAAAAAGCGCTTGCCGCTATTGAGAAGGCTAAGAGTAGTATGGGGGAAGCTAAGGGTAGGCTTCTAAGACACCATCTGAGAACTGTTAGGAGGGTTAGTAGTGAGGATACCATGACCTCGAATATGATGTATGCTGGGAGACTCATGCTTATGCTAGACGAGGCGGCAGGTATTATTGCAAGTCAATATGCAGGATCGGGTGTTGTGACAGCATCCGTTGATCAAATGATATTTACCAGCCCAATAAAGGTTGGCGACGTTATAGAGGTCAGTGCATCGCTTACACGAACATGGAGAACCTCAATGGAGATCGAGGTGACTGTAAAGGGATACGAGGATTCAGATAACATAAAAACAAGATCCTACTTCACATTCGTCAAAATAGACGACCTAGGACGACCAGAACCCTTAAAACCATACGAGCCAGTCACACCAGAAGAGGTTGAAGCATGGGTAGAAGCTGATTTTAGAAGAAAATCCAGGATCGAGGATCTTGAGAAAATATCAATATACAAAGGGCTCCCTATCAGCTATAACAGAGACTATAAATCTCCTTACCTAGTAGTGTAGCACGCAACCTTATGGTCTATTATCTAGACGTTTCTCGATACCAAACGCGATTCAATAATAGCGGGAGTCTGTTAAGAGTCTCACCAAACACAGCTTGGAAAGCCTAACCCCTAACGATTATACCATAATAGAGGTAAGGGCTGTTCGTCCTAATCTATAGCGGCTGAAAAAATCCAGAGCTTTGCCGGAAAGCCATTATAAAGGTTTGCTAAATATCTAGGGTAATCTCGTCTAGGAATAAGTTAGGACTATTTCTTATCTCTGCTGGCTTCTTATCATCTCTGCCTCTATATAGACATCCTGGGGAACTCTTATTCTCATGATCTGCCTCATAACCCTCTCATCAGCTGCTATGTCGACAAGCCTCTTGTGTATCCTCATCTCCCACTTCTCATAAACCTTAGTACCCTCGCCATGTGGTAGTCTTAGCAGTGGTACTACGAGCCTTTTTACAGGCAGCGGTACGGGTCCTCTAACCTCTACTCCGGCTTTTTTAGCGATCTCTACTATTTGGCCTGCTACATAGTCAACATTGGAGGAGCTTGTTCCCCAGATCCTTATCCTCACCCTCATGCTCATGGCGATGCCCAGCCGCCTTTACTGTTTTTACTTAATCTCTGCTGGTTTTACATCTATTATTGTACCTATCCCTATGGTTTTACCCATATCCCTCATAGCGAATCTTCCGAGCTGCGGTATCTCTGAGTATTTCTCAACGACAAGGGGCTTTATAGGCTTGAACCTTACTATCGCTATATCGCCTGCCTTTATGAACTGCGGGTTCTTCTCAACCACCTGACCTGTCCTTGGATCCAGCTTTCCAACGATCTCAACTATTCTGCATGCCACAGACGCTGTGTGTGCGTGGATCACTGGAGTGTATCCTACAGATATAGCCGATGGATGCCACAGCACAAATACCCTTGCCGTGAACTCATCGGCTACCGTAGGCTTGTTGGTTACATGGCCAACCACGTCCCCCCTCTTAACATCCTGCTTCGAGATGCCTCTCACGTTAAACCCTATATTATCTCCTGGCTCTGCTTTTTGTAAGGGTTGATAGTGCATCTCTATGCTTCTCACATCACCGCCCTTGTTTATAGGCATTATGACAACGTTATCACCAACCTTGAGGACTCCCGTCTCCACCCTACCTATGAGGACAGTACCGACACCGCTTATTGAGAGAGCCTCTGATATAGGTATTCTTAGAGGCTTATCAATAGGCTTTGGCGGTACTTTGAATGTGTCAAGGGCTTCTAGAAGGGTTGGGCCCTTATACCACTTCATATTCTCGCTTCTAGTGACGAGGTTATCACCAAGCCATGCCGATACCGGGACGAATGGGATCTCGTCTACTTTGTAACCAAGGCCTCTCATGATCTTCTTTAACCCTTCAACAACCTCCTTATACCTCTGTTCTGAGAATGGGGGTTCTGTGAGATCCATCTTGTTTATAGCAACAACAACCTGATCTATACCCATGGTTTTCGCTAAGGTTATATGCTCCCTTGTCTGTCCCTCAGGGCTTACACCAGCCTCGTACTCACCCTTCTTAGCAGAGACTACAAGTAGTGCTGCATCAGCCTGGCTAGCACCAGTGATCATGTTCTTAACGAAGTCTCTATGCCCGGGAGCATCTATTATAGTGAAATAATACTTATTAGTCTCGAACTTAACGAAGCTGGGCTGTATAGTTACTCCTCTATCTCTCTCCTCCTTCATCCTGTCCAGGAGCCATGCGAATTTCTCCGTCTCTTTACCCTTCTTCTTAGCCTCTTCCTCAACCTCTTTCTGCTGCTTCTCATCGATCTGCTTTAGCATAACTAGCAGATGACCCACTAGAGTGCTCTTACCATGATCCACATGACCCACTATCACCAGGTTTAGGTGAGGCTTCTGGCTCGACATCCTTTTAGCCCACCTACATATGGTTATCCACACACCTTATAAGTATGATTATGTTAGGCAAGCTACATGCCAAGAGGCCTAGCAAAATCCATTCGATATATAAAGACTTAACCTCATAGTTATAATCCGTAAAGAAACGAATGCTACAGGATAGCAGATCTATACGAAACTATCAACCACAGCTCTGTTCTAAATACCAATACTAGATCGTACATTTATATCCTATGGTGTGTGTAATAGAATGCATAGAGCATATTTACCTCATTATAAAATATATCAGTGGTGATTGTATGGCTTCTCTCGAACTAATGAAAAAGACTGCCGAGATAGTAAATAGCGATCCGAAGCTTAAATCCCAAATGAAAGGCCCTCTCTACATTCAATTCCAGATCGAGGGAGAACCCCCATTCTACATGGAAATCGCTCCCGATGGGACTGTAAAGATCGTTGAGGGAAAGCATGGATCGCCAGCGGTCACATTAATAGCTAAAGATGAGGTGATGGTGGGGATAATAAAAGGAGAGCTAGATCCTGTGAGGGCTTATCTAAAAGGAGAGCTGAAGATCAATGGAGATATCTTTATAGCACAGAGAATAGGGTCGATATTATCACAGATCAAGGGACGCCTATAGATTCTTGTGATCCTTCTCTTAGAAC
This sequence comes from Desulfurococcaceae archaeon AG1, assembly GCA_003116855.1. GTDB lineage: Archaea > Thermoproteota > Thermoprotei_A > Sulfolobales > AG1 > AG1. The sequence goes on from BEWT01000006.1 coordinate 46,120, forward strand.
CAGCGATACATTTTTAAACCAGATAGCCACGTTATCGGATAGAGCTTATTAGAAACATCATACCAGATCTTACCAGGTATCTGAGCCTCTTTGACAGTAATATAGACACTACTATGTATAGAATGGCTGATACACCAACTCCGGGTAATATCTTTACTATATCCCTCCAGAAGCTACTTATAATTATATCGCCTACACCGAGAAGCTTTAGCACATATGCTGACGGTAGTAGAGCCAAGAGGAACATCAGTATATCTACCCACGGGATCTCCAGCTTAATCTTACTAATAGCTAGCCTATAGACATAGAGTGTATATGGTATAACAGATACGAGATATGATAAGCTATAAGGGAGTACAAGGATGACGGGATCTCTCACCCCAGCAGAATAGATCATGGTCTGTGTTACAGCTGCCACTGAGACGCTTAGCACGAACCTCAGCATCTGGATAAGCGGTATCCTTCCTAAGGGGGTTCTTATAACATCATAAATACTCCTCGAAGCTACATCAGCCCTCTCAGACCCCATCGCTATAGACTCAAATATAGCTGCATACCCAGCTATTAGCGCTTCTATCGATGCTATGATGAGCAGTATATTACCGCTAGCATATGAGGGGTTAAAGAAAGTTATTGCCGGAATAGAGAGTAGCGAGAGGGTAGCTGCAAAGAATATCGATACAAAGCTGTATAGTATGATCATATCTGCCGCATCCTGCTTGCTAGGATCCCTTAGCATTTTTGCGTATAAGCCGATGGTAAAAGATCCTGGGGATATGATAAGCTTGGGCGTTGAAGAGACAGAGGCAAAAGCAGCTGGTAGGGTTGATGATGCTATTAAGCTCATTAAATACTTATCAAAGCTCGCGATAAACCCCGTTATAGCGCTTGGTATACTCAACACAGATAATCTTAGCACATTAACAGCCTCTCTAAGGCTCTCCCCCAGATTTCTCCCAATATTTAGTATTGTCACCCTAAACGTTCCAGCTTTTAAAAGGATCATTATGCTTGCTATTGTGAGAACTATGCCAGCAAAACCAGGCCCGGCTATGGCTCCCACGATCCCGGAGCCCATACCTATTATAAGGGTATAGGTTAGGATAACCCTTAATGTTTCAAACAAGAGCATGAGGTAACCATATTTCTCAGGTGCATAGAGAGTTATTAGGCCGGAAACAGGGGCCAGAGGTGTTGTAAGCATATAGAATATTATTATCAAAACCACGATTAGGAGCCCGTCATGTCTAGATCCCGCTAAAGGCATTACTATAAATATATAGAGAGGTATTGATATCACTAAATATAATAAGCTTAGGATCATAGATGCTTTAGGCGATATAGAGATACCCAGTACATGCCTCCTCGAACTCCAGAAGCTCCATACGTTGTTAGGAGTATTTAATGCGTTAGCCGTGTTCAGAGCGACTGAGTATAAGCCATAGTCGTTGGGATCGAGTCTTCTTATGACTATAAGTGAGAATATTATCGAGGCTACGATCCTGTACATATTGGTTAGGAAGTTAACAAGAGCAGAGAGCCTAACCCTTATTCTCTGTCCAGCAAGACTGCCCTCCACATCATCCCACTAAAGGAATGCCTAGCAATGCTTATAAGGAAGCTTCGATAAGCATCTACGGTGGTTACACTGGAAATCAGGGTTCGAAAAACATGCGGGGACATGACTATGAAGAGAGAATAACCATTAGATGCCTAGCCTGTGGCAAGGAGCAGGAACTAAGTCCAAGGCTTATGGTATGCAGCTATTGTGGCGGTCCTCTAGAGATAGAGCCCGATGTATCAAGAATCTCTATATCTGATTTCCTTAAGATCAGGAGTATGTGGAGATATAGACCTGTTCTACCCATGGGGGATTTTGTAGAACCTATAACGCTGGGTGAGGGGGCAACACCTCTCATAAGGCTCAGAAATATAGAAAGAATCCTTGGTATTAAAGAGCTATATGCCAAAATAGAGGGAGCCAATCCCACAGGTAGTTTCAAGGATAGGGGTATGAGTCTTGCGGTTAGTATTGCTAACAGCTATGGTTATCCAGAATTTATTGTTGCAAGCACTGGAAATACTGCTGCTTCAGCCTCTGCATATGGGGCGAGGGCTGGTAAAAGGGTCACCGTAGTTCTTCCAAGAGGATATGTGGCTGACGGTAAGCTTTTCCAAAGCATCCTCCATGGAGCGAGGATCCTCTATGTCGATGGATCTTTCGATGACGCTCTCTCCAAGGTTATCGATGATCTCTCTAGGAGTAGCACTCTTTACCCCCTCAACTCGATCAATCCATGGAGGCTTGAGGGTCAAAAAACCGTTGCATACGAGATCGCTGAAGACCTAAGAGAGCTTGATGCTATATTCCTCCCCGTAGGTAATGGAGGCAATATATATGCTGTGTATAAAGGGTTCGCTGAGGCTATCAAGATGGGTATCATGAACAGGATGCCAAGGATCTTTGGTGTCCAGGCCAAGGGGGCCTCGCCAATATATACAGGATGGAATCTTGGAGGTAGAGATTTAAAGCCCGTCAATAGACCTGAGACTATAGCCACTGCAATAAGGATAGGAAGGCCTGCAAACTGGCTAAAGGCTTTCAAAGCTGTTAGAGAGTCTAAGGGTTTCTTCCTAAGCGTTGATGATACCGATATACTAGCCTCCCAGAGAATGCTTGCTAAGCTAGAGGGAGTGGGATGTGAGCCCGCAAGCGCAGCTTCACTAGCAGGGCTTATAAAGCTGGTTGATGAAGGCATCATTGACAAGGATCAAAGAATAGTCATTATCCTAACTGGTCACTCCCTAAAAGATCCCATAGCAAGATAGAGAAGAAATATGGAAGATTAAGGCTAAGCCTTCTCAAGATCGTATCTCTTGAGGTAGTCTATATTCTGCTTCTCAGAAGGATCTATATCTGTAACTGATAGCCATGCCTCGATGATTTCCTTAGCAACCTCTTCAGAAACAAGCCTACCACTCATTACAAGGATATTGGCATCGTTCCAAAGCCTAGCCCCTCTAGCCGTCTGAGCATCATTACATAGAGCAGCCCTAACACCCCTTACCTTGTTAGCAGCTATAGAGACCCCTGTTCCCGTATAACATACAAGAACACCCCAGTCAGCCCTTCCCTCAGCAACCATTCTACCAACCTCTATCCCCACATATGGCCATGGCTCGGGTTTGTTTGTTTTGAGCGAGCCTACCGGTATCACTTCAAAGCCTTTCTTTTTCAGATACTCAAAGGCAAACCTAGCCGCTGGATACAGATCATCAGATCCTATAGCAACCCTGTTTCCTAGAGCCATATGCAACCACCTAGTACCAGTAGCAAGACGGAATTTATCGTTAAGCACCATAGCAGTATAGCTATATGATCGTATCTTAGCCAATACAAACAATCTCATTAATAACCAACCAATACACAAACGCTTCTGTACATATACGTATCACACAAGGAGCTCAGAGGCCAAGGGGGACAAGAACAAAATAGTTAGTATCTATATTATCTACCATAAAGCCCGAACCCCTATCGTTCTTGATAGCTGGTGTCCCAGCTATGTATAACAAATAATATAACATCGATAACCGTGAAACAATATCCAGTGTTCAGGTAAATAACATAATAAATACTGAATTAACGAATTGTTTAAGTTAACTACCATAGTATCTGCTGCAATCATGTATGATTTACATAATAGATAGGCTAGAATCAAGAAAACGTCAAGAAACTCTCGAAAGAGATATAGAAAGACATAGAATAAGCATTATTAAGTATCGATAAATAGTCGGGTTAAAACTTTTATATGAGTCGGGATATTATCTATTGTGCTGCTGGCAACAGGGTGTTAATTGTGTGTGGCATAATAGGGGTATGTCAACGAGAGAAACTAGTTTTGGGAGAACCTATAGGCTCATTTCTTAAGAAAGCCTTACAGAGACTTGAATATAGGGGCTATGATTCTGTTGGCTTTGCCGTAATAGACAAAGACAGGAGGATAACGCTGAGAAAGAAGAAGGGGAAGCTTGCAGAGATCGAGAATATACTGGGCTTTGACGCCTTTGATGGTGTTGTAGGGATTGCCCATACAAGATGGGCAACACATGGAGAGCCTAGCGATAGAAATGCCCATCCCCATATAGATTGTAATGGATGTGTCGTTGTAATCCATAACGGGACGCTCCAGAATTACCAAGAGCTTAAAGAGCTATTGATCTCGAGAGGACATCTCCTAAGGAGTGATACCGATACAGAGCTTATAGCCCACATAATTGAGGAGAAGATCAGAGAAGGGTTAACACCTCTAGAAGCTCTTCGAGAAACCGTGAAGACTATAAAAGGCGCCTATGCTTTCCTAGCATATATATGTAAAGAGCCTGACAAGATATTCTTTGCAAAGAACGTATCACCTATAGTCATAGGGCTTGGCAACGGCTTCAACATGATCGCAAGCGATATACCAGCTATGATAAGCCATACAAAAAGGGTAATAGTTGTTGAGGACGGCGAGATGGGATATATATCGCCTGATACGATCTACATAGAGAAGGATAATAACACGCCCATAGATCCCATGTCAAGGGTTATAACAGTTGACTGGACTCCTGAGATGATCGATAAGGGTGGCTATCCCCACTATATGGCTAAGGAGATCTATGAGCAACCCATAGCGATACGCTCAACACTCGCTGGCTTGCCGGATCAGATCACAGACGAGATTCTAAGAATCCTCCTCAGAGCTAGGAGAATCTACATAGCCGGGGCTGGAACCTCCTACCACGCCGCTATGGTTATAGATTTCATGATGAGAAACATCGTGGATCTGGACTCAAGATCCTTCATATCGAGCGAGTATCTCTCAACACTAAGATCTCTTGACGATAACGACGTGTTCATAGCCGTCTCTCAAAGCGGGGAAACAATAGATACCCTTATGGCGATGAGAAGAGCTAAAAGCATGAATGCTAAAGTAATAGCTGTAACAAACGTGCTTGGAAGCACCATTGCTAGAGAGGCTGATTACAAGATATATATGAGGGCCGGACCTGAGATAGGTGTTGCGGCTACCAAAACGTTTGCTACAGAGGTTATTACAGGAGCATATATCGTTGAGAAGTTATGCCTAGTAAGAGGTATAGAGTGCTCTCAACTCTCAAAAGAGATCAGGATCTCTCCAAGCATAACAGAGCTTATTATTAATAAGTATTTCAAAGAGATGGAGAGCTTATCAAAGATCCTGAAGGAAGCCCGAAATATGTATTTTCTCGGAAGAGGCTCCACACTACCAATTTCATACGAGGGCGCATTGAAGGTTAAAGAGATATCATACATCCATGCAGAGGCATACCCGGCAGGCGAGAGCAAACATGGACCTATAGCGCTGGTCGAACCCGGCTTTCCTGTGGTCTTCACAATATTCGATGATGAGTATGGTGAGCTTATAATCAATAATATTGAGGAGATGAAGGCCAGAGGCGCATATACAATTATAGCAGCCTCTGAGAACCTAGAGAGACAGCTAAAGTTAGCGAACAAGCCAATAGCCCTACCAACTATGAGAACACCAGTCGCTTCGGCTCCATATGTAGCGATCCACCAGATGCTAGCATATAACCTTGCCGTAAGTAGGGGATACGATCCCGATAAACCGAGAAACCTAGCTAAAACAGTAACAGTAGAGTAAAAATACCTCCTGCAAATATCAAAAAGAGAACAGTCATCTCACAATGCCTAAGTGTAGATGCGTGAAAAGTTATGGCAAACCTAAAGCCTCAAGCCTTCCTATGATCTATTATTTGTGAAAGTATATTGGCAACATCAACCGGGGTTGCGGCAACCCTTATCCCAGCAGCCTCTAGCGCCTTGATCTTTGTTTCTGCATCGCCTCTCCCCATACTTATTATAGCCCCAGCATGCCCCATTCTTTTACCCGGCGGTGCTGTTCTCCCAGCTATATAGGCTACCATTGGTTTTACCATACCCTTCTCCTTTATATATTGTGCTAGCCTCTCTTCAGCGTCTCCTCCGATCTCTCCTACAACAACGATCGCCTTGGTCTCAGGATCCTTGTTAAACATCTCAACAACCTCTATGAAGTCAAGCCCAACAACAGGATCCCCGCCTATACCGACTACAGTGCTCTGCCCCATGCCTGCTTTGGATAGGGCTTCAGAGATCTCATAGGTTAGCGTACCACTCCTAGAAACAATACCAACGCTTCCCGGCGAGAAGGATCTTGCGGGCATTATACCCACCTTAACCCTCTCTCCGGGAGATATAACTCCAGGGCAGTTGGGTCCAACAACAATGACTCCTTTGGATCTAGCGTATGATATCATCTTCATCTCATCATGAAGAGGAATACCCTCAGTAATTACAACGATAGTCTTTATCCCAGCATCTATAGCCTCATAAAAAGCATCCGGAGCATAGGGTGCTGGGACAAAAAGTATCGATGTATTTATCTCAGGATGCATCCTAACAGCTCGTTCAACAGTATTATATACAGGCACACCATTAACGCTAGAACCACCCTTACCAGGTGTAACACCAGCCACTACTTTAGTCCCATAAGCCATCATGCTTGCAGTATGGTAGCTTCCCTCCCTACCAGTTATACCCTGAACAAGGACGCGTGTGCTCCGATCAACTATTATTGCCAAGAGGCTTCTCCACAATAACATTTAATATGAGATTTAAATTTAAAATGGATATAGCATCCATAGCAGAAGTACTAACAGATATCATAGGCTAGTCAGCGGTTTTAGATGCTAAAATTACTACTAGCTATACATATATTCGTTCCTGGCTATTTTTATACCCCTTCATATTTAGAGACCTCGCCCAACCTAAGGGATCTAGCTTTCCTTATGGGTTCACGATCTGCCTCTAGTCAAACAGTATAGAAGCCCCCAACCGCTAGGAATATTTCCAGGATGCTTGGAGCAACATCCCAGCACGACCCAAATGGGTTAATCGAAAACAACCCGTCTCCAAAAACAATAGAAAAGTCTATAATATCCTATAGGCATCAGTAAGAGAGCAGTCCATAGAATGCCTTGAAGGTACCGAAGTCATTGGTTCTCAGGATCTCTATCCCATGTGCCTTGAATAGAGAGATATAATCGCTAGTTCTAATAGCGTGAACCGCGAGCAGGCGGCTAAAGATCCTACCCTTAATGCTATCTGTAGTGGCTACCGCAACCCTTACATTGCCTCCTTTCCTTAGTATCCTTGATATCTCAGATATAACTTTAGCTTTATCTCTAAAGATATGTATTACCAAACTTGATACATAATGATCTATAGTATCGTTAGCTATAGGGATCCTATCTATAGAGGCTCTTAAAAACACCGCTTCTTTGGTCTTGCGAGAGGCTGTTTTAAGCATGGGTAGGGATATATCGATCCCTATTAAGGAACCTCTATATTGTTTCCTCTCAAGTAGTGATAATAGGGATCCTGTACCGCAGCCTGCGTCTACCAGGATCCCTTCGGATAGATTCTCGGTTAACTCTTCATAGAATCTATCAAGAGAACCTCTTCCACTAAGCCTCCAACCAATCCGAGACCATGGATCGTATAGTCTAGGGAATCTCTCGAAAAGCCCTACCCATCCTTGATCGCCACCTAAGAAGTCGATGATCCTTTCATCGATAATGCTATACTTAGCACCACATTGTATACATACAATATAGCCCTGCTCCTTTCTGAGCTTTGAGGAGCATTTGGGGCATTGTAGTATGGGCAATACACTCTCTATCATAGATGACAGTCTCCTGATTTAGTAATGTAACTATTGCTTTTAGCCCTGACCCAAGCTGTGATGTTTTCTACGAACATAGATATAGGTAGCTATGGAGAGCAGTATTACTATGATTGCTATAAGCATGATTGTGCTTAGCGTGGGTAAAACCTCCCCGGATCTGCTTATCTGTACTGTTTGTGTACCCGGCAACACAGTATTTGTAGTAGTTTCTACTATTGCTGGGCTTGCCGGTGTCTCGTTGATTGCCGCTTCACCTGCACTACTCAACACAGCCACCTGAGATCCTTGTGCAAGGAGCTTAGCTATTCTAAGGATTAACAATGACTGCTCATATAGAGATAAAGCCTGAGTTATCTGTCCCCTCTCTAGCAGATAGTCGCCCATCTGCGCATAGAGCCTCGCAGATACAGGAGATCCTGATCCAAGATCTGCTAAAATCCTTCTAACCTCTCCCCTCACTATTTCTCCAAGCTTTGTCATATTGATCGAGAAAATATTGTGTATCGTAATCGTTGTGTTCAGGATCACTTCAGCTGACAACGATATTGCCGCTAGATAATCGCCACTACCTAAGAGAGATGCGGCATGTGATGCTACTACTTCTAGCTCCTGCTGCGCAGCATTTTGATACCCTATGGAACTTAAAAGAGATTCTAAATATGCTAGCGATGTCTCAGCATAGCTATATATCCATGATGCTAACTTACCAACATTATCCCTGGACACTTCATCTGTACCTGGCAACACTGCCAGCTGGAGCCATACGTCTATGCTTTTCAGCCTTGCCTCTGCATAGGATGCATAGTATATAGAACCTATAATATCACCGTTATTAATAGAGGCGATGGAGCTGTTGAGATTCTTCCAAGCATCGTATAACCTTCCATAGACTTCGGGGAGTATATAGACTTCACTAACCCTATAGAAGCTCTTAGCAGTATACTGGCTTAACAAACTTCTATAGGCGTCCACAAGGTTTTTAACTTGTGATATATAGTCTCTAGCATATGTAACTGGATCCTGGGAGCTGTAGGCATTAGCGAGGTTTTGAGCAAACCTTGCTATGTAGTACGAGGTGAAGAGGCTTGAGAGGGCTGGGTAGTAAAGCCCCCTGTTATAAAGATCCCGTGACTCGTTGTTATACCTAGTGGAATATGTGATCAGGCTATTAATGTTGGAAACAATCTTCTGATCCTTTATCAAACTCGCTTGACGTAACGTGCTTGAAACAATAGTGCTCAGCAATGCTGATAGATTTCCATATGCACTGCTAAGGATCCTCTCTTCGGAAGCTGTTAAGAAAGGCTCTTTTGCCGCCTCTATGGGTTTATATGCCCCATTTGTGAACATGTATAGAAGATCCTCAGCGGTGGCTACTTCAACAACCCTAGCCCCGTATTTACTCACAAGCTCATTTACATTGATAGTAACAGTTGTAGGTCTTATAATCGATACTGGTCCTATGCTCTGTCTAACATATCTCACCTCTGTATAGTTTGACTGGCCCCATGGAACTAGGATCACTTTAAACCCGTCAGAAGCAGCTGCAATAGCCTTTTCAGGTACTCCCCCTACTGGTCCTATTAAACCATCTGGTAGTATCATGCCTGTGGCGGCTACAAAGGGGTCTAGGCTCGTGTTGGTTAGTGCTGCATATATTGCTGCAACCATCGCAGATCCAGCTGAGGGTCCTCCTACTATTGGCGAGCTAGACTTTATTGATACTAAATAGTCATACTTGAAGGGATCCTTGCCAGCTAGGTAAGAGGCTATCAGCACAGCGGCTCTAGCAGATGCTTGTAGATCTATATCGCTGAGGGGTTCCGTCGATACATATACAATACCGCTTCCAGGTTTCAGAATCTTTACATCGATCCATGTAACTATACCTACATAGCTCCCATCATCAAGCATCGATACAGCTAGCGCAGGAACCCTGGAATAGCCGACTATCTCGACCACGTTACCGCCGGCTTGTAGAGCAGCTGTTAGTATTATTAGCAAGACAAGGATATGTGGAGCGAGTTTAAAAAGTCTCATTTAACCACTCTCACAACTTCCTCACGTATAGAGGGTATTAAGTGTTATCAATACATCTTGTTACTAGCTGGGATCCTCATAAGACCTCAATATTATTGCATACGGCCTTAATGCTGTTGAGCAGCTCTTCCGAGGCTTCTTTGTATATGAACACAACATCCTCATTCCTACAGCTATCCGTGATCTTCTTAATAGCCTTATCGATATTATCTAATGCGTAGAGATAGACCGTTACGTCAAAGTTCTTTGATAGAGAATCTCTAACAGTTTCCGCCCACTCCCTTATACTCTCCCCCCTAGTGATCAGGTATATTGATAACGTTCCAAGTCTTCCATATCTAACTCTAGCAAGAACCTTTCCTAACAACCCTGGATCTTTTCTTAACTCCTGAAGATCTATTAGAAGCAATGCTCCCAAGATAGCACCATTATAATAGCTAGTCATAAGGATATAAGCTGTGGAAACATACCATATGAGATCAGTAGACTATGCATTTATCAACCTAGGAATGATTAATATAAATGGATGATATATATAGGGAAAACATCAAAGGATCCGCAGTTATCTCTACAGCCCAGGCTTAGTATTATTTATATTAAACATAAAGGAGATCTATTGTCTGAGAGCGCTATTACAAAGGATCATGCACAAACATTTGAAGACCTCACGATCAATAATGCCCCCATGACCTTGTCAAGCCCCGGTGGGGGAGGCTGTTGGCGTTTGTAAAAGGTCGGGAATTGATTGCCTATGTCTTCCTGTTATCCCTGACGCTCACCTACTCACCTATATTGCCTTTGCTTCGTCTCGACATTTTTGGCTATATAGCTGCTCTATTACTCTTACTAGCGTCACTAGCAGCGATCCTATATATAAGTATCTCCCGCTTTCCACTAGATCTAGTGATTCTAACTGCTCCAGCAGCACTGTTGGGGGCTATGGCGAGTTATAACATTACATATAAGCTAGTTGCGAGAAGCTTTATGCCCGACGCTGTTCTCCCCATAGCGATAGGATCTATGGTATATATAGTGCTGATGGCAGCAAGAATAGCACTTAAAAAAAGACAGGTAGCGCTATCAGATGCAAATAAACCCACAGAGATCCTGAGAAGGATCTTTGGAAGCCTGAGTAGAAGGCTTGACGCTATCCTGGTCTCTCTAGGGGTTTCACTGATAATTATATCTGCTATAGATATGACACTTGTCCTCACACGTGTGGTGAGGGATCCCGTATATCTATATAACCCGCTTATAATAGCAGGATCTATAGTATCGAGCATGATGATCGATAGGATTACTCCTACCAAAATAATTATGCCGACCGCCTCTTGGGCGTCTGCTATTCTTCTCTACAGCAGTATAAGATCTAAGGCTGCCGTAGGACTATTAAAAGAGGGCCGCAGGACCATAAAGATACACGGCCTGGTGTCAAGCAATGGCGATGTTGAACTACCCCTTGACACTAGATCCTCACCACATATTATCATTAGTGGAAGCACGGGGAGTGGGAAAACAACGCTATGCAGGATCCTTGCTAAGTCGCTTAGAGAGGAGGGGGTAGGAGTGATCGTGATAGACTATCACGGTGAATATACAAGCCTTGAGGGATACTTGATCCTTGATGCTGCTGATACATCGCCCCAGATAATACCATATCCGCCGGAAGAACCTAGGGTTCTTGAGCTTGTTGACAGTATTGGAAGAATCTTTAGGCTTGGGGCGTTACAGGTTTCAATGTTAACAACAATCGCTCAAGAGACTGTGAGGAGGGGTGGCAGGAGCTTTAACGATCTCTTAAGAGTGGCGGAAGATATGCTCTCCAAGGCCGAAGATCCCCAGACGAGGGATATAATAGCAAGTCTATTACCATACCTAAGGATCCTTGCTACACATATTAGAGGAAAACCAATAGATCTTGAGAAGATGCTCTCAAGCGGTGTAAAGCACATTGTGTTTGATATGAGCACTGTAGGATCTGACTATGCATCGATGATCTATGCTGAGTATGTTTTGAAACAAATATGGAGATATAAAGTCAAGGGAGGGCAGAGAAGAGAAATAGATCTGGTGATCATTATAGATGAGGTTCACAACATCCTCAGGGGATCTTCTGAAGAATTCTTGTCAAGGATCTTTAGAGAAAGCAGGAAGTATGGGTTATCACTAGTAATATCCACCCAGCAGTTTGAGAAACTATCACAAGTTATAGTAAATAATACAGATAACTTCTTCTTCCTAAGACACACAGACCCCAGAGTAGTGGATAAAATATCACTATTAATAGAAGGAAGAAGCGGGAGAGGGGATATAGCAAGTATAATAAGATCTCTCAAACCACTTGAGGGAGTCTTGTATATTGCAAGAAGCGGACTGATACTCAAAGTGAGCATCAATGCTGATAGGTAGCAGTCATCCGCACGCTTCTAAAGTCCCTTCTCTGTCTTATCTAGCAATACCTCTTGAACGCTTATATATGGATGGATAATCCATATATACCTCCTAACACTATTTCCCTGGTGAGGGCTCTGGTTAAAAGAATTGTGACCACAGAACCGGCTTCGACAGAGACAATCGCCTATCTAGATGGAGGCGTTGATAGAATAGCTGGGGTTAGTGACAAATGTGACTATCCGTATGAAGTTATGGTAAAGCCTAAGGTGGTTAGAACATTACTTAAGATAGACGAGAACCTATCCTCCGAGGAGATCGATAGGATCTATAGGGAGTATGTTAGAAGCGGTAAGCCCCTCTACGAGATCGACTGGGATTTGATAGAAGATATAGATCCCGATCTAATTGTTGGACAAACACTATGCAGCGTTTGCGCCTTTCCACTACTCTCTCCCCTCGGCTCGAGTATTAATGCCAAGATGCCCGCCATGGTTATTAAGCATGCACAGCGCTTTAAAAGCCTCAGACCAAGGATGATCGCTACATATAGCCCCAAAACATTCTTAGGAATAGCTAGAGAGGCCCTTGCAATCTCAAGGATGATTGGTAGAGAGGAAAAGGGGCTGAGGATGCTTTGGGAGTTCCAGAGAGCTCTTGAAGAGCTGAGAGGTCTCGGCAATAATTCCAAAACACTCTTGATTGAATGGCTAAAACCTCTACATATTGGGGGCTTATGGGTTAGCGATCTTATAGAGGCCTCGGGTTCAAGAAGTATCTTAAGGGCTGGCGAGGAGGGAAGACCCGTTGAGTGGGAGTTGGTGAAGGAATTCAACCCAGATTTGATCCTAATCTCCCCATGCGGTCTTAATATAGAGAGGACAGTGCATGAGATAGATCTTATTACCAAAATGCCTGGGTGGAGCGAGCTCAATGCTGTTAGAAGTAAGAGGGTATATGTGGTGGACTCAGCCTATGTATCTAGACCGGGTCCGAGGGTGATTAGATTGGCTAAGCTCCTGGTAGATCTATATACTGGTAGTGATTTCGAGAAGGAGGTGGCTATAAGTATATATGATTAGCTATGGGAAATAAAGGGTTAGAATTGGTTAGTTAAAAATGTTTAAAACTTATTTTAGCCGAAAGGCTTTAGCCCTTCAGGGGTTATGCATAGAACTGGCGAGAGTCCTCTGCTCAGTATTTCGAACAATGGTAAGGAATATGCTATTACTATGAGCACTATAGCTATTAATACCCAGATACCGATCCTATCATATATTGTTGCTTTCTCATAACCATTACCATTTCTCAGGAGAGATGCTCCGTCCAGCTGGGCTACGCGCTTTCCAATAAGTGGTGTTAAAGTTACATTTGATATGAAGAGCACGCCAGAGATCCAGAACACGATCCCACCGATCATGCCGATAAAGAGCAAGGGATCCCAGATACTTGGTGCTAACCCACCATACGAGGAATCATAGGTTCTTCTAGGAGCTCCATATATACCTGCGATGTGGTATGCTATGGAGAATATCATCATACCTATAAACCATAGGTATGGCTGGATCCTAGCCATACCCATGCTCGCGATACTCCTCCCAAACATGACTGGTAGTAAGAGGTATGAGAGCGCTATAAAGGTAAGTGTAACAGCACCGCCTACGGTGGTATGGAAGTGACCAACGACCCATGTCGTGTTATGCACAACATTGTTGAGATTGAGGCTTGCGTTAACCATGCCTCCGAAGCCTCCAACTCCTAGGAGGATAAACGCTAATACCATGCCTGAGAACACCGGATCTCTCCATGGGAGCTTAGCTATCCATCCGAAAAGCCCGTCACCTCCTCTTAAAGCACCTGCATTGGCAAGGGTCATAACTATATTGAAGGCTGTTAGGAAGCTACCCAGAGCTACTGCATAGGTTAGCACTGTGTGGAGCATTTTGAAGGAAATACTCAGCCCGGGATCTACAAATTGGTGATGAAGACCTACAGGTGTTGATGCTAATATGAAGATCACGAATGCCAGCTTAGCAGCTTTAGGCGAGTAGAGCTCTGTATTAAGGATTCTGGGTAGAACAGCATACCACGCTGTTATTGCTGGGACAAGCCAGAAGTATACAAGCGGGTGTCCAAAGTACCAGAATAGGGTTCTATCGAGAAGAACGTCGACTCTTTTTCCGAAGAGAGACATCGGTATAAGATCATATATCACCTCTATAGCTAGCCCTGGGGTTGCCTCAAGCCATATGATGAGTGTTGCCAGAACACCGAAGGTCCCGAGTGGTATTGCGGCACCCTTATTCTCCTTCCTCCACCTTATAAACACGTCGAAAACCGCTGCAGCAAAGATCCAGGAGCCTATGATTACAAGAGCCAACCCGATATAGAATGCTGGGTGGGCCAGGAGCGGTGGGTAGAATGTGTAGAGAACAGCACCCATAGTTGGCTGACCTATTAATAGACCACCTACTATTGGATACGCTGCTACTACAGAGCCTATGATTGCTAGCACCGCTGCCAAGGCTAGAAGGGATCTCCTAAACGGTTTTCCAAGCTCGCTTGATATCACAAACACAGCTAACCCTAGTATGAAGAAGGCTGTCCATAGTATCGCTATAAACACTCCGTGCCCCGTTAATACAGCATAGTATTGTGGCTCGTCGACAAGCTTTGGAGCTCCTGGGGTTCTGCTGACTAGCTGTAAAAGTCCGAAGAGGCCTCCAATTGCTAGGAGTATATATGAGAATGCAATGGAGATCTTTATAAATGTTCTCTCACTTATCAAGAGGATCACCTCCTTATAACGATCTCCATGTACATGGCTGAGTGGGCTATCCCACAATACTCATTACATATCGCTAGCATGGTTCCATTGACGCTTTGATGGGGCTTCCACACAATAGTAGTTATATATCCTGGAAGTACCATAGCGTTAACGTTTGTACCCACAATCTGGAAACCATGGATTACATCTATGCTATAGATCCTTATCACAACCTCTTTAGGATTATAGAGCTCCACCTTCGAAGGCCTAAAGCCCCACTGATATGCTATTATATCTACCTGATACCTACCACCCCCAAGATCTTTCACGCCGGGTTGGAAAAGCCCTGGAGCCTTCTCAGGTGGGAGCACTATTGCCTCGCTAGCAACACCATATCCTGTTCTCAAAGCATAAGCTATAGATCCTAGGAGGATCACCAGCACAATCAAAACCGAAACTAGCCAGACCTTCTCCCTCCGATCGACCATACCATCACCCCACAGGACCCCTGCTCACCAATACTGCATATACAGCAAACCACACTGCCACAAGTATTGCTAGGAATGTATAGAGCAGAATAAACGCTCCCCTATATACTCTCCCTGTAGGTTCTTTCTTAGTCACTCTAACCCCCTTAGCTTCACATGCGGGGTTCCCTAATAAGGCAGTATGCTAACAGTGTTAGCATTGCATATGAGGATCGGTTACAGGAGTTCTGAGCCATGTAGTCTTTGATGAGTATGCATTCTCTTAAGCCTATTACGTTTGTGACTTGATATTTATTTTTGCTTTTATTTATATCTAAAGGCTTCTATCTAGCCCGCAGGAGGAAGCTTTTTTCCTGCGGATTCGTAGCTTGCCATGAGTCAAGCAGCCGGGCTCCTATCTATTATATGCTCTGAATAAATCACGCCCATAGTAAAGCTGAACCGAAGAAACTCAAAAGTCTATGTATCCAATATTTAGGCTTAAAACCTTATTTAAATTTATATAGAGGCATATAGATCTATAAGGATGAATAGCAACCCTTATAACTTCCCTGTACTTCATAGATCGGGCCTCGCATTGTACGTTTTAGAGGTGGTTTATGCGATCCCATGTCCATGGAGATCTTTAATTAACGGTGAGGTTAGGATCTTAAGCTGTAGACCTTGGGGGGAAAAAGGCTCTAGCGTGTTGCTAAAACTCAAGGGCTCTATAGATCAGGAGAAAATCGCAGGAAAAAACTTACATATAACCTCTATGTATAGATTGAGAGATGGACAATCGCTTGTTATTCTCAGAACCAATTCATGCCCATGCAGAATCTCTGGCCTCAATGAAATGCACATAATATCATCAAGAATAGATGCCGGTATCATCAAGGTGAGGATGATCTGCGAGAATAAGAGCGAGGCCAAAAACCTACTTTCAAGGATGAGGGCCTCAGGGATTCGTATCATTAGTGCTAAGCTGAGAACTATCAGAGAGGAAGATATACTCACCCCAAGACAGGAAGAGGCACTAATACTGGGCTTTATTAAAGGGTATTTTGATAATCCAAGAAGAATAGATCTAGGCGCTCTGAGCAAAGAGCTAGGAGTATCAAAGCCGACCGCCTATTCGATGATCAAGAGAGCTATTAGGAAACTGATCAGACAAACATTATATATATGAATTATATATTACAATTTCAGTCAAATCTCACAATATATTTAAGATCTTCACAAAATTTCCTAAAATTTTCGTAAACAATAAAGAGAAGCTCTATATATAGTTATCCACACCCAATACTTTTACTATCAACACATCCACAAAATCGATTCACAGACCCATAAAGTATATGCTAACCAAATAAAAGACACGTCAATAGTTTATAAACAACCAGCCTTCCCCATTTCTTTAACATCTACCCTAGATGGTGGTACTAGCAATGCCGTTGCTCCCTTTCAATTCTATAATATAATTAGATCGACACTGAGGAGTAATGGTTAGCTTTTGGCCCAACAGCATTGGGGATTCCATCTAGGTTCAAGAGATCATCCATGGATGGATTATAGCATTACACCATCTCATTCAGAACAAATATGAAGACTAACCCATAATCGAAACCATCTCGACCAAGAATTATAAATACCTCTTTATTAATATCAAAAAGAAAACAGCCCAAATATATAGCAACAATCTAACGACAAGAGCCGCAACTGAGACTCTGGGCTATATGATCCTTGGGGATAAAGATCCCAGCAGATCGAGAAGAGATCCTAACGATAACTAGCAAAACACCAAAAGGTATCGAGAAACAAATAAAAATAGTAACATAATACTCTATTATGGATGACAAAGGCGTGTGATGAGGCCTGTGCACACAGAGTGGTGATGAATTTTCTCCATTCTGAATAATTAATATATGTCTAGCTGTATATGGAGTTCGGGTTTCATAACTATTGTTTTTGTTTACTAACTGTTCTTCAACCGGCTTCAATGCTCTCAGGACTCCTTCTATTGGAGCCCATATCCTTGGGCTCCACTAACCTAGGGCGACCCCTGTTCATATTCCCTTTATATAATACACCTGCCTTATTGCTATGGGAAAACTCCTCACCCCAATGTTAACCTCGCTTGCTCGGATCTTTATCTACACCTACATCGTGAGCTGGCATGCTTACAAATACTCTAAAGCTTAGGATAATGTAGAACTACGATAACTTAATATCAGCCCTTATAAACCTTCACGAAATCCGAAACAGCTGATTATAGCTATAATATTTCGTGATACAAGGATCGGATCTGTGGTGGTTATCATCTCACATTTGTCATAGCTTTGTACATTTTTTATAATGATTCGTGACCAGTACTGGGGTTACCATGATGAGCATATAAAATATTTTTGGGATTAATTATTTGGTGGGCCCATGTTTCCTGGAGCAGGTGAGCAGATAGATGCTATGGTATCGCCAAGGATAGCCCAGATCCCTACGTTCGCAAGGCTCCCATTCACCAGAGATCCTGATCCCCGGGTTACTAGCGGTGTGTTCTTAGGAGTCCCGTTCGATGGTGGTGTTACCTATTATAGTGGTGCGAGGCTCGGGCCAACATATATAAGGATAGAATCCCGGTTATTGAGGCCATATAATCATGCTCTTAAAATATATCCCTTCAAGGTCTTGGGTGCTGTTGACTATGGCGATATAGATGTAATACCAACCAGTGTTGAGAAAACACTAAACTCTATAGAGGAAACTATTAGAGATCTTGACTCTAAAGGGATAACCCCCTTTATAGCTGGCGGCGATCACAGTATAAGCCTAGGCGTTCTAAGAGGCCTCTCTAGACATAAACCAATTCTGATACACTTCGACAGCCATCTAGACTACTGGGATCAATACTGGGGCGGGGAGAGATATACACATGGAACATGGGTTAAAAGAGCGATAGAAGAGGGTATAGTGAGTAGCGTGGTTCAAATAGGCATACGAGGACCACAATATAGCGAAGAAGACCTAAAATTCCCCGAGAAATCTCCAGTACCCCTAACAATAATAACAATGGATGAAGTAGCATACTATGGAGTAACATGGCTAACAAGCAGGCTAAAGAGTCTTAAGGGGAAGATATACGTCTCGATCGACATAGATGTAGTAGATCCAGCGTTTGCGCCTGGTACAGGAACTAGGGAGGTTGGTGGTTTCACCCCGAGAGAGCTCATATCGATCCTAAGATCCCTATCCGAGGCAGAAGTAGAGATGGTCGGCATTGATGTGGTAGAAGTAAGCCCACCCCTAGATCACACAGGAATAACGAGCCTACTAGCAGCTAATCTCATATACGAGGCCATGTCCGTAAAAGCCGTCCAAACAGCTAGGAAAAACTTAATCCAAATGTCCTGAGAGCCGGATAGAGATTTAGCTCTCATAAGACCAAGATCATATCTACATATCTAGTCTAGGTATATAAGATCGTCTATATCTATTGCCCGAAGAGCATTACGCATCTTTGATACCGGCCCTACCAAGCCTATTTACAGACATAGATCTGCTGGGGTTAGTCAGCATGCCGGGAGGTGCCTTCTTACTATAACTATGCTATATATCAAGGAACAGAAAGAACGCCAGAAGCTCTTTTTCAGCGAGTGGTCTCTCTAGCTGTCTCGAGGGTTTTTATCGCAGTATATATTAGGTAGATATACGAGTTTATAGCAGCTCTAAGACTCGGTATATCGCGGGAATAGATCTCAATAGTATATCTCTCCCTATCGCGATGTGCACTCACACTCACTCTCTTGAGATTTGGTGGTGTTTCTATCTCTGGGGCTAGTGCCTCATATATTATTTTAACTATATCGCTTTCTCCTACGACCTCTATCTTTGCTCTATATTTCCTTTTCTCTATATGCTTCTCTGATCCCGATTCTGGGCCCACAGATCCTTCCCCCCTTTGAGAACCATATATAAATCTTCTTATTACTTACTTCTATATGTATTTTTTCATCAAAGGATCTGTTGCTGTCATACCGAGCCCCGAGGATCGTGCTAAATATATCTATTAGAACTCCGCATATGTCTGCCTCACACTTTCCTGAATCTATCTGCGGCGATCTGAAGAAACAATTAGGCACACCCTGCTCTCTACTAAGCTTTGTGGAGGAGATATAGAGAGACCCTATTTTTTTAAGCATGTCACCTTCCCTTATATACACATCAACCCTACCTGGATTGGCTTTCCACGTGTTGACTATTATGAGCACCCTATAGCCCGTTAGCCTCATCAGATCCTTAAGATCTTCAAGACTCTTCTTCCCCCTATTAATTCTCGTCGCTCTCGGAAGGGTCTTTGCCAGGTCGTTAACGAAAGACCTAACTCTCCTCGAAGGCCTATGGCTCGATGTTACCAGGATTTCTCCACCGCGTTTCTCTGACTCTCCCACTCGTTTATCCCTGGATATTCATTGATGTTCTTTTATATCCAGGGATCCGTTTGTCCTTGGGTGTTCGCTCTAATCACATTATTTTCATTCATGGACCATCCAGGGACTTCCACCTCGACCCTCAGGATCTCTAATCCTGCGAGATCATGGGCATTCGTTGAGCCAAACTGTATAAAGCCCCCATTTACCAAGAGATAACCTCTGGAAGGTTGAAGCAGACTCCCAACACCCAGAAACAGTATCGAAATGCTTATAGCCAAAACCATATAGACTAAATTCATTCAAAATAATTATTAATTATTAAGAATGCTTGCGTGATCCGCTGATTATTGATTCTATCGCATCGTGGACCTGCGTAAGCGATGTGACTGTAGCGTCGGGCTCTATCTTAGATAGATCTATACCTAGAATC
This sequence comes from Desulfurococcaceae archaeon AG1, assembly GCA_003116855.1. GTDB lineage: Archaea > Thermoproteota > Thermoprotei_A > Sulfolobales > AG1 > AG1. The sequence continues at coordinate 66,408 of BEWT01000006.1, forward strand.
CTCGCATATTCCTCGCCAATAGATACAGATCTCCTAACATGTATAGCCTTTAATCCATACTTCTTTGGATAATAAACATCAAAGACGATGTTATCTCCTACGGAGATCTTTATAGGCCCATTGATCGATGTTGTATAAAAACAGCTAGAGCTTTTGAGGCAGCCTTTCTTATCAGGACTTGATATTTCTCTAAAATACTGCAGAAGACCGGCTTCTCTGACAACACACTCTTGATATTTCCAGAACCCGTTTGTTGAGAGTACTAGGTAGAACCCCATATCCCGTAGCCTCTCTAATACTCTGGGTGCATTGTCTAGAACCTCTACAGAGCTGCATACTCTATGAAGCTCCTCTAGAAATATATTCTCTCTAGGCTTTACTCCATTCTCTATGAACATCTCTGATAATATATAATCCCAGTCATAGGCTCTCGGATCTCCCACTCTGACTTTCTCCATATGCTTTTTAGTAAAGATCTCCAATACCCTATCTACACTGATCCCCAGGGTTTTCGATACCTCCTCATAAACCTTAGGCATCACTCTCCTGCCAAAGGGATTAATAACCAGGGTGCTGTCTAGATCGAAGAATATTATTGCCCTAAACATGCTCCCCTCCGTTTTACTACCCCCACCAATATAGATTATACTAGCTATATACAGTAACCCTTGCCTTTTAGTCGGTCAATAATAGCCCTCTTGCAAGCCATATGTTGGTGTGGTTATGGTTAAGGTACGCGAGATCATGAGGGAGGCTTCGATAACGCTGAGGAAAGACGATACCGTCGCAAAAGCACTATCTGTGATGGTTTCAGAGGGCCTCTGGGTTATCCCTGTCGTTAGCGGTGAGGGGAGACTAGTTGGTGTGGTGAGTTATAGAGAGCTTCTTGAGAGAAGGGTTAGTCCGAGGGCGAGGATCTCGAGTGTAATGTATCCACCATATTCTGTTAATGGTGATGATGATTTTAGCGAGGCTGTTGGCAGAATCTTCACTCTAAGGGTTAGAGGCATCCCAGTCGTTGATCAGGGCAGATATCTCATAGGTATTATTACAAGAGAGGATGTGATAAGATATCTCCTTAATGCAAACATGCTTCCAGGAGGAAGAGTATCAAGTATAATGAGCTCGCCTGCTATAACTATAGATGCTGAGGAATCGGTAGCCAGGGCTAGAATGGTTATGCTTAAGAATGGTGTGTCGAAGCTCCCAGTGATAGAGGGTGGGAAGCTATATGGGATCGTGAGTATGAGAGATCTTGCTGAGAAGATGTACTATGCATTCTACCAGATAGGCTCCAGGAGAACCGGCTTCTACAAAACAGAAGAAGAGATCCTAGCAGCTCCTGTGAAGGAGGTAGCATCATCCCCCGCAGTCACTGTAGATCAAAACGACCCGGTTAGAAGAGTCGCAGAGCTCATGCTTAGCAAGAGATACTCAGGCTTTCCTGTACTCTCTGAAGGAAGAGTTGTTGGGATGGTAAGCAGCTATGATATAATAAAATCCGTTGTTAGGGTAAGAGAAGAGCTTCCAGTTGAGGCAAGAATCTCCGACCTAGAGGCCGAGGATCAGAGACAAGCTCTAAACAGGCTAATAAGCAACTATATAGCTAAGATCTCCAGGATAACCAAGATCCTGGATATCAAGGTAATAGTCAAAAGACTCTCAAAAGCCGGAAGCGGGGGTGCCTATATAGTTAATGTATATGTCAAGACAAACCACGATCAATACTCCGTTGAGGAGATAGATAAAGATCCCCTTATAGCTGCAAGAAGATCTCTGGACCTTATAGAGAAAAGGATCATCAAACACTACGATAGACTCAGAACACTGAAGAGAAGAGAGAAACAGGAGGTAGAATAGGGGTTCGGGCTTCATAGCGATTGATATTTTTATACCAACCGCTCAGCCCTTGGCTTCACTGACCTCAGGGCCCCTTTCATCGGAGCCCTTATCCTTTGCCTCCACACATTCAGGGCGACCCCCAGCCCGCAGCTTCCCCTCATAGCATTGCTCCGGCTCACTGCTATGAGGAAACCCTCACATCCTGGATCTCTTTACTTTTACTCCGCCCCTCGGGTCTCTATTTTTACCCTCATTGTTGGGCAGGCATCCCCATAGAATAATAAAGCTTATATAATGTTCTACAGAGACGAATTCGATATCAACCCCCATAAACCATCGTGAAATCTGAAACAGTTAGCTACGGCGTTCCTAACCTGCCGCTATTTTGTCAGATCTTTCGTTTTTCATAGCGGTTTAGTCTCGAATAGTTGAATATAGCCGTTATATTATATACCGCAAACCTACCTTACAAACATTGCCTGTAAGCATTAAAAAGAAAACAGCCCACAATATGGATAAATAAAGACCTAAACGAGCTAGCTGGTATCAAAATACTAAACCGCTATAAAGCCCAAATCCTATCGATCTTCTTGGATGCTAAGCATCTAAGTTACGAAGATTTAGCGCGAGATGTAGTTATCTCTGTTAAGTTTTAGGATTTATAGGTTTGTTTTGTGTTTTTAATAATGGTTGGGCCCGTAGTCTAGCGGTAGGACGCCGCCCTCACGCGGCGGAGGTCCGGGGTTCGAATCCCCGCGGGCCCATTAATAGCTAAGTGGTTAACCATCCATGAGCGTTGGAAAGATTTCTATAATGGTTTGGTGGTCATATAGAATTATCTAAAGATCTATTAATAGTGGCTGTAAGCCGTTAATGACAAACGCAGAGACAAGTTCTTGGTATCTAATTGATAGCTAGCCGAAACAATGTCTAGGTGAGGTTTATAAGTTTACTAGTGCAGGGAATATGGTGAACTGTGTTGAAGAGATACGAACTCCCACCCCTTCCTTACGCCTACAACGCTCTTGAGCCCTATATAATCGAGGAGATCATGAGGCTTCATCATCAGAGACATCACCAAGCATATGTTAACGGAGCCAACGCTGCTCTTGAGAAGATAGAGAAGCATCTCAAGGGAGAGGCTCAGATAGATGTTAGGGCTGTTATGAGGGACTTTAGCTTTAACTATGGAGGTCACATCATGCACACTATATTCTGGCCAAACATGGCTCCCCCAGGGAAGGGTGGTGGTAAGCCTGGCGGTGTCGCCGCGGATCTCATAGACAAGACATTTGGTAGTTTCGAAAAGTTCAAGGATCTCTTCTCAGCAGCGGCTAAAACAGTCGAGGGTGTGGGCTGGGCTGTGCTAGCTTATGATCCTCTAACAGAGGAACTGAGGATCTATCAAGTGGAGAAACACAACCTTCTAATAACCTCGGGAGCTGTGCCGGTGCTTGTTATCGATGTGTGGGAGCATGCGTATTACCTCCAGTATAAGAATGATAGAGGCTCTTATGTGGATAACTGGTGGAATGTAGTTAACTGGGATGATGTCGAGAGAAGGGTTAGAGCTGCCCAGAATCATGGGAGATCTTCTCTAGGCCTTTAACATTCAGAGCTATAAGTTTTTAACCCACCAATACTTCCTATTATATTTAGAGTGGGATTTTGAGCAATATAGCTGGTTTCGGAACGCTAGAGCATAACGTTGCTATAGCTCTGGGTATCTGGGAGCATCTAGAGAGAATGCTTGGAGAGCTTTATGATAGGTTATCCCGTGTTGTTTTCACTCCTGAGAAGATATTGCTGAAATACATGTCAGAGATGTGTGAAAGGCATGCAGAATATATAGCAAGGCTTTACTATGAGTATGAGGCTATGGAGAAAAGGCTATCCCCAGAAGAGCTGAGGGAGATAGATAAAGCCTCTAGAAAGGTTCTAAGAGACGTTGAGGAGGTTTATCTAAGGGCCAGGAATCTCCTAGACCCTCTAGAACTAGCACTAGCTATAGAGGAGATGGAGAAGATGTGCGATGTAGTTAGAGATAGCTATAGCATACTCAGAGAACATGGGGATGATGAGGCATGGTATATAGGGAAACTCATAGATATGATCACGAGCGAGACGAGGATTAGGAGAGAAGTTCTAGGAGAAGTGGTGAAGAGGTTAGGCTCCAGGTGAAAAGCTACGCATGCCCCGAAAAACCAGTCTCTGTAGAGGACCTAGAGATCCCTGATAATATCAGAGAAGTTATCATTAAGAAGGGCTATAAAAGCCTAACACCGCCCCAAGCAGAAGCTATAAAGAAAGGTCTACTAAGCGGCAAAAGCATGGTAGTATCGGCACCAACAGCTAGTGGGAAGACCTTTATAGCTGAGCTAGCAATGATCAATGCTTATCTAAACAATGGCATGGGGATCTATACATGTCCACTAAAAGCTCTCGCCAACGAGAAATACGCTGAGTTCAAGGTATGGGAAAAATTTCTAGGACTGAGGGTTGGTATAAGCACTGGTGATTATGATAACGCTGGAGAGGATCTAGAGGGATACGATCTTGTAGTAACAACCTATGAAAGACTCGATTCACTATTACGCCATAAACCAGGCTGGCTATCTAGGGTGAGAGTAATTGTGATTGATGAGATACACGAGGTAGGGGATCCTGAGAGAGGACCGGTGATAGAGATGATCGTTGCTAGGGCTCTCAAGCTAGGCTCCCAGATAGTTGGGCTCAGTGCAACTATAGGAAATCCATGGGATCTATCATCATGGGTTAGGGGAGAGCTTATCGTCTGTGAGTGGAGGCCTGTTCCTCTTATCCAGGGTTATTACGATAGATCATCTAATAAGGTCTACTACGAGGATGGGAGGGTTGAGGATGTCAAGGGGGATCTTATAGGCTATATGGTGTCTAAAGCCTATCTCGACGATCAGCAACTCCTAGTGTTTAGACATTCTAGGAGAGAGGCCGAGTCGATGGCTAGAAGCATAGCTGAGAAGCTCGGGCTTTTAGCATCCTCTTTTAAAAACCAGTCCGACGCTAAGACCCTTATCGAAGAGCTTAGAGAGAGAGCTTCTACTAGGTATGAATATGAATCCCTCTCGCCACTGATCCTCAGAGGGATTGCTTATCACCATGCAGGATTATCACACGGATCCAGGGTTGTTATAGAGAAGGGTTTCAGAGAGAGGATCCTCAAGGTTGTTGTTGCAACACCAACCCTAGCCGCGGGGGTTAATCTGCCCGCTAGAAGAGTTATCATGTATACTAGGAGATACTCGGAGGATGGTTATGATGATATAAGTGTTATGGAGTATAAGCAGATGGCTGGCAGGGCTGGTAGACCTCAGTACGATCCTTACGGTGAGGTCATAATAGCCGATAGAACACCTAGGGATGCTATGAGATATATAAAAGGATCTCCCGAGAATGTAGAATCAGCGCTATCAAGCGAGAGAAGCCTGAGAATACATTTATTATCATTAATAGCATCCGGATATGCTGAGAACGAGGCTGAGTTGAACGAGATCTTCTCCCTAACGCTCTATGGGTCTCGTGGAGGTATGCTTGCTAGTCCCTCTATAAAGAGGATCATTGATGACCTGAGTAACTGGGGGATGGTTAGGATATTGAGAGGGGGTTTAAAGCCGACATCTCTGGGCCTTGTCGTTGCAAGACAATACCTAGACCCGCTAACTGCTAAGAGATCCTTGGATATTATGAAGACTAAGAGCAAGGCTGCCGGAGAGCTATGGTACTTACACCTAGTAACCTATACCCCTGATTTTCTCAGAAGCATTACCAGGAGATCTGGTTATAGGGAGTATGAGGAGGATGCAATGAGATCTTTAGAAGCGGGGGAAATTCCTCCAGCCCATGATGAGGATCTATTTGGCGAGGAGTGGCTCATAGCATATAGATATGCAAGGGTTCTTGAAGCTTGGATTAATGAAGAGAGTGAAGATGCTATACTGGAGAGGTATAAGATCATGCCAGGCGATCTGAGAGTTATTGTAGAGACAGCGACATGGATCTCGCATGCCCTTAGTGCGGTCTCATCAGTAATGCCTGACACGAGGCATCATTCGAAGGAGCTTGAAAAAATAGCTATAAGGATAGAGAATGGTGTTAAGGAAGAGCTGTTACCGTTGATAAGGATCCGGGGTGTGGGGAGGGTCAGGGCTAGGATACTCTATAACGCTGGTATAAAGAGTATAGAGGATCTTAGGAGAACAGATCCTAAGAGGCTTCTAAGCCTCAGAGGCTTTGGAGAAGCCCTTGTAAGGCAGATCTATGAGGAGATAGCCTCCTCAAGAAAAGAGCAACAAGGATAAGAGGATCTTCAAGCTTTTAAGCATATATCCCTCTAACCACTTCTCTCAGTAGTGATTATCTTGAGAGTAGGTGCTGTCATAATAGGCTTTGGCAATGTTGGGAGAGAGCTGTCAAGGGTTCTGGCTAGAAGAGCAGAGTTCCTAAAGACAGAGATGGGTGTTGAGATAGAGGTGAGAGGCATAGCAGCATCCAGAGGGTATGTTACCATAGGACAAGATTGGAGGAAAGAAATCCTGGATCTTGCTTCCAGGTATGAGCTAGGAGATAAAGGGTTTCTACGCAGTTCAGGAGACCCTTTAGAACTTGTGGATCTCACATCCCCCGATCTCGCTTTCGTAGCAATACCACCATCATACACCACTGGAGAGCCTAACCTCACCATCTACAGAGGCCTCCTAAAGAGGGGCGTGAGTATCATAACCGCTGATAAGACAGGACTAGCATTGAGATACGATGAATTGTTTGGAGAGGCTAGAAGAAGGGGTATCTATATAGGATATAGGGCTACAGTGATGGCTGGTACTCCAGCCATAGACGTTATCACCGGACTCGTTGGTAGAGAGATAAGAAGGATCAGGGGTGTTCTTAACGCAACAACAAACTATATACTATCCCTCGTTGAGAAAGGTTTAAGCTTTGATGAAGCAGTATCGAAAGCTGTGGCTGAAAAACTAGCAGAACCAGACCCACGCATAGATACCGAGGGGCTCGACCCTTCTGCAAAACTAGCGATACTTGTTAACAGTGCTGGTGTGAAGATAAGCATGGAGAATATAAAAAGAACACCTCTAACAAGCGTGCCAGAGAATATAGTAAGAGAGGCTGCTAGGTCTGGTAGGCGTGTTAAATATGTAGCTATAGCCGATATGGAGAGAAAAACATTCTCAGTATCTCCAGAGATACTAGATCCGGAAGATCCTTTGTCAAACATCTCGGGCAACTATAATGGCTTATCGATAGACATTGAAGGGGAAAAGATCCTGCTGACAGGCCCTGCAGGGCCTGCATGGAGAACCGCAGGAGTGATGTTCACAGACCTTATCTCATATCTGAACCAAAGGCAAGGTTAGAGTTTCACAACGGTTAATATCTTTTGATGCTAACTACTCGATCCCAGCCTCAAAAGTCTCATGGCTTATTACATCGAAGCCAATATAGTTTGGCTTTAGTCTATTCGATATGGCCCGACTTAAGGCTTACCTTTCAGATCACCTCTAGCCTAATGCTTGGATAACATCTATTCTGTGTTTTAATAACATCTCTACATAGATGGGTTAAAAGATCTAGTAATACTCTTACTTGGGCGGCGATTATTGCTTGATGAAAGCGAGTTCGCGAGATGGGTTAAAAGCGTGTTACGAGCTCTTGAATCAGCTAGAGTAGATCATGCCCATGGTTTTTACAGCTGGGCATGTTTTAAAGCACATCAGGCAGTGGAGAAGGCTCTCAGAGCACTGTTGTGGGGATTAGGAAGCCCACGCATAGGCCACTCACTACCAGCTCTTCTATAGGAGCTGGGTGGTTTGTTAGGAGAGCTGCCCGGAGATATTAGGGAGTATTGCATAAGATGCGATACATGAGTGCATGAGAGAAAATCTACTAATAGAGCCGGTAATTATAACTCTTAACGAGTTCTACAAACTCCTTGCCAAGAGGAACCCATTAGTAATTGAAGCGCTAGAAAAAGGAACAGTTCTGATCGATAGACTAGGTTTAAAAGATCGCCCGCCCATCCCAGATCGTTAGCCTATGATAAATTAAAGCCTTCAGTAAAAGAGAGCTTTCTCACAATACCCATGGAATAAGTCTCTACCATTATAATCAGTAAAACTAGAGTTCTAGCTTACCCTAGTCTCCAAGCCCAGAAGTATTAAGCTAATATTTAAACGCGTTAGACCCGGAAACACTAATAGAATCTCTATAATCTTTATAACACTTATCTTTAGGCCTTATTTCCCAGACAGTATCGAGTCCTTCCCAAGAGTCTCAATAGCGGTATTTAGTGGGGCCGCGGGGATTTGAACCCCGGACCACGAGGGCCCAAGCCTCGCATCCTACCAAGCTAGACTACGGCCCCCTATTATAGTAATAATCGATATGGGCTATAAGGGTTTTTATCGGCTAACTATATTGGTTATGTTAATGCTCTATCTCGGGATCTTTATTGATGTCTTAAACCCTGAAAAGAATAGAGCTATTTGCACCCATCTTTAAAGGCTATCATTGATACCCATATTTTTTCTGATAACTGCTTTGCTCGGAAAAGACTTCTATCGAAGCACCCTTCTATACGAAGTAGTTCGTAAACAGGCTCACGATCATTTATAAGGACCAGCCTGCTCATTCCACTATCCTTGATCTTTCGTATTGTTTCTTTTACCATCATGTGCCTCTCACAGAGCTTTACATTGGCAACGTTTATAGCCGCTGTATTGCTTTTTTGAATCGTGTCCAATAGCTTCTCTTCCATCCTGCTAACAAGCCCGAGCATCCTCTCACGGAATCTCCCTCCTAAGCTTTCTTCAATCTCTTTGAACATCTGATCAATAACTTGATCGTTGATCCCCGCCCTTGACGCAGCATCCAGAAATCCTGTGAATACTGTTTTCTCTTCATCCTCCATATGATCCTCCATAGCCTCATAATAGATGGCAGCCCTCGATGCAAGATCCCTTTCCCAATCGCCTAAATCATAGGCTATAATGAGATCTTTAAACATATCTCTAAGAATTATGTGACATTCCGTAAAAACCTTACGCATTCTATACCCATTAGTGGCTAGTGGTCCTATTAAAACTGCTAGAGTCTCTTCCTTCCTATAGTGGTACGAGCCTATGAATACATCCTCAAACTCCTTATATAGGGGTAACACTTGCTCGATAAGCTCTCTCTCGCCAAGTATATATGTTGATGATGCAGATAGCAACAACGTGTTCAAAGCCCTCCTAATAATCCTGTGCTCGTCAAAAAGCGCATCAAGCCACTTAGGATTTTTCAAAACAGATTAACACCCCCAATTATTCTATTGCAATTTAGGGTATATATACATACACATAACTATAAATCTGTATAAGTTAATATGTCAAACGGTTTATATGTAAAGTAGCGCATCCTGAGGAACATTATGGACTTGTAAATGCTTGGTTCTATCGATAATGCTGGTTCCACCCACAAAACTCTCTATCTCACCTACATAGATAACCATTACCAACAGTTAAGTAGAATAGTGGGAGGCCATTACTAGGTTTATATCTATGCGTAGTAAGAAGAACCGCATAAGTATGTTCTCAAATCCCTCGCAGAGGAGCGGTATTGCTCTATAGGTTCTCTCACCAACAGAGATTAAGAGCATATTAAGAAGAACTCACAGTAGCCTTGTATCCCTCTATGAGCCCTCAATTCATAGAGTTCACCGAGGGTTGGGTTTCATTACTGGTTGATATTAATCACTCTTCCCTCGGCTTCATAGACTCCAGGATCCGTTCATTGTTCGCCTCTCCATAACTGTGTTCTAGTTTTTAAACAACGCTAGATCTCATTGTGCTAAATATAGACTTTTAAGTATCGGTGCGATTTTGATCTGGTGGTAATATGGATCGTATAAAGAAAATCGGCTTTATACTGCTAGCAGTAATCCTAATATCTGTAGCAATTGTGTATTCATTAAATAACCTAGTCGGTGTGATAAAGATTGGGGGGATTTTCTCGCTTGCCAAGAAAGTCGAGATGAACCCAAGCATAATAAACATAGACCTGGGCGTTATAAGCGAGGGCCAAGGCTCGAGATCCTTCGACAATATAGCCAAGCTTATCGTTCGAAACAGCTCAAAAATCATAGCTAAGGCCAGCCCTACCCAGGGTTATGCATCATCTGGTGAGAACATATCACTAATTATAAATGGCGAGATAACCCTCAGCAACAACAAGAATTATGTCATACAGATGCCGTGTCTCTACTCAATAGGAGGATGCTACAGAATCCTCGTGCTGATACCTGGATACGATGCACCAATGGATATAGATCCAGGCGAGTATACTGTTAGCCTCAAGATAAGCTGGACAGCCCAGGGTAGTGGAAAAGTCGATGTAAACCTATCTATACAGATCATAGAAACCGATCAATAAACAAACAGCTTTTTCCATAACCGCTAAATTATCAGACCCCAAGCCTCTTCCTAATAAACCTGTTAAGCATCGAAATAAGAGCTACAAGCCTAACCCTCCTTTTGAGGCTTACAAAGAACCATCTATAGGGATCGAGCTTCTTTTTAGGAACGTGCGGTAGTATCTTCTCCATCGCTGCCGACCTCTCCTTCGACGCCACATAGACCCACCTGGTTCCGCCACCTATATATCTATCAAGCCCAACGCCATAGACCACACGGCCTCTAGCAGTCTCGCGTTTAGCCATATCAATTATAACACCCATTGGTGCGAATGTAAAAACACTCGTCGGGCATACCTCGACACATGCCGGTTGCAGACCATGCTGTATTCTATCTACACAGAATGTGCATTTATAATACTTACCATCACCTCCTCTAGCAGGCACATCGAATGGGCATGCGGCTAGGCAGTTACCTATACCCAGGCAGTCATCGCGGTTGATAACAACGGCGCCCTCATTACTAATAACTATAGCTGAGACAGGACATGCTAGAGCACATGGTGGGTCTAGACAATGCATGCATTGGAAGGGTAGTGGGAGTATCCCTCTAGTTTCGTGGAAGAACACTACTTTCCAATTACTTGCACTTAGTTTCGAAGGGCTTGTAAAAGATCCTGTGAAAACGAGTTCCTCTGCTGGGAGACCGTTCCATTCTTTACATGCGAGCTGGCATGCTCTACATCCTATACACTTATCTAGATCTACTAGCACACCATAGCCGTTCTTAACCCTCTCTATCCCAGTGATCCTCATACTATAACCCTTCTCAGCTTACCTAACCATCCCTTGCTCTCCTGTATAGACGTAACCACATCTATAGCGTCAGGGCTTAGTATATTACCAACAGGTCCTTGGACCGCACCGGCAAATCCAGAGAACCATGTGATACTAACTATAGGTATACAGTCTTCATCATATCGCCAGCAGCTCTGCTGCCCAGTATTGGCTACATAGGCCTTAAGCCTTATGGAACCTCTGATAGTTATTAACTCCACTAGGTCTCCTGAAGATATGCCTAGTTTCTCAGCAGCATCCTTAGGAATCGTTATAAACGGTTCTGGAACGAGCTCCCTTAATAACGGGAGATTTCTCGACATAGAGCCTGAGTGGAAATGTTCAGTAAGCCTGTTACTAGTTATTATCACTAGCTCGCCTTCTGTTGCAGCTAGCTCTACCGGGATCGTTGATAGATCCCCTACTCCTATTCCCAAATCCACTCTACCGAGTATCATGTCGAGGTTATACCTATTGATCCACGCTATAGATGGGTATTTCACTGCAAACTCTGTATTTGGAGACTCAGCAGGCTCTGTATGGATCGGCCATCTGAAATCATAGCCAGCATACCAGCCTCCATCCTCCTCAATAATCCTGGCCACAGCCTCTCTATAACCCCCTAGCTCTTTAGAATATCTTGATAGCCTCTCACGAATACTCATATATTTCTCTTTGAAATCCCGCCACCCATTACCCGGGAAGAAGGGTCTCTTAAGATTTGCAGGCAGGCTAGCCGTCTCTCTATCCCAATACAGAGTATCGTTAGCCCAGAGGTAGACTGCTCCTGTGATCTTAGAGAACTCTTGGTAGTTAAGCACCCTTACCCCTTCCTGCTCTTCTATTACGAAGGCACTCCTGATCTTTGGCTTCCCTGTTCTTATAAAGCCTATTATATCGAGACCACCAAAGAGATCCGATATGCCACTCAATCTCCTCTTAAAGGCCCTCGGCTCCCAGAAACTATGCCCTGGTATGAATGCAGGCCTATACTCGCCTGTATATTCATCTATCCACTCACCAGTTTCACCACACACTACCCACCTTCTCCCAGCCGCCTCTATATTTATGCATCTCCCAACACTTATTGATAGTGAGTCATAGTTGTACATGAATCTAACATTCTGGGGCCATGACCAGCCCCAGTTTTTATACACCTTATAGATCTTGCTGAAGAGGCCATCGATCTCTTCCTCATTCCGTAAGCTATTATCCCTAGACATGGATCTAAAGATATCCCTAACAGGATCATAGAGGCCTTGGTATAGAAGCATAGAGAAGTTGATCTCCTTGTTTATGATTCTCGGGTTCACCTGCTCCTCGAGCTTGCTAACTGGTTTAGAGGATCCCGTGCCACCACTATAGTCCCACGATGAGTTGGGCTCCACAGGTCTTCTATACACCTCTATATAGCCGCTTCTCTTCCTAAAGATCACTGCCTCGTCTTTCACACCACAATGCTCGCTGGGTAATCTGAGCCCCTGCTTCTCTCTAAGCCTTTTATAGATATTCGCTATGATCCAGTAGTCAGGCCTTGAATCACCTATAGGATCTATAACCCTGTATGACCACTGAATAATCCTATTACCATTAGTCCTGCTCCCTTCCTTTTCAGCAAAAGAACATGCTGGTAAAAGTATATCGGCAAACCATGCTGTCTCGGTCTCGAAGAGGTCGCTCACTACCAAAAGATCCAAAGAGGAAAGGGCTGCCATAACCAGCCTAGAGTTCGGATTAGTAACAACAGGGTTTTCACCGAATATCAAGGCTGCCTTTATATCGCCTCTGAGCGCTGCCCTCACAAAAGCAACTTCGGAATAACCAATCCCTACCGGGAAATCACAGATCACAGTACCATTAACAGGATCTTCAGGCGGTATTGTACCACAAAACACACCCCATGCAAGCTCGAGCCTACGCCAACCATAGAAGTTATATACTTGGAGCACCTTGTTAAGATCTGCTTGTCCTCTGCTAGGCTTGGATATCAATTTAAAAGGATCTTTATCGTATGCCCATTCAGGAACCTCCCAGCTCCAAGCATCAGGCATACCCTGGAGTTTCCAGTCTTGATAAACCCTTATAGATAGTGTATTTATGGGCGGCGACACGTAACCCGGAAGAGAACCCATACCATGCCCCTGCACATCTGTCGCTCCTTGTACGTTGCTGTGTCCTCTGAATGGGTGTGTTCCTCCTCCTGGGAAGCCTACGTTTCCTAGTAGTAGCTGGACTATAGCGGCTGATCTGAT
>BEWT01000007.1 GCA_003116855.1 Desulfurococcaceae archaeon AG1
CTCATGTTAGATCTTAATTGTTTTATAGATAAGCTTATAATATATTAAATATAATTTACGATTATGACTAACCATAACGTATAGTCCATAAAGACTCAAGTGAGCGGATTAAAAGAGTCTTGGATCGATAGAGTTGGGGCCTGTTATCTAGCATTGCTAGTTATTAACTTACTTATGATGTTCGAGTTCCTACAGGTAGTTCTACTACTATGTTGAACATTATACATAGGGCCCAGCATCTGATCCTCAGGAGGCCGATTTTTGATAGCATGTGTATGAACTTCTCTAGGGGTGGGACTTTCAATAGTGTTTTCACTATTACTAGGTAGTGTTTAGCATGCCTAGGTGCTGCGGCTGCTACTAGGGCCATGATCGCTACCATGTAGAGTACTTCGATGAGTAGTAGTAAGAGGGAGCTGGGTCGCCAGAAATCGAGGATAATGATCCTTCTTTTACTCATGTGAATCATGGAGGCTATGGCTCTAGGAAGGCTCATAACGTCTCTAAGCATGAAGCCTGCGATGATGGTGTCAAAGGCGTCTTGCCTGAATGGTGCGTACTCTATATATCCCTGAACAACATCGATATCAGGATCTATATTTAGTCTTGACAATATTTTTAGGAAGCGGGGTAGTGGTTCTAGTGCCACTATATAGCTATCTCTATAGAGTTTTTTGGCGTGCTTAACCATGGATCCGCTGCCGCTTCCCACATCAAGTATCCTACCCGGCTTTGCCGCACTAACGGCTTCTGTCCTAAACCTGTTCTCAAGGCACAGGGTAAAGATCCTTGATGTCTTGTCATAGGTCTCGGCAATATTGTTAAGCTTCCTGAGTATATAGTCTGAATCGATATTGCGTTCCATCGACCACCGATCTCCTGTTGATTGCTAGTATGGTGAGGCTACTGTGGTCTGAAGAAGCTGTCTATGAATGCTACTTGTTTTACTTCTGGGAAGTATTTGAATATATCCTCGGCCACGGCTTTTTTAAAGATCTGGAGATCCTCTGCTAACAGTATCTCTTCAGGTGTTTCAATCTCCACCTTGATCATGTCTTGTGAGATTTTCACATTAAGCCCTTCTATATTGATCCTTCTAGATCTCCTGGCTATTAGGTGCTTGATCTTCTCTACAGGATCCTCAAGCTTCTTAACAACCTTGTACGTGAATACAAGTGTTTTTCCAGAAAGCGGGTGGTTAAAATCAACAACAACCCTTCCACCGGAAATGCTCTTAACAACACCAATCGCTCCTCCGATCTCTATAGTCTTTCCAGGCTCGGGGATTATGTTTAGCTTAGCAAGCTCTCTAAGGCTAAGGATTCTGACCTTCTCAGGATCCCTTTCACCAAAGGCTTTGGAGGGCTCTACATCTATGGTTTTCTCCTCACCAACCTCAGATGAAGCTACAGCCTCTTCAAAGCCCTTCACATACCTACCCTCGCCAATTATCATGAGCCTTGGTCTGTAGACCTCGCCCTCCCTGTAGATCCCGCTGCTTTTAGCAACATCCTCGCTCGTGGTTTCGATAACCTCTCCAGTATCCTTAACCCTCATCGTATATTCAACCAAAACGAAGTCCCTCTCCTTAAAAGTCATCCCATGCACCAAGCTATTATCACATATGGCTCATATAAGCTCTAACACGACGTGCAATCATATATGTGTTGCTATGTACAGAGCTTACCTAGATTAGCATATATCCATGACAGACTAATGGGGATAGTGATTATTTGATAGACAGAGATTCGTGGCAACATCGTGGCCAGACTTAAATATCTCTATCACTATCCGCATATATGGTGCTAGTGTCCTCAATGGGCGTCAATGGATATGCCCAGTGCGGGCTATATCAAAGCAACCAGATATCTAGCTTTAAGACCTGCACATATAGATCTATAGTATTGAAAATTATAGGGCTGAGAATATAAAAATAAATGGTGGGCCCGTAGCTCAGCCTGGTGGAGCACCCGGCTGATAACCGGGGGGTCGGGGGTTCAAATCCCCCCGGGCCCACTTTACACAGAGCTTCTTAATAACAGATCTTTTATAAGAGCATTAGTAGAAACAATTCCACCGCATCTAGGGTTATTATTAACGCTGGCATGATATCCTGGTATAGCAATACCTAGAATTGTTATGAAGAAGGGATAAGAAATAGCCTCCAAGCCTGGGTTTTGAATAGGCAGTGGAAAAGATGGGTATGCTTACCTAGAGCTGAGTGCTATTCTTTCTATCTCATCTTTTCTAGCTATTGCGTGGCTTTTAGGGTCGTTGGATGCGGCTGCTATTATCTCTTCTGCCAGGCATTCCTCTATGGGTCTTATGCTCTTGAAGGCACAGAGCCTTGCTCCTTCTACTATATGTCTCAAGGCTAGATCGACTCTCCTCATCGGTGCTATGTCTACTGCAACGTGGTATACTATTCCTCCATACATGATCCTTGTGGTCTCCTCCCTTGGTGCGGCATTCTCTATAGCTCTTACCAGAACCTGTAGCGGGTTCTCACCTGTTCTTAGATGTATTATTTCGAAGGCGTTCTTAACAATGTTATATGCTAATACCTTTTTCCCAATATTCCTTCCTCTCCTCATGAGGTTGTTTATAAGCCTCTCTACTATAGGGACTCTAGCTTTGCCAAACCTTCTATGCTCATGTCTACCCCCTGTATGGGGGAGGAATACTGGCTTGAGGGATATGTATTTCTTCAGGCTCGGATCCCTTACATCTATGCCAACATAGCTCCACTTATTAAACAGCTTTATATCTGTGATCGAGACAACACTCTCGGACAGATCCACGGCCTCGCTTGTCACCACAAGACCCACAGTTATGTAGTTAAACAATCTTTTAAGGTTAAGGCTATAATGCTACGAGGCAAAGCTTGGCTAGAACCCCCAGCCCCATTTAATACTTCCTTTGGAGATTATTAGGATGGTGGAGTAGGTGGCTTACGAGAGTCTGGGGATGGGTGCTACAGCAGTTGGTCTGAGGGTAGGCGATATAGTGGTGCTCGGCTCGGAGAAGAGGTTTGGCTATGGAGGTTTTGTTATGAGTAGGTCTGCTAAGAAGGTTTTCAAGATCCACGATAAGATCGCGGTAGCGGCTGCAGGGATCTTTGCCGACATGCTCACACTCTCAAGAATAATATCCACAGAGATCAGGTATTACGAGATATCCTCAGGATCGAGAATATCTGTGAAGGGAGCAGCGAAGCTCCTTTCAGCGATACTTTACTCATACAAATACATGCCATTCATAACAGAGCTAATAGTGGGCGGTGTAGATGATGAGGGAGCCCACGTCTTTGTAATGGATCCTCTGGGGTCGCTTATAGAGGATGACTATGCAGCCGTCGGTACTGGAGCACCAATAGCAATAGGGATCATTGAGAGCGAGTACCAGGGTTTGGTATCTTCTCAGAAAACATCAAGGCAGGAGGAGCTTGTTGAGAACGCTGTAAACCTGGTTGTAAAGGCTATAAGGGCTGCTGCTGCGAGGGATGCCATGTCGGGCGATGGGGTAGATGTTGCTATTGTTAGGAGTAATGGTGTTGAGGAAAGGACATATCCAATAAGATAGTCTCACGGTGTGAGTGCTTCTTATATGGATTATCACGACATAGATCTTTTTAAAGCTTCACAAGCACAGGTTATGATAGCTAGAAAAGTAAAGATCCAGAGGTTATCGAGAGAGCCCAGATCGGTGGTAGGTTTAGACGTATCCTATAGAGGAGAAACGGGCTTTGCAGCTGCTGTCTCAATTAACTACAAAACCCTCGAGATCGAGGAGATAGGGATTGCTGAGGGAAAGGTGGTGTTCCCATACATACCCGGGTATCTAGCGTTTAGAGAGGCTCCCCTGATGCTTAAGGCTCTTATGAGGCTTAAGGGGGAGAAGGATCTGCTTGTTGTGAATGGGCATGGGATAGCTCATCCTAGGAGGTGCGGTATAGCCAGTTACTTAGGAGTCATAATGGGGTTGCCATCGATCGGTGTTGCCAAGAGACTCCTAGCTGGGAGTGTGGTTGAGAGGAACGGTAAGAGGCTTATCGTTATAGATGGTATTGTAGCTGGCGTGGTGCTCAGGCTTGGAAAATCAGATCTATATATAACTATAGGCCATATGGTCGATATAGAGGATCTTGAAGAAATAGCTAGGAGAACAACCATTAGTGGGAGATCTCTTCCAGAACCCATATACTGGGCTGACAGGATCTCTAGGGAGAAATCCCTTGGAAGGATATCTTCTCAGAGAACACTGATCTGAGGATCCTATTGAGTGTTGTTAATACCCGCCATAACCATCTCTTATGGTGATTATATGTGAAGAAAGTCCATACAGGTGATGAGGGTTATACCTATATAATGTATGGTGAGAGGGTTGCCAAGGAGGACGATATAGTTGATCTCATGGGCTCTATCG
Source organism: Desulfurococcaceae archaeon AG1 (assembly GCA_003116855.1). Classification (GTDB taxonomy): domain Archaea; phylum Thermoproteota; class Thermoprotei_A; order Sulfolobales; family AG1; genus AG1. The sequence continues at coordinate 4,426 of BEWT01000007.1, forward strand.
ATGAGCTCAACTCACTCATAGGCGTTGTGAGAAGCCTTAAACCCCCGGAGGATGTTGACCAGATGCTCAGAAGGCTTCAAGAAACCCTTTTTAGATATGGGAGTGATATTGCAACACCTATAGAGAGGCTCACATCACCAAGGATAGCCGAGCAGGATATAGCGTGGGTTGAGAATATGACTAAAGAGATCTGGGAGAAGATCTCTGAGCCCAGGCTTGTCTTCGTCTACCCAACAGGAGATCCTGTAGCAGCCATGCTCCACTTCGCAAGAACAGTGTGTAGGAGGGCTGAGAGGGTTGCTTCAAAGCTGTACCATTCAAACATGATCATGAAGAACCACCTAGTCCTTCTAAACAGGATCTCGGATCTATTATATGTCCTTGCAAGATATGTCAATCAGACGAGGGGTGTTAAGGAGGAGCTATGGCCATAACCATAAACAGCCAGAGAGTAAAGGCTGTTGGAGAAGCCCTAGGGAGGCTTGGGCTAGAGGGGGTCATGATCATAGAGGAGGGAGATCCCCAGTATAGAGCTTTAGAGCATCTAGTTAAGAGGGTCGGGGATTGCAGCTCTGCAGCTCTTCTTACAGTTCTTAATGCGATCTCGGCATACCAGCTCTCAGCCCTAGGTGAGGATTACTGGTGGGAGTTTGCTACATATCCCTTCAAGCCAGGAGATCCCGATTCTCTGGTGAGGGACTTTATATCGTTCTTGGTATCATCGAGGGGTAATGTTGCTTCAAGGGATAAGAAGATCTCTAGGGTGAGGAGGCTCCTAACCTCACAGACACACATAGAGATCTATGCGAAGATCGATGAGATCTCAAGGAACCCCGAGATCCTGAGGATCTTGCTGAGCAGATCTCTAGGCAAAACAGGGTATGAGAAGACAATAGTCTTTGCTGTGAAGATGTTCTACTATATATCGAGGATCTGTGGATATAGATCCACACCCCCAGCAACAATAGAGATCCCAGTGGATAGAAGAGTAGCAGCGATAACATATACCTCAGGGATCGCTGATACCTCGAAACCAGACCCTATCGAGGAGATAATGAGAAGCTATAGAGAGGCTCAGAAGGCATGGGCTAGGGTGTCAGAAATATCAGGGATCCCTATGGTTAGCCTCGACTCAATACTATGGCTTTGTGGAAAATATGTGAGGGATGAAAAAAGGGTTGAGAAAGCGTATGCCGAGATCGCGGGCTACGCGAGAGGGAGGATTGAGAGCGGTGTTTTGTTAAGAGTTGTTTCGGAGCTACTGTATAGAAAGATCTAGCATTAAATCCACGTTTACAGTCTATTAAAGCTGGTATATAGCTTGCTGATCATGGATCTGTAAAACTAGGGTGTGTCCAGCTATAAGTTGAAGATTTTATTCCCATCACCACTTCTAGCTTTGGTGGATGCATGTTACCCACTAGCGATACTTTCGACGACTGTGAGTTCAGGATACGTGAGGCTTCACACGCGGATCTCGATAAGATTATCGAGATAAACATGAAGAGCCTTCCAGAGCACTATCCGAGGTATTTCTGGGAGCAGCATATAGAGGAGTGGGGCAAGATCTTTCTTGTTGCTGAGGCGCCAAGCGGTATTATTGGGTATATGATGAATAGGATTGAGAATGACGAGGGTTTCTTTAAAGGCGATTTTGTCCTGAGGGGGCATGTTGTGAGCATAGCGGTGCTTAAGGAGTATAGGAGGAGGGGTGTTGGTAAAGCCCTAATGCTTGAGGGTATGTATAGGATGAAGAAGATATACGGGGCTGAGGAGGTTGTGCTCGAGGTTAGGGTTAGTAATGAGCCTGCCACGAATCTATATAGAAGCCTTGGCTTCAAGGTTGTCAGGATCCTCAGGAGATACTATATGGATGGCGAGGATGCCTATCTAATGGCTGCCCCTTTATAATATAAAGATTTTGAATTGAGTATATGTGGCGTTTATATTAAATGTCACCATGTATTTCCAGAGGGGTCTTGTGGCTAAAAATATATTTTAATTTGGGGCGATATTTATGTATGGGGCCGCGCGTGGTTATTCGTAATACCAGCATGACTTATTATGTTAGCAAGAGTGCTATGATGAGAATGGAGTCCTTGATCAAGGAACTTGCTGCCTCGATAGAGGCGCCGAGAGATATAACTGATAAGGCTCTTGATATAGCTATAAGGTGTATTGAGAAGGGCCTTACTAGGGGTAGATCCTATAGGTGTGTAGCCTTAGCAGCACTTTACGCAGCGTCAAGGATCTTGGGGAGGCCATTCCCACTGAAGCGTATCTCAACGATAGCTGGAGTACCCCTGAAAGATCTGAGGTCGTGTTACAACTCGATCTTAGAGACCTTTGAGAGAGAGCTTAGAGAGATAAGACCCCCAGATCCTAGGAGCTATATAGGATATATAGCAAAGAGGCTAGGGCTTGGTAACGAGGTGGTTAGCGAGGCTCTCAGGATACTCGATGAGATTAGGGCGAAGATACCTATAGAGGGTAAAGATCCCACCGGATATGCTACTGCGGCAATATATATAGCATCAGAGAGGTTTGGTCATAGATTAAGTAAGAACAAGCTCTCGATAGAGACAGGGTTAACCGAGGTTACTATAAGGGCTAGGATAAAGGAGGTTGCTGAGAGGCTCGGGATAAAGGTTGAGAATATATAGCATTACTAATAACTAATATAATGCTATGCAACAGCACACCTAGATCTATACTCCCTGGTCAGATCCCTCTCAACAACCTCTCCCAAGGGTTTCTCCTCATAGAAGACCCTACCGGGGATTCTATATACCTTCACACCACGCCTCATCCAGCATGCTAGATCCAAACCGGCTTTAAGGCATGTTTCGCCGAGAAATGTCTCCTCATCCCAGCAGTAATCTATGGGAACCTGTGGGAGGAGTATTCCTGAGCCATATATGCTCTCAACATATATCGCATCCCTCCCTATAGAGATATCATCGGGTCCTTTGATCGGTATCTTTGGTCCAAGCAATGCTATCTCGATAGCTATGGATCCTAGCTCTTCCTTTTCAACAGGTCTAAACCTAGGGTCTTTGAATGCTGAGGATATCGCGGACTCCATCACAGCTCTTGCGAGTTCTAGGTGGTGTACGATAAAACCTATACAGCCTCTAAGCATTCTAGAAGATCCGCTCACCTTCTCAAGAGTTACGAAGACAGCTGCTTTTTTACCCATCCTGGGATCCTTTCCTACAAGCTCTGAGAGAGCTGAGAATACAGCGTCTTCGTCGTCGAGATCCATATAGAGCTCTATAGCCTTTCTAGCGATGCTTATAAGTCTCCTAGCAAGCTCTAGATCTACCTCTTCTATCTGGAGAACCTCATCCCCGGGCAGAGATCCCCACCTGCGGTGATCGGGTTTGTGGCTATGGCTTCGAGACTATGCATAGCCGAGGAGCTTTCCAAGCTCGTTGCCTAAGAATGCTGAGTGTTTCTCGAGATCCTTTCTAGCAGCAGAGATCATGGATCTCTGTGTATCGCTCTGAGCCTGGAGCTCAGCCGTCTTGAGCCTAACTATAGCGTAGGTGATAGCCTCATTAGCTTCTATCAATGATAATGCATCCCTAGATATGTTTGGATGCTTCTTAACAAGCTCCTCAACAACGCACTCAAGATGGGCGAAACCTATGTTCTTTATAACAAGGAATCTCTGACCCTCGATCACTTGTTCCCCGCATAACCCACATTTCCAGACCTTGTATTTGGCCAACCACACACACCAATACTCAATAATATGTGGTTAAAAATATTTCCACGAGATCATCCCCACAGCTGGTTCGGCGGGACAGAATATAGTAGAGACCTTAGCAAGATTCTAGATCAGTTTTAACAAGCCTTATCCAAGTATTTCTGCTAGAGGCTGGATTCTTTTTTATCCCCGAAAATCATTATCTCTGGGAATCCTTATGGGTAGGGCTGGACAGAGACAAACTAAGCCATCGGAGGCGGTGCAGAAGACCCCGCAGATGGTGATCCCGAGGATCTTGAGGATCTCTGGCTATGTTGTTCTTGCAGCAACAATTATGATCGCTGTGTATCTCCGCATCCTCCCATATATCAATACACTTAGTTATGGCTATCCCCCATATCTGGATGAGCTGGATCCCTATGAGGCATACTATATTGTGAGCTATATGCTTCAACACGGACCACTATCGTATTTCGATCTAAGGCCTCCCAACCCAGCTACAATGATCTTCTGGTATCCGTGGGGAAGGGATTTCCTGACAACAGAGCTTCCGGGCTTGATGTATACGATCTATCTCACATACCTGCCTCTAAAGCTCTTCGGAGTTGATCTCATGACATATATGGTTCTCTTCCCCGCGATAGCGACAGCGATCGCTTTGATCGGGATCTATCTCGTCTCGAAAGAGATCTCTGGGAGCATGTTGACAGCGATAGTCTCGACAGCATTCTTCGCATTCCTCTTCACGGACAGGACGCTTGCTGGCTTTACTGTTAAATATACTATGGCTTTAATGTTACTCCCATACGGGATCTATACGTTTGTAAGGGCGTATAAATCGTTCAAGCCTCTTGACTTCCTCATCCACGGTCTTGTAGTAGCCTATATGGCTGCATCCTCTGGTCTCTATATAGGTGTACTCGCTGTCTCATCCCTCGTTATGATCCTATACCCCTTTGTAGCTAGGAATGTAGATCCGGCTAGGATTATGATAAACACAGCATTGATCATGATTCCTCCGTTGATCGTGTTTATATCATACCCCCTGTACGGGATATTCTATGTATATAAAAGCATTGGCGGGATCACGATACTCACCCTAGCCCTAATAGCTGTGAGATACTATCTCATACCAATGGTGGCTAGGAAGAATGCGAATATCATCTATCTAGGGGTCTTAGTGCTAACCGTAGTAACAGGTCTAGTCCTGGTGGCTGTGGGTCATCTTGTTGGTGGAAAGGCTGCCCAGGCTCTTGGGATAACCCATGTCCTTGGTACACTTTCATTCACGATAGCCGAGTACCAGCCGACAAACCCGAGCTTTCTTATGAGTTATTACGGGGTTCTCATTATAGTAGCTATCCTCTCAGTGCTATACAGTATCTATCTCATCATTGCGAAGAGGGATCTCATAGCACTCTATGTTGCGGTGCTCGGTATCTCAACACTCTATGTTCTTGAGAATCTAAGCTATTTCGTGTCTTTCGCAGCCCTTGTGATGAGCATAATGGCATCATACTTTATAGGGCTTCTATCATCCACTGTATCTTCAAGGCTTTTCGCTGTGAGGAGAAGGAGGTCTTCATCCATAGCTCCAATAATATCAATAGTTCTTCTAGTAACACTGATACCAGCTCAGGGTTATATTTCGTATTCATATCATATAAATGCTTATAAGAACCACCTACCAATGGTGCTTACATCAGGTATAGGTCTCTCATCGCCAAACACAGCATGGCTCGATGCTCTTAAATGGATGAGGGAGAACACTTCGAAAGATTCTGTGATTGTCTCGTGGTGGGATTATGGCTACTGGATCTCTGTGCTTGGACAGAGGGCTTCTGTTGCTGATGGTGCTACTATCAACGGTACCCAGATAGAGCTCTTGGCAAAGATGTTCACATCTAGAGAGGATGAGGCCGCCAGGATCCTTGTCCAGGACTTCAAAGCAGTGCCTGGGAAGACATATGTTCTCGTATACGATACCTTCGTATCTACACAGGGTGCTGTCTATCCTCTGGTCAATGCAGATGCTGCCAAGGCTATCTCGGCTATTCTTAGGATAGCTGGCTATGATATAGATGCCGATATATATGGTAACAATCCTAGAGAGCCTAGCTATATTGGTAGCGGGCCTCAGAAGTATGTTAAGGTTGTTAACCTCGGGCAGCAGATAAAGCTGAGGCCCAACTGGGAGTCGCCATCTCTAAATAATATGCTGCTCTTCAGAATGATGATCAATGGTGTCTATACAGCATTCCCAGGCGCTATATTCTACTCAGACCAGCCAGGTGCTGGCGGCACCTTTGTAGATCCAGATGGTAAGGGTAATATGACGTACTTCAAACCAGCAGCTATATTCAAGAGCGCGGTGGCATCGATACCGGGTGCGTATGATATATATGTGGTAGTATTCATATACCAGCTAGTCGGAGCACCCGAGACATAGCTATGTTAGCTGCCCTACATGGCTTAAATGATCTATAAGCAGTCTATTAGTAGTATATCTCTTTTAACTCTGTGCTGATGCTGAATAATTGCTAATCATGTGGGCTATATCTTTTATCTATATTTATGGTAAGCCATATGCTGGGCATTTGCTTGAGCACTGTGCAGGAGCAAGTTACCCCAAATGCTGGTAATGCCAGCAGTGATCAGGGTGGTCAGGATCAGCAGGGTGTGGTTGGTAGCAATAATTCCTCCTTAATGGTTGATGGCAGTGTTGGTGTTATAGATATTGTTGGTGTTATAGACAGGATCAACACTGATCTTAGGTCTATAAGCGATAGGGTTGATGGTATCGATAACTCCCTGAAAAGTCTGAAGAGTAGTGTTGATGTGATTGCGGATATTAGGCGGGATATAGAGTCTCTGGGATCTGCTATACAGTCTATGAAGGGGTATGTTGATTCTGTTAGGAAAGAAGCATCGATATCAAGGCTGATAGGTGTTGTAGGGGTTTGGAAGCTAGCTCTATGCCTGAATAATAAGTCTGGTGTGTGTTATGCTTGGAGGCTTGGTGAGAATATACATGAGATAACAGCTATATATGGAGACCAGGTTGTTGTCGAGGTTGATGGTGTTAAGAGGGTGAGGGTGTCTATAGCATACCACCTATGCGGCATATGCCCTCTATTTAGGCCTAGGGCACCATGACCTGCTGGTAACCAGACCACGATCTTTTTCTAATAATGAGAAAGGCTATGTAGCTCTATCCCCGCTATCTATAATCTCTCTAGCTTTTTTCAAAGCATACTCCCTCTCTATACAGCCCTTACACTTACCACAAGGAGCTGGCTTGTTATCATAGCAACTCCAGCTCCTCTCAATAGGAGCCCCGATCCCTAGTCCCAGGGCTGTAACCTCAACCTTGTTTAGGGGTAATAGAGGTGAGCAGATCTTTATCCCCGGAACATAGTATCTAGCGATCTTAGCAACATCCTCTAAGAAAGCCTGGGAAACGTCTGGAAGGCGCTGGGAATCATCACCATTATGAGCCGTCAGTATAGCACACGCACCATGGATCTCAGCTATATAGAGAGCATATCCAAAGAACACCAGGTTCCTCGCAGGCACATAGTAAGGCTCCCTACCAGCTACAGCACTATATCCAAGCCCCACGAGCTCCACAGCCTCCATAAGATCCCTAGCATCAATCTCATAGAAAGCCTCAACACCCCTTATAACCGAGAGCATATCCCTAAGCGCCTCCCTCTCCCTAGGAGCCCTACTCCTAGTATTTATACTGAGAACGATAATCCCAGCACCATAGATCTCAAGAAGCCTTAAAAGAACAGCAGTATCAAGACCCCCAGAAGCTAGAACAACAACCCTCCTACACAAACCCCCTCCAAGACAATCATCAACACTCCTCAAAGCTCTATCAAAAACACGACCCAGAAAACCCGCCCCACCAACCACGAGCCTCGACGCTAGCAACCCCAGCCCAACTAAATACAGCCAGAAAGCTAATATCAAAAGAAAAACAACAACCTACGGTTAGGATTAACTAAATAACTAATAATAAGGCTGAATATACCATTAGCTGTAGAATGGGGTTGTTAACTTATTGATATCTATATCGACATCGTTCGATTTGGGTGATGCTCCAGCCATCCAGGATACTCAAGTAGATCGTTGTTCTAACTATTGGGCTCAACAATAGTTATGATATCTCTCTGCCTCTTATCGTGACCTTACAGGGGTTCTTTATCCTTGCAAGGAGAGTGGGTGTCTCTGAAAAATAAATCAAAGAGACATGCAAGGACAAACAGCAATAGAAGGCTTGGTGGATTGAGGCTATCATAGGGCTAGATATAATATGAGTAGGGTATGTATGGAAGAGTTTTATGCTGACATGCCAAGCATTCGCGATTTTCTTCGTGTCTGCTAGAATGATCCCTAGTTTTTATGTATGATGTTTAATTGGAGTTAGGCGTTGTTGTAATATTTATATATCTATGTATGGCTATCTTATTAACTGCTTATATTATTGCTTGTTTGTGGTGTGTAGTTAGTGAGTGCTGGTGTCTCGCCTGTTGTTGAGAAGCCATGTCGTGTTGTCTCTATAGTGAGTGGTGGTCCTGATAGTTTTTGCTATCTTGTTAGGTGGCTTTCTCTTGGTTGTGATGCCCATGTGCTTTCGTTTAACTATGGTCAGAAGGGTTCTAAGGAGCTTGAGGTTGCTAGAAGGATTGTTGGTGCTCTCGATGATATTGCTGGGGAGAGGGGTTGGGGAAGGGTTGTTGAGCATAGGGTTGTTGATATATCCTTCATGAGGGATCTTTGGAGGGGGACGCAGCTAACAGATGAGAAGGTAGCTGTTGAGGAGGAGTACACACCAACTGTTGTTGTGCCCATAAGGAATGTTGTGATGCTATCAATAGCAGCTGCGTATGCGTATAGCATAAGCAGCGTCTTTGGAGGCAGGGTTTATATCATATACGGAGCCCACTATGGTGATGTGAGGCCTAGAGAAGATACTGGAGAACCACTATACCCGGATTGCTCTCCAGAGTGTATAGAGAGCCTGCAGACAGCATATAGGCTATGCCACTTCAGAAGCGAGAGAAGAATAGAGATATGGAGCCCGAGCAGAGAGGGTATGTCTAAAGCCCAGAACCTGAAGAAATGCTACGAAACGGTGGGAGACCTGGTATACGAGACATGGAGCTGCTACCTAAGCGGGGAATACCACTGTGGCAAATGCGAGAGCTGCATAAACAGGGCAAGAGCGTTCAAAGAGGCAGGGATCCCTGATAAAACGATCTATAGATCTAAACCCAATATATAGCAACCACACCAAAGCAATAAGCAACACGGGATCATTGAAACACCATAGGTAAGAGGATCATCAATTTCCCGGAAAGCTTACTAACAGGCAAAGCCATAGCAAGCTGTTTAGCTTCCATGGAGATTTATAAAGAAAGCCCTTAAAGGAGCCCTAAGCCAGTGAGGATATGTGAAGCCAAACAACCAAACACTATGAAGCCAAACCGATGGTGCGGGGGGTGGGATTTGAACCCACGCAGGCCTACGCCATCGGGTCCTAAGCCCGACCCCTTTGACCTGGCTCGGGCACCCCCGCCCATAAAGATAATAAATATGGCGGGGAAAAAGCGTTACTATCTAGAATCCCACGGTTATTGATTATATGCTCTTCTTGGCCATATATGTTGCTATTGGTTCCGCGCCATGGAATTAGCAGCAATACATGATCCCTTAGGGGAAGAGAGGCCTGTGCAAGCGGACAAGGGCTTCTTGGAGTTTCTGGTGATCCTCGGTATCAGGAACAGATGATGAGCACCAATGTATTCTTTCTTAGTGGTTGTTAAAGCCGCTAGTCTCCTCTTACCTTTTGCTGTGTAGTGATTACTATTAATAGCGATGCTAAGGTTAGGATCGCTGGTATGAGGTATGATGCGTATATCGTGGTGCTTCCTATAACGATGGGTGGAGATCCTGCTAGGTAGCCTGTTAGGGGTGAGCCTATAGCTACTCCTAGTAGTAGCATTGTGCCGAATATAGCTGCACTGCTACCCCTTGCAGCGTCTGGAACGTTTGTTGCAATCTCGGAGCCTGCTACTAGCACCATAGCGATCGCTATTCCATGCGCTATTGCTGATAAATACCTAACTATAGGGTCTATTCTTAGGCTTAGCATTATCATTGAGAGTAGAAGGAATACCAGCCCTAGTATGAGTGAGGATCTCGCACCTCTTCGATCTATGATCAGTCCTGCAGCTATGTTTGCTGGAATGGCTATCGTTGTTGCTAAAGCCATATAGATCCCTGTGGCAACACCCGCGCTTCTCTCGTCAACGCCTAGATACCTGATCAGGTTGCTTGGGAGCGAGCCTACTATTGCGCCTAGCGATATGTAGAGGGCGAAGGTTGCTATATAGGCTGGTACTAACGCTGCTAGATATCCCCTGAGGATACTGAAACCTATATCCCTCCTACTCTTCGGCGCAGTATACACTTCTTTAGCAAGCATGGATGAGAACAGCCCGAGGATCATTAGGATTGAGAGTAGGACAAAAACGGATCTAAAGCCTATCAAGGCTACAAGGGCTGTTGATGTAGAGGATCCAAGGACTATTGCTATAGCTATGAAAACCCAGTAGAAGCCCATATATCTACCAATCTTCTTCCCAGAGACAGCCTCTCTGAATATGGATAGGGATGCTGGGAAAACACCTGAATCGAATACAGCATGCAGGGCTCTGAAGAGCATGAGCTGCCAGGGGGTTTGTGATACCGAGTAGAGATAGATCGAGATGGCATCGCCTACGAATAGAGGAGCAAGGATCTTCTTCCTACCAAACCTATCGATAATATAACCCATAGCAATCGTAGCTGGTATAGCTGTTATAGAGTAGATACCAACTATAAGCCCTGCCTCGAACTCATTAGCACCTATGCTCCTAGCATATGACGCGAGGATCGGTGATATGAAGGAGGTATCTGCTAGGGATAAAAACGCTATGATTAGTAAAGGCTCAAGCCTCACGGGCTGGGGGCGTATGGTCAATTGTCATCGATGAGAGCTATGGAAAAATCTATTTAACCATATAGTAACCAGTTGTATCCATCAACAGATACTAGGGTATAGAAAGACCCTATATACTAGATAACGAGGATCTTATCCTTACAAGCATGTCGGGATAATCACTAGCAATACCATCAACACCTCTTCCAACAAGCTCTCTAACCCATCTCTCCTCATTAACCGTCCAGGCAATAACCTTAATACCCATCCTGTGTGCAAGATCGATAGCTTTCTTAGTAGCAAGAGGATATCTTGGGAGCACTATCTCCAATCCAGCCTTCTTAGCCTCAATAACCTTCCCAGGAGGCTGGCTATAAACAACACCACAGACGATCCTCGGATATTTTTTCTTAACACTTGCTAGCACGCTTTCATCAAAGCTTATGATCGCAACTCTATCCTCGACGCCTACTCTCTTCACGATATCGATAGCGATCTCCTCATCACCAGGAACCTTGATCTCAGCTAGGATCCCTACCTTATCGACAATCGATCTCAAAACATCCTCGAAGGTCGGTATTTTCTCACCACCTATACTGATCTCGCTGAGATCCTTGAACCTAGACTTCCTAGCATTGATCTCTAAACCAGCGACCCTTCTAAGATCCTCGTCATGGAGTGTTATAGCAACACCATCAGCAGTAACCTGGATATCAAGCTCAACGAGATCCGCACCCACCTCTACAGCTTTGAGAAAGCTTGACATAGTATTCTCTGGGGCGAGATTTGGTGCGCCTCTATGAGCCACTACAGCAAAAGGCCTCCTTGAGAGCGCTCTGAGAACCTGGTTCAACCAGACCCTCCTAGATCCATTGCTAAGACATTATAAATTAACAGCCATATCTAGATCTAGTTTATGCCCAGTGTTCACTATATCCAAGTTTCACCTGACCCATAGGGATGGGGTTATTTGCGAGATCGCAGGCTATATTGATTTCGGAGGCACGGCTTTCATAGTTGTCCAGAGTCCTGTGTTACAGAGATCTATAAGCCTATAGATCCTTCTTGGAAGTATTAGCAAAACGGGTTTCAGACATTTCAGCCTAAAGTGTATTGCTAGTCATACTTCAACACGGCATTCGAGGTCGAGAGCCGGTCTAGTTATTTAACATCTATGCCTCAGCTAGCGGTTTATAGAGTGTCTCACTAGCCAACCCACCAAAATACCCTTTAGTTATAGATATATTTAGAGGATGTTGTGATGGGTGAGGCTAGGAGGCTTAGATCGCCTATTGTTGTTGTCCTAGGCCATGTGGATCATGGGAAAACCACTCTGCTTGATAAGATAAGGGGGACTGCTGTTGTTAAGAAAGAGCCTGGAGAGATGACGCAGCATGTTGGTGCTAGTTTTGTCCCGACCCATGTTATAGAATCGATAGCAGAGCCTCTCAAGAAGTTCATAAGATTTAGGCTGAGGATACCGGGGCTTCTGTTTATAGACACGCCTGGGCATGAGGCTTTTGCGAACCTGAGGCGTAGGGGCGGATCTATAGCTGATCTAGCGGTTCTTGTTATAGATATAATAGATGGTGTCAAGCCCCAAACTATAGAGAGCATAGAGATCCTTAAGGATAGGAGCGTACCATTTGTTATTGCTGCCAACAAGATAGACAGAATACAGGGTTGGAGATCCTTTGAAGACACACCATTTATGGAGAGCAGTAAAAAACAGGATAAAAGAGCGCTCGAGGCTCTTGATAGAAATATATACTCGATCGTGGGCAGCCTCTCTAGCCTGGGAATAGAGGCTGAGAGGTTTGATAGGGTAAGGGATTTTAGAAAGACAACCCCCATAGTCCCAGTCTCGGCTAAAACAGGCGAGGGCTTGCCAGAACTACTAGCAGTCCTTGCTGGGATAGCACAGCAGTATCTAGAGGAGAGGCTAGTCTATGCCGAAGGTCCTGCCAAGGGGGTTGTGCTCGAGGTTAAGGAGGAGCAGGGTCTTGGAACAACTATCGATGCTATAATATATGATGGTGTTATGAAGAGAGGAGACATAATAGTGCTCGGAGGGTTTGATGGAGCTATAATTACGAAGGTTAGGGCTCTCTTACTACCAAAACCCCTGGACGAGATGAGGGCTCCCACAGATAGGTTTAATAATGTTGAGGAGGTATATGCTGCTGCTGGTGTTAAGATCTCGGCTCCTAATCTTGAGAAAGCAATAGCCGGATCTCCTATCCTTGTTGCCCAGAACGAGGAGGAGGCTAAGATCCTTGCTGCTAAAATCTCTGAGGAGATAGGATCCCTGAGGATCTCCTCCCAAGATACTCTAGGGCTTGTGGTTAAAGCAGACACTCTGGGAACCCTTGAAGCCCTTGTATCGATGCTTAAGAAGAGGAACATACCCATCAGGATCGCTGATGTAGGACCACTATCTAAGAGGGAGGCTATAGAGGCTGCGGTTGTGTCTAAAGATAATAGGTATCTAGGGGCTGTTCTCCTCTTCAACGTTGGTGTTAACAGCGATGCCGAAGAGATTCTCAGGGGATCTGGTGTGAAGCTATTCCAGGGAAACATAATCTATAGGCTGGTGGAGGATTATATCGAGTGGGTTAATGAGGAGAAGAGAAAGGAGAGGGAGAGAGAGCTTGAGAAGCTTGTGAGGGCTGGTAAGATAAGGATCATACCTGGCTATGTGTTCAGAAGAAGCGATCCAGCAATAGTCGGTGTAGAGATCCTCGGGGGAGTTATAAGACCCGGCTACCCCCTAATGAGAGAGGATGGTAGAAGTCTTGGAACTATAATGCAGATCCAGGATGCTGGGAAAACCATAAATATAGCTAGAACAGGAATGTCGGTTGCGATCTCTATCAGGGGTAATATATTGATAGGGAGGCATGTGAACGAGGGCGACATAATATATACAGATATCCCTGAGAATCATGTGAACGAGCTTGTGGATCGATTCGCACAGGATCTCAGTAACGACGAACTATTAGTTCTAAAAGAAATAATAGAGATAAAGAGAAAAAGTAACAAGCTATTCGCAACATCATCCTATATAAAGCTCCTACAAATACTCGGTAAGGGTGCGAAATAGCCTAGATAAGAGACAGGTCTTTTCACTCTGCCTGTTAAGGATATAAAGATCCATCGATTAATATCTAGGGTTAAACAGATAGTTTGCACAATATATGGGGATTGGGAGGAGTAGAGAAAAAGCTAGCTATCCTAGATATTTTGGAGGTATCTGGGCTATGTTTTTCCTTATAGCATCCACGCTCTCGTCTAGGAGTTGTTTCTCTTTCTCGTTGAGCGGTAGTTCTATGATCTTCTTAATACCGCCTTTTCCGAGGACTACTGGTACGTTTACACAGACATCTTTATAGCCGTACTCTCCGTTTAGGCAGGCGCTGGCTAGGAAGACCTTGTTCTGATCCTTCTTCACAGCCTCAGACATTATGGCTAGACCAGCTCCTGGACCATAGCTGGAGCTATAACCCCTAAGCTCTATTATCCTGGCACCAGCCTGTATAGTCTCTTTAGTGATCTCCTCTACATCATTCTCGCTAAGGATCTCGGTTAGTGGCTTCCCCATGACTGTTGATAGTCTTGGGAGTGGGAGCATCTTCTCACCATGCTGCCCTATAACTATCGCCTCTATAGATGCTGGGGATATGGAGAGCTTTCTAGATATATAGTACTTCATCCTACCAGAGTCAAGAACACCGCTGAAGCCTATGATCCTCTCGCGCGGGAAGCCTGTTGCTTTGTATAACAGATAGACCATGGCATCAAGCGGGTTGGTGGTTATTATGTTAACAGAGTTTGGCGCGTATTCAACAACTTTTCTAGCTATGTCTACAACAACCTCAGCGTTCTTGGCAACAAGTTCCTCTCTAGTCATCCCAGGGCCTCTTGGAAAACCAGCAGTTATTAGAACTATGTCAGCACCACTTATATCCTTATAATCATTAGAGCCTGTAACGCTCACACTCTTACCAAGTATAGATAGAGCGTGAGCTAGATCTAGGGCCTCACCCTGAGGCCTCCCCTTAATTATATCTATCAAGACTATATCGTCGAGCTCCATCATTGATATATAGATTGCTGCTGCAACACCGACTCTCCCAGCACCTATTATTGCAATCACACCAAGGCACCCCGATGTACAATTATTCAAACTAATATAAATTAGGTTATATTGGTTTAACTCTAACGTAACCATATAGCTGACCGCCAGCTTGCAGCCTGATATAGCCTCGATCAACGGGTTGTTACGTTTATATCGGGAATCGCCAGATCTATCTATAAGTTTTGGATTATAGCGATTAATACCAGCTAATATTAACTCTTGAGCGTAGATTTATTATTGGTGGAGCATGTTCATTAAATTTGATGGCATAGTAATATTATCGGCCGTGAGAACACCTATAGGTAAGTTTGGAAGAACGTTAAGGGATCTAAAGGCATCAGAGCTGGGATCTATAGCTATAAGGGAGGCTATTTCAAGAGCCGATATAGATCCAGAGGATATAGGGCTCATAGCAATGGGGAACGTGATAAGGGCTGGAGGCGGTATGTTGACATCAAAGCAAGCAGCAATCCTAGCAGGGCTTCCACCAACGATAGATTGTATGAATATAGATATGGTGTGCTCCTCAGGCATGGCATCTATAGCGACAGCCGCATTGTATCTCGATAAGGGGGCTGCAAAGATAGCCATAGCTGGTGGTATGGAGAGCATGAGCAGCTCGCCCTACTTGATACCATCACAGACTAGATGGGGGGTTCCACATCTAACCAATAGGAGCCTCAGCATAGCGGATGCAATGCTCGTAGACGGGTTGATAGACCCGTTCACGGGATATCATATGGGCAAGATAGCGGATCTCTATGCTAGAAGGGTTGGAGCGTCTAGAGAGGATCTGGATCTCATAGCCCTTGAGAGCCATATGAGGGCTGCTAAAGCGAGAGACGCCGGGATCTTCTCTAAAGAGATAGTACCTGTAAGGGTTTCTAGAAACGGGACTGAGGTTTATCTCGATAGAGATGAGGGGATCAGGGATGATGTGTCTCTCGATAAACTTAGATCTCTAAACCCTGTATTCACGCCAGAAGGCCCCCATACCGCAGGAAGCTCATCCCAGCTGAGTGATGGAGCTGCGGCTCTCGTCCTGGCTAGGGAGGACTATGCTAGGGAGAGGGGTTATAAGCCTCTCGCAAGACTTATAGCGTATTCAAGCGTTGATACAAGGTCTGAGGATTTCCCATGGGCTCCTGTCCCCGCTGTTAAGGAGCTTGTCAAAGGCCTAGGGATCGAGCTCTCATCGGTGGATCTCTATGAGAATAACGAGGCCTTCGCAGTATCGACATACATATTTGTGAAAGAGCTCGGGATCTCTATGTCAAGACTCAATGTTCATGGAGGTGCAATAGCCCTTGGTCACCCGCTGGGAGCGACGGGGGCGAGGCTAACAACAACTCTGATCAATGCTCTGAAGATAAGGGGTGGTAGGAGAGGAATAGCCTCGATGTGCCATGGTTTGGGAGGAGGCACTGCTCTAATGATCGAGATCCTCTGACTGGCTAGGCTTCTTGTTCAGAGCTTTCAGGCTTCTTCCCAGATCCGCATCTCTGCCTCTCAAGGCTGAAGATCGTTGGCGAGATCCACATTATCCAGGCTGGTACCTTTTTCACAAACTCGTATGCCTGCTCCCAGCTCTCAAGCCCGAGATCCTGTGCTAATCTCTCCAGGCTATACTCCATCTTTACATAGTTGTTCAGGATCCTCACTATATCTTCGTTAACCTCTATCCTCTTACCCCCAACCTCAACATATATCGGGTCGCACAGCGAGCTCAATGGGAAACCCTCGTGCTAGTTTATACGGATAGGAGCCTATAAAGATAACACACGATCCCAAGACGTATGTCTATTGCTGTTTCAGAGGCTTGAGATACTCTGCCGGGACGGTTATGTTCATGGGGAACTGGGACTCAACTATGGCTACTGTAACCTCCATCCTACTCCTATCAATACTCTGTATTGTTCCTCTAAGCCCTCTAAAGGGGCCTGCTATGATCTCTACTATCATTTTCTCCTTAAGCTCCTCTATTATCGGGACTGGTTTGAGCATCACCTCAAGATCCTTGAAACTAACAGCACCTGCAGCCTTCCCCTTAACATGCTTTATATCCTTCACAGCCTGGTAGACCATGTGGAGGCTGGGAACCTCTAGTATTATATAGCCCTTTATCCCCGGGGGCACTACAATAGCTCTCACATCTATCTTCCTTCCACCGCTGGTTTTAGACGATTCTACAAGCATCTCGATCATTAGGGCTACATTTCCCTCCTGCCCGCCCGTTGTCCTCATAGCAAATAGCTGTGTTACGCCCTTCTTCTCGGTCTTCTCTCCCTCGCCTTGTGTGCTCAACCGGGACCACCGCTTAGCATGAATATAGCTATGGATCTTATTGTGAACGCTATTGTACCTACGAGGAAGAGTCCTAGGAATATTATTTTTAGGAATAGTCTGTACTCTTCATCGTCAGGCCTCCTAGCCAGCTCAAGGATCTTTCTCCATGTCTCGATTATGGATGACATGGTGCTCTAAATAGAATATTGTATGGGGACTATAATAGCTTAACCCAGATCCAGGTTCTTACCAAATAATAAGAAAGATCTATACTTCGATCTATTGGGATTATTGCTATGAATTGTTTTCATAGTATCCCTGGAGTAAGGCGAGAGCAATGCTCTAGTCAGTATAGAGAATAGTCTCTCCAGCAGATGGAAGTCTAGTATCTATTATCCATTGGGCTAGCAGCAACCATGTTTCCGCAGTGGCAGAGATCTATTCAGACTGGATAGATGTTTTTGGTGCGGAGAAGATCGACAAATATCTGGAGACAAATGGTATTTATTGCTCACATGGTTGGAAGAAGATCAACAATGATCATGGACGCGTTTATCATTAATACCTGCTGAAAAATACTATTTGGGCTGTTTCTTGGAGAAGAGATCCCTTGCGGTTATGATCATAGGTATTGCTGCGTATCTTGTCTATATATTTGCTTATGTAGGGATAGAGAGGCTCACCCCTATCCTGGCTAAAATCGATGCTATGATGGTAGTAATGTCAATGATCTTTCTCCTGATATCGATCCTGCTCCACGGGCTTTCATGGCACATATTGATTGGTGGAGAGATAAGAGGCATTTCAAAGACAATATCAGCTACGATTGCCAGTCTGTTCGCCTCATATGTGGTACCGATAGGGGCTGCCTCAGAGCTGGTTAGGTTCTTCATAGCTACAAGGCTTATCGGGATTAGTGTTGCTACCACAGTTCTATCAATACTTGCTCACAGGATCTCCACCACCTTAGCTCCGCTCATAGCCCTATTATTCCTTATCCTCTACCTCAGGGAAGATCTTGTTGTGGTTGGGAGTGCGACTATAACTACCATATTGGCGGTATACCTAGTCGTTATAGTATTTCCAAACGTCCTTGCCATGGGCTTGATAAAAACCAGGATCTTTGAGAATCTGATGAGGAGGTATGAGAAATACCTTTCAAGGATCATTGGCGATGGTGTGAGTACTTTCTCAGAAGAGTATAGAAGATCTATGGCTGGCTTGATAAGCGGATCGAGATTTCCTCTAGCACTAATCATCTCGCTTATCGAGTGGTTCTTTCTAGTAATATCTATGTATGCGATCTTCATGGCTCTCTCATTGAACAGGGATCTAGTTATAGCTGCAGTATCGATAATAATGATCCAGATCCTATGGTGGATATTACCAATATCGTTCGCTGGGTCTATAGGGATCACCGATCTTTTGGCATCTATAGCATATCAGCTCCTCAACTTCGAGCCAGGGGCTTCTGCAAGTATAGTGGTTATATATAGATTGGTATCTCTAACATCGCTACTGATCCTTCTCTACCCATCGTTAAAGATCCTTGGTATATATCCGCGCGAGATCAGGAGGATCTATAGAGAGAGCAGGGATATGAAGACGGATCAAGCGGGTGGTTGATAAGATCTAGCATTCATGCTACATGGAATAGCCCTGCTACCCTTATCAACGATACAGTATTCAATACCCCTCCATACGAATCTGCGTGAGATCCTTGCTTCAATGAGGATGGAGAGTATGAGGGGTGCTCTTAATGATGATATGAGTATATATATGTATTTCCAGAGCTTCTTATCCTTCTCGATATCTGGATCCTGGTAGATCGATTCTGGGCTGTAGTTTTTCAGCGATATATATGCTCTCACAGCACCGATCAATATATAGCCGAGGATCAACGCTGTTAATGGAACCAGGATCTGGAGGGGGGTTCCAATAGCGATCAGGATCGCTGGTAGTAACAGAATCAAGGTGTTTATAGCATATATCAACATCAAGATCTTAAAGCCGAATGGGGTATAGAGCCTTACTATGATCATCTGTCTCACGGCCCATCGATAGAAGCTCCTAAAACCTTTCTGTGACGGTGTTAGGGATATGCATTTGCTGCAGAAAACGATCCTATAGCCGCTTTTTCTCGCCTCTCTATTTATAACAGCATCATCTGACAGCTCTTCTCTAAACTTCTCTTCCAAGCCTAGGCTCTTTACAGCACTTAGGGGCATTGCTGTTAGACCACCCCACACGATCCTCGTAATATTTATCCCCATATACTCGAACGCTATTGATGAGACAGTATTATATAATACGGAATATATATCTCTAAGCAAGTACCACCTATACCCAGTAACAATACTGCCAAGAACGGAGGAGGCTTTAGATGCGTAGAATATCGATCTTGGGTGGTGATAGGCGTCACAATCAAGCATAACGATTACTTCACGCCCACTAGCGTTGCGATCGATACTCTTCAACCCGGTGATCAAAGCCCTATTCTTTCCCGAGCACTCAGCACACTCATCGGGCTTACTGATAAGAACCTCTATATCATCTCTATCTATACCCATACGTTTTAATAGCTCAGCATCGTCACGCTCTATAACAATGATACCGTTATCTATATATCCAAGATCTAGGGATCTCTTGAGCGAGTTGATAGTATATGAAACCTCCTCCCACGAGGAGGCAGAAACCCTGCACGGAATAAGCGCTATGGATCTTGAATCATTTTGACCAGCCCTGAGCAACGCTGCCTCTATACTCCTCATAGTAGCCATTATGCCCCTATAATTATATATCAACTGGACTGCCTGTACAACAAGCCCGAGGCTTAGGAACACTAATAATAGCACGAGAAGGGCTATATTCAATAACAAGACCCCTCAGAATAAACTGTGGAGAAGCCCTATATCTATGGTTTCTTAGAATTGCTCATCATTAGATCCTGTATAGATCCTCGGAAACAAGCAATCATCAACCATAAAGACCCCGTTGATCAGAGATAGGCCTCACTCAAGACCTGCTTATTGCTCACAGTTGTGCGGGAGGCTTCGCAAGAGACACTGTTAGATCATATTGCAAGCTTTACAGCAAGGTTTGTATATCTATTTTTCTCTATATATCACTCCGTCTCGTATTTGGATCTTCACGTGATATACCACGAGAAATAGCTCGCTAATGGCAAACTGTTAACACTATTTTTAGGAGTAGAGCTCTTGAAAGCTATTGTAGCTGGGCTGTCTTATTTGTTTAGTGTTTTTCTGATATATTCTGCTTTTATTCTTTGCATTATGTTTGGTATGTCTATGTGTAGTGGGCATACTTCTCTACAGTTTCCTGCATGTATGCATAGCATGCTCAGGGGTCCAGCCTCCTCTATACC
>BEWT01000008.1 GCA_003116855.1 Desulfurococcaceae archaeon AG1
GCCCAAGGGGGTGGGCTCGAGACCTCCAGCATAGAAACGTGGGAGACCCACTGGGGCTCCCACCCCGCGCGGGTTCGAATCCCGCCCCCGGCGCTAGATCAGGCATTATCAAAACCCATCGATTTTAGAGAATCCATCCCGGATCGCTTTTACAAAGCCTCCACCCACTGATATCCCTGTAAGTTGCTAACATCGGTGTTGTCAACGCCTTCCCAAGGCGTAATGGGTCATAAGGGATGCCGCTTCGAGCTTTCAATATGATGGAGCATAGATCCCTGTATTGGGCTGTGCAGCTATGCATTGCCAATTCTTTGCCCAGTTAGCCTGGCTCTCGGATCACTTGGTCTATGCAGATTAGGCTAAGGATCTTCGTTTAAATACCTCTGAATATAGATACCAATTGGTGGCTAAAATGGCTCAGAGTAGATTGTGGGGCACAACAGTAATTGGCGTGATCATAGCCGCAGTTGTATTCTTCGCCATAGGGTACTTTGCCACACCTCCCAAGCTTGTCACATCGACAGTAACAATAACGGCGATAAGCACAGTTACAAAGGTTTCAACAATAACAACAACAGCCACAGCCACGGTTGCAACTACAACCGGGGCTGCATCGGATCTAAGGGCTCTACTGAGATCCCTATTCATCCAGCATGCGGAGGGGCATAGGGCGTTTGCATACGCTCTATACTTTAAAGATAAGCAGATGCAACAGGTGGTGGTTAACGAGCTACTAGCCAACTCAAAGGCTCTTGGAGATGCTGTGGCTCTGGTTTATGGTAAGAGTACTGGGGATAAGTTTGTAGGGCTATTCAATGGACATATAATGGCGGTGGCTGCCTACTATACTAGTGCTTTTGCTGGGAACGAGACTGGCAAGAAGGAGGCTGCTAATGCTTTGGTAAGCAATGCTATGGATATAGCTGTATTCCTATCACAGGCTAATCCCAATCTACCTAGAGATGTTGTGTTCTCTCTGCTAAGGGATCATGGGCTGCAAGCTATGAGGCAGGCTGATCTTCTAGCCCAGGGAAAGTTTTCCGATGAGAGCAGCCTTTACATAGCAATGAGGGATCACTTGATCAGAATAGCAGATGCTATCGCAGAAGCCATAGTGAAGCAGTTCCCCGATAAGTTCAAATAAAGCTCGTGAGTGCTGGAAATGCTGGCAATGTCGCTCTGCTACTGTTATATGGTTAGCAGCTAAGAGCCTTCCCAGATCTTTTTACCGTCTCGCGTGAAAATAATATTATGTATATAAGTCTGTGCAGGGATAAAACATCTAGCATAATAACAAGCAGGATCGAGCCCTAGCGGTTTAGGAGCATGGCTCGGAGAACCTGTAGAGAGATCCTAAGCCTTTTTTACTCCATATAGCGTATCTGAATGTGGATACAATGGTAATGAGGGGTGTAGGTTACATATACATTGACGAGGTAAAAAATATCAGATCCTTGTTCCTATACGATGAAAAAGTCATAGAATCCATTGTCAAGGCCTTGGGGGGAGATATTGATAGCATACTCACCTCTATAACGAAGCCCCCTGCCGGGCTTTATATGAGGGTCAACCTTCTGAGAGCCTCTAGAGAAATGGTTATCGATATGATCGAGAGGGAGGGGTATAGGGCTTATAGCGATGCCGTGCTTGATGAGGCTATCTACATCCCTATAGAGGGGCCCTATAAAGTAACGTTAAGAGACAAGGTGGTGGTTGCCGATAAAAGGGCATCTGAGTCTGTTATGATGGGTTCTAACCTCTATGCACCAGGGGTTATTTCGTGTGGAGATGTTAGGAAAGGGGACGATGTTACAGTCGTATCTGAGAACGGGATTATTTTAGCCAATGGAAAGGCCCTCATGGATTGCAAGGATGCGATGAGAATCAAAAGAGGGATCTTCGTAGAGGTTTTGGAAAGCCTATATAGAGCTGCACCGCTGAGAGAGCTGAGTGTATGGAGAGAAGGACTGGTTTATCCACAATCACTCCCATCAATGGTGGCTTCAAAGCTCCTCAACCCTGAAGCCCATGAGGTTATTATAGATATGTGCGCAGCACCAGGGGGTAAGACGGGACACCTAATAGAGCTCTCAAAGGGTATGGCAACCATATATGCCATAGACCACTCAGCCAGCAGGATCCAGGAGATGATGGAACATCTAGAGAGGCTTGGACATATGGGGAGAGCTGCGATCCTAAGGCTTGATGCAAGATATCTAAGCAAAGATCTTACGCATGTTAGACCAGACAAGATCATATTAGACCCGCCATGCAGCTCCACAGGAGTAAGGCCTAAGATATGGCATAAATTCACATGGAAGGATCTTGAAAGCATTGTTAGATATCAAAGACAGCTGCTTGAAGAAGCATCCAGGATCCTCAAGAACAAAGGTCTCCTGGTTTACTCAACATGCTCAATAACATACGATGAGAACCAAGGTTTGGTGAATGAGATGGTAAATAGAGGGATCTTTGAGGTAGTCGAACCCCCATCATGGGTTAAAAAGATAGCCAGGATCTCCAGCCTAGGTACGATCACTTTTGACCCTAGAGATAAGCACCCAGGGTTCTTCATAGCGATTCTGAAGAAAACCAGCTAACCTAAGATTCTATGTTAATGCAAGGCAACTACGAAGAACATGGATAGCATTACAATTAATGTGGAACTATTCTAACAAGCACCAACCCCTCTATGCCAGATCCTCTCCCCATCTTATGGAGAGGCTTTCGATATGAACAGTCCGAGCTCCATATATTTAATGCCTGGAACCCCTGATCAAAACTACATAAATAACGACCCTAGTACTAGAATAGAACCTTTACTAATCTAGTTATTCATAGAAACTGGGGAAGCCGCGATCTATATGGGATCAAGTATAGCTCTGAAAGCCCAATATATACTCAATATATCTTAGAGCCGCACTGGGGACATGCCTCTATCCTCTTCATAGACCTATAACCACAGACTCTGCATATATATAGCCTTGGTTTGAAAAACCTGGGAACAGGTCTTCTCACACCCTTGGTTTTTATTCCCAGCTTCCTAGCGAGTCTGTGGAGATAGCTATCGTCCGTGATCAATAAAACTTCGTAGCCCTTATCAGCAAGATCTAGAGCTAGGGCTAGGAGTTTCTTATCAGCCTCTGAGAGAGCATCGGTAATACCCTCTTCTGTAGCAGCATCTATCGCTTTTCTAATACCGCTAATGCTTGGTTCGAGAACACTTATCTTACCAGCACTAGCTGCATTCTCATAGATAGCCCTGCTCATAGGATCCTTTATCTCTTCCACAACCTCCTTTACAGTAAAGACCCTGTCATGTGGGAATAGCAACACATAACCTGAGAAAAAGCCGGCTGCATCGATAACTATTGCACGGGTCATCAATAAAACTACACGCCCGGGCTATTAAATCACCCTTGGAAAGATCCTCTCGTACAGTGTATCGATATCATGAAACCTTATTATCCTGGCAGGCTCGTGGTGAACCTCGATTAGAACAGCCCCACCAGGCGGGATCTCCATGCTTGCCTGTCCATCTACTATAACGTAACCTTCTATAGAGTTCTCAGCAAGCACTACACGGATCTTAGTATTAAGATCGAATACTACGGGTCTAAGCCACGCCTGTACAGGTGCTAATGGTGTTACCACAAAACCCCTCAAGTTATGATCAAGTATAGGTCCCCCAGCAGACATAGAATATGCCGTAGACCCCAGAGGTGTTGCCACTATTACGCCATCTCCCTCCATGTAGTAAACAAACTTATCATCTCTATACACCTTCAACCTAATCACCTTGGATCTAGTGCTAGCAACAACAGAAACCTCGTTTAACGCTGGCGGCATCTTCTCATTCCCAATCCTGGCTGAAAGCCTGGTATAGCTAACAACATTATACTTACCCCTCAACAGATCGCTTATCCTCTCAGGGATCTCTAGAGGCGTCACATCTAGAAGAAAACCCCTCCTACCCATTCTTATTGTCATTACCGGGATCCTATGATCTCCCAGCATATGAAGAGCCCTAAGAAGGGTTCCATCACCACCAACAACAGCAATCACATCAACCTCAGGCTTTTCAAAACTGAAAGCCCTAACCCTTTTACTAGAGATAATGGTCGCGGCTCTTGGTTCTTTTAATAGAGATTCCTCGATATACATCTCAGCACCGTTTTTAACACCCTCATCAATAACTCTCGAAGCGATCTCTGCGGCTAGCTCGGATGAGGGTCTAAAGTAAACGCCTATCTTCATAACCTGCCCCTGAGAGACATATTCGTAGGAACTATATCAATTCACCAATATAACTAATTTGCGGATCATTTTATACGTATTAAGCCTAATAGGATAGGCCTTATATAATATCTAATTGGTGGATGCTATGTCAGAAGTGATCAGGGAGGTAAAGACAACAGCATTCAAAAGAAAAGGAATGCATAGTCACATAAGAGGACTCGGTCTTGATAGCAATGGGAAACCAAAGCCCGTCGGAGACGGACTGGTCGGACAGCTTGAGGCTAGAGAGGCTGCCGGAATAGTTGTCCAGATGATCAGAGAGGGTAAAATGGCTGGGAGAGGAATACTTTTTGTAGGCCCTCCGGGAACTGGCAAGACAGCTATAGCCCTTGCAATAGCGAAAGAACTTGGTGAGGACACGCCCTTCGTTGCCATGGATGCCTCTGAGATCTACTCGTCAGAGGTTAAGAAAACAGAGGTTCTAATGCAAGCGCTTAGAAAGGCTATTGGTGTAAGGATAAGGGAGTTCAGACTTGTCTACGAAGGCTATGTTAAGGAGATCAAATACAGAGTACCCAAATCACCATACGGACCCCATATGTTCATTCCCAGAGAAGCAACCATAGTGCTCGCCACCAAGGATGACCAGGTGACGCTGAACGTTGGGCAGGAGGTCGCATCACAGCTGAGAGAGATGGGCATAAGAAGAGGGGATGTTATATGGATAGATGCACAGACGGGAGCAGTAAACCTGGTTGGGAGAACAGAGGTCGAGGGAGCCAGACTATATGATATCGATGTTGTTAAAAAGGTAGAGATACCCAAGGGTCCTGTTAAAAAAGAGAAGGAAATTGTAAGGACACTCACACTAAACGATCTCGACTTCAGCCTTGCCCTCAGGAAGGCGTCCTTTTTCTCACTCTTTGGGTTTATGAGCGAGAGGGAGATAGATCCAGAGCTGAGGAGACAGGTTGATGAGAGCGTTAAGAAGCTGATAGAGGAGGGTAAGGCTGAACTAGTGCCAGGAGTCCTATTCATAGACGATGTCCATATGCTCGACATAGAGGCCTTCAGCTTTCTTACAAGAGCCATGGAGAGCGAGTTCGCACCAATAATAATAATGGCAACAAACAGAGGGATTACAAAGATAAGAGGTACAGATCTCGAATCACCCCATGGAATACCACTAGATCTCCTAGACAGGCTCCTCATAATACCAACAAGACCATACACACCAGATGAGATAAGACAAATACTAAGAATAAGAGCTGCCGAAGAAGAAGTCGAACTAACGGATAGCGCCCTAGAAGAGCTGGTAAAGATAGGCAGCGAGACCAGCCTAAGACATGCCGTCCAGCTTATAGAACCAGCAAGGGTCTTGGCTGAAAGGAAAGGTAGGAAGCAGATCACGCAAGAGGATGTGAGAGAGGCTCTCAGGCTATTCATGGACGTTAAACAGAGCGTTGACCATGTTAAAAAGTACGAGGAAATATTCCTAAAATAGCTAGCCCATATAAAACAAGCATAATGATAGTACTCTTGCCACACTCTGGTTGTCTCTAACCAATGCTCCAAAGACTCAAAAGACTCATACTATCTATAAAGCCTGGGCTACAGTAGAAGCGATGTCCAAGCAATTTAAGAAAGATCCCGTGGATAAGGCGCATAGCCAGATCCAATGACTCACAAGCTGCAGAGATGAAAAACAACAAGCAAGAGAGACTATCAAGAGGAGGATGAAGGCGGGCTCTTCTTGGTTCTTATAATGATTATGAGAGCGGTAGCTATTATAGCTATCATGAGAGCTATTGCTATGAATAATAAGGATCTTAGGGCTTTGAGCTCCTCAACACTTCTAACAGCTGCTACTAGATCTTCTTTAGTTGTTAGCAGCTCTTTTTTCGTCTCATTAAGTTCTCTACTAAGGATATTAACGCTTCTATAGAGGTCGGCATATCTGTTAGCGAGATCTATATATGAGTCTCTGAGGCTTGTCACAATACCTATGATATTTTCCAGAGAGCTGTTAAGATTCATGACCTGAGCTGATATTAGGGATAGGTTCTTTAACATCAACTCGATCTTGGCTGCCTCTTCATGAGGAACAACTTTGAAGGAATACATAGCTTCTCCAATGAAATCTTGTGGGGAGCGTGCAGTCACCCATATTATATATAGCCCTGTGTTATTCGGCTTCACACTTATCCTAAGGCTCTCTGATATCTTCTGAACCTTCATGATTAGAGAAGGTGTGAGGTTACCATCGCCTATATAATATACATATACAGTTATATTGCTCACGACACTCTCACCCTCTCTGAGTGGGTAGATATCAATACTAACATGTTCGCCTAAATAGGCTATCTGGGGACCGCTTATCAGTAACTGCAGCTGCCTAGGAGTTGGGAAGAGTACTACGGCTTGTTGGGGTTGTGGGGGTTCTATGGTTATGCTTATCGAAGCGCTAACCAGTCCTATGAGGTCGGAGGCTGTTATATATGTTCTTTGTGGATCATTTACGTATGGGAGCCTTGTAGATAGATCTATCCTTCCTCTAAGATTGGGAAAATCTATTGCTATAATGCTCCCTTTGATATCCGGGATCAAGGTGCTTAGATATCTAATGATTATCAGCTCAACTGCTGGGAAGCCGTCTAGCCTTAATAAGATCTCGCTACCAGAGTGAGCGCTCCCGTAGACTGATATGCTTGGCACTATCTTTATCCGCTTGTAGCTATATATACCGCGGTCTAGTGAGAATGCATGTATATAGTGATCACCATAATCGGAGGGCGGTACTGTGAAGATCGCTGTCCCTCTAGATCCTTGAAACCTCTGATCATCTAGGTATAGGGTAAAGGATCCTTGAAAATCCTTCAGACTGAAAGAACCTCTAGACCCTACTCTATAGCTCTCTGTATCGCTCGATCCCTCGATAGATGACAATCTATAGCCTAGGATGCTTGCTATCAGTGTGAATGCATTAACAATCCCATTACCATACCTAATCTTAGACATATTATCAACTCTATAAGAGGTTGCTGTGAGGAGATCATAGAGAATATCGGGAGAAACATTGATCCCTCTGGATCTCATGGCCTGGATCGCTAAGGCCAAGATTCCTGAGAGTGCTGGTGCTGCAGCACTAGTCCCACTACCAATAGCTATTAGATCTTCTGATAGATACGCGCCAGGGATCATAACCGCTGGTAGAACAAAATCGGGTTTATAGTACTCCTTCGGATAGCCACCTTTGAAAGGCCACGAAGAAGGAGGTTCGGGCCATTCAACACGCTCACCGGAGCTGAAGAGCGAGACCGTATCGTCCCTCTCTACAGAGCCAACGCCAAAGACTCCCCATATGTTGCCCGGGTTAGAGCTGGTATATATACCCCCGTTACCAATGGCTGCCACTGGTATTATTCCAAGCTCTAGAAGCCTTCTGATCGCTGGGAGTAGGTAGTTAGAGTAGTTACCCTCAGAGCCAAAGCTCATGGAGACGATATTTGGTCTGAAGGGTTTACCAAGAATGGATGATACTTTAACACCATTGCATAGATAGGGGTCAGCTGCCCAGTCTATCCCTGCGAGAACCTGTGCAAAAGTACCAGACCCTGTTGGGAGGACTAGTGCGTGGATATACATTGCTCGAGGAGCGTAGCCTATCAGGAGTTCGTTAGTATCACCTCCAATAGCTATCGAGGTTGTCCACGAGCCATGACCGTCTGTATCGTGAGGCGTACTGCAAACAGGCTTACCTTTTGAGTCAAACTCTATCCACCCGCCGGGATAGCTGGGATCACTGTTATTTATGGTATACATTTTACCCTGTATAAGGGGGTGGTTTATATTAACCCCCGTATCAAGCATAGCTATTATAACCCCTTCGCCAGTTATGTTAAACTCTCTCCACACAGCAATGGTGCCTGTTCTAAAGAGACCCCAGTTGACTAGAGCGGGAATTCCGATCGATGACTGCAGTTTTTCATAGTTAGAGAGAGTCACTCTATCCATGGGTATTTTTCTAAATATAATATTAGGTGCAACCCACATCACATCGCCAGACAGTACCAAGCCTGGGATCGCGTTGAGGCTTATCTTGGCATATATGTAGGGGATATTCATATAGCGATTAATAATATTATCACTACCAATGATACTGGCTATCCTGTCTATTGCAGACTCGTCATATCTATCGAGAATAACTATAGCCTCAGAGTAGCCCTTATCTATGAGTTCCCTAGCAACTGCTGGATCTATCTTGGGGTTTTTAACATAGACCAAAGGATCCTGTGCAGAGACTGCTACAGTGAATGTCGCTATGAAGAACATTGTTAATAACGCTAGAGAGATGGTCTTATAAATCATAACAACTATCTACCCAGCTCTATAAATGCATAAAGGAAAATAAAGGCACAGATCGCCTCTAACACCTCTAGGAACATCTGTGCTCTATAAGCATCCCTATTAGCATAAGTCACCAATCAGCTCCTTGACACGTATTCTTAGCTCTAGCCTCTTAAGAATTGTTAGGTGCCTAGTAGATTTAGGTGGAAAAGGTTTCCCACTAAGACCGGCTTTCACCACATCCTCCTTACCTAGAGGAGGAGGGATTATCGCTATCGAGGGGGTTCTTCTGAGCACCAGATAGTTGATCCTCGGACGAAACACAATACGATCCACGTTATTCATGAAAGCCGGGTTTTTCTCTAGAAACGCTATCTCCCTATAGATCTTCTGAGGATCTCCTGCATCAATAGATACAACAAGAGCCTTACCTATCCTATTCACATCAACCCCACGCACTCCAGCTAATAGATCTACCATGCTACGGCTATCCACATCCAGATTCTTTTTCAAAACATACACTCTAACCCAGTTAGCAATCCTAACCTCGTCTTCAGATAGATAGTCAACACCAACTACTGGTATTCTACAAACACCAATGCTCTTCAGAGCCTCATATCTATGGGTCCCATCAATTATAACTCCCGTCTTCTCATCAATTATCAGAGGTCTTCTAAGAATCCCTGTCTTAACGAGCGAGAGCCTTACCTGCTGGATCCTCTCATATATACTCTCTTCATGAGGCTTCAGATCCCCCGGATCGGCATAAAAAATCCTTAAACCAACCCCAGTTTGGGCTATTCGCTGAGTTTTGGCAGGTATGATAGGTCTATCACCTCCGGCTCATAATCCTGCAGTCTTCCCTCCAGATATTCCTTGTAGCCCTGGAGGTCTAGGAGTCCGTGGCCGCTCAGGTTAAAGAGGATAACAACCTTCTCTCCCCTCCTCTTAGCCTCAAGAGCTATATCTATAACAGCCTTCACAGCGTGTGCGCTCTCGGGCGCTGGTACAATGCCCTCGCTCATAGCGAAGATCCTGCCTGCTTCGAAAACCTCTGTTTGGTGGTACGCAACAGCATCTATTACCTTCTCATCAACAAGGAGACAGAGGGTTGGGGCATCGCCATGGTATCTTAGACCGCCTGCATGGATAGGTGGAACTCTATACCTATGCCCAACGGTATACATCTTAAGCAGCGGCGTTAACCCCGCTGTATCACCATAATCGTATGTATATACGCCTCTAGTAAGAGAAGGACAGGCCTTCGGCTCGACAGCTATAAACCTTGTCTTCGATCTACCCTTTAGCTTGTCATGAACAAATGGGTAGGATAGCCCAGCGAAATTAGAGCCTCCCCCCACACAACCAACTATATAGTCGGGCTCCTCCTCTCCTATCTCTTCTAGCTGTTTCTTAGCCTCTAAACCTATGACCGTTTGGTGAAGAAGTACGTGGTTAAGAACACTCCCAAGACTATACCTAGCCCTCTCATCTGAAAGAACATCCTCTATGGCCTCCGATATTGCTATGCCGAGACTCCCAGGACTATCGGGATCCTTTTCAAGAACAGCTCTCCCAAACCTTGTCAGAGTCGATGGGCTCGGGATTACTTCAGCACCATAGAGCTCCATAAGAACCCTTCTGTAGGGCTTCTGATTATAGCTAGATCTAACCATAAAGACCCTGACCTTAACACCAAAAAGAGCTCCCGCTAGAGCCAGTGCAGACCCCCACTGCCCAGCACCCGTCTCTGTAGAAACTCTCTCTATACCCTCAGCCTTGTTATAGTAGATCTGGGCTACCGCTGTATTGATCTTATGGCTACCTGTTGGGAGAACGCCCTCGTATTTATAGTAAATCCTAGCCGGTGTTCCGAGAAACCTCTCCAACCCGACAGCCCTTATTAGTGGTGTTGGTCTTCCAAGCCTTATCAGGATCTCTCTAACCTCGTAGGGGATCTTGATATATCTTTCAGAGCTTACCTCCTGATCAACAAGCGTCTTGGGAAATAGTCTCTCAAACATAGATCTCGGCGGTATTGAGCCGTCAGGCAGACGGGGTGGTGGTAGGGGTTTGGGGAGATCTGGAAGTATATTATACCAATATTCAGGTACAAGATCCTCTCTCTGTGAGGCTCTTATAGGGGGTCTTACCCCTAGATCCATTGGCGCATAGAAACACCTCACAGGGTATTTGATTACAATGCTTATAAATCTTCCTTAAGTGTATCAAAAATAAAACAGCTCGGAGGATAATATAGAGGGAGCTGATGAATACCCTCGGTACTGAGGCGGTGATGTAAAGGCATTTGCCTGAAACGAGGCTGTTTTCTTTTGATACCAATAGGAGGTGTCTGATCTGGTCTCCATCTATATTGACTCTTGATAGCAATGGAAGTAACGCTTAAGCCACCAGACGACGATCCCCAGCAGATAGGAGACCCATGCCGTTGGTTCAACAATTGCCCATGAACCCTAGGGATCCATAGATCTCTGCGTACGAGGCGGAAGCCCTTGAATATAAAGAACACCAAAGAATATCCAGGAACAAACAGCTCATTCTCTATAACTGTAGTGTGTATTTTTCAGCTTAAGGAGAAACTAAATCTGAGGGTCTATGAGCAGCCATATATGCCGCGACCTTGTGAGTGAGTTAGCATATATAGAGAGATCAGGGTGCTTAAGATATATAAAGATAGACTATGTCCTGACAACAAACATGTGCTCTAAAAGCCGTATTGGTAGTGATAATATATATAAAGAGCTCGAAAACCTCGTGACAAATCTGAGAGCGTTGAGAGATGTCTGCAACAGGATCCAGGAAACCCCTGAAAGCATGAGAGAAGAGCTATACGGAGTTGTATATGACGTTGTAAGGAGAACTATGGAGAAGCTGAGGGATATCTATGAGGAGCTGGTAAGAATACATAGAATCCATATCGCTTCTCTAACAGGGCTAGCAATAGCCATGACACTCCTAGCAATATCGATCATTTTGGTATCCGTTGATAACTTCTATGTATTTATGGCAGCGATAACAGCCGGCTTTTTATCCGTCGCAAGCATTGCTATAGCCAATAGCAGCCTGCGTATAGCGATAGCTACTTTCATAGTAAGTGGTGTGATCTTGTTGCTATGCGGAATGCAGATAGGAGATGGTATAAAGGCTGCAGCATCCATAATAGCAATAGCTATATCTATAATCACATCTCACCGCGTTTTACAGGGTAGCCGATCATTATAACCAAGAATAGCATATCATTTCTATTCTTCATCGCAAAATTACATCGCTATACGTAGAAAAGCCACTCTCTATATTTCTCTATCTTACCCCTTACTATATCATCATATAATGTCTGGATCTTTCTAGTTAGAGGCCCCGGCTTACCGCTCCCTATCTTGACACCATCAATCTCAACAATAGGGGTTATCTCAGCTGCTGTCCCGGTGAAGAAAGCCTCATCAGCTGCTAGCAGCTCTCCTAAAGCTATATCTCTCTCGACAGTCTTTATCTCAAACTCTTCCTCGAGGATCTTTATAACAGTCTCTCTAGTAACTCCCGGCAGCACTGATGCATAGAGTGGAGGTGTATAGACAGTTCCGTTCTTAACCATAAATATATTCTCCCCAGGCCCCTCACTAACAAAACCCCTTGTATCGAGAAGAAGCGCCTCGTCATATCCTTTTATATCAGCATCAAGAGCCGCTAGATAGCTGTTTAGATACTGACCAGTAGCTTTGGCGTTAAGCGGTAATGAGTTAGGAGGTATCCTGCGCCATGGGCTTACAGTAACCCTCGCACCTTCATAGTAAGCCTTACCTAGATACTTATCCCACTTAACAAGCCCAATAGCTACAGAAGCTCTCCTGGTAGTGGGCTTCACACCCAGCTTAGTGATATTTATAAAAGCTATGGGTCTGATATAACACTCACTAAATCCGCTTTTCCTCACAAGCTCCCTTATAGCATGGATAATCTCCTCTTCTGAAAAAGGTATCTCGAGTTTATATATCTTGGTTGAGTCAAAAAACCTTCTCACATGCTCCCTAAGTTTAAATATAGCTGTCCTCCCATCATAGGTTCTATAAGCTCTTATGCCTTCAAAAACCCCAACACCGTAGTGGAGAGAGTATGTCATAACATGTATCCTTGCCTCTTCGAAGGGGACAAACTTACCGTCAAACCATATTATTGGGGACCATTCGGACAATACATTCCCTTATATTATAGACGTAGGGGTTAAAAAGCACGATAACAGATCCTCGCATTAGAATACTTATAACCGCTAAAATCTATCGCTAGGTTTTTAACGATTCGCTACCTTGCTCTCGTAGGAGCCCTGTTTCAAGTGTTAGGCAGGTTTCAGGTCTCTCTATTCTCGCTCTTTAATAACTCCCACGATAACCTTCAAGAATCTCTCAACCTACTCTTGGTATATAAAATACTTTTTATCAGTTTATCATGAGGTTCATGGTATTTATTATAATCCATACTTACCAATAAACCAATTTAAACCCATCCACCTGGACCACTAGTCACAGCTGGAGAAAAACCTTATACCCTGAAAAACAATACTATCAATAGAGGGCCCGTCGTCTAGCCCGGTTAGGACGCCGCCCTGACGCGGCGGAGGTCCTGGGTTCAAATCCCAGCGGGCCCACCAAACCCTAGAGATTTCATCAAGACCTCCAGTGAACACACATATGGCCAGGTCTTTTCATGTAACTTCTTCTTATTTTCTACCAACTTTTAATCGGGTTCCGCATGGGTTGTACGCATAACCGTGGGGGCTGTTTTCTACTACTTATTAGTAGAATGAGAATGATCTTTCCACTATGCTCATGTCAAATCATATAGATCCCAAGATCTCTATAGCTATGCTGAAGTCCTAAAGATAAAAGAGCATTGAGTATCGAAAACAGCTCGGGTATATAGTATTTTTTAGCCTAACATGACCCGTACTAGAGTATAAGCGTCACAGCTATTGTAACAACAGCTATTGAGAGCGCCAGGGTTATGATCCATAGCTTTGACGTTAGGGGTCCTAATGCCTCTAAGGCTTTGAGATAGCTCTGCACAGCCCCACCCATGAAAGGTATATCTCCCCAGCTGTGCTCAGAACAAGCTATCCTGGCCGGTTTGAGATCCTTTAGCGCCTCGTTGACAGCTGCTACAGCGGCTCCTACCAATTCCTGGCATGGGTGTATGGCTGTATATGCCGTCCCGAGAGATTCTGCTGCACAGCTATGATCATCTGGCGTCACAACCTCTACATCAGCGAAGCCCATGCTTTTCACAGCCCTGATTATAGACTCCCTTGCGTTCTTCAACATATTGTTACCATATAGATAGATAATCGCACTATCTCCCCTACCATTTCTAATGACAATAGCCTTTACCCTCCCATTACACAGGCCTCTACAGAGCCTACCCCTCATATGGTATTCGCCATAACCAACCATTGCAGGGCCTCTTACCTCTCGCAGCCTATCTATAGCTTCAACAACCATCTCAGCTATAACATCCTCATTAACCCTGTTCTTCCCATAATTGCTATGGGAATCCGCAACAGAGATCATAATACCCTTGGCCTTCTCAACGCCGAGAAGTACTTTCTCAACAGACTCCGGGAGATCATCGGCACCATCGGTATTAGATATATAGACGGCAGCACACCTATCACTACCTATCGCTAAGCAGCTCCAAGAATCCCTGGATATTCTTACAGGACCCGCAATATTATCTTGAGAATTGCTTTCCAAAGCTGTTGAGAGCCTTTTAGCCAGATCCTCAGCTATCCTCTCAACAGAACTCCTCAGTACTATATTCCTCTCATGACTCCCTATCGTGTGAAATACGAGGGATACTGCTCCAAGGCTCTCTATATGCTTATCAATTATATAGACAGCATCAGCAGAGCCAACCTTCTTGAACGGGCCGTAGTGAAAACCGGGGTAAATGAGATGAATAGGCTTGCTATTATCTCTATATATGCTTAAAACTCTGATCCTCATGCTGTCTCTCACAGCATTTCTATAGAAAGCCCTCTCTAAAGTCTCGTTCTCGCCAAAAAGCCATGACCTTAGGAAACCCCTAGCAATCTCAAATGTTCTCAAACCACTTGCCCTGCCCCCAAGCTCGAGGATCGCTATGAAGATCGCGAAAACAGCGATCGAAACAAGCGATGATATTATGAGAACCGGAGCCTCTGAAGATAGCGAGATACCTTTCCCCGCATTCTGACCTAGTAATTGTGAGAAGAGATAAATAGAGGCTATGGAAGCTGTCAGAGATGTGGCAATAGCTACACCAAATGATCTAAACAACATCCCCTTGAATATGTAGTGTATAAGAAAAACCATACCAGAGCTTGCTGAGAATGAGAGAAACAATCTCTCCTTACCAGCAGCTATGAAATCAACCAATATGTATGGAGCTAGGGAAAAAACTGCTATGCCTAGCGATTTCTTAGCAGTATCGACAACACCGCCGATTACGAAGAATAGATATATGAGGAATAAATATACAGCGAGACCAAATAATGCAGAGACAAAGATCTGTGGAGAGATTCTGTAGGAACTAGAACCCGATAATGCTATAACAAATCCTTCCAGAATATATACTATCGAGAGAAACGTTATCTTTGGAAGATAAAATAGTTTCCTATACATCCTATTAACAAGATCCTCAGCAGAGCCTTGTTCCAACACCTATTCCCAAATATAGATATGAGAAGCCATAATAATCTATTAAACCAGACTTAACAGTTATAGATCCCTCGGCAACCAAAATAGACCTCTCTAGATCCCTGCCAAACTATGAAACAATCCAACCAATAGATCTCCGGGTCGTCTAAACTATAAAAACATATAATAAAGGCTCATATGTTGTATAGACTCTGAGGCTCTAACTTGGATAGGAAGAAAGTGGCTTTGATAGCAAGCTTCACAATAGATATCATAAAGATAGATAATAACATCTACGAGAAGATAGGAGGACCAGCATATTACTCAGGCTTAACGCTAAAGATACTGGGATTCGATCCAATAGTGATCACCGCGCTAGGAAGCGATAATAAGAGAAAGATTAGGGAGCTGCTCAGCACTAGTAACGAGACCCAAGATCTGGAAATACTCGATACAGACCCTAACTGTGTCTCGATCTATACATTTCATCACACATACACGGATGCAGGCAGATCCTCAATGATCCTCAAGACAGGATGCAGGATCAATATAGACAGCATTCCAAACGATATTTCCAAAGATGTTCAATGGATCCTGATCTCTCCGGTATTCAAAGAGGTAAGGCCCGAAGACGTCAGAAAAATACCCCGTACAAAAAACATAGCGTTAGATCTTCAGGGATATGGGAGAGAGATCAATAACCAAAGGGTGATAAGCAGTCTAGATAACATTAAGAAAAATATAGAAGAGCTACCTAGAATAGGAATCATGCATCTCAGTAGTGATGACATACGTAGTGATACTAGCGATCATAAAAAGGATCTCGAGAGAATTTCATTCCTAGCCAGTAAAACTGATATAATAGCATATACTATAGGGAGCGGAGGCGGCTATCTAGGCCTCGTACTCAGAGAACGTGAAAGAGAGCATGACAAACAGGGTGAAAGCAAGATAGAATGGTACTATATACCACCATACGCTGAGACCGATGGCGGAGATCCAACTGGATGTGGGGATATTTTTCTAGCATCTATCGTTAGTGGCATGATTATGAACCACGGCATTATAGAAGCCGCGGTGAAAGCCTCCGTGATCTCTGGCATGAGGGTTTCCAGAGGATTCCCGATAAAGACAAGCACCACGGAGATCGATAATATAGCTGAAATGCTTAGGAGAAAAATATATAGAGTAGCAACTATATAGCTTATAGAATGGAAACCGACTCTCGCCACGAAACAAACCCTGCTAATAGCCTTTTGACCACCATTGAATGCCACCATATGCATTAATACAAGATCTTGAACCAGTTCCTGGAAAACATACCACGACTCCAAATGTCATAAATAGAGGTATGTAGACTAGTGCCTCGAGTAAAACTAATATAAAACTATCTAATGATTAGCACCCTTGATCCTTTCCATAGCCTTCATGGCTACACAGAGCCCTGCTGCTGTGGCTACGATATCTGCTATAGATCCTGGGTTGATCTGAGAGGCCCTGAGCTCCCTATCAAGGAGCTCTGCGTATATCCTCCAAAACTGCGACCCTTGTTTTATGAGTGATAGTATTTTCTCCATCTCCTTCTTGACCTTCATAGCCACCTTGTATCCTTTTTTCCTAGCTATAAGCGTATCAATAGTCTGGCTACCTATAGTTATGAACGCCATAACCACTCCTTCATAGAGGTTATGAGGATAGTTGCTACATATCATGTTATAAGCTCTATACACCCTCTTATATCCACACCAGATCTCGTTTAGAATAAGATCATGTCTTCTGAAATCCTCAACAAACTCCCAGAAGCTTCTACTCCTATTACGGTTGTCCAAGATATCGTATCCCTGGCCTTGGTATTTAAATATATATGAGGGTGAGGCCTCCAGAATAGCCTTCGAGATCCATGCCGAATCCTCGGATCTTCCACAGATCCTAATAAGATCCACAGATCTTTCTAACATTCCTTCAACACTAATGATCCTGGGATCGTTATCTCTAATAAGATCGCCAATACCAATAGCTATAGGTACTACAAGCATTGTGAAGCCAAGGCTCACATTACCCCCACCATGGGGCTTTGACGATGCAGAGTATACTCTATATATCTTTTCTCCCAAACCTTTTTCCAAACACCCCTTGGTCTCCACTACCTCCTGTAGAATCTTATACAGCTCTATAGCAATTGATGTCGACGACGATAAAAAGAACCAGTGTTCAAGACCCTTAGCACCCCCTAGAGGGGACACATTACCCGGCTTGGGGTATGATGATGCCTCGATAGATAGCCCGGAGGCTAGTGAGGATGCTATGATCTCTATAAGACTATCTGCTAACAAGTACCACCGTCCTTACATTGAGATCCTTTATAACTTCTCTCCACTCATTGCCTATAGATACTAAAGAGAAGATCCCTGCGAGATCGGCCTTGGCATTCCTAACAATGTTGATCAATGCCTTAAGGGTTCTCCCGCTCCTCAAAAGATCGTCAACTATAAGTACCCTGGATCCCTTTTTCAGACCCTCTTTAGGCACATAGAGCGTAACCAAGCTTGGCGGGTCTCTTGAGAAATACGTCTCCTCGTAGAATTCGCTGAAACCAAGCTCCTTCCTCCTCTTAGCAACAACAAGATCTAGATCCAGGGTTGATGCTACAGCAAGAGCGATCGGTATACCATCAACCTCTGTTGTTAAGGCAACATCTATCTGCTCGTCTTTGAAGCGATAATAAGCCTCAATAGATGCTAGCCATAGAATATCTGTTCTATATACGAGGCTATACATATCAACAACATTACCGTCAACAAATCTTAGCTCCCTAGCTATAACGTCTCTCACAACACCCTTCTCTATAAGTGTTCTAAGTATCTCTGAAGCCCTCTCTCTAGTGGGTCTAACGATCCCCGCTATATATCTCCACAACACCGGGGCCGGTATCTTAAGAACCTCTTGTAGATAGCTATACTTAACGCTCCTCTTTATAAGCCTGAGTGCGGCTATGCATATATACCTCTCATCCTTCACGATCATTCTAATACATCCATCAATAATTCATTACTGTGGGATTTATAACTATTAACCAATCTATGTAAATAACGATCTCCCATATAGAGGCTATAACAACTAGACCCTTTCACTCCTTCTCTTCCTAGCCCTCTCGACCATCGCGCTCTCAAATACCTCGAGAACCTGGAAGATCTCAGGGCCTAGGGCTATAATATCATACTCAGCTATGATCCCAACCAGTCTATCCCCCTTCATGACTGGCATGTGCCTCTTACCCGTCCTGATCATGGTCTCTATAACCTTATCGATGGGGGTTGAAGCCTCGACATATATGAGGGGGCTCGACATGATTCTTCCAACACTTACCTCATTAGGATTAAGCCCTCTAGCAACAACTTTTTCAAGAATATCATGGCTAGTAACAATTCCAACAGGCTTTCCACCGCTATCGACTATTATTACAGAACCTATCCTATTTTCGGCCATTATCTTAGCAGCCTTAGCAACGCTCTCCTCAAGCTTTAAGGTGATAGGGTTTGGTGTCATTATATCTTCAGCCTTTATCACCACAACCCCCAAGGAGAGTGCTTTCAAAGGTTAATAGGGATTTCACTCCAGACCCTATCTCATGCATATAAATAGCACATAGATCATCAGTATAACTAGGTTAATGATCAGATATCAAGATCACAGGCTAAGATAAACGTCTTCGAGCTTCTCATTACTTTTATCGATATTGATAAACAATGCTCAAACCTCTCAAGAAATATTATAACGCTTAAAATCCCTGGTGTGAGGATATGGTGGAGGGCGGTTCGCCCCTGAGAATCGGCATATATGAGCACAAAGCGCCTAAGGGATTAATAAGAGTTACCGTCAAGGTTGTTGATGGGGTGATAGAGGATATAAGAATAGCCGGGGATTTCTTCATATATCCAGAGGACTTCGTATATGAGCTAGAACAGAAGCTCCGAGGGTTAAAGGCAGAACCAGCTGCTATAGGCAGAGTTGTCGAGGATCTCTTCCGATCGGAGCATGTAGAAAGTGTGGGATCGAGCGTTGATGACTTCAAAACAGCTATAGTTAGTGCGGTTAAAGAGGCTGGTGAGGTTTGCTAGAGCAGAGGGAGCTCAGAGTTCTCATATATGAGAGCCCTGATGATCCGTATAAGAGCCTGGCTTTTGAGGAGGCGATGTGGAGAGCCCTAAGATCAAACCTAATCCCGGATACACTAAGGATCTGGAGGCATAGGAACGCTGTGATCTTAGGGTACTTCCAGCTAGCTGAGGAGGAAGTGAATTTCGAGAGGGCTAAGGAGAAAGGTATCGATATTGTGAGGAGATTCACTGGAGGCGGGGCTGTCTACCACGACCTCGGATGCCTTGTATGGTCAATAGCGGTTAAAGGCCCTAAGAATGGTGGGACTAAGTTCCTCTATGGGGATCTGCTTAGCGGTTTTGTAGAAGCCTTGAGGATCTTGGGCGTTAATGCATATATAGAAAACGTTAATGACGTGGTAATAGACACGCCAGCCGGTAGGAGAAAGGTATCGGGTACAGCAGCTACTCTCGCCGAGAACTACTATCTACTCCACGGAACCCTATTGGTAGAAACAGATCTAGAGATCCTTAGCAGCGTTTTGAAAGTATCAAGAGCAAAGCTTGCAGATAAAAAGATATCCGAGGTCAAGTATAGAGTAGCTAATCTAAACGATGCTCTGGGGAAGAGATTCCATATGAGCGATATAATTGACGCCATTATAAAGGCATATTCAAAGATCCTTGGCAAGAGGGCTGTTATAGACCTACCATCAAGGGAAGAGTTAAACTTAGCACGAAAGCTATATAATGCCAAGTACTCCAAACCTGAGTGGAATCTCCTCAGATTCCCCTCAAAATACTTCGAAGAAGATATCAACCGTGATAGCAAATGAAAGCCCAGAGTAACGAAAAGCGATGTCCAAAACACCTGCTCACAATCGGGTTGAAGGAAGTACTTACTAAAGTTAGCAACTCACAGCTAGTAGCTATCTTTCTCGACTACGATGGAACATTAAGCC
Organism: Desulfurococcaceae archaeon AG1; assembly: GCA_003116855.1. GTDB lineage: Archaea > Thermoproteota > Thermoprotei_A > Sulfolobales > AG1 > AG1. The sequence goes on from BEWT01000008.1 coordinate 20,332, forward strand.
CGATACCGAGGAGAGTAACTAAGCTAGAGAGACCTCTTAGCGAGACTTCCAGAAACATAATCTACGAGCTATCCAAACAAAACAAAGTAAGGATCTTTATAATAAGCGGGAGAAGTGTGGAATCTTTAAAAAGGCTTGTAGGCATAGATAGCATCCATTACATAGGGGTCCACGGCCATATAATAAGAGGACCGGACATCGAGTATACGCACAACGCTTTAGAAGGGTTTAAAAGCGTCATTAATGATATAAGGGGCAGGATCATTGAAACGCTCTCCAAGGTTGAGGGTGTAGTAATTGAGGATAAAGGTGTAGCTTTATCAATACACTACCGAGGGGTTGATAGATATAGATCTAGAGAGATCCTCGAACAGGTATTGAGAATATCCTCAGAATACTATGGAGTAAAACTCTCAAAAGGTAAAAAAATATTAGAGGTACTTCCAAACACAGGTTGGGATAAGGGTAAAGCTATAGACTATGTGTTAGCAATACTATCAACAAAAACTGGTTTAAGTATTAACAGAATAGCCCCCATATATTTCGGTGATGACAAGAGTGATGAAAATGGTTTCAAGCTATTGAGAGGGAAAGGCGTGGGTGTAAGGGTCGGCTATAGGTGTAACACTAATGCTGAATACTATGTCGATAGCACAGACGACGTAGTTAAATTCTTAAACGAGTTGAAACGCTGGGTTTCATGAACGCCTGATCAAAGCCTTAGCTAGACACAACCACACAGGCGGTTTTAGCATAACCTACACCTATTGCTTCCCCAACACAGGGCCCTTTAACTCTCTCTAAAGCGCTTAATAATACATAGGCTAAATCAGGTATTCTGCCCACAAGGTGTTAAGATAAAACAATTAAAATTATCATGAATATTTGTGTTAAATAGTAAGTAATATATTATTAAAGTTATAATTATAATATTCATGATGCTATACCGATCTTTCGGCAAGAGAAAAAAGCCTATATCAGGGCCTGCTAGTTCTGTGAATATATTTTTGCCTAAACCATACTTATACTGGTGGGGTGTCTTGTCTAGCTCTAAACCCCAGATATTCAAGGGTTTAGAAGGCGTATATGTGTCTGAAACCAGGTTAAGCTATATAGATGGTCTTAATTCCAGGCTATACTATGTCGGGTATAGAATTGAGGATCTGGTTGCATTCTCAAACTATGAGGAGGTAGCCTTTCTCCTCTACTTCTACAGACTTCCTAAGAAAGAGGAGTTCGAGCTATTCAGAGCACTCATGCGTGAAGCAAGAGAAGTTCCTCCAGATGTTGCCGATATTGTCAAGAGAATGGCGCTGAGGAATGCCCATCCGATGGATATCCTTAGGACATGTGTATCCTATATATCCATGTACGATCCCGAGCTATATGTAGGCACTCGAGAGGCTAACATAAGAAAGGCTGTGAGGCTTGTATCGAAGATGCCAACCCTAGTAGCCCTCATCTACAGAGTTTCTAGGGGTCTGGAACCTATAGAACCTAGAAAAGATCTTGGTCATGCCGAGAACTTCCTATACATGTTACACGGAAAAGTCCCCTCCGAGTTCGAGGCTAAAGTGATGGACACGATATTCATCCTCCATGCAGAGCACGGGATGAACGCATCCTCATTCGCCTCACTAGTAACAGCATCAACACTCGCAGACATATACTCAGCAGTAGTATCCGGGATCTCAACACTCAAAGGACCACTACATGGAGGAGCCGCTGAAGCTGCATACTACCAGTTCAAAGAGATAGGAGAGCCTGAGAGAGTCGAGGCATGGGTTCAAGAGGCTCTCAAGGCTAGGAGAAGGATCATGGGGATGGGTCATAGGGTTTACAAGTCATACGATCCGAGAGCAAAGATCATGAAGGAGCTTGACGGAGAAATAGCCAGTAAATATGGAGGAGAGCCTGAGAAGCTTTACAAGATCGCGATAAAGCTAGAAGAAGTTGCTCTCAAAGAATTCGAAGCAAGAGGGAGAACAGATATACAGCCCAACATCGACTACTACACACCAATAGCCTACACAGCACTAAAGATACCCCCAGAGCTATTCACCTTAACATTCGCAGCATCCAGAACTGTTGGATGGACAGCAAAAGTGATAGAATATGTACAGGATAACAGACTGATAAGGCCTCTCGACTACTACATAGGCGAGCTCGATAAGAAATACATACCAATAACCGAGAGATAGCCGTAGAAAGCAGATGACAAACAAAAGCCCGAGGTTTGAGCCCTAGTTCGAGTTTTACAGGTTTTACAAACCCCTTTTATTTTCTATCTAACCAATAGTATCATGGGGAGTAGAATGGGTTCTAAGGGGAAGAAACCGCTCTCTGTAATGGAAAAGAGGCAAAAACGCCTGTTAGAGGAGAAGGAGAAGAAGCCTAAGGAAGAGAAAAAGCCTAAAAAAGCCGAAAGCTATGTCGCCGTATCCTCAACCCTCAACATAGACGCCTCGCTATACTCAAAAATAGGAAAAGAACTCCAGGAGCTAAGCGTGATAACCCCAGCCGTTATAGCCCAGAAATACTCAATACAAGTATCATTAGCAAAAGCCGTCCTAAGATCCCTGGAGAGAGAAGGACTCGTATCGCTTATCGCTAAGAGCAGGAGAACCCATATATACATACCTGTAAAGGCTCCTCAACGACCTTCCGCATCCTAGTTTCCTAAATGGCATGTGATGAAGGCAGGTATTTCTGATACGATGAGGAGTGACACCAGAACTGATCTTTATTTACCATAACCAGCTAACCCGTTCTCTGGTGGTGATGCCAAAAGTATGGTTGAAGAAATAGCGGAGGGTTCATGGATCCTACTCTATATAGATAGGAAGAGGAGAAAGATCCTGAGGGTTAGTAGTAAGGCGAAATACTCAAGCGACAAGGGAACAATAGATCTTGGCGGACTCATAGGCTCGACATACGGCGTTAGAGTAACAACAAGTATCGGGGCTAAGGCTTATATCTATAAACCCACCACCTGTGATCTGGTCTACTCAGTCTTCTCAAGACCCTCCCAAGTGATATATCCAAAAGATGCTGGCTATGCTATACTTATGCTCGATATATCGCCTGGGAAGAAGATCCTGGAGATAGGCGTGGGTTCAGGCGTAATGACAGCCCTCATAGCAAACCTAGTAAGGCCTGAGGGAAGAGTATATGCCTACGAGATTAGAGAGGATATGGCTAAGATAGCTCTAGAAAATCTAAGAAGGATCGGTATGGATAGATACGTTGAACTAAAGATCAGAGACGCTGCCCAGGGGGTTGATGAGAAGGATCTAGATGCCGCGTTCATAGATATAGGGGATCCATGGAGAGTTGTTGATGTAGTGTATAACGCACTTAAACCAGGATCGCCAGCAGCTTTCTTCACACCAACTTTTAACCAGCTCCTAAAGCTACACACAGCCTTAATAGAGCATACAGGGTGGGGGTATATAGAGTGTGTAGAGATCCTTGAAAGACCTATCGAGCTTAAGGAAAACGCCGTTAGACCCTCTACCAGAATGATAGCCCATACAGGTTTCATAGTTACTGCTAAAAAGCACTTAAAAGACTCATCGGATAAATCAATTGGTGATTAGCGATAAAAATCGACAAGATCCTCGGGATCCTTGCTGAACTAGAGAAAGAACTAGAGGAGATCCTAAACCGCAGAGAAATCGATAGAGAGGAGATAACCAAAAACATATCGTCAGTATTAGAGAGAACACTAAGAAGTCTGGAAGACAATGCAGAGACCATCATAAAAAATTTAGAAGAAAAACTTGAAAAAGAATTAAAACAGCTTGAAAAATATAGAGAAGAAGAGATCACCAAGATCCTTGCAGAAATAGACAGAACAGCAGAAAATAATTACTCAAAAGCTGTTGAGGAAGGCCTTAAAACACTCTCAGAAATAGTGCGTGGAAAGAGAACCTCATAACCAAATCTAGCTCTCTCAAAACTTAACGATGCAATACATAACGAATCTCTCCTACCCTTAGCTTCGAATATGATTGACTAGCTATATTCTCTATCTACCCAATTTTTAAGACTAGAGGTTCTATTGTCTAGCGGGGCTTTAAATGGACTGGGATATCTATGCAGCTGTAAGGGCAAGGATTATCTATGCTGGAAGGCTTAGCAGAGATATTATAGAGGATGCAGCAAATGCTGGAAGCGTTGCCGATGCTATAAACTACCTCAGGGAGAGCAGTTACTACGCATATATAAGAAACGTACCGGCTGAGCAAATAGATCTACTCGAGCTCTCGCTCTATCTGGGCCTCTACAAGTCTCTAGCCCCTCTTTTAGGGCTGGTCGATAAGAGCTATAGATCTATTGCCGAGCATGGGTTATTAATGATCGAAAACAGGATCTTCTCATCAATCCTCCAATCAATTGTATCCGGTACATCGCTAAACATAGACCTAAAACTCTTCGAAGATACGAGACTGGGAGAAGCATATAGGATAGCTGTCGAGGAGAGATCGATTACCAAGCTGTTGGAATATATGTCACGCATAGGCATGAAGGATTTTGTCACAACATACAATGCACTGACTAAGGCTGTTGATATGAGAAAAGCTATCCCCATAGCTACAGACTTGGGGTTGGTAAAAAGCCTATCAAGAATCATAGAAGATTTCCCCTCACTAGCCGAAATGGTGTGTCCTGAGAACGATTACATAGTGATCAACACCGCTATACGACTCTCTAGGGAAAGGTTAAAGGACTATATAGGCGCGGAAGAGCTCTCACAACTAGCTTGCTCCGTAAGCAAATCCGAGATCGAGGATCTATATAGCTATGTTAACGAGGAAGCAATCCTTAATACACTGAAGAAGATATATGGACCTACCCTTGTTCAGAAAGATCTTGAGAACTCTCTTATCAACATAAGAAAATATATAAGGAGAACTGTGAGAGATAGATGCGACAATGCCATGATCTCCTACCCCTTCGATCCTAAAGTTATATGGGCATCGATAAGGATAAGAATGCTTGATATAGAAGATATAATCACCATCATAAATGGGAAAAAAGCCGGATTCTCAAGCGATCTGATCAAAAAAATGCTCTCCATATAGCGAGATAGCTTTTTAAATCACTTTATAAAAACACCAATATTCTATATACTAGCACTAGCCTATGGTACTCCTAAGATCAATACTAGGATCGCTATTGCTATTCCATATATAGCTATTCCTTCACCTAGAACTACTATAAGGAATGATCTTCCAAACACCTCGGGCTTCTCTGTAAAGGCGCTTATAGCTGCTGCACCGGCTAAGCCGACAGCTATACCAGCACCTACGCCAGCTAAGCCGAGCGCTAGACCAGCACCAATGAACCTACCCATCCTCTCTCCAAACTCTTTAGCATTAAATGCCTGGAGCTGCTGCAGTTCAAGCTGTTGTAACAACAGAGATGACTGGCTGGCTACTAGGGCTAAAATTACTGCCACAATTGAAAACCCAGCGGCTGTTGCTAATGCTGCTCCATATGCTAGCCAGGGGTTCCCAAAAGATCCCTTTGCCATTAAGTCCCCGATTTAAGTAATTGCATAATCTGCTTTAAAGCTTTATCCTTTATTTTAAGGATCTCTTCTCTTCTTCTAGACCTAACGTTATCTATGATCCTTGCTATTTCCTCGTCAACAGCTTTTCTTTTCTCTTCCACTATTTTATCGAAGTTTTTCAGGATGTCTTCAACCACGCGCAGCACCCCTAGCTATAAGCTTTTTCTTCATGACCTTTAATCTTATGAAATCCTCTCTCATTCTCTCATCGAGGAACATCCTGATCCTCTTGATCGCGCTGGCATAGCTTGGTATTATTATATAGTCGATAGCGTTTATAAGCTTCTGGGTTCTTCTAAGCTCCTCCAGCAGTCTCCTAAGCGTTGCTTCTGCTTCAGCCAGTTTCACTATCTCTTCCAGAGCTTCTTTGAGGAGAGAAACTGCCAAACCGAGGCTATACGGTGTAGTTCCCGGCGGATATTCAGGTTCTTGGAGCGTGCTCCTATCGAGAGTTAGAACCGGGATCTTGATCCCGAAAGCAGCCCTCTCACCAACATGTAGGGATACGGTTTTAGGTATTGGGAGCTCTATACTCCTTACCCCCATATAACCTATCTGAGCCACCGCTAGGAAGTAAGCATCATATGCTTTCTTAAGCTTCTCTCTTACCGAGCTCTGGAGCCTTGTAAACTCATCGATAGCGAGTCTTATGTTTAGGAGAAGAACCTCTCTCTTGTCCTCAAGAACCCTCCTAATCCTCCTTATAGTGCCATAGCTTCTTCTAAGATTGATTAGATTGATTTTTGTGGGAAGAATAGCTCTAGGATCTATAGCCACCTAGCTACCCCCGCTGGATCTCCTTCTCGGATGATACTTCTGTATAAAGACATCCTTTATATTGGTCAACTCGCTTTCAGGCAGTATTGAGAGCACCTCCCAGCCTATATCTAGGGTCTCCTCAATAGATCTGTTCTCGTAGAAGCCTTGGGAGAGGAATCTCCTTTCAAACGCCTCGCCAAACCTCAGATACCTCCTATCCGTATCTGTGAGGCTCTCCTCACCAACGATCACGGCAAGACCCCTTAGCTCCTGTGCTCTTGAGTATGCTGCATAAAGCTGGTTGCTTACATCACCATGATCTTCTCTGGTCTTCCCAGGACCTATCCCCTCCTTCATAAGCCTTGAGAGACTCATAAGGACGTTTATCGGTGGGTATATACCTCTGTTATATAGACCTCTATCAAGAACCACCTGTCCCTCCGTTATATACCCGGTTAGATCTGGTATTGGGTGTGTTATATCGTCAGCAGGCATTGTGAGTATTGGCATCTGGGTTATAGATCCCTTCTTACCTATAGCCCTTCCAGCGCGCTCATATATAGAGGCTAGATCGGAATACATATAGCCAGGATACCCCTGTCTCCCAGGAACCTCCTCCCTAGCAGAGCTTATCTCTCTCAAAGCCTCAGCATAGCTTGTCATATCGGTGAGTATGACTAGGACATGCATATCCCTCTCAAAGGCTAGATACTCGGCAAGCGTAAGCGCCATCCTGGGCGTTATAAGCCTAACCATCGCAGGCTCGTCAGCTAGGTTTATAAACATGGCTACTCTTTTTATAGCGCCAGTCTCTTCGAAGAACTTTCTGAAGAACAAGGCCTCATCATATTTAATACCCATAGCAGCGAAAACCACAGCAAACTCTTCCTTCTCACCCCTCACAGTAGCCTGCCTAGCTATCTGGGCTGCGAGCATGTTGTGAGGAAGACCACTACCGCTGAAGAGGGGGAGCTTCTGGCCTCTCACAAGCGTGTTCATACCATCTATGGCCGACACTCCTGTCTGTATAAAGTCCTCTGGATATGCCCTTGAGGCGGGGTTTATAGGGAACCCGTTTATATCTCTCTTCTCCTCTGCAATCACAGGGGGTCCTCCGTCAAGAGGTCTCCCAAGACCGTCAAAGATCCTCCCCAGCATTGCTTCTGAGACAGGGACTTCTAGCGTTTTACCAAGGAACTTGACCTTTGTACCCTTGGTGCTCACACCACTAGTTCCCTCAAAGATCTGGACAACAGCATAGCCCAACCCAACCTCAAGCACCCTCCCACTTCTCTTTTCTCCATTGCTTAGCTCTAACTCAACCATCTCGTCGAAAGCTACGCTGCCGACCTTCTCAACTATTACTAGCGGTCCCCTGATCTCCTTTATAGTTTCATACTCAACATACTGAGAAGTCTGCATCCCTATCACCCCCCTATCTGGCTCAATCTCTCAGTGATCCTCCTATCGAGCTCGTCTATCTTATCAAGCTCTTCGTTGGGTATAGTGAATCTCGCCTTGATCAGCTCTGTTATGAGATCCTGTGTCTTCTCCCTGATAACCTTAACAGGCACTCCAGAGTCAACTAGCTTCTTGGCATTTCTATAGAAGTTGACCATAGCCCTCATCAGCTTAACCTGCTTCTGGGGCGATGCGAATGCATCTATCTTATCATAAGCGTTCTGCTTCAGGAACCCTTCCCTAATGATTCTAGCAGTCTCCATAATGAGCTTATCAGGCTCTGAGAGGTTCTCGGGTCCGATCAGCCTCACGATCTCTCTAAGCTCGTTCTCTCTCAAGAGAATGGAGTATAGGCTATCCCTCAAATCCCTCCAATCCTTATCAACATTCTTAGCCCACCACCCGGTTACAGTGTCTACATAGGCTGAGTAGCTTGTTATCCAGTTTATAGCGGGATAGTGCCTGGAATACGCGAGAGCCGTATCAAGAGCCCAGAAAACCCTTATAAACCTCCTGGTATGGGTTGTAACAGGCTCTGTAAAATCAGCTCCAGGCGGTGAGACGGCGCCCACCAAGGTCACTGAGCCTATCCTCTTAGGTTCTCCAACAGCTATAACCCTGCCAGCTCTCTCATAGAACTCGGCTAACCTGCTCTGTAGATAGCTTGGGTAGCCCTCCTCAGCAGGCATCTCCTCAAGCCTGCCGGCAATCTCCCTGAGAGCCTCAGCCCATCTGCTAGTAGAGTCTGCTACTAGAAGCACGTCATAACCCATATCTCTATAATATTCAGCCATTGTGACACCAACATATATGCTAGCCTCTCTAGCTGATACGGGCATGTTACTCGTATTAGCGATCAGTATTGTCCTCTCCATCAGCGGCCTACCACTCCACGGATCCTTATATGTTGGGAACTTCTCAAGGACCTCAGTCATCTCATTACCCCTCTCCCCACACCCAATATAGATCACAACCCTAGCATCGCTCCACATAGCCAGGCTATGGAGAGTAACTGTTTTTCCAGTACCGAAACCTCCTGGTATAGCCCCTGTACCTCCTTTAGCCATGGGGAATAGTGTATCTAAGATCCTCATTCCAGTGAGCATCGGCAACTCTGGCTCCAGCTTCTCCTTAAAAGGCCTCGGCCTCCTAGCAGGCCATTTCTGCAACATCCTTACAGCTGTCTTCTCACCATTAGCCTCAACATATGCTATGGGATCCTCTACACTATACTCACCCTCGGGAGAGATCTCAATAAGCCTACCACTAACCCCGTGTGGAACCATGATCCAATGTCTTATAAGCGGGGTCTCATCAACATAGCCTATGATATCACCGGGCCCCACCTTATCGCCAGGCTTTAACTCTTTCGACGGGGTGAACACATACTTCCTATCCCTCGGAACAGCCTCGAGCTTTATCCCCCTCAGCACGAAAATACTCTTGCTAGTCTCAGCTATTCTTTTAAGCGGTCTCTGGATCCCGTCGAAGATCTGGCCTATTAGGCCTGGACCTAGCTCTACAGATAGCGGAGAGCCCGTTCCATATACAGGCTCGCCTGGTCTTAAGCCTGATGTGGATTCATAGACCTGTATATAGGATCTATCCCCATCTATCCTTACGATCTCTCCCACGAGCCTTTGTTCCCCAACCTCGGCTACCTCGTACATCTGGGGCATCGGTAGCCCTTCAGCAACTACAAGGCTTCCACTGATCCTTATTATCCTCCCCTTCCTCTCCTGCAAACACCCTCACCCGAAGAGAATTTTTGCCACCCTGACTTTAAGCTCGTACATGTTGCTCTCTATTACGTGTTCCAAGGAGTAATTATACCTCACTGCCTTGTCGCTTGATATCGCTATAAAGCCTCCACTTATTCTAAGATCTCTGCCTGTAATCTTAACTCTATCGCTTACTTTCAGCTCGTTCACGATCTCCTCTATAATGCTTGCCGTATGCTTATCAGTCTCTATGTTGATCTTACTCTCAACTGATAAAATCCATTCCAGCGATTTCTCTAAAAACTCTTTATAGAGTCTCTTATCACTAACAAACTCCTTCACAAATCTTTCTTTTAGATCCTCAATAACCCTGTTTATCCATTCTTCCTTTCTCCTCTCAGCGATCTTCCTAAGATCAACCTCGATCTTAGATCTAGAGCTTTCAATAGCACTCCTATACCTCTTAATAGCATCATCTATCTTAGCCCTAAGCTCGCTAACCTTTCTATTTATCGCATCATTTACTAGCTGCCTTACACTCTTCTCAACTTCTTCTAAATCCTTCTCCAGCTTTCCATCGATCTCCGATACTATCTCTTCAACTAGCTTCAGTGGATCACCATATACCCTATGCTGGAGGGACATAACCCCTTCACCCTACACCCAAAGCTTTCTTAAGAAGGGAGGCTGCGTCTATCGGCTTTACATCGCTCCATCTACTGGGAATCACTGTTATAACTGGCATCCCAACCCTCATTGATATGTTTTCCACAACATCGGGCACGAGATCAGCCACATCTTTGGTGATTATCACTAGAGAGACATCGCCAGATCTTGAGACTGCTTTGAGACTCTTCTCAGCTTCCTCTGCGCTCTCGACAACTATACCATCAACCCCTATTAGGCCAAAGGCGCTTACTGTATATCTATCACCGAGAACCACAACTTTCCCCCTATTCAAAAGCTGCCCCGTATTATTCCGCTTCAAATTAAATAAGCTTGATTTATACAGAATATACGGAGATTTGGAGAGGTGCTTTAGGTGCTTCTGCCAGAGAGGATGGTTAGGATCTCTATGCTGGTCTCGAAAAAAGATCTTGATATAGCGGTTCAAGCACTGCTGGATACAGGGGCTTTCCAACCAGTATCGAGGATTGGTGAGGGTAAGGATGTTGAGAGAGCAAGAATAATGATCCCCAGTGTTAATGAGGCTATAAACAGGTTAGAACAATATATGCAGCTTTCGGGCTATCCAGGCAATGCTGTTTCCGAGCCTTCTTCAGATCATTCAGTAGAGGGGAGCGGGTGGTTCGAAATAACCATGAAGCTTCTTGAGAGGGTAAAGGATCTTGATAAAAGATTCGATGACATCTATAGAAAAGCAAGGGATCTGCAGGATAAGATCTCAAGATTAGAGCCGCTGTGGATGGCTATAAACGCATTAAGAGAGTTTGATGTAGATCTCAACGGGATCCTTGATGGGGATATTTTGAAGGCCTACTTAATTATATCTCCAAAGGATAGGGTGCCAAGAATCCTGGGAGCTGTGGAGAAGAGGAGTAAACTATACCTAGCAGTTGAAAAGGATCTGGATCAGGATAACTCTGTTCTATTAATAGTGACCAAGAGAATGGATGAGGAGATGGGAGAGATATTAAGGGTAGAGAGAGCCAGGGAGCTGGAGATCCCGAAAGGCTATCCAACTAACCCAAGGGTTCTGGCTGATCAGATAGCTAAAGAGCTTAGCGAAGCTAGATCGGAGCTGGGCGTAATAAGAGAAACGGCCAGAAAGATCTTCCAGGAGGTCTCCAAAGAGTTTATAACCACATACGCAGGGCTAAAAACAGCTAGAGAAGCCCTCCACCTAATCTCGAGGACAAAGGATAGGGGGAGATATTCTGTTATAGAGGGTTATATACCCAAAAGCAGGCTTGAGCCATCGCTAAAGCTGCTAAGGGAAAGACTCGGCGATAACGCAACAATAGAGGTAAAGGAGATAGGCAGGCTTGAAAAGAACCTCGACGAAGAGCCTCCGTCAAAATACTCAATACCAAGGAGGCTTGAGGTGTTTAAAATGATCTCAGAACTCTACGGCCCTCCAAGCTATAGAGAGGTGATCCCTATATATATAACCACAATAACATTCCCCCTGATCTTTGGCCTCATGTTCCCAGACCTTGGGCATGGGATTGTATTGTTATTAGCTGGGCTGATATTCTACAAAGTAATTGGGAAAACAAATAGATCCTACAAGAGCTTGGGAGAGATCGTGATATATATATCGATAGCCGCTATAATAACAGGGCTACTATCAGCTGAGTTTTTCGGACCAGCCACGCCTGTCGCTAAAGCTCTCGAGCACTGGTACGAAGAGGCACTCCATATGAAACCTCCGCTAGCTATCCCAATAGGTGGCGAAGCCTCTCAAGACGCTGCCAGAAATGCCGTTGTACTCCTGATCTTCATATCACTAAGAATAGGTGGAGCAACCCTCACCGTTTCAACACTACTAGGACTTATTAATTCGATGATCGAGAGGGATTTCGAGAAGATACTGGTTAGAGACATACCAAGGCTATTGCTATTCCTCTCAATAACAATACCGCTGTTTGCTTACCAGAATATAGAGGCTGTGGGTGCGACATATTACTATATAGCCTCCCTGCCAGGCGCCTCTCCACCTGGATATGTAGCAGAGGTAGCAAGAATAATGCTATTCATAGGGCTAATATGGATATTGCTGGGAGAAGCAGTAATTAAATCTATAGAGCATGGCGTGAAGGAGGGGTTGAGGAGCATATCCAACGGCTTTATGGAATTCTTTGACGGTATCCTCATACTGATTGGAAATACGATAAGCTATTTAAGGATCATGGGTATAGCTCTCGCACATGTAGCAGTAATCATAGCCTTCTACCACCCCGTTGCTGCCTTGATAGAAAGTGGCGGGGTAGTAGCAGTACCAGCATGGATCCTCTATGCGTTAGGAAATCTATTAGTTCTAGGGCTAGAGTCTATAGTTGCATTTGCCCACACACTAAGGCTCCACCTCTATGAGATGTTTAGCAAATTCTACCAGGGAGTAGGCAGGCCTTATGAGCCCCTATCACGACCCTTAGTCAGAGTGATCATTAAGAAATAAGTGTATGAACCACACTCAAAGAAAGAAAAACTAGAGCTCTCTGTATATGTTTTTATAACTTTTGATAAACCGTTTGTCCCTGAATATTCGTCGATATTCTTCGGCGTTCTTTTATATCCAGGAACTTTTGCTCCACCCACAAGGATAGAAGGATCCTGCTGGGGCATGGATTGTTGTTGAGCCTAACAGCGTGGAGCTTCCATCTACTAAGAGATCATCCTCCGGATAGCTAGACACTCTGGTTTCACTACCAGCAAGAATCAGTATCGAGATTAACTAATGACAACAGCCATTGAATACCGATCCAACCAAAACACGGGGGCGGCGCGACCTGACCAAAGCCCCGCATCCTTGACCGCTAGACGACCCGGCTCCAAGTAATGTATTATCAAAAAGGGGTTATATTTGGCCAGCTCCTTAGCTCATAGCTAAATACATATTCAAAGATCCTTGGAGAAAAACCATGGCCAGAATACATACCAGAATACATAGAAACCTATAGGAAACTGGAGACTATAAATACTCTTTTGACCTATCTCTAGTACTCTATAAAGATCTATAATAGAAGAGTAGAGTATTAGATATATCGGAGAGACCCAAACTAGAATAT
>BEWT01000009.1 GCA_003116855.1 Desulfurococcaceae archaeon AG1
GAGCTCCGGGTATTGTGGCGGGCCCGCGGGGATTTGAACCCCGGACCGCCGGCTTAGAAGGCCGGCGCTCTATCCTGGCTGAGCTACGGGCCCCATCAATATCTACATGATAAGAGGTATTAAGCTTCTCACCACAATGCTTTTTAGCCTTGGCTAAAATTTTTAGAAGAGGCTAAAATGGGTGGGAGGAGAGGTATACTAAGGGCTAGCGTGATCCTAGGGCCTGCTACTGTTGTTTCTGTTGCCTATATAGATCCAGGTAATTTTGGGAGCAACATAGCTGCTGGCTCTAAATATGGGCTTAACCTCCTCTGGGTTGTCTGGGTTGCGGGGCTTCTCGCGATTCTCTTCCAATACCTCTCGGGGAAGATTGGGATAGCTACCTCTAGATCCACGGTGGATCTTGTTTCGAGCGCTATAAAGGAGAGGCTCTCAGGCCCTTGTAGGAGTGCTACCCTCGCGCTCTACTTCTCCTCACTAATAGCAGTTGTTCTGGCAACCGATATGGCTGAGTTCCTCGGCATAGTTCTCGGACTATCCTTTCTCCTAGGATTACCTATTGAGATCGCGATCTGGGTCTCTGTGGTTGATGTCCTCATACTCATGATGATAACAGATAGGAGGCTTGGTTTCGAGACACTCATAGGATCCCTCGTAGGTGTGGTTGGTATCAGCTTTCTCTACGAGCTCGTGATCGTTGGCATAGATCCCAAAGAGATCCTTGTGTCAAGCGTAATGCCCAGGGAATTCGGGGGCGAGCACACGCTCCTAGCGATAAGCATTATAGGAGCCACAGTAATGCCCCACGCCCTGATCCTCCACCCATACCTAACGGCCGAGAAATGGGGAACCGCGAGGAGCAATGAGAAGCTAAAGAGACATATGCTAGAAACGATAGCCTATCTATCCATAGCAAGCGTTATGAACGCAGCAATACAGATCATGGCTTACTATGCATTCTATAGAAACGGGTACCACGATGTAGACATGGATATAGCCCATGCAATACTCGAACCCCTCTACGGATCACTATCAGCCGTGGTATTCGCAATAGCCATGCTAGCCTCAGGCATCTCCTCCTCAATGGTAAGCGTTCTCGCCGGACAGAAGGTGGTTGAGAGCCTTGTGGGGAAGAGGCTTGAAGCGTGGAAGCTCAGGCTAATGGTTAGGCTAGCTAACATGCTCCCACTAGCCATAGCGATCCACGCTGGTGTCAAGCCAATAGATGTGCTAGTATACTCGCAAGCAGTGCTCTCACTAGTACTCCCTGTAGTAATAATACCCATAACGATCTATGCCAGGAGCAAGAGCACCATGGGCAGCATGGTTAACAGCAGAGTAATAGATATAGCCGCGATAATAGGAACAATAGTGATAGTTACATTCAACCTCGGCTTCATAGTATCAAGCCTACTAAACCTATGATCCAGGTATTACTGGTATTACCGAGAGATTGGGCGGAGCAGAGCCCCTAACAATAATCAGAGATCCTAAATAGATTCCTCACGCAAAGAACCCCCATGAGGGGATATATGCTTATACCCTTCCCAATAATATCATCATAATAGGGGTCAGGGCTGCCACAAGATCCTATTTTACCTATCGAACAAGATGACGAAAAAATCCTGGGGCTCTTAAGACCATATATAGCTAGGTGGTTCCGCCAAAAATACGGATCACTAACACCGCCCCAGAGAATGGCTATACCCAGGATAAAAGCCGGAGAGAATGTGCTTATCTCAAGCCCCACAGGAACTGGAAAAACACTCGCAGCCTTTCTAGCTATAATAGACACGCTCTACGAGCTATGGGATCAGGGGAGGCTGGAGAACTCGATCTATGCTCTCTATGTATCACCCCTAAGGGCTCTTAATAACGATATCAGGAGAAACCTTCTCGAACCTATAAGAGAGATCAACGAGATCCTCAAGAGCGAGGGTAGAGAACCCCCACACATAAGAATAGCTGTTAGGACTAGCGACACACCACCGCATGAGAAGCAGAAAATGCTTCGAGAACCTCCCCATATACTGATCACAACGCCAGAGAGCCTTGCCATAGCGATCACAGCACCGAAGTTTAGGGAGGTGATGAGATCTATTAGATGGGTTATTATAGACGAGATCCACGAGCTAGCATCGAGCAAGAGAGGATCACACCTAATGCTCAGCATAGAGAGACTCGTAGAGCTCTTGGAAAGAGAGCCCCAGAGGATAGGCTTATCAGCAACGATCTATCCCCTAGAGGTTGTTGCACAATTCCTAGTAGGCTTTGATAACGAAGGAAGACCCAGGAAATGCTCGATCGTTGATGCCAGGTTCGCAAAACCAATAGATATAAGGGTTATATGCCCCGCCATAGATCTCATAAGAGCTCCTGCAGATGAGATTAACAACTCTATCTACAACACACTAGCAGATCTTATCAAGAGGTATAGAACAACCCTTATCTTCACAAACACAAGACACTCGACAGAGAAGGTTGTGTATAGGCTTAAAAAGATCTTTGAGAAAGATCCAGAGATAAAGATAGAGGAGATAGAAGCCCATCACAGCAGCCTCTCAAGAGAAGTGAGACTCGATGTCGAGGAGAGGCTAAAGAGGGGAGAGCTGAGAGTAGTTGTATCATCAACAAGCCTAGAGCTAGGAATAGATATAGGCTATATAGACGTCGTAGCACTCCTATCAAGCCCAAAGAGCGTCACAAGACTCCTCCAGAGAGTAGGAAGAGCGGGACACCATATTAGACAGATAAGCCTGGGCAGACTAGTAGTGGTTGATAGAGACGATCTCGTCGAATGCACGGTCCTCGCAAAAGCAGCCATGGAGAGAAAGCTAGACAGAGTTAGAATCCCCATGAAACCCCTTGATGTGTTAGCACAACACATCGTGGGGATGTCCCTCGAGAAGAAATGGAGAGTAGAAGACATGTTCAGGGTTATAAGGAGAGCCTATCCATACAAGGATCTCGACTTCGAGACATTCCAAACAGTGCTTAGATACCTCTCGGGAGGCTACGAGATAGATAGGTACGCCAAGGTCTATTCAAAGATCTGGATGGAGGACGGGATGGTTGGTAGGAAGAGGAGTGCGAGGATGATCTACTACCTCAACTCAGGAGCAATACCGGAC
Source organism: Desulfurococcaceae archaeon AG1 (assembly GCA_003116855.1). Classification (GTDB taxonomy): domain Archaea; phylum Thermoproteota; class Thermoprotei_A; order Sulfolobales; family AG1; genus AG1. The sequence goes on from BEWT01000009.1 coordinate 3,132, forward strand.
GAGGCTAAGATAAGAGTAATAGCCGAGGGTAAGGGCTATGTGGGAGATCTGGACGAAGGATTCGCAGAGATCCTCGAGCCAGAAGATATATTCGTGCTAGGGGGCAAGACATACAAGGTTCTCAGAACAGACGGGGATAGGATCTATGTAAAACCCGCTGATGGTATGAGACCCACAGTCCCAAGCTGGTTCTCAGAAATGCTCCCACTAGCCTTCGACTCAGCACTAGAGGTGGGTAGGTTTAGGAGAATAATTGCAGAGGATCTCTCGAAACACCTAGAAGACCCCACACCGGTTGTTAAGAAACTCATGGAGGAGTATATGTTGGAGGAGCATGCTGCGATAAATATAGTGAACTACTTCCTAGAACATCTATACTACACAGGATGGATAATGCCCTCAGACAAGCTCATCATGATCGAGCACTGGGTGGATCCAGAGGCTAATACTGAGCACATAATATTCCACACCCTCTTCGGAAGAAGGGTTAACGATGTACTCTCAAGAGCCTACGCCCATTTCCTAAGCGAGATAGTTGATGAGAATATAAGGATCACTGTAACGGATAACGGCTTCATGCTCTCACTCCCAAGGGTTGTTGGTATTAGTAACAAGGATTTAGAGAAGATCCTATACTCAGTAACCCCAGAGAACCTTGACGAGGTGTTGAGAAAGGTTATCAGAAGGACCGAGATGTTTAAGAAGAGGTTTAGACACGTGGCCGAGAGGAGCTTCATGATCTTGAAGAGGTTCAGGGGTAGGGATATAAGCCTCCAGAGCAGGCAGATCAATGCAGAGACCCTCATAAGGATCGTGGAGGAGATGGAGAGATTCCCCGTGATAGAGGAGACATATAGAGAGATCCTTGAGGACTACATGGATATAGAGAACGCAAGGCTCATAATAAAGAAGATCCTTAGTGGAGAGATAGAGGTTAAGATCTATAGGAACCCGGAGGGTTCGAGAGCACCATCACCACTAGCCCACTCAATAGTAGCTGCAGGGATAAGCGATGTAGTGCTTATGGAGGATAAGAGAAAGATCCTTGCGAAGCTGCATGAGAACATAATAAGCGCACTGATCGAGAGGGGCATAGTGTTGAGAAGCACACCATCACCTCAGAAAATATATGTCAAGCATACTAACTAGGGGGTTGAGAAAATTGCCAAGAGCATCTGAGAGACTCCTAATAGCAAGATCCCTTGTTCATATAAGCACCTCCATGTCGAGGATCAGATTCCTCCTAACAATAATAGATAGAAGGGCATCACTCCTAAGAGAGAGGGGTCTCAACAACATGGCGAAAGAGCTGGAGGAGCAGAAGAGAGTACTTGAAAGAACCCTAGCAGAGCTAGAAGCAGTATCAGAAAGGCTTAAAACGATTATGAGCCTCGGGGTAGCCTATAGCGATCTCATATCGATAGCGACAACAATAAAGGATCTCAGAAGCGTTATGAGAAACATAAACCCAGAGATCTCAGCAAGCCTCGCAGAAGCAGTATCCCATATAGAGGAAGCAGCAAGAACAATCTCAACCGGCTAGCCCACTATATCATGGAAAACCACACGATCTTCCCTACAATCTTGAAGATCCCATAGATCTAGCGTCTCTTCCAGCAACTATTATTAATAGCTGGGAATACACGTATCGGTCACTACAAGAATGCTTAGAACCCTATCTTCTCGATCGCCTTTCTATAAACGGGATCCTGGATCTCGAGCCTCCTAAGGATCCCGAGCTTCTCTAGCTTGAGTATAGCCATCTCGACAGCCGCTATACGCATCTCTGCTCCAAACCTTGCTAGATAGTCCTGGATATCCCTTACCCCCCTTATACCCTGGGATATAGCCTTTAGAATAAGGATCTTTGTCTCGCCAAGCTCCTCAAGCTCCTTCACAGCTATCCCTACAGCCCCCTCCACTATGCTCTCAAAACTCTTCCCAGAGAGATAGCTTCTTCCAAAATACACAAGCCAGCCCGGTATCCCTTCGAAGAAATCAACAGCATCCTCAGCCTCTCTGGGCATCTTTAACCCCTGCTCCTTAAAGCCCTTTGAGAGGAGCTCTAGCGACTGTTCCCTGCTGAGCTTCTCGACCCCGAGCTCGTATGGTTTTCTCCCATATAGTGGTGATGATCTCTCGTTTAAACCCAAGAGCTCGTGGATGGCTATGCTACTAGGGGCTGCTAGTATAAAGGAGACGTTCTCGAGGTTATCGAGCGAGTATGATATGAGCATTCTAAGCTGTCTCGAGACAGGGGATACGATGTTCTCGGCATTGTCTATAGCCACAACAAGTCTATCGACCTTCTTGCTGATCTCGCTGATAATGTTCCCAAGCCATAGGGGGCCGAGGGATCTGCTATCAATCCTAACAACAACCCCTCGGCTTCTCCTAACAACCTCGACTCCTTTCACGTCGCTGATTATTTTTGAGAGCCTTTGGAAACCGTCTTCGAGGGCTTTTGCAAAGCTCGCCTCAAGATCTTTTGATTTAGCCGCCCTCTCAGGCTCTAGACATATACCCTTAACCTCGCTTGTGAATGTTCTGAGAATGCTTGTCTTACCGATCCTCTTGATCCCGTGGACCAGGATTAAACCCTCCCCCTTATCAATAGCTCTGTGAAGCTCCTCAAGCTCCGAAGATCTCCCTAGAAGCTCTTCCCTAGAGCTCTTAGGCCATGGGTCAAATATCGCTATAGCGACCACCAGCTATTTACTCTGGGAAGGATATATAGGCTCGGAGAGTGGGTGAAGATCTACAGGGGCGTTGGAGCAGCGATCCTTGCTGCTGGTGAGTCGAAACGCATGGGAAAACCTAAACAGCTCCTCGAACTATGCGGCGAGAAGATCGTTAGAATCATTGCGAAGAAAGTATTACAGATAGGCTTTGAAAAAGTAGTCATAGTGCTAGGGCATAGGGCACAGGAGATTGCAGAGCTGTTGAGGGATCTCGGGAATCTGGAGGTGGTGGTGAACAATAGATATATGGATGGGATGAGCACAAGCCTGAAAGAGGGTGTGAAAGCCCTTGGGAGTGGTTTAAAAGCATATATGATCGTTCTCGCAGACCAGCCCTTCGTTAAGATCGATACTATGAGGAGGATTGTTGAGGAATATGTTAGAAGATCTAGTATGGGTGAAGAGCCCCTAATGGTTATCCCCAGATATATGGGGCAGAGGGGCAACCCGGTCCTTATATCCTCAGCACTTTCAAGTGATATAATGACGCTCTCAGGAGATATGGGTGCGAGGGTGCTGATCCATAGGTATGGGGATCGCGTCCTCTATATAGATGTGGAAGACCCGGGCATCTTGATCGATATCGACTATCCAGAAGATCTGGAGAGGGTGAGAGAGATCTACGGGGATCTATGTTTAACCAGCGGGTAAAACCAGACCCAGCTGTGGCTGGGAGGAGTATAATATCTCTCTCCAATAAATATCTCGGGGGTTTAATGCTTAGAGCCGTGATTGTTGATCTGGGGGGATCTCCCCACTATATGGTTAAGGAGATCCATGAGGAGCCCTCAATACTAAAGACCCTCTGGGATTCCCAGAGGGATCATATCTTAAAGATCTCGTCCAAGATATCTAGATCCAACAGGATCTATCTCGTGGGAAGCGGATCCTCCTATAACGCCTGCCTGGTTTTTCACAACGCACTAGCGATCCATGGCAACACACCCTCACTACCAATCGTGTCAGGCGAGTATAGACTATATAGGAGTATTGTTTCAAGAGGAGATACAGTCATAGCGGTTAGCCAGAGCGGCTATACAGGAGACACCGTGGCAGCTGCAAAGATGGCTAGGGAATCAGGAGCCCTTGTAGTTGGTGTGACAAACAACCCCGAAAGCCCTCTAGCAAGGATCTCGGATGAGGTTATAAACATAATGGCTGGGAGAGAGGAGGCCGTGACAGCTACGAAAACGTTCACAGCACAGTTATACGCACTATTACTCCTCGCAGCAGGGGTGTCAAGCGATTCTGGGTTGGAGTTGCTGAGAGATCTTGAGAAGATCCCAAAGATATTGCTAGCATCGATATCAAGCCTAGAACCCATAGCTAGAAGAATAGCCTCCGATATCTATAGACACCAGAACGCCTTCACACTAGGCGAGGGCGTTGGCTACGCAGTTGCTAGAGAGGCAGCGCTAAAGCTTAAAGAAGCCTCCGGGATCCATGCGGAGTCTATCCAGACAAGCGAGGCTAGACACGGTCCAAAAGCGATCCTTAACAAAGGCTTCACCGTATATATAAACATATTCTCCGAAGATGATGGGAAACCAGCCTCACAGCTTGCTAAAGAGGTAGGAGACAGTGGAGCCCATATATACATAGTATCGCCCATCGAGCCTGGGGAAGAGATCCTGAGCGTCTCGAAGGAGATAATAAAGATCCCGTCTCTCGAGACAGCAGCAATATCGATCATAGCCACGTCTTTCTACCAGCTCCTCTCATACTACATAGCAGTAGCAAGACTACTAGACCCAGACACACCGAGGATGTTAACAAAGGTGGTTGTATAGCTACCGCAGCGAGATATGGTTACAGGATCTTTGAAGATCCCGAGAGGATATAGGATCTCACGGGGATCTCTGACTGGCCTCTGCAGAAACCGGCTCGCGGAGCCACTTCTCGCCCCAGGCCCTCAAGGCTTTTATAACAGGCTTAAGATCCCTCCCAGCATCTGTTAACGCATAGTAATGCCTCTTACCATCACAAACCCTCTCAACCAAGCCCGCCTTCCTAAGCTCCTTAAGCGCTTTCGACAGCGTCCTACTACTTATCCCAGGCATGCTCTCCATAAGCTCCCTAAACGTCTTTGGATTCGACATGAGCCTCTCAATAATAACAAGCCTCCAAGGCCTGCCAAGAATCCTCCACGCTTTCATTACAGGGCACTCCTGCAAGAGATCCCTAATTATTCTTAGCAAGATCGGTAATAAATAAATAGAAAGCCGCAACATAATAACAATATAAACGGTATACCTGGCTACTTTAGTGATCAGGACTACCTAGCCTAGTAGATATAAGTTTCTCTCATTCAGTAGAAGCTTCTCCCTAAAAACCGAGGATTGTTTCGAGTCTCCATTCTAGCATTATGGTTAGATGTTAGCCGGGATATGGAATCTATAGTGGTGTTGGTCTATATTCTTTCCCCAGGATCTCTCTGGCTATTATCATTTTCATTATATTGGGGGCTCCTTCCGCGCCTGACATGTAGCTGAATACTCCTCTTAGGGCTGACTCAGCTATAGATTCCCTAGTATATCCCAGGGCTCCTAGCATCTGGGTGAGATCTACTATTGATTTGAAGCTCTTCTCCACTGCAAGATATTTTGTAGCAGCGCTGAATTTGAACGCCTCGGATCTTGATGCTTTGTTCTCTGAATAGAGATCCAGGGTCCATGCTGCTCGGAGCACTAGGTTCCATGCTGCTTCGAGCTCGGCCCATATCTCTGCTAGCCTGAACTGTATAGCCTCGTATCTAGCTAAGGGCCAGCCAAAGGCCTCTCTATTCTTAACATACTCGACAACCTCATCGAAAACCCTCATAGCCGATCCTATGGCTGCAGCTCCTATGAGAACCCTGGCTCTTGTGAAACCCTCTGTAGCGTATATAAACCCTCTTCCCTCCTCGCCTATGAGGTATCTCTTGGGTATCTTTACGCCCCTCAATACAAGGGATCCTGTGCTTATCCCGATCCTCCCCATGGTTTCGAACAACCCCACCTCAACGCCCTCAGCATCTATTGGGAGATAGAAGGCCGATATTGCCGTGTGGCTTCTCTCAGGCCTTGTCTTGGCTAGGAGGAAGTAACCCCCGCCCCATTCTCTAGCCTCCTTCACACCGCTTATATAGACCTTCTCACCATTGACCACATAGCCATCACCCTCCCTCGACGCGAGGGTCTTTATATTGGCAACATCACTCCCACCATGGGGTTCTGTAGAGGCTATTCCGAGAAACCTCTCACCCCTAGCAACAAGGGGTATAACCTCTTCCTTGAGATCTCTGGAGCCATAGACCTCGATCATCTTGGACCATATGTTGTTAACAACGATATATACAGCAAGGCTCATCCCAGGATCATAGTAACCAACCTCCCTCATGATCAGGGCAGCAGTTAACCACGAAAGCCCAGGACCCCCATAATCCTGAGAAATATTTGGAGTCAAGATCCCCTGAGAGGCAAGACCCCTAAAAAGATCCTTAGTAACTATCCCACGATGCTCTATCTCCCTATACCTAGGCGCAACCTCCTTCGCCAGATACTCCCTCGAAGCCTTAACAATAAGCTCCTGATCCTCTGTTAACGAGAAATCCATACAACCACCACGAGATAACAATACGAAAAACAATATATGTAAAAACAACACCTGCTTCTCGCCTAGTGCCTCTAGAAGAGATCTATAAGCACAAGCCCTCACACCATAGCTAGCAATACCTGAGATCTAGAAACTCCTGCAATGAGAGCATATCCTAAGCCATGCTAGCTACCGCTTATGATACCAAGCACTTGGGACACGGAGTTTTGTTATTTTAATAATGCTGATGAGTTAGAGAGAGCATGGTTATCTTATCTCGCCTCGCGCAAAGATCTCACAATCTCCACAGTCCTTTTCCAGGGATCTTCGAGAGGATCTTTGATACCCCTTCAAGACCCCTTCTTATCTCCTCCTAATATCCTCTTCCAGAGCTCTCCCGATCACTTGGTCTATATAAATCCCATCCTCTTGATCTTCTCATACAGCTATCAATATACATTTACTGTGGAACATGGTTAGTATTTAATAAGATCGCAGTACGTCTCTGAATCATGCTTGTAATAGCTATTATAAATAGATGTCAACAAACATCTTAAGGACAAACAGCTGTATAGCTACTATAGCTACTGGATCTATTGGATCTGTTAGCTTGCGAGAGCCTGAACAATCCTAGATCTGATTGTGAGGCAGGAACTATGAGATCAAGCTGTTTTCTGGACACTCATAGCCTCTACTAGCTGTTTCCTAAGGGTTAGCAGTCTCTTAAGGGCTTCTGACTTAACCCTCCTCCAATCCTCGCCATTAGAGACGCCTAGCTTTACAATAACTATTACGTGTTCCTTATCAGACTGCTCGTTTAGATACGGACCCGAAACTATCTCGAAGCCTTGTAGAGCGTTCCTAACCCTGTCCTCGATCTCGGCTGGGTTTATTGATTGCAATGGTAACTCCACCCTCACACTAACGGTCTCCTTTTTAGAGAATTCTGGAGAATAGTCAACGATCGCTGCGTTCATGAGCATCATGTTAGGTATCTTGAGCTCTCTACCCTCATCAGTAACCATCTTGGCATAGAAGAAGTTCATATCCACAATAACCCCCTTAAAGCCTGTTTCGACAAAATCCACCGAGAAGAACTTATATGCTGGGAGAATAGGCACTACGTAGGGTATGCTGGTGCTCAGGATCCTTACTCTATTTCCTATCTCAACCATTCTTGTGCTCATTATAAGGATCCCTGCGAAGAAGTTGCTCAGCACGGGCTGGAGAGCTATACCGAGTACAAGCCCTGTGACAACACCTCCGGCGAGGAGTCCCGATAGATCGGCTCCCGCCATGGCGACTACGGCTAATACCGCTATGAGATAACCACTAATCTTGATCAAAGTAGCTATCTGGTAAGCCTTAGTACCTACTAGCTGTGAGAGTCTAACCCTTATAGTAGATGCTATAGCATATGTTATCCATATAATCCCCAGAGCGGTTGCTACCGCCTTTATAGCATAGTAGGCATTAGGCGGGATCTCGGTAGAGGGAAAAACCCTGGATATTATTTCATGTATGTTGAAGGCTATTGCTATTATTATAGCTACTGCTATAGTTACATATATGATCTTCTTCAACAGAGCATCACCTAGCAATAGATGTATAGAGGGTTTTTAAACGTGTCATTAAGTAGAAGGATCTATATTCTAAGGGATAATCGCCCGCTAGCACATAGCTCTTATGGGGATTATGTTAAAGATCCTTGGGATCGAGTCGACAGCACACACGATAGGGGTAGGGATTGCTATCGACGAGAAACCATATATAATTGCTAACGAGAGAGCATCCTACATCCCCGAGAAGGGAGGGATCCATCCTAGGGAGTCCTCGAGATTCCTAGCCGAGAAAGCCCCCGAGGTTCTCGCAAGAGCTCTCAGAGCTGCATCAACATCGATCGATGATATGGATGGGATAGCAATAGCCCTCGGACCAGGGTTGGGTCCAAGCCTGAGGGTTGGTGCAACAATAGCTAGAGCACTAGCGCTGCGCTATAAGAAACCCCTGATCCCTGTCAACCACGGCGTAGCCCACATAGAGATCGGGCTTATAACGACGGGAGCCAGGGATCCCGTTGTAGTCTACCTCTCAGGAGGGAACACAGCTGTTATAGCCCACCATAGTGGTAGGTATAGAGTTTTTGGAGAGACCCTCGATATAGCTTTGGGTAACCTTCTAGACACATTTGCAAGAGAGGCCGGTCTGGGTCCTCCGTATGTTGTTAACGGACTCCACGTAGTTGATCGATGTGCTGAGGAGGGCTCGAAATTCATAGAGGATATGCCCTATGTGGTTAAGGGTCAGGATCTATCGTTCGCAGGATTGCTCACAGCATCGCTAAGGGCTCTCAAGAGGGGTGCAAAACTTGAGGATATATGCCTAACCCTTAGAGAGATAGCCTACTCAATGGTGGTTGAGGTTACAGAGAGATGTGTATCCCACACGAGGAAGAGAGAGATCCTTGTTGTTGGTGGTGTTGCGGCAAGCCCCTATCTGAGGGATAAGATGGAGTGGGCTGCGAAACACCATAGAGCGGATCTCTATATAGTTCCTCCGGAATATGCTGGGGATAACGGGGCTATGATAGCATGGACAGGGCTTTTAGCCTATAAACACGGTGTATCGATACCGGTTGGAGAGAGCTATATAAAGCCTAGATGGAGGGTTGATGAGGTAGATACTCCTTGGAGGATCTAGTAGAGATCCACAGAGGAGCAGAGGCTATAATATATATGGGGAGCTATCTAGGGATCAGGGCTATATATAAGTATAGACCCTCGAAGCAATACAGACCAGAGATCCTTGATAAAAGGATAAGGAGGCTTAGAACGATCAACGAGGCAAGGATAATGACAAGGCTAAGGCTTCTAGGAGCCCCGATCCCGGCTATACTAGATGTAGATCCCGACTCAGCCTTAATAGTTATGGAGTATATCCCTGGAAAGCTCTTGAGAGACACGCTAATCAGCGGGGGATCTTTGGATCTATGTAGAAGAGCTGGAGAGATCCTTGGTATCATCCACTCAGGAGGAGTCTATCACGGGGATCCTACGATATCCAACTATATAGTCGATGACAACGGGGACCTCTGGATAATAGATTTCGGCCTAGCCGACTATACAAACGACCCCGAAGACCTTGCTGTGGATCTACACCTGCTCTATAGATCCATAGAGACACTCCCACTAAAATCCATAGACAAGATGGAAGAGGAGGTCTATAAAGGCTACGAATCAATCGTGGGGAGCGAGAGGGGTAGAGAGATTCTGGAGAGGGTGAGGAGCATTAGGCTCAGAGGAAGATATGTTGCTGAGAGGAGGGCTAAAGCAGTATGGCTCACAGACCAGGAAGGCTGAGGATCCTCTTAGTAACGGGTAATAGGAATAAAGCTAGAGAGATTGAAGAGATCCTTGCCGAGAGCTTTCCAGGAGCCTTTGAGGTGGAGATAAGCGGGGATATAGAGAAGCTCGAGATACAGTCCGAAGACCTTGCAGAGATAGCTTTAATAGCGCTGCGAAGTGTTCTCAAGAAGATAGATAGAGGCAAGTGGGACTCAGTAGTCGTGGAGGACTCGGGATTATTCATAGAAGCCCTTAAAGGCTTCCCAGGACCCTACTCGAGCTATGTGCTTAGAAAGATAGGCTTAGAGGGTATATTAAAGCTCATGGAGGGTGAGAGTAACAGAAGAGCATGCTATAGAGCTGCTGTAGCCTACACAATAGATAATGAGACAAGAGTGGCTGAGGGCGAGGTGTGTGGGGTGATTGCAGAGAAGCCCAGAGGATCCAGGGGTTTTGGGTACGACCCCATATTTATCCCAGAAGGGTATGGGGAAACCTTCGCACAGCTTGGAGAGGGTTTAAAGAACAGGATAAGCCATAGGGCGATAGCTATTCGGAAGGCTGCACAGGATCTCCTGAGCTCTATTAAGAGACAATAAATAGAGATCTTTTCTAGATCTTGGAAACATATAGTGGAACACGTTATAAGTTATATAAAATGTTATATACCGCTGTGGTATATACATATATGGTTGTAATTATGAGGTGTGTTGTATGAACTGGCAGCCCAATGTTCTACCCCTCGTTTTTGGACTTATAGCAGGTTTAACAGTATATATCGGTGCTATAACCCTCTACAGGGCTAGAAAAACACTATCAACCAGAGGAATAGGTTTTCTCCAAGCCCTTGCAGGCGGTATACTGGGCTATCTAGCATTAGAGACTGGACACGCGGCTTCGGAATATATTGAGGAGCTAGCCAAACCAGCAACATTCGTGGAATTCATAGTAGCTTCTGTGGTAACAACAATAGCCTTTCTAGCAACCTATCTATCCCTAGCAAGTGTTGAGAATAACATGAAGAGGGGTAAAACACCCTCCCTAGGGATCTATACGGGGTATGTTGTCGCACTAGCCCTTGGGATCCATAATGTTGGCGAGGGGTTTGCAATAGCAGCCTCACTACTAGCAGGAGCCCTAGCCTCAGCAATACTATTCACCATAGGGTTCGCGATACACAACGCTACCGAAGGGTTCGCAATAGTAGGACCCTTGCTGGGCGAGGCGAGACAGCATGTAGACCACACAGTCCTCTTAGGCTTGTCAATGCTCGCAGGACTCCCTACAGTCCTTGGATCCGCTGTTTTCTACACAGGCATAGGCTCTGAGCTCTTCCTAGCCACTCTAAATACCATTGCGACAGCCTCTATAGTCTATGCAATGCTCCACGTAAACCTCTCAGCCCTGGGCAGGCTGGGCGGTGTCTCAAGCCCCCTATTCTGGACAGCAATAACCCTAGGTGTTGTAGTAGCCTTCTCAACCGAGTCAGTAGCGCTCTTCGCACTTGCTGGGTAACGCTAGCCCGGGCTAGTTATTACCTAGTTTTTTAAGAACCTCCTCAAGCCTTGGGAGCCCTTCTTGAGCACCCTTCCTAGAGATCTTTATCGATGCACATATAGAGCCAAGCTTGACAGAATCTATTATAGACATGCCAGAGGCTACGCCGTAGGAGTAACACGCTGTGAAAGCATCCCCAGCACCTGTTGTGTCAACAACCCTCTCGGGCTTCGCAGCAGGGATCATCGAGACTCGATCCATACCCCTGCTATAGAGAGCAGCACCATGTTCCCCCAGCGTTATCACGACGTTTTCAACGCCCATCTTAACAAGCTCTCTCGCCGCATCCTCGATCTCTTCCTCCAGCTGTCTTCTAGGCTCTCTCCCAAGGATCCTGAAGATCTCTGTCCTGTTAGGTATGATCGTGTGGGTTCTTTTCAAAACCTCCTCGGGGATCTTCTTAGCAGGCGCCGGGGTTAGGATAAACTTGGCACCAAGCTCCTCAGAAACCCTGGAGACCCTCTCAACAGTCTCCATCGGGATCTCTAGCTGTGCAAGTACAGCGTCAACCTTACCAATAGCTCTTAGAGACTCCTCAGCCTCTATAGGGCTTAGAAGCTTGTTAGCCCCAGGAGCCACAGAGATCATTGTATTCCCCTCCCTATTGACGAGTATGAAAGCAGTACCAGTATGGGTCGCTCTCTCCCTCCTAACATGATCCACATTAACGCCGTTCCTCCTGAGATTCTCTATAGCCATATCCCCAAGACTATCCATCCCAACCTTGCCGATCATATATACCTTACAGCCAAGCCTAGAGAGCCCTACAGCCTGGTTAGCACCCTTACCCCCAAAATGGATCTCATACACACCATCACTAACAGTTTCATCAACCCTTGGAAACCTCTCCAAATAGATCACGAAATCAATATTGATACTCCCAACAACAGCAATTACAGCCATAGTATCACTACTACCACATGTTTCAAGAAGCAGGGATATTTAAAATAAGATAATGGTATGGACAGGGGCTTTTCGAAACTATTTCTCGTAACTCTTATTCTTATCTATGCCGTAGCCAACTGTTTCTGGTTTCATGGTGGTTTATAAGGATTGATATTAAACCCGTAGTTCTGCGATAATGGAACATAGTATAAGCTCTGTATTTTATTGGAATGCCCGCCCAATAATGAGGGTAAAAATAGAGACCCGAGTGGGCGGGTTAAATAAAAAAGCCCAGGATGCGGGGTTTCCCCACAGCAATGAACCAGAGCAATGCTATGAAGGGGAGCTGTGAGCTGGGGTCACCCCAAATGGGTAGAAGCCAATGATAAGGGCCCCGATGAAAAGGGCCCTGAGGCCGAGGAAGCCAAGGGCTGAGCGGTTGATATCAAAATATCAACTGCATGAAGCCCGAACCCCTATGAGAGGTATCTATACTCTCTAAACATTCTCACCGAGTTTGACGAGATTGTGAAGCTTTTGAGGGCGTTTATCGAGATCTCTAGATAAGCCTCGGGATCTTTGTCGATAAGCTCCAGGATCTTGAGGAACTTAGTCCTGAGATCTCGGTAGTCCTCCTCATCAACCGCAGAGACTCTTGCTGTGTTTTCATATATATTTATGAAGTCAACAAGTTCTAGGCCGAAGAACCAGCCGTTGAAGCCATCTATTATTGTCTCGAGAGCCCCGCCGTCTCTCGATGAGAGTGTTGGGATGCCGTTAGCCCCTGCTTTCATATAGCTGGTTCCACATGCCTCCCAGCCTGAGAATGGTGTGAAGAGCAATAGATCTGAGCCACTGAGTATGGCTCTAGCGATATCAAGGCTATAGTCATGTATATATACAACATTATCAAACTGCTCGTGGAGTTTTCTAAACCTAGCCATATATTCTCTACCCTCATGATCCTTTGGATGGGCTTTGCCGGCTAGAATAAATGTTGCGTTAACCTCCCTCCCAAGATCCCTGATAAGCCTCTCAATAAGATATGGTCTCTTATACTTAGTAAGCCTTCTAGCCCATGCTATGATCGGGCCTTCTACTCTGATATCAGGTTTGCGGGATCTTATGAGGGATATTAGATCCTCCCTAGCCTTCCTCCTAGCAGGGGCTAGATCCTCTGGAGAGATCTTGCCAAGACCCTTGGAAGACACTAAGCTCTTTATAGCACTGTGAACCCACCTCTCAAGATCAACACCATTCCTCACATAAGCTATCCTGTCCACAAACTGTGGGAATATTCTGTGGAGCATCTCCCAATGCTTCCTAGAAACACCGAACCCCACCGGCACCTCTCTGAGCACTACATCCGTGATCCTCACAAGACCTGGGCTGGTGTCCACACCATACTCCCTCTCCAAAACCTCGTCAGGGATCATTGGATGTCCCCACGGGCCCGGCGTGTGGATCACCAGCCTGACCACTCCCTTAAGATCCTTGAGCTCTAAGGCTGCGAGTGAGGCTATGCTCTCCTGAAGATCTATATATTTGATCCTCTCGAAACCGATCCTCTCCCTCATATATTGTGCAGATGATCTGGCGAAAACAATGTATTTAGCTATAGCCTGCTCAGGCGTCTCCTCAACATAGAGCCTGCTAGCGATCCTAGATATATGCTCGGGATACTCCGGCTTGAAATATATAACCCTCGCACTCCCCTTCTTAAATACAAGCGGTGCGACAAGGATCTCGCCATATACCTTGCTGCTCACTACAAGCTCCTTCTCTCTCTCGAGGAGACTTTCAGCCTTCCTGATAACATCTTCCTGACTCCTTTCTATAAAAACACCATCCTTGTAATCGTAATCAACATAGCCGTTTCTATGGAACATGGTCATAACATAGTACTCGATATTCAGCCTTGATGCTGTGTAGAACTTGTCACCCTCGAGAACCCCGAGACCCCCGGCATATATTGGGATCTCGTCGAGAGCTATCTCCATCGTAAGGCTTACTATGGCTATCTTTTACCACCACAGAGTATCTCTATGCTACGCTGGTTTAAGGCTTGACGGTCAAGATCCATGGATCGTGATACCGGACTATATATTCCCAACCGTAGATAATATAGGAGGGGAGAAGTTGAGCTCTAAGATTACATATGTAACACTAATAGCAGATGAAACGATACACCCAAAATATGAGGAAGCCCTAGCCCGTGTTGAAAAGGATCTTCTTGGTAAGAGATACCCCATGTATATAGGTGGAAGGGAGATTTATAGCGAGAGAGGAGAGTTCGAGAAGAGAAGCCCTATAGATATAGACATAGTTGTGGGGAGGTTTCAAAAAGGATCCAGAGAACATGCCTTGGAAGCGATCAAGAGCGCTCACGAGGCTTTTAAAGAGTGGGGCGAGAGTGATTGGAAAGAGAGGGTAAGGATCTTCAGAAAGATCGCTGACCTCATAGAGAGAAGAGCATTCGACCTAGCCGCAGCAATAACCTATGAGGTTGGTAAGAACAGGCTCGAAGCCATAGCAGAGGTTTACGAGGCTATAGATGCTATTAGATACTACACAGACCTCATGGAGAGGGAGAATGGGTATGTGAGGAGAATGATGCCAGGAGCCCCTGGAGAAGAGACATGGAGCATCCCTAGACCCTACGGAGTCTGGATAGTTATATCGCCATTCAACTTCCCACTAATGCTTGCCAACGGGATGATGCTGGGAGCACTGCTAACAGGAAACACCGTTGTGTGGAAACCCACCAGCGAGGCCCCATTAACAGCAACCCTTCTGTATAACATCTATATAGATGGCGGTATCCCGCCGGGTGTTCTTAACCTCGTCACAGGACCTGGGGAGGAGTTTGAGGATGTGTTTGTCTCCAACAAGCTTGTGGGTGGGATAGCATTCACAGGATCTAGGGATGTTGGTATGAGGCTCTACAGGAGATTCACAACCGAGCAGCCTTACCCCAAGCCAATAGTACTTGAGATGGGGAGTAAGAACCCAACGATAGTCACATCCAAGGCTGATCTAGACAAGGCTGTAGAGGGTACTGTGAGAGCAGCGTTTGGCTATGGAGGGCAGAAGTGTAGCGCGACATCAAGGCTCTATGTTGAGAAAAGCATCAAGGATGAGTTCGTATCAAGGCTTGTTGAGAGGGTTAAGAGGATCGTGGTAGGCGATCCTAGAAAGAGAGAGGTCTTCCTAGGACCCGTTATAAATAGAAGAGCCCTCGAGAACTTCAAGAGATACGTAGAAGACGCTATAGCCTCTGGAGGTAGGATCCTGGTTGGAGGCAGAGTCCTCCAAGAAGGGATCTTCTCTAAAGGCTTCTATGTCGAGCCAACAGTCATAGAAGGAGTTCCAGAGGATCACTATCTATGGAGGCAGGAGCTATTCCTACCAATACTCCTAGTAAGCGAGTTCAGAACACTTGAAGAAGCTCTAGAGAAGGCTAACAATACCGAGTACGGGTTGACAGCAGGGATCTTTAGCGAGGATGAGAACGAGATCCAGTATTTCTTCAGCAAGATAGAGTTCGGTGTAACCTATGCCAACAGGAGGGGAGGATCCACTACAGGAGCATGGCCAGGAGCCCAAACCTTTGTTGGTTGGAAAGCTAGTGGTGCAACGGGAAGGGGTGTTGGTGGTCCCTACTATCTGCTCAACTACTTCAGAGAACAGGCTAGAACAATAGTTAGAGAGACCAAGGGCTAGGGGTTAAGGCTTCACAGTAGCTTTTGATCTAGCTATCCTCAGAGATCTTTTATCGAGCATTTCACCAGCAATAGATCGTCTGGATCTCGTTTTAAGCATCCTTGTAAGCGATATATTCCTCTATAGGTACTATATTACGGTGATCCTGGGAGCTGTCTGTAAGTGGGAGTTATAGGAAGGTTCTCCTAGCACTGAAGAAGGAGGATAAGAGATACCTAGGTGAGGCTCTATCCCTCCTAGCAACCCTAGGGATCGATGGTGTTGATACTATCTATGTTAAGAAGCCTAACCATAGGTATTATATCCAGCAGAACCTTGTTGAGAAGATGGCTAGCGATGGCGATAAACCTGATCTTGTTGTGGTATATGATAAGCTGAAGCCATGGCAGAGCTATAACCTGTCAAAGGATCTTGGGTGCGAGGTCTGGGATCTTGTAACACTCCTCCTAAAGATCTTCGAGATCCATGCTGGAACCAGGGAGGCTAAGCTCCAGATAGAGCTCACAGAGACGAGGCACAAGATACCCCTAGTCAAGGAGTATGTGAGAATGGCTAAGCTGGGAGAACAGGTTGGCTTCATGGGTCCGGGTGCATATGGGTATGAGAGTCTCCTGAGATCCCTTAAGAGGAAGGAGGTTAGGATCAGCAGAGAGCTTGAAGAGATAAAGAGGCGTAGAGAGAGGCTCGTGGCCTCGAGGAATAGAAGGGGCTATCCCCACGTAGCGATCATAGGCTATACATGTGCAGGAAAAACAACCCTCTATAACGCTCTAACAGGTGATGATAAGCCCACGGGTCCTCAGCCATTCAAGACCCTCATGCCTAAAAGTAGGGCTGGTGAAACACCCTGTGGGAGGATCATTTTCACAGACACTATAGGATTTGTTAGGAAAATGCCTAGCGAGATTGTTGAGGTGTTCCACGCAGTGATCTCCGAGATCACCGCTGCTGATGGCCTTGTCTTCGTTATAGACGCCCTCGACCCGCCTGAGGAGGTTGTTGAGAAGGTTGAGGCCGCCCTGGAGATCCTCGAGAAGATCAATGCTAGGGATAAGCCTATGGTTGTAGCCCTCAACAAGATCGATGCTGCTAAGGGGCTCGATGTTGAATGGCTTGCAGGGCTTGTGAGGGGGGTTATGGAGGCTAGGGGTTTTAAGCCAGGCTTTTTCAAGGCTATCTCGGCTTCCAAGAGGATCAATATAGATGATCTCTTAATAGCGGTCTGCTCCAGCATAGGTATAAGCGATATATACGCCTCCACGAGGTTCCACGATCAGGTTTAAAAAGGAATCCCACAGATCCTAGGGCATAATGAATATATAAGGCGGTATATACATATGTTAGCCGGTGGGTTGGGTGGCGGAGGCATTCATATTGATAAACACGGAAATAGGTGGAGAAAGCGAGGTTCTCAAAGCTCTTATGAATATAGAGGGTGTTGAGGAGGCATACGTCGTATATGGTGTATATGATATTGTTGCCAAGATAACAGCCCCTGATATAGAGACTCTGAAGAAGATCGTGTCAACAAATATTAGGAAGATGCCTAAGGTAAAGTCAACACTCACAATGATGGTTGTTGAGGGTAGGAAGATTAACGCGACAGAGCCTGCTAGATAGATCCAAAGCATCTATATAAACCCTCCTAGACATGATTTATTGAGGTGCTTGGGTGTCTGGAGAGCTATTAAAGGTAATCGATATCGAGGCCTATGTCAACTACTCTGATCAGTTTAACCCATACACAGTGCTACAATGCTCCCTAGAGGATGGAAGGCTCTTCAACCTCTATCTAATACCCCTAGAGGTGGTGCTAGCAGTCAACAAGATCAAGGGCTACGGGTTTGAGAACGATAGAGAGACTCTTTTCGAAGTGCTGACGGTGTTTGACGAGATAGAGGTGCTTAGAAATAAGATTGAGAAGGTCGTTGTAGACGAGGTTGACGAGAACACACATCTCTACACGGCTAAAATCTATATCAAGGGCGATGGATTCACGGTTGCTAAAAGAATGATCCCGAGCCATGCGATCTTCCTAGCATATCTAGTAGGAGCACCAATATATATATCGAAAGAACTGGTAGATAAACAAGAACAGGATAGCAAAGAAACCGAAGAGGACAGCCTAGGGTTCTAAACAACATAACCCTCATAGGATTGCTGAGCGTTCTCGAGAAATACCGCACCTATATCCGAGGGTTTATAACAGTATTCTATATATCTATCTATTATAAAACCCCTGGGTCTTATTACTGCAACAAGCCACTTCTAAAAGGCTGGGAAGCTCTTATATATGTACCATCACATATTCTGAATCGCCAGCAATAATGGAAACCGGGGAGAAACGATCCTAGGTGTCTCTTTATAAGCATTGGAAAAACATTATCTAGGAGGTAAAATGCCGGGTAAGAAAGCCCCATCAGGCCTTTACGCAGCGAGGAAGCTTAGGAAGAAGAGGCTCAAGCTTAGGTGGAGCCAGAGGGATTTCAGAGTAAGGATGCTTAGGCTTAAAGAGAAATACGACCCCCTCGAAGGAGCCCCCATGGCCAGAGGAATCGTGCTTGAAAAGACAGGGATCGAGTCGAGGCAGCCCAACTCAGCTCTGAGAAAATGTGTAAGAGTCCAGCTAGTTAAGAACGGGAAAGTGGTTACAGCATTCGTCCCAAAGGACGGCGGGATCACATTTATAGACGAACATGACGAGGTAATAATAGCAGGGATCGGCGGTACCAGGGGTAAGTCGATGGGAGATCTCCCCGGGGTTAAGTATAAGGTTATAATGGTTAACGGCGTCTCCCTAGATGCTCTGCTAAAGGGTAAGAAGCAGAAGCCAACTAGATAAATAACATAACCTCTGAGGATTTTGTTTAGCTAGCTATATCAATAAATATTAATAAAGGTTACCATGATAATCTACTTAGGAGAGTAAAGGTCACGCTCTTTAATTCCTCAGCTACTCTATGATCCGCTATATATACGATCCACATATAATTTTATCTAAAAATAAATAAAATCACATACATATTTATAAGTATTCTAAGAATAGTATGTCTGGTGGGTTAAATGGTAGTAAGTGAAAAACAATCTCCAGTTGTAGATCCTGAGTGGCTTGAGAAAAATCTAAATAACGTCAAGGTAATTGAGGTCGACTATGACCCTTCAACAGCATATAATATCGGGCACATACCAGGAGCCCTCCTGATCGATTGGAAGAAGGATCTCAACAAATACCCCGAGAGGGATATAATCGATAAAGAGGGCTTCGAAGCCCTCCTATCAAGACTCGGGATCTCTAACACAGACACCGTGGTTCTATATGGTGATTATAACAACTGGTTCGCAGCATTCGCCTACTGGATCTTCAAGATCTATGGACATGATGATGTAAAAATCCTCAACGGTGGTAGGAAGAAATGGATAGAGCTTGGAAAACCCCTCACCAAAGAGATACCCAAGCCAAGCCCAACAACCTATAGAGTCACTAAAGTCGATCTAACCCTCAGAGCCTCTTTCCTAGATGTGCTTAAGAACCTCAGAAACCCCAATGTAGTTCTAGTGGATGTTAGAAGCCCCGCAGAGTATAAGGGAGAGATAACAGCCCCGCCGGAATATCCTAACGAGGCTGCCCAGAGAGCTGGGCATATACCGGGTGCTGTTAACATACCCTGGGCCCAAGCTGTGAGGGAGGATGGTACTTTCAAGAGTATTGATGAGCTGAGAGCCCTTTACGAGAGCAGGGGTGTTACGAAGGATAAGGAGGTTATTGTCTACTGCAGAATAGGTGAGAGAGCGGCTCACACATTCTTTGTACTCAAAGAGATCCTGGGATACCCCAAGGTCAGAGTATATGATGGTAGCTGGAGTGAGTGGGGCAACATAGTAGGTGCGCCTATAGAGAAGTAAAGAGGGGGAAGCGATCATCGAGGCAAGGCTTAGGATAATAGATCTTGGGGATCTAAGCATACTCTGCGGCACATCAAGGCTCGGAGAGATAAGGAGAAGAGTAGTTGAAACCCTAAAACCCGGAGAAGAGGCTGTAGTGGTTACAAGGGATCCTGAGACATGGTATGCCCTAACAAACCTTAGCGACGAGCTTGGGTATGAGTTGATAGAAAGCTCTAAAGATCCCGAGGGAAGGTATTTGGTTAGGATTAGGATAAGGATGAAAACAACCAATCATGACCTTGGAGGCCCTACCTCGACAGGAAGATCTTTTCTAGAGGAATACTCATAGAAAGATTCTGGATAGAGCCTAACATCACCAAGCCCCTTTATCTTTTTCAAAACAAGCCATGCAACAGCTGCCCTCTCGCCCGAGGAGCAGTAGGTTATTATCCTCCTATTACCAGCAATCCCGGCTATGCTTGATAGCCTCTCAACAGCCTCTCCATCTCCCAGAAGGGCTCTTAGAAAGACCATGGGGTCTATAAGAACAGAGCCCGGTATTCTTCCTGGCCTTGGTGTTGTCTGCATACTCCCAACATGCTCTTCATATGTTCTCACATCTATGAGAACCGCTTGATCCTCGCCCCTAGCTATTCTAACCACCTCCTCGAGAGAAGATCTTATATCGCTCCTAATGATCGGTCTATACTCCTTAGGCTGGGGTTTTATGACACCCCTCTCTAGGGGGAGCTTTCTCGCCTCCCATTCCTCCATCCCGCCCTTGAGGAGATAGATCTCCTCCTGCCCCATATACTCTAGATACCAATACGTATAGCAAGCTATCCCTATGCTTGTCCTATCATAGGCTATAACCACCCGATCCTCTCTTGAGAGACCATTCCTCCCAAGGATCTTTGCAATCTCAGAAGGATCCTTAGGCTTTGAGGGCATACCCCTCTCATGCTCCGTGAAATCCCAGAAGTAGAGCCACAGGGCGCCTGGTATATGGGCTCTGGCGTATTTAGAAAAGGGCCTTATATCAACAACTACTAGAGAGCCCTCACGGATCCCTTTAAGGATCTCTTCAGCATCTATGAAGATCCTCTGCACCACTACCTCTCCCCATAGATTCTTCTCAGCTCTTCCGCAGCAATCCTCATAGATCTCAGCTTATTGAAAGCAGTCTTTGGAGTGTTTACAGGAGCCTCTGCAAAGGTGCCGAAACCACAGTCAGGGTTTAGATAGATCTTCCCTGGATCCATGAACCTTAAGATCTTCTCAACCCTGGCAACGATCTCTGAGGGCTTCTCAACCTCATCAGTCCTCGGATTAACAACACCGAAGCCGAGCTCCTTATCCCCTATATAGTCCCTCAGAGCCTCAACATCACCAGCCCTCGGCGTGGCGAACTCCAGCACGAGCTGCTCAACCTTGGTTTCAGCCAGATAGGGCATTAGGGGTACATAGTCCCCCTTGAGGAGGGCATCCTCCCTCCTACTCCAATTACCCCTACACACATGAATCCCTACCTTTATGCCAGAGACCCCCTTTACGGTCTCGTTTATAAGCTCTACAGCGAACTCGAGCTCCTCCCTCGGATTCCTCCTGCTAAACAGGGCTGCGCACATGAATGTCTGCTGCGACTGATCTGGTCCGTAAACTACTTCGCTCAACACGGGCTCGTCGAGCTGGACGAAGAATACGCCCAGATCTCTCAGCGCTATTATCTCATCCCTCAGGATCTTTGCATACTCATACCCGAGCTCCTCTCTAGATCTGTAGTGCTTATCACTTATCCCGGGAACCCAGCTGGATCTTGTGAGGAGATATGGCCCTGGAAGCGGGATCTTGATCAAAGCCCTAGTATGGTTCTTCAGGAAAGAAGCCTCATCCCTGGCAATACCCCTCGCCCCAACCTCCAGCCTCGAGGTTACAACCGGGTTTCTTATCGAAAATGCCGGGACATCAAGGCTTCTCAAAACAGTCTCAAACCTAGACTTATCGGGCACGAGATCGACTATCTCTGCTACGGTTTTCAACTCAATACCACGGATCTTGTCAGCAACAAAGGAGTAGAAGTTATCCCTCCTCTGCTCACCATCACTAAGGATCTCAACCCCAGCATCTTCCTGGTATTTAACGGCTAGGAGAACAGCCTCATCAGCTATCGAGTCAAACTCCTCCTGAGAGATCTTCCCCTCCCTCTTAAGCCTCAAAGCCTCGAGAAGCCAGCGGGGTCTTGGCCAGCTTCCAACAACGGTTACAGGGAATAGGGGTAGCTTGGACACGGATCTCACCTCACAACCTTCACTTCTGGGATTACCTCCACGCTCCTAGTAAGCGTGTTTCCTACTGGCGAGGTTCTCACGGTCTCCTCCCATATCTCCTTTATTGTCCTCTCATCAGCCTCAGCATCCACATAAGCCTTAGCATAGATCCTCTTATAACCTGGATGTCCCTCACTCGATAACCCCAGGAAGACAAGGATATTGTCAATCTCACCCTCAAGCGCTATCTCCAGATTCCTAACCCTCACACCCCTCTTTGTAGCATTGAGTATAAAGCCTGTTGCATAGCAAGCGCCGAGGGCTGAGATGACATATTCAACAGCATTTGGGCTTGAATCAGGACCCCCTAATTCCGAGGGCTCTGAGATTAGGAAAGAGTGGTTCCTAACATAGGATCTGAAGTTAAAGCCAGAGCCAAGCCATCTTACTCTAGCACTCCACTTATTTATTTTCGAAACAAATTCTCTATTCTCGCCTGCTTGTTTTAACAGCTCTCTTAGTTTCTCAACATCTATCCCATTGATCATTTCTCCCATACTACCGCCTCACACATATTATCTTATTCGGCTAATAAATAACCCTATATGTCTATTTTTATAATTATATCCGAAACATAGGGAGCTTTATTTACTATTATATTAAGTAAAACAAGTCTCCTTTCTTATCTCTAAAAATATATCACTAGAGAGAATAGGTATAAGTATATGAGATTAGAAATAAGAGCGCTTCTATCGACAAGATTGGCGAGAAGCTATATAGACTTGATGCCCGAGGCTATAGCCTCCAAAAACAGTTACAGGGAATAGGAATAGCTTGGGCAAAGCGTCACCTTTCAACCCTTACTTCTGGGACTACATCTACACTCCTGATCAGTGTATGTCCAACGGGCGAGGTTCTCACGGTCTCCTCCCATATCTCCTTTATTGTCCTCTCATCAGCCTCAGCATCCACATAAGCCTTAGCATAGATCCTCTTATAACCTGGATGTCCCTCACTCGATAACCCCAGGAAGACAAGGATATTGTCAATCTCACCCTCAAGCGCTATCTCCAGATTCCTAACCCTCACACCCCTCTTTGTAGCATTGAGAACAAACCCAGTCGCATAACAAGCCCCAAGAGCTGAGAGGACGTGCTCAACAGCGTTGGGACCCGCGTCGGAACCTCCTAGCTCTGAGGGCTCTGAGATTAGGAAAGAGTGGTTCCTAACATAGGATCTGAAGTTAAAGCCAGAGCCAAGCCAACTTACCCTAGCGTTCCATCTGGTTATCTTTGAAACAAACTCTTTATCCTCGCTTACTTGTCTTAACAGTTCTTTCATTATCTCAACATCTATTCCGTTAATTATTTCTCCCATACTACCGCCTTGTATATATAGTTATACTATCTAGTTAATAAATAACTTAAGCCATTAGTCATGCTCGGATTTAGCTCGAGATATGAAAAGCTTTATTTATGATTTTGTTAAATAAAACATAACTCTTTTCTTATATTCCCTCTAATGATGTATTTTTAGAGAGGTGTATAGATTGGAAATAGGGGCTTCCGTCGACAAGATTGGTGAGAAGCTATATAGGCTTGATGCCCGGGGCTATATGTGCCCATACCCACAGATCTTTACTCTAAAGGCTATAGAGAGGATAGAGGATGGAGCTGTTCTAGAGGTTTTGATAGATAATCCGCTCAGCTGTGAGAATGTACCTGCTATTGCTAGGAAGAATGGGCATGAAGTCCTCTCGGTTGAAAAGATAGGTGAGGGTGAGTATAAAATCTCTATTAGGAAGAGGAGAGCTTAGATGGAGAGGTATGAGGAGCTCTTTAAAGAGTTCTCGAGAAGGGTTGAGGAATACAGATCCCTCGGGATCAACCCCTTCTCCCTAGCAACCGGGTGTGCTGTTAAAGTAGATCTTGTGACAGTCCTCTACCCAGCTATTAGGAGCATTAAGGGGGAGCTTGAGAAGCTCGGCATGAGCATAGCCCCGAGAAGGGATGCAGATATCTTCCCGGGATCTATTGATGGGTTTAGATTGCATAGAGAGATCTATAGGAGTGAGGGAGACGTAGATCCTGAGAGGCTTGGAAAGATATCGCCCAGCAGAGCTATAGTGCTAGCCCAGGTTTATCAACGGATAGCCGATAACCCGGACTCTCTAGCAAAGGTGGTTAGAAGCATTTACTCTAGAGTAGCCCAGGCAAGCCCGGGCATTGTTATCGGTAAGGGGCACTCGATAGTTACAGCAGATCCGAAAGCCCAGTTCATGCTCTTCGACTACATAAAGGTTGAGAGGGGTGATGGTAAGCTAGTGGTTGGTAATAACGATACTATCCAGATCATAGATCCTGCAGAGGATCCTGGGAGCCCTAGGCAGGCAGCAGTAGCTCTAGGAAACTCCCTCAACGATCTCTATACACTTGGTGCGTGGAGGAATGCAATGATAGTGCCTGTTATAGACTCGCCCTCGAAGGAGCTTAGGAGGAAGATCGAGGATAGCATGAGGATCTATGCTGAGAGGGTAGGAGCCAGAATCGTAGAGGCCCCACAGCCCGAGGCCGGAGCACTCCTAATGGGGGCTACTGTTTTTGCCGAAACGGATAGAAAACCCCCATTTTTCTACGACCATGTCTCGCCAGGCATGGAGATCCTTGTGACAAGACCTATAGGGGAGCTTGCATCCATCAACGTCTATATGATGAGCATGCTTGATAGAGAGATAGCTGAGGAGCTTAAGAAAAGATCCGGCATAGATATCGAGAAACTCCTCGAGATAAAGAACAGGATCATAGACGCTATGGCTAGACCAAACATAGAGATTGCAAGGATCATTGAGAAGAGACTCCCCCACCTAGACGAGGACTACGACCCCGAGAGACATATAGCTGCGACAACAGATGTAACAGGTCCCGGGATCTATGTTATAAAAGAGCTAGCAGAGCTCTCAAGAACCTCCATCAGGATCGAGAAGATACCGCTACTCTCACCAGAGCTTAGCGAGTTCGCAACCAGGAACTATATAATACCCAACGCAACCGCAGGGACAAACGGTGCTATAGTGATAATAGCGAAGCCAAGGGTTATAGATGAGATCGAGGGAGAGCTTAGAGAGAAGGGCGAAGAGCCCATAAGGATTGGTAGGGTTATTGCTAAGGGAGAGGCTAGGGTTGCAGCACCATCAACCCTGAAAAAATATATCGCTGCAAAAGCATATCTAAAGGAGTTCGACCTCTATGAAGCGTAGGGCTATCATTAGGGTCTATGGCGAAGTCCAGGGCGTTGGCTATAGAAGCTGGACCTTGAGAAGAGCTAGAAGGCTCGGTCTAAAGGGTTTTGTGAGAAACGAGCCAGACGGGAGTGTCCTCATAGTAGCAGAGGGAGACGAGGAAGCCTTATCAATGCTAGCAGAGGAGTGTAAAAAAGGCCCAGCCCTGGCGAGGGTTGAGAGGGTTGAGATCGAGTGGCAGGAATACAGAGGGGATTTCGAGGATTTTGAGATAGAGTATAGAGAATACGAGCTCCCGAGGGGGTAGGATGGAGCAGAGAGAAATTGTCCTCGACACGAGAGGACAGCAATGCCCAAAACCATTCATAGAGCTCGTCAAAGCCTTCATGAAGCTCGAGGGAAAAGGAGTGGTCAAGATATACACAGACGACGAAACATGTATGAGCGTCATACCAGCCCACGCCGAGGAGGTGGGCTTCCAAGTAGTCTCTATGGATAGGGTGGAGAACTACATCGTGATCGTAGTAAAGATGGAAGGTGGATTATAAGCCTCTACTTATACTAACGCCTCACCAGCTTCTCAGGCTCAATAATCCTTATCCCTAAACCTCTAGCTATTTTTCTAAGCTCTCTAGGCTTTCTATCACCTATATAGTATGTTATGATATACCTAGCATCAGCCTTTCTACCGGTAACCTTTTCATAGAGCTCAACCTTCCTTCTAAACACACTTAGATCCCCCCTGCTCACAGAAGATCTGATCTCAGCAACCGCGAGCTTTTCGTCTCTAACAATCACATCGAGATCCACCTGGCTTGGATAACCATAGACATAACCCTCACCATCATAATAATCCCACCTCTCAACCCTATAGCCAAACCGCTCAAGAAACGCCCTAATACCTGATCTAAAGGCACTTTCGCTAAAAACACCCCATCTAGCACCAAGGCTATCGAGCTTTCTACCAAGCTTCTCCTGACCCTCGTGTAGAGAGATAATCTCCTGCCATAGCTTAACTTGATCTTCGCGTAATTGCTTGATCTCACCTAACAGTTTAACCTGATCCTCTCTTATAGACTTAACCTCCTGCAACAGCTTAACCTGATCCTCACGTAAGAATACAAGCTCTTGTAATAACTTAACCTGATCCTCTCTTATAGACTTAACCTCCTGCAACAATTTAACGTGATCCCCGTATAGTGTTTTAATCGTCTTCAAGACCTGTTTCATTAGATCTAGGATCACTGCCTGATTCTCAGCCACGGTTTTCACAGCGTCTATGAGGTTTTTCATTGATGACCGGAGATCTGTGATCCCTAGTAACCCTATCACAGCTAATCTGAACGTCTCGTCTTCTTTCAAGAGCTTTAGGAGCTCTTCCCTCAAACTTGCCATCATCTATGGATTCGCACCGACATATTAAAATTGGTGGCTTTTCTAGAAATCGATATATTTAATTATAACAGGTATATTTTATCCATGGTGTTCTGTATGCTTCTCAACGGAATAAGAGTGATCGAGATTGGACATGCTGTTGCCGGCCCCACTGCTGGGCTGGTGCTTGCGGATCTAGGTGCTGATGTTATAAAGATTGAGAGACCCGGCTCTGGGGATCATTTCAGAGATCTTCCTGAGTTAGGGCCCTCTATATTCGTTGATCTGAATAGAGGTAAGAAGAGTGTTGCAATAGATCTTGGGAAACCCAGGGGGCGCGAGATCTTCTTAAGGCTTGTGAGGGTTTCTGATATTGTGATCGATAATTTAGATTCAGCGGCTTCTAAGAAGCTTGGGATAGGCTATGAGGATCTCTCTAAAGAGAACCCACGGATCATTTACTGCAAGATCTCGGGATTTGGGGAGGGTCCCTATGAGCACGTACCGGCCTATGATCCGATGCTCCAAGCCATATCAGGTATAATGTCTGTCACAGGCTTCCCTCCAGAGGGTTATGTGAGAGCTGGGTTCTCCCCAATAGATATGACGGGAGCCTTCCACTGCGTTATAGGGGTTTTAGCGGCTCTTTATAGGAGGAGTATCACGGGCTCTGGATGCTATGTGGAGGCCTCTCTATTCGATTCAGCTGTCTATTATATGGGTTACTGGGCAACCTATTACGATCTATATGGTCGCGATCCACAGCCCCTGGGGGCTACGCATATATATGCATCACCATACGGGCTTTTCAAGGTCCGGGATGGTTATGTGTATATGGCTATTGTTAGTGATACCCATTGGAGGAGCTTCTGCGAGGCTCTTGGCTTTACAGACCTTCTCCAGGATCCTAGGTATAGCACGAATAAGGGTCGTGTTGAGCATAAAAACGAGCTTGAGGGCGAGATTGCAAAGAGGATCTCGGGGTATAGTGTGGGTGAGCTCCTAGAGATCCTGGTTCCAAAGAGGATCCCGATAGCCCCTATGTATAGGGTTAGCGGTCTTCTCAAAGATCCTCATGCGATATCGAGGGGGATTCTGGGTACTGTTAGGTGGGGTGATAAGGAGCTTAGGGTTGCTCTGAACCCTATAAGGGTTAATGGTGCTAGGTATAGTGCTAAAGGCGATCCACCAAGGCTTGGGGAGCATACTGTGGAGGTGTTGAGAGGGCTCCTAGGACTCTCTGACAGAGAGATCGAGGATCTCAGGAGGGAGGGTGTTATAGCATGAGCCAGGATCTATATCTAGACTATCACCACAGAGATCTTAAGGAGCACCAGAGACTATTGATCTCGAACATAAGAGCCCTCATGGAGAGGTATGGCGATAAATACTGGCTAGAGGTCGATGCAGGCGAGAGGTTTCCAGAGGAGTTTGTTAGAGAATACCTCGAGCTAGGGTTAGCAGGCCTAATGATCCCTGAGGAGTATGGTGGGGCTGGCTATGGGGTTCAGGAGGCAGCCCTGGTAATGGAGGAGATTAGCGCTTGCGGAGGAACCTCATACCATGTGAGGGCTATGTACTACCCTATAGATATTATTGTTAAACACGGCTCTAAGCAGCTTAAAGAGAAGTATCTCCCAAGAATAGCTAAAGGAGAGCTTAGACTCTTCGCCTTTGCCGTAACAGAGCCTGAAGCAGGATCCGATACTGCTAGGATCTCTACCTATGCTAAGAGGGAGGGTGATAGGTATATCATCAATGGCAGGAAGATCTTTATATCGAGGGTTAGGGAATCAGATCTCATGTTCCTCGTAGCAAGAACCTCACCATATAATCCTGAGAAAAGGTATGATGGGATAAGCCTATTCCTAGTAGATCTCAGGGAGGCTAAGGGTATAGAGGCCAGGAAGATCAAGGTTATGGCCCTAGGCCCTGTATACGAGCTAGCAATAGAAAACCTAGAGGTTCCAGCAGAAAACCTCGTAGGAGAGGAGGGGAGGGGCTTTAGACACCTACTAGGAGCCCTCAACGCTGAGAGAATAGTAATCGCAGGAGAACTTGTAGGGGCTACTAGATACCTTATAAGAAGAGCGGTTGAGTATGCTTCAAAAAGAATAGTATTTGGCAAACCGATCGGGAGCTACCAGGGCGTTCAGTTCCCCATATCAAGCACATACATAGAACTCCTAGCAGCCGACGAAATCCTACACAGGGCTGCAAGGCTATACGACGAAGGAGCAGAGAGCAGGATAGTAGGTCTATACACAAACGCAGCCAAATACTACGCAACCGAGGTAGCCTGGAAAGCCGCTAACACAGCCATGGACACATTCGGGGGCTATGGATACGCATGGGAGACAGGGATAGAGAGAAAACTCAGAGAGATAAGACTATACAAAGTAGCCCCTATCAACCAAAACCTCATCCTAGCATATATAGGGCACAGCATACTAGGACTCCCAAGATCCTACGAACCATAATCCTCAGAAAACCCCACTAGCGAGAACCAAATCCGATACAGAGATATGTCAATAAATGCTATCGATTATTCGCAGGGCTTATCCTTATAAGTTTCGCTCTCCTCTTATATATATCAAGAAGATCCGCGGTTATCACATGGATCTCGAACGGATCTTTTATTCCTTCCCTCCAAAGGCTTGCAAGAACCTCTCCTGGACTGATCTTGGTTACTACTAAAACATCTATATCGCTTGAAAGCAGATGCCTATCCTCTGCAACACTGCCGAATAAATAAACCTCTGCACCAGGATCTAGCCTTGTAACTATCTCTACGATCTTTCTCAAATATTTATCCAGATTACTGAATATCTCAGCCCTACGTTTAGCCTCTCTCACTAAGAATTCTTCCCACGACATTCCTGATCTCCTCCACAGTTTCTCTCAACCTTTCAACCTCCTTACGAGAATAATCCCTACCAATATACCTAGACGTGATATAAGCATCCTCTAACGAGCCATAGCCGACTATTTTAGATTCCATGATGGTTTATAAGGACTGATATTGAATCGCAGTTCTGCAATAATGGAACATTATATAAGCTCTACTATTTTTATGGGGATGCCCGCCCAACGATGAGGGTGGGGATAGAGACCCGAGGGGCGGGTTAAAGGCAAAGAGATCCAGGATGTGGGGGTTTCCCCACAGCAATGAACCTGAGCAATGCTATGAGGGGGAGCTGTGGGCTGGGGTCACCCCGAATGAGTGGAGGCCGAGGATAAGGGCTCCGATGAAAGGAGCCCTGAGACCGAGGAAGCCAAGGGAAGAGCGGTTGATATTTTGATATCAACCGCTATGAAGCCCGAACCCCTAGCTCTACAGCATATCTTGACAAAAGTTCCCTAACTTCTTCTCGCCCAGATAGATCGCCTATCAGTTCTAGGAGCCTCCTCACACTATGCGTTCTCGGATAATCTGCTCCTAGTTTGAGGAGACATGCTTTTAGATATAGTGGATAGATTGCTCAAGACTAAAGGCTGCGAGATCATAGAATCCGCGATCAATCTGAATAATAGCAGTCTCGAAAAATCTCCTAGATCGCTCAAACGGATATTCTACCTCATCCCGCTTAGTCAAAATACTACTCCTCGACTTCCTATGTATATTGTCACAAACACATTTAAGTGTGAAATAGAATCACTCAGACCTGAGCGGCCCAAGTATTTATGATGGTAAGCCCACGTAGAGGGTTAAAGATATGTGTAAGATAAGATAGAGAACCAGCTGCAACAATTTATCGGATCCGCTTATCTCACTATTTACCAGCGAGGCTAGTTGATGGTTAAACCTAAGTGTGGTCTTTTAACAAATAACCAATAATTAAATCTATGAGCTGTCTAAGCATGTCCAGTAGGATAATCCTGGCTCATGACACATGTAAAACAACGAGGATCTAGTGGAAGTTGGATTGCGACATATAGATCCTCTGTAATTCTAGCATATGTCTGATATATCATGGGGAGAGAGTATATAAGCTGTGTTGGTTAATAATAAATGGCTCCGGCGGCGCCCCCGAATGTCGCGGTGCCCACAGGCCCCCGCTAGTTTTTATCTTACTATTGGATTAAGATGTAGATCAGGATTGTGAGCGGTACTGGGATCTCTGTGATCGTCTTGATATACTCAGTATTGATCTTCTTAGTAGCTATTCTTGTTATCATCACCGCTATTATTAGTATTACAACTGGTACGGGGTTTGTTGTGATTACTGCATAGGCTATGGATGACATGATTGTTAGAAGCCTGGCTATGTATAGATATGTTTTTGAAAGGGCCTCTGGGCTTCTTACTAGGGGTTCTAGGATCTGTTCGAGATCTCTACCACCCCTGAGGATCACTGATATGAGCATTACCAGGGTTATCATGATCACTACTCCTAGTGGGAATGGATCTTGTGGTCTGAGTGCTATTGCTACGAGCCATGTGTATTGGGAGAGCGGGATTGCTAGTAGGACTAGCGATAATGTTTTTAGGGATTCCATGGCTTTGTATCTCCAAAGCTCTCTAGGGGTTCTGAGGATGAGATAGCTGATCGCCAGGCTTGATATAAGCCCCGCCATATATATAGGGATCACTGATGCCATATCCATGGTTATTGAGAGGATCATAGCAGCTAGGTATCCGAGGGGTGAGATATCGAGCCCGACTAGTCTTGAGGCTAGGGATACTGTTAGTAAGAGCATGCTTGGGTATATAGATCCCTGGTGTATTGTATAGGCTATGGAGGCGATAACTATAGATACTAGCACGGCTTGACCGCTGATCAGGAACCCATAGATCCCTAGGGATCTATTTTGCAACAAGGATCCCCCATCCGGAATCCTCTATAATCGGTAGCGCTACACTCAGGATCTCCATATATTCCTTCGAATAATCCTCGGGCATATAGATCGCTATATAGACGTTTCTACCAAGCCTACTAACCTCCGGGATCATTAGCTCAGGATCTGTCTGGGCAAGCCCTATGGGCGTGGTTACCAGTATAGCCATATCCCTCCTAACAAGATCGAGGTATTTCAGCGAGTTATAGAGGATCCAGCTTGACTCGCATCCTCTATATGGTTTTAGGTTCAAGTACAGGCTATAGATCTTCTCCCTATAGCTCCTAGAAATACCGCTAACTATCCTCGAAGCAGTCTCCTCACATATTATTGCATCAACAACACTATAGCTCTTAACAAGCCCCTCTATAACCCCTCTAGAGAGTCTTGCTACACCCTCGGCGAGTGTGTTGGGTGGTTTGCCTATATACCATAGCTCTCTCGGTATATCTATGATCACATAGGATCTAGACCTAACCTCTCCAAGATCCTCTCTCACCAGGAGCTCCCCCCTCCTAGCAAAGATCTTCCACAATATCTTCCTAGCATCATCGCCATACCGGTAATCCCTCACACTATAGAGGTCGTAAAGGCCTCCGAGGGAGAGCCCCTTGATCCAGATCCCTGGGTTTCTCGAAGCTATAGAGACGGCTTCCATAGATCCTAGGGGCTTTGGGAGGGCAACCACCATGCTTACTAGATCCACAGACCCTTCGTGGGTAAACAACCCGAGGGGGTCTTTAAGCCTGATAAATACTCTCTCAAACTCATACCTACCCGGAGAAGGGAGCTTAACCCTATATCTAAGCCTAGCAATATAGCCCGGCGGTAGTGAGACTCCTATCAATGGCTCCTCCATAGCCTTAGCAGGCTCTGGTACGAGATCCTCGATCTCGAGCCTCCCCACATTCTCTCGAGACCTGTTAATAACCTCAACACTAACCAGGATCTCGTCGCCCTCCTCAACATACCTCCTATCAACCTCCCTCCTGATCTCTATACTCCTGATAAGCCTAGACAGTCTCGAGAGATCACTATAGCTCTTCAAAAAGATCATCAATATCATCATGGATAACGCTAGTAGGAGTAGCGAGCGGGCGTGGAAGGAATATATAAGGATAAGTATAGAAGATATAGCTAGAATAACACCCGCCAGTGTGATCCTCAAGGAATATCTACCCTAGATAGGGCTTCCTCAACAACACTCCTAACAGAGATCCTGCTCAGCCTCGCCTCATCCCTCAAAACAATTCTATGGGATACCGCTGGGTAGAGAACCTGCTTAACATCATCAGGCGTCACATATCCCCTACCTCTTATGAGGGCTAGGGCTCTTGAGAGCATATAGACTGCTATGGCTCCTCTCGGTGAGGGGCCTAGCCTGACATACCTATTATTCCTCATAGCCTGGATTAAGAGCGATATGTATTTAAGAATATTATCGTCAACCCTAACATTCCTAACACTCTTGATCGCTGAGAGGATCTCCTCTCTAGAGGCCACAGGTTTGAGGGGCATGGACTGGATCATATCGTACCTCCTCAGAATCTCGACAGTCTCCTCAACACCTGGATAGCTAATCTCTATCTTTGCTAGAAACCTATCAATCTGAGCCTCAGAGAGAGGGAATGTGCCTTCAACCTCAACAGGGTTCATGGTGGCTATAACGAGAAATGGTTCTGGAAGCCTATAGGTGATCCCCTCAACAGTTACCTGGAGCTCTTGCATAGCCTCTAACAATGCACTCTGGGTTTTTGGTGGGAGCCTGTTTATCTCATCCACGAAGAGTATGTTTGTAAATATAGGTCCTTTTCTGAATATGAAGCTAGATGATCTCTGGTCATATATATTGACACCAATTATATCGCTTGGAAGAATATCAGGGGTACCCTGGATCCTCTTGAACTCAAGACCCATGGAGGAAGCTATAGATCTTGCTATGAGGGTTTTAGCAACGCCTGGAACACCTTCTATGAGAACATGCCCTCCGGAGAGCATTGATGCTAATATGAGCTCGATCTCACTCCTATTCCCCACTATCACTTTAGACACGCTATCAACAACCCTCGAGAGAATCTCTCTAAATACTGCTAAACCCTCTCCCTTAGCCTCCTCCATCTCTCAACACCCTTCACCACGATCCCGGTTACATCTATATTAATAGACACTCTGCTTGTTTTCCCAGAAACCCCGGATCTTACTGGGATCCCGCTAATCTGCATTACGGTAATCATGATCACCGTGATCAGGATCGATGTGAGTAGGAGGGCAAAGATCCCGGGGACGCCTGAGGATAAGATCTGGTCCGAGATATAGCTGAAAAGCAGTGGAATAAGCATGAGGGCTGATAATATATATGAGGTTCTCAGCATAACCATATGCCTACCACCCTCGTAGAAAAGCACCCCCTTACCCCCAAGCAGCCCTAGGAAGAAGTTGAGATTATTTCTACCAAACCTAGACCCCAGGATATTGTTTATAACTATGCTTGAATCCGAGATAAAGATCAGCTCACCCCCATGGATCTTCATCCCTACAGCTGTGGGGATATCGTTGATCGTGCATAGAACCTCTACATCGCTGCCAGGCCTAATATAGATCCACGAGTACATATTGTAGAGAACATAGAACTCCCTACCATCAACATAGCATCTAGAGGCATCCGTACCCCTCACCATACTGGTTAGAGAAGCGTTGAAGATCCCGAGTAGGGGTGAGAGTGTCCCCACCTCGTCGAGGGCTATAACCCTCCCGCCCCTCGAGAACCATCCGAGCAGTATGAGAAGATCTCTCTGTGATAGCTCCTCATCAGGGCTTGCCATGACAAGGACCCACGATCCAGGGCTATAGCTCTCCAAAGCTCTCAGATCATCTATGCTACTAACACTATAACCAAGACTCCTGAGGATCGAGTATACCTCTGAATAGCCCCCACTGCCTCTGTTAAATATAGATGGGGGATCGTATGCCTGTATAGTGGGTATAGCTATATCCCACACACCCAGGATCAATATTATGATCATTGCTATAGATGCTAGAACAAGCCTAGCCATTATCTCCACCAATGGTCTCTCTAAGCCTCTTCAAAGCATGCTCTACGTCGTCACGCATAACCTCTCCATAGACTATGTCCTCATAGATGTCTGCGAAGAATCCTGGTGCATGGCCGCTGAGAACAAGCTCTCTTGGCGTGCATCTCCCACATCCAGAAGATCTCCTAAGGCTCAGATAGATCTTTCTGAGCGTGAGTTTGATTCCGTGGTAGCTATAACCACCATATAGATCAACACGCTCCTCACTGCTTGGAAACTCTCTAGAGATCTCAGCTGTATTGCTAGGGATCCTTGGGATAGCTGTGATCATTAGTATATATGCTACCGAGATCACGGCTATGAGTAGAAGGATCGCTAGGGAGACGATCGTTGAAAGATCCTGGTAAAAAGCCCCAGCAGCACCGCCTACAAGGCTAGTTTCGCTAGCATTACCCTCCCGAGACCGAATACTGGTGTTTAGAAAGATACTCGGTATCTGGTAATCCTGTATGGGTAAATATCTCTGGGGTATGGTTAGGTTAGCAGACATAGATCCCTCCCGCTATGTTAATACTGACTCTATATTCTCTACACAGTTATTATCACCCTGTTGAAATATGCTAATACTTCCTCACCCTCCTCTTTTTCTGGGGAGGTCTGCTGCGGGGTTGGAGTAGATATATCATGGCTATTATTATCGCAATAGGTATTGTTATGAATATATATGGATTATCCCAAGGATATATAGCTAATAACCCGTCCGTGACTCTTGCGTACACAAGCCACGATCTTCTGTAGAATGATAATTCATAGCCTACGAGATCTGTTCTCTGGATCCTATAGATACATGTATCCCCACCACAGATCCCGAGATCTATTGTCTCCTCCGACCTATTATCATACCTCAGTAGAAGCTTAGCCCCTATACTCTCTCCCTGCGAGATCTTTATCGATAGGTCTGTGAGTAGGGCTACTGATAGGAGTGCTGTGTACATGCCTGTCTGCACCACAAGATCCGTTGATCTATATATAACCCCCACCAATAGATCTCTTCCTAAATGATCATCATACACATATATATTCCAAGGCCCCTGTCCGCTCACATTCACCACTACATATGCTCCTACCGGCCTGATCTCCCGCCCTGGGCTAAAGGGTATGTTGTCTATGCTCACTCTTGCCTCTCCCACCAAGAGCTTTATTGATACTGTTGAGCTGTTAATCCATGGGTAGGCTATGTTATATGCTATCCTCTCCACACTCACGTTTAAACCTCTATAAAGATCTACTGTATAGTGGGGTTTCTCAACATATGCTATGGGTATCTTTATATTTGCTAGATAGATCACTAGTGATGCTATTAAAAATATAAAAAGCACTAAACCGTAACGCCTAGACCTGTTTCTCCTCGGCTTTCCCTTCATCTTAGTCTCTCTTCTACGTCCTCCTCCTCAGCCTTGGGTTAACTATCTCATCCAGAGCCTTTCCTATGAGTGCGAAGCCTAGTGCTAGTGTTGTGACACCAATTATCGGTGGCATGATCCACCACCAAGCGCCGCTGGTTATAGCCCCTCCATAGTATGCTTCGTTAAGCATCTTACCCCATGATGGGAAGCCAGGGTCTCCGAAGCCTAGTAGCTGTATAGCCACCTCTACGAATATGGCTGAGGGGACGTCTAGGACTACTAGGTAGACTAGCAGGGGTGTTAGGTGGGGTATTATGTGTTTTGTAATGATCCTCCTTGTGCTTGCACCTAGAGCCTGTGCAGCCTCCACATACTGCTCGTTCCTAAGCGCAAGGGTCCATGATCTGGTTAGCCTAGCCGTTCCAGGCCATGATAGGAGAACTACTATCGCGAAGATCGCGTAGATGTTTCTTCCAAAAATTATCCCCACCGCTAGTATGAGTGGCAATGCTGGGAGGAAGTAGACAACATCTGTTAGGAAGGTGAGCAGTGTATCTATCCTCCTCCCACCATGATACCCAGCTATAACTCCTAATAGGAGGCCTATGGCTACTATTGCTGCTGCCACGCCGAAGCCAAACATGATAGCGGATCTAGATCCATAGATAAACTGGCTCATAACATCCGCCCCTAGGTAGTTTGTGCCCAAGAGGCCGAAGGCAAGGCCATAGATCTTCATATATATCGGTTCGATAACTATCCTCAATCCCTGGGAGTCGCATCTCATTATAAAGTCGTTGGGATTGCAGTAGTAGGAGGCATTTATCTTAATACCGACTCTGGTATTCTCGTCGAGCAATAACTCGCTCACGGGGTTAACGAACTCCGGCAATCTATAATCTTGCCTGGGGTTGTATATGTAATAGGGAAGCCTTATAGACTGATTAGCAATGTTCTTTATATCCTTAGAATATGGTGTGAATGCAGCTACCCTGAAACCTACCTCGTCGTAAAATGCGTAGTAGCCCATAGGCACGTTGATGGTCACATCTCCCTGCTTGATCGTCTTATTCCTTCCCATCAGATCCGGGTTTACTACAAACATCTGCAAATTATACCAGGCTGTCTTGTTATCAACAGTCGATACACTGATCGAGTATGTTATGAGCATCGATTTAGCAGGTTTATATGGGTATGGATATAGATCCGTGCTCTCTATACTCACATTAGAAGCACCAGTACCGCTGAAGAGTATTACAAGCCTCCCACCATCGCTCATAACATTTACCCTTACATCACCCTCCCTACTCTCACTAACCACCCTCCATGATGAGAAGTAGAGCTCCATGTTTCTCGGAAGCTTGGGATCAACTATCTGTGCATACCACTCGGGGAGAGCAACATTATCAGCAATACCCACAGCAGCCACTGGATCGTATTTAGTTACCATAGGCCCTATAACACCAAGCACGACGTAGAAGAGAACTATTGCCAGCCCAGCAACCCCTGCCTTATAGCGGAGAATTGTAGTGAAGATCTCGCTAACAGCTCTAGGAGCCCTAGCAGCCACTTACATCACCTCCTCTCACCAATCCTTACCCTGGGGTCTAGGATCGCTATTAGCAGATCAGCTATGAAGAGGGATATAACGAGAAGCATAGAGCCTATAACCAGGAAGGCTGTGATCACTGTGTAATCGAAGTTCAGGAAAGCCTGGTAGGAGTAGTAAGCAACACCGGGCCATGATGCCAGGATTTCAAGGATTATCGAGCCACCAAAGATCCCTGGTATGGTGTATGCGAGCCTAGTTATGATCGGGGGTTTGAGGTTGGGTGTGATCTCCTTTCTAAGAACGAGGTTCTCCGGGATCCCCTTAGCCCTCGCTGTATAGACATAATCCCTATCCAGCTCCGATACTATGAGCTGTCTGAAGAAATAGGACCAGGATCCGAAGAGCGCTAGTACGAATGATAGGTATAGGGGTGATAGATACCATAACCAGTACTTAAAACTCTCCCAGCTCGGCTCTAAGAGTGATGGTGTTCTAACCGGGAGCGGGAATATAGTCACCCCCCAGGCAGCTTTGGGCATATATGCTAGGAAATAATACACAAGAATCGCTATTAACCATGGCGGGAGTATGAAGGATATTATGCTAGCTATCGTTAGAAATGTGTCCATAAACTTCCCCCTATATTTAGCAGAGAGAATCCCTAGATAGTATCCAACGAATATCGGTACTATGACTGCAAAGACATATAGAGCGAGTG
Organism: Desulfurococcaceae archaeon AG1; assembly: GCA_003116855.1. Taxonomy (GTDB): domain Archaea; phylum Thermoproteota; class Thermoprotei_A; order Sulfolobales; family AG1; genus AG1. Next base: position 41,266 of record BEWT01000009.1, read on the forward strand.
TGTATGGTAGTCTGATAAGTATCTCCTGAGCAACAGGCCTCATAGAATACATAGATATCCCGAAATCGAATGTGAATACGTTCTTGAGGTATATTAAGAACTGATGGGGAAGAACAGGGAGATGTAGTCCAAACGTCTTAGCAGTCTGTTCGATCCAGCCGCCGAATCTAGGATCCTCCTGACTCCTCCTAAGAGCCGCTAACACAGGATCCTGAAGCTGGTTAGGCTCAAACGGGTTTCCACCAAAGAGCACTATCGGAACTACTCTGAGAAGCACAAAGAACAGGGCTACCGATACAATAAAAACAGCAAGCATCGAGAGACCCCTGGAAATCACATATGTGGCTAGACCCACAATGCTCCCCATAATTAATACGATAACAGATATAAAAGCAATTTTAAGATGCTATGGTGAGAGAGAATATAAAAAATATTTATCCTTTATCATCTTCTAAGAAGCGTTGCTACAGCAGCAACTACTAGCCCTAGTATTGCCAGAGCTATAGCAGCATAGCTATAGCTAAGCTCTGGCTCTCTAACAGGTGCAGGTGTCTGAACCTCGAATTTAGGCGGTGTTGCAGCTGCTGTCGGCGATCCTGGTGGCGGTGGTGTCGATATAGCTACCGTTACGCCTCCAACGGTAACCTCGATAGGCTTAACCTCCGGTGCCGGTGCTGGTCCAGGAACACCTACAGGTGCTGCAGTTACTACTCTTATCTCCTGCTTGGCAACACCAACAGCCTTCCATAGCATTACAGGCATTGAGGCTTCGACGGTAATGGTATAGCTACCCTCTCTCAGTGCTGGCACTGTAGCCTCATAGACACCTCCTCCAATGCTCCTGAGAGGTATCTCGAGGCTCACAGGTCCTGTGAGTCTGGCAACGACTGTTATTGCTGGCGATGGCTGGCCAAGAGGATCTAGAGCCCTTACTCTAAGCGTTAGAGGCTGCCCAGCCTGGATCTGTGCTGGTAGGGCTTCGATACTAACTCTAGGCATCCTCTCGGGAGCTCTGTAGACATACTCAGGATACCATACAAGCTCTGCATAGGCAAGCTCCCTCTTTATAAGCGCGAATGGACCGCTACCAACCATTGCGGTCAGTCCAGGTACTGATGGGTGGGGTAGGAGGCTTACATCGTCAAGCGGGTTCTGGAGCCTACCATAGATATGCATTGGTAATGGCCTATACTCTGTGAAGGTGTAGAGATCTGGCCAGCCATATTTAGTTAGATAGAACTCTATGGTCTTATCATCAACAACGTTTATTCTTGCTAGAGCATCTATGTATGGACCATAGTCCCTCCTCGTCTTTAGCTCTATACCGAACTTCTTTATAGTAAACTCTATATCCCTAGCTGTGATCGGTACGCCATCATGCCATGTTATCCCATCCCTGAGCTTTATGGTTATCTTTGTGAGAGTCTGTCCTCCTTCTGTTACTTTCTCAACTTTATAGCTTTCAAAGAGTACAGGGATCCTTGGCTCAGCATATATGTCCTCAGGTCTTACAACATAACCATAGGTGTATACTCTGAATATAGCGTCAGCTTCGGTGGCCCATAGATATATTGTTGGGTTTAGTGTTGTTATATCTACTGTGAAGTAATACCTAAGCGTTCCACCAAATGGTTTGTCCTTAAATCTTACAGTGTTCCACCAGAAGTAGCTGAAACCAACAGGATCTTTGAGAGGTGGTGCATAGGCTAGGAGAATAGAGTCCCTATCGATCGCGCCATTAAATGCCGTTATACCAATGCCTGTATACACAGGGATCCATGGTATTATGTCCGTGAGTATCTCTTGAGCCTTCCACGCGTACTGAAGAGCCTCATCTATGGTCTCAGCATAGTAGAACTTGTCAAGTATTTCGTCTAGAGTAGCGTTACTAACCTTCCACTCGTTCCAACCGCCAGGCCTTATCTCCCTGCTGTGCCAGAAGTAGTACATGAAGAGCGGGAATCTTCCAAAGCTCCACCCTATAACCCATGCCTGGGCAGTTCCGGCCGAGGTTCTTGCATCAAGCTCTCTGCTGCTCACTGGAGTGACCTTAACCCTAATCCCTACACTCTCTAGCTGTGACTTCCAATACATAGCCTCCCACCAATATGTAGGCGATGTTGCCTCTGGTAGCGATAGGATCTCTATCTCTACCGGCTTCATACCCTCTCTCGGGTCGCAGAAGAACCTTGGATTATCGGGGCATGGCTGGAATATGCTTGCTAGGAGCTGTTTAGCCCTCTCGGGGTTGTATGGGTAGAGCTTTTCGAAATCCGTGTTGGGGTTAACCCATTTACCATATGTTGGGGGCACTATGAAGCTGTTCTTGATAGCAATACCCTGTAGAGGTGATTTAGATATTATTTCATCCCTGTTGGTGAGCATGGCTATTGCTTTCCTAACTTCTGGGTATTTGACTGGCCATAGTTCTACGTTGAAGTGTAGAGATCCTAGAGCTGTTATTGATGCTGTAAATATTATGTGGGCGTCGGGCCTGTTGGTTCTCACCCTCTCGAGATCCCTTGGGAGTACTCCGAGTATGTCGAACTCGTTAGCCTCGAATGCTAGTAGTCTGACGCTATAGTCCCTCTGCACCGGCATTGTGATCCTATCTATATACGGCCCTATTCTGGGGTCTTTCTGGGCTGCTTGTGCGCCCACATGGATCGCGAGGGGTCCTGCTAGGCTTAGTAGGAGTCCTGTTATTAGTAAGAACATTGTTGTTTTCAAAAGAACCTCTTTTCTTACCACCATATCTACCTCGATAACTAATATCTATCCAAGCTAATAAGCTAATCTATATAAACAGATAATACCTTAATATAAAAAATTTGATAGATTTACTTTATAGTTACTTCTTCCTTACAAAACCAGTTATGCCGAAGCCTATCAGCATAACTACTGCAACCACTGCGAGGGCTAGCTGTGCAGTTGACAGGGCTGAGCTTATGGAGTCTAGTCTCGTGTTTATAGTTGAGCTCACGTTACTTATCTGGGCACCGATCATTCGGGATAGGCTCTCTATCTTGTTATTGGTATCTGTAATGCTCTTATCAAGGGCTACTAGGTATGAGTTGATCGTATTGCTATAGTTGCCCAGAGCCGTTGCAAGGCTCCTTATAGAGGCCTCGTTAGTCCTTATAGCCTCTGCAGCAGATTCAACAGACCTCTCAAGAGCAGAGATCCTTGCAGCTGCTGATGATAGGTTACCCTCGATCCCCGAGAGCCTTCTCTCAAGTGAGAGCCTGGCCTGATCCTGTCTAGCGACTAGCACAGCTATAGCTTGCGAGATCAGTCCAGAGCTATCCCTAGCGACTGACTCATAGATCTCGAGGGCAGTCTCAACATCCCCCGCATCGTAGAGAGCAACATCAGCCCTATCAAAGGATGCTGAGATGCTGTCGAGCATCGATCTTAGCTCAGGCATGGGGGCTCCTCCAACAGCCTCTAGAACAGCTAACAGGGCTCTGGCATTTTCAAGCCTCACCTGAGCCTCCATCCTAGCCCTATCCACTACTGTGTGATCCAGAATCGTTACCGGGAATCTATAGGTATAGAAAGTAGCATTCGCACCCCCAGGTACTAGAGTGATTGAGATAGCAAGCTCACCCCTACCAGCAACAGCTCCAAACGGTATCGGAACCCTGGCTACGAGCAGGTTGCTTATCTCGTATGTCACGTTACCAACAGTCTTGCTTACTGGCGATATGGGGACGATCCATGCCAGTGGTGTGGAGGTGACTATACCTGCTGAGAGGTTTGCAAAGCCGCTTAGAGAGGTTACAGCAGTGCCTGGGGGTGTGTAGACATACACCGTAACCTCGATCCACTGGTAACCTCTATACACCGTGGTTCTGCTTAGATCCACGGCAACGACTCTCGGCATCTCAGCAGCCTGGGCCTCAGCTCTCCAGGGTAGGAGGATTGTTGAAAAGGCTATTAGGAGTACCAGAACTAACACTAACCCTCTATACATTTAATCAACACCACCATGAATATCTAACAAAAGTATATAAGTATTTTGACACTCCATGTTAACCATAAAATATCATTAATAATCCCATAATCACTAGCAACTATACCCCCGCCCCTATAGCTAGTCTCATCACCGATCACCGGGTAAGTGATCCTCATAAAATCGCTTACTAACTACTCATAGATATCAAGATCTATAAGAGATCTTGTAGGAATGGCTTGGCGAAAAGCGGGATCAGCAGGTTGTGACACAAATACCAAGAACCTCATGACTCAGAAATCCTTGATAATAAGATCCTGAGGAGCATAATACCCCCCGAGAGACCGAATATGAAGGATAATGCCGAGAGCCATACATACCTATAGGCTAGGTATTCAATACCCCCCTCAATATTTATAGAGCATCCCGGGCTCTTGGGGATAGATATTATCGCGGCCGTATCGTTCACAGGCAGTTTAGAGACCTTCAGGGGTTCTAGATAGATCTCCCTAGCCTCTTTCATATAGTATATCACAATCCTAGCCCCAACACCGCACGAGAGGTTGGCATAGAGCTCTATGTTGAGAACAGCTTTTAACGAACCCTCCAAACCCAGGATCTTCTCCACAAGATCCACCGTCTCCGTATCCATCGAGATCTTTTTGTCAACACGGATCTCAACCCTAGCCGGTGTATAGGAGATCGGGATAAGGATCACCGATACTATCAGAAGAACTATAGCCACTAAAAGCACCCTCCTCAAAACCCTGCAAGCCCGGATCTAGATATGCTGGGGAGTATATAGCTGTAGAGCACAAGCCCGCTAGATCTCTAGAGGCAGGATAGATACGTTACCAAAAAATAGTAACGCAGTCCCAGGAGGCTATCGATGTAGAGAGCCATAGGGACTTTCCTCATTTCTCTACAATAGTTAGGAGTAGTTTTCTTGACACGGGGTCGGGTTTTTTGGTAATCCTGCCGGATCTAACCATCTCGGCTACTGTCTTTCTAAGACATCTCGAATCCATATATATGCCCTCTCTCTCCAGCTCTTCTCTTAAGGAGTCGAAGCTCATGCTCCCCTTGATCCTCAGGAGGTTTAGGATCTTCTCCCCAAGATCCCCATAGATCTTGTAGTACTCGGAGCATTTGGAGAGGCTCAATCCTCATCCTCCCTAGATCCTCTGAAAAGCTCTAGGTAATCCTCTGGCGGGGGTTCTGTCTCAAAAAGCTCTTTCCTCCTAGCCTCGAGGAGATCTTCGGATCTTCCGAGAAGATCTGCGTATGTCTCCACCACAACCCCTTTTCTCGAGGCCAGGCTCAGAATCTCTGATAGCTTCTCCCTCCACTCGAGGATCCTGAGGGTGTGGTGTGTTATGATCAGCTTCTCGAGATAACCCCCACCAACGATCTTGGCTAGGCCCTTTATACCTAGCTCTATATCCTCTTCAGAGAATACATGGGATAGGTAGAATGGGGGTCCTCCTATCACGAGAACATCGGGCTTGATACTGTTAGCATGATCAACTGCTCCCTGATACATAGGCCCCTGGACATCGGGCATAAAGAGGAGCTTGAGATCGCCATCATCTATGGCTATCGAGACAACCCTGCCGGTTCTTGAATTCTCGGGACCGTGGGGAAGGGATCTTGAGAGAACAACCCTTGTAGACCCGATCTCGAGGGTTTTCCCATCGGCATATATTATTTCCCTAGCTATGCTTCTTATAGCTTTCAATAACCCGTAGTATCTCCTCCTCTGGCTATAGTTAAGATCCTTTGGATCTTTTAACAACACCACCTTACCCCTATAAACATTAACATACGTATCACTCCCAGTACCCATATAGATGCTCTCATAAGGAACCGTGAAGTGATCCCTGTGATAGTGGCTTATAAAAACATGTGTTGAGAGGGATAGATAGTGATCGAGAACCCTCCTAAGCTCCAAAACCCTCGAAATCTCCCTAGGATGGGGCGGAAGTCCAAATCTCCTGGGTGCAAGGCTTATCCCGGGATCCAGAAGGATCCTGAGATCATGTGTCTCAACATACATAGCAACAGATCTCACACCAAGACTCTCCTCAGCTATCGGAACGAACCTCAAGGAACCTCAAATAATACTAATCCAGAGAGATATATCTCCAACACCACTAACCCTATTCACCTCTACTAAGAGATCATCCACCAAACAGTCTGGAGTAGGTGAAAACCGCCTGGCTGTGATATTTATAACTATCTAGGCTTAGTAGTGGGGGAGCGGTTTGGGGGAGAGGGATTCCCGTAAAACAAAGATTCCCGCATCGCTTCTCATGATCCTTGGTCTAGTCCTGCTCATCATACCATTCGTGATAGCCCTTATATTTTTCTTCGTTTTCGAGCCACCCATACCCACGTTTAAGGGCAACCTTAACGAGGCTCTGGTTGATGCTAGCTTCAGCCTCATATCAATAGCATCCAGGCTAGCCTTTCTAGGTATAGCTGTGTGGGTCGGCTCAATAATCCTTAGAAATGCTGTGGAGCTCATGAGGGGCGGTTGATGAGGGGTTTTCTCAACGTTGTTTTCACCCTCCTAGTCTCTGGAGTAGCCCTTATAGCCCTATCACCTATAATTGTACTCTCGCTCGAGATATACCAGGACCCGCTTACCATTGGTGTTGTGTGCATTGTTAGTGGCGATAAGGTGATCGCTGTAGCATGGTATAAGGGCTCCTTAAGAATAGGTGATGCAACACTATCGGCTAGTATAGATAACACCACCATAGGATCCTCATGGGGGGAGGAGATCTCTAGGAACAGAAACCTAACACTCGAAGCAACGATCCCAGAGGGTCTGAGAGGCAAGAAGGATCTTGTTATAAGCCTCTCAATAAAGATCGAGAACCTATATAGAGCAGGCGTTGTTCTCAAAGGGTGCTTAGGATGAGAAGACGCCAGATCCTCGGGGAGATCGTTGCAGGACTAGCAATGGGAGCGGTATATTATGTAATATATATAATCCTCTTTCCACAGCTCCACAGGCTCCTCGGCGCAGAGGGTATATCAAGAGAACCTGTGATTGATACAGCATTAGCAGGGTTTTTCCTAGCAATAGGGGCTATAGCGAGCGTTACGAGAGGCACTATATATAGTTTTATCCTAAGCGCCCTCCTAAAGATCCTGGGGCTCCTCGCATATCTCTTCCTCGTAAGCAACAAGCCCCTCTCGATCACAAACACTATAGCAGGATATAGCGTCACAATATCAATCAACCCGGATCCAGTGATCTTCGTAGCCTCGATCTGGACGCTGGCAACAATACTTATAGATATACTAGCAATGATAGAGAGACTAAGACCAGGCATCCCAGGAGCCCTCACCTACCTCAGAGAAGCCCTCAGCTAGCACGCGGCACTGGAATTATTGTTAAGCTAGGTAAAAAAGCTTTTTAATGATACGGATTACCAGAATGGTGGTTGGAATCCTAGCCTGAGGAAGCTATAGAAGTATAGGGCTAGCATTATCACTACAAGGAATATGATCACTATTACGAGGGAGCCCATCTTAGAGGTTTTTGCACCCTCTTTAACAATGATTGCTGATATAAGACCTGATGTGAGCTCACCAGGATCAGTTGACCTCCTGCCCGCAAGAACTGTGAATAGCATGAGCACTACCCATAAGGCGCCAGAGGCTATCCATATAGCAGCACCAACCACAAGCAGTGTTGCTGGTCCCCACCACTCAGGCTTCATGAGCTCAGGAAGCACGAGGGTCCTCCTAGGAGATCCAAGCCATCCCAGGATAGCCATTGATATGGCTAGTATCAATATGCCTATGAATGCCGTGTAAACCTGAATCGTAGCAAGCCTAGTGCTGATAAGCCTCCTGAGGGTGAGGAGAGGCACAACATAGTAGGATAGGGCCATGAAGGCTAGCGTCGTCCCACCAACCACGGTTAGGTGGAAGTGTGCGGGAACCCACATTGTGTTGTGGAACAACAGGTTTGGCTGGAGCGTTGTTTGTGGCTGGGCTATAACGCCTCCTATGCCGAAGAGGAGCATTGAGAGCAGGAGACCCGCTACTCCGGGGTTTCTCCACGGGATCTTGGCTAGCCATCCGAAGAGCCCTGTATGTCCTGCTGCTCTGAGCGTTGCTTCGAGACCGCCTAGCAGTGCTAGTGCGTGGAGCATTGATGGTACTGAGAGGAAATGTGATCCCACGCTACCGCTAGCCTGTTTCAGATAGACTGAGAAGCCTGGATCCACCAATATGTGATGTCCTATCCCCGGGACGACGAATAATGTGTAGAGTGCGAAAGCTATTCTAGCGTATCTCTCGTTAACAAACCTGGCAGCGGTATATCCAGTGGCTAGTGTAAGCAACGCATACCATACTGCAACCATTGCTGTTACATTAACATACTGTGCATTATGCCCTAGGCCCCAGAAGAACCATCTATAGAACATAACATCTATACTCTCCACCAACCCAAGCCTCCAAACGAATGTGGTTAATAACGCTACCGCTCCGTGGGTAACAACAGTAAGCCCTATTATTGCTGCTATCGCTGCACCCCAGGTGACTAGCGGTAGGTGTCCTTTGTATGTGCCTTCAACCCTTGCTTTATAGAGTGTTAGGAAGAAGAGTATAAGGGCTACGAATACTCCTAGAGCGAATAATATATAGCCTAGATAGAACAGCGGATGAGCAGCCATGGGTGGATAGGCTGTGAACATAACCGTAGCATTGCCTGTAAACACTGTAACGTTCACCACCAGCCAGCCTATAAGCATTAGTGTAAATGCTAGCCAACCGATCCTAGAGCTATATATGGATGTGTTGAGAAGCACTGTTGATACGAAGTATACTAGAGCTACCTCGAACCAGAGGATCCAGAAGATAAGCATATTGAAACCATGAGCTGTTAGCCAGATATAATACTGCTCAGGATCTTTCACAAGGATCGTTGAGCCTCTCGAGAAGCCCACAAAGATCGCAGCTATACCCCCGATCACTATCGATAGGAGGGCCATGACAAAGTTAGCGATAATAAGCCTCTGGGTTGGTAGATGAACCCTTAAGCCCGTCACGGGGCATGTTCTGAAAAGCCCTGGAAGCACCATCATATCACCCCACAACCCTTATCCTCCCAATCATGTTCGCATGCCCTATGCCGCAGAACTCGTTACATCTGATCTCGTACTCGCCTGGCTTGTCAAACTTAACGTGGATTACATAAGCCATGCCAGGCATGACCATAACATTATACACAACATCCCCAGGCCCTATAATGCTCAGCCCGTGAAGAACGTCGGGGCTTGAGACCCAGATCCTATATGTAACACCAGCCTTGAGTATAAGTTCCGACGGAATCCAGGTGAATCTCACAGCAGCCAAGTAGATATCTGTTCCCTCGGGCACAACCTTACCGCTATAGGTTCTGGAGAACTCCATAGCCTTTGAGAGAAACTCTCTAGGATCAGCCTCGACAGCTATTGAGGGAACCTGGTGGGATCTATCGATGAAGTGCCAAGCAATAGTGGTACCAGCCAGGGTTAATGCGACGATGAAGGCTAAAGCGATCCAGATCTTCTCCTCCCTGGTAAGAGGTTTATACCACTCCTCAATAGATCTAGGGAAGATCGTCATCCAACTCACCCTACCTAGGCGTCATACCTGAAGGAATGTGCATAACAGAGCTCTCAATCATAGCCCAGACACCATATACCATCGCTATAACGAAGATCAATATAGCCCAGAGCCACAGATTATCGAGTAGATATGCAGTCACAGGGATCTTTGATGCCTTCTCACCAGAAGATCTAGTACTCTTCACAAAAGGCACTATAGACACCTCATCCAGTCCTACTCTTTAACGCCTCCTATACAACCCCCACCTAAAAGTTTAGGATCTCTATCTACTAATAACCATATACAGAAATATAATACGATATACAATAATATATTTATCAATATGTTTCTATAACCCAGCAATAATTATATCACCTCTCTATTCATCCAGCCACTCAGAGCATCCAGGGTATTTAGATCTAAGGATTCCCAATCTATGCATAGGTTCTCTCCCAGGACTTCATGGATCATGAGCTTATTGAGAGTCTCATAGACAGACACTTAAGAGACGAACAGTAAAGACAAATCCAGTTTTTGTATTACCTGATTATCGTTTTAGATCAGTTCTTGACTTTACCAGCCCCAGAACCCCTTTCATTGTAAGGCTTAAGCCGAACCTACTGTTTCGGATCCCATAAAGGTTTATGAAGACCAGTATTGAATCATCGTAGTTTCACGAAGTGCAATGATGCTAATCATTAATTAAGTTTGAAGCGAACTTCTAGAACTATATGGTATGGGAGTCCGATCCAGCTTAGGCGCGCTGCAGGTCCTCGCGGACCCCACAGCACGCCTAACGCGGCCGGCTTAACTTCCGGGTTCGATACGAGTCCGGGTGTTTCCCGGCCGCTATGGCCGGATCGGACCATTATTATATATCTCCTTAACGCTTATAAGCATTTCCCCTGTTATCCGTGTTATCGTGTCTTTTAGAGGAGATCCACTCGCTCACAGCATCTATATCTACTCCTGAGGTTTTCTCCACCACATGATCTACCTTCACTACCGCGGGCATTCTGACCCAGTGTCCTAGGAGGATTGCCTCGCCCACGTTGAGTCCTGGTAGTTGTTCCAGGATCTCCTGGGTTAGTGTCTCTGAAGCCCTGGCTATGTGGGCTTGATCCTCTGGCTGGACTATCCTCATAACAGCCATAGAACCCATCTGGCTCAGCACATCGGGATCGAGACCCCTGGGTCTTTGGGAGACGACTATTAATCCTACGCCGAACTTCCTCCCCTCCCTCGCTATATGCTCAGCCCTTGGTTTTGTTAGTGTCTCCCTCTCTGTTGAGAGGTATATATGTGCCTCTTCAAGCACCGTTACAACCGGGTGGGGGATCTTCGAGCTACCCCTCCATATAGCGCTCTTCCTCTCCTCAAGTATTCTTCCAAGCCAGTGGGATACCACGGCATCGGCCTGGCTTGATGATGCTAATCCTGTAAGGTCTATCACATTTATTGTTCCTATAACGCTCTGCTCTGTTATATCTTTAGCCTCATCATCAATGATCCTCTGTAGAAAGCCTCTGTTAGCCTCGATAGACTCTATAACAGCCTCCGATGCTTTGGCGATCTCGCTCCTCCTCGAGAGCTGCCCCTCCCTCTTGGCGCAGCTTATCATCTGGTCTAGGTATGATCTCCCACCATTGCTTGAGTAGTCAACCTCATCCTTACACTTCTTAATAATATTCTCCTGGTTCTTAGCACCATACCTCACACCAATAATCCTCGCAAGCTCCTGCCAGCTGAGATACCTGGGATTAATCCTAGCCTTTATAACATTAGGCTTTGGCAATCCCTGGAAAGAGAGGCCTGTGTATTCCCCGTGGTAGTCGAATATAAAGCATGTCCCACCCCTCCTAAGGATCTCTCTCGCGAGAAGACTTACCAGGTTGCTCTTACCCATCCCGGTCATCGCCAGGATTGCTAGGTGTCTCTGAACAACCTTGTTGAGATCAACCCTCACCTCAACATCCGGGTTTCTAAGAAGTGTTCCAATCCTAGCCCACTGGGGCCCTTCGGGGGAGAAGATCTTTGAGAGTGTTTTTCTAGAGGCTCTCCTAACCTCTATACCTGGTGGTGGGGGTGTTGGCGGGATCCTAAGATCCTCTGGATCCCCTAGGATCTTTATATAACCCCTATAATAAATAGTAGTCTCATCCCCTCTATGGATGTTTATAACCCTCCTCAGATCCTCTGGAGACAGTGTTTCATCAATCACATAGGACCCAGAGATCGATGCCTGCACAAGACCGATCACATGGATCCCGTTATACCTTATCTCAACATACTCACCCAGCATGAGGGGTCTTGAGGATACTATGCTAGCACTATAGGGCTTGCTCTCACCAACTATATATCCAACTATATCCTCATCCACAGCCCTCATGGCGATTTAGCAGCCTCCCAAGCCTGGCTCTCAGATCCTAGGCCGAGGATCCTTTTAAGCCTATCCATATCCTTCGAAGAGATCCGTGCAAGCCTGTCAGCCTCTCTAAGAACCAATGGGTAGCCGCTTGCATCGCCAGATATCGCGTTAATGATTCTTAATAGGCTCTTCTCAGCATCCCCCGGATCTCTGAGGGGTATCTCAACCCTCATGATCGGTCCCCCTGTCTTGAGCCTCACATAGCTTAGCGCTATATATTAGATCCGAGCCATAGATCCTCGAAATACCCTGGATCAGGCTAGACGCTCCTAACCCCCCATCAGCCCCAAGCACTATTGGTTTAGAATAACCAGGCTCTATGGTATATCTATCGAGGTAATATAGATCTGTTCTCAGAGCGCTATAGCTCTTTGGGAAGAAGATCCTCACGAGATCCTTTGAAACGCTGTTCTTAGAGATATAGATAACCCTGGGACTCTCTCTAAAGGAAACATCTATAAGCCTCTTAAGCGTATTCGCAACGCTCTCTTTCTCATGCTCATCAACAACATGGGGAGCCCTCCTGACCAGGAAGCCAAGCTTCGAAACCAGAGAGCCATCAATAACCACATAGCCAGTGTTCTTCAAAGCATCACCAGCCATGCTTACCTCAAGATCTATTGAGATATATGATAGGTACCCCTCAGGATCCTTCTCAGAAGCTATAATACCAACCCTAGCATCACCACCAGAACCCCCACAGCTGCTCACATAGATAGCGTCAACAACATATATAATATACCCCCTCATCTCGAGATAATTATACCCACTATCAATACCATGGATACAAATACCAGAGGGGCTGGGCGAGTACCTCGACCAGAGATTCTGGATCATCTCCAGAATCTCTAAAGGCGGGTGCTCCCTAAGAAGGCTCCTAAGATGCGCAAGATCCCTAAAGATCCTCTCCATTATACCCGGTATCAAACCCCAGCCCCAGATCTTATCCAGAAATAGATATATAGATCGAGGAATATATATTATCAGTAATACCATGGAAACCAGTATGGAATAAAAGCTCTCCTCAACGCATAATGTCCATGGGGTTAAACCATATCGATAGGTATTACCATATAAAGCCGAGTAAGCAGGTTTAAGCCCGTAACGCCCAAAGGGTCGGGTTGATTATATATGCTTTATGAAGAAGATCCTAGGGGCTTACTAAGTAGGGATCATCAAATGATGATATTATTAAGCATCGACCGCGTCTCTTCTAATTGTCTCGACAAGTTCGTCTAGGTTTGATATTGAGGGGCTCCATTTATAGCCGTATCTATTCAGATGGATCGATCTTATTCCGAGGGATCTTGAGGTCTCTAGATCATATTGCGGGTAGGATGATACATGGATCGCATCGCTGTATTCAAGTCCGAGGATCTTGTAGGCTCTTTCGAAAGCCTCTCTATTCGGTTTATAGATCCCTGTATCCTCTGCTGTGACAACCATATCTACTAGATTCTCAAGCCCTGAGAGGGTTATGTTGATAAGTCTTCTCTCGGTGTTGGATATTATAGCGATCATCACACCGATCCTCTTTAGCCCCATAAGCCCTGTTATGGTGTCGGGGAATGGGGGTGATTTTGCGAAGGAGAGTGCTATTGCCTCGCCATAGTGATCCTTCCAAGGCTTGGAGGCCCTCTCTATGGTTCTTCTTAGGCATTCCGATAGGATCTGTGAGTATGGTTTATAGCTCTTCAAGCTACTAACGCTTTCTAGATCGCACTGGAAGAAGTAATCTATATAGTCTGGTCCGGCTAGATAGCTAACCATAGAGCCTATACTGCTTCTCCAATCAACAAGGGTCCCATATAGATCGAATGTGACTGCTTTAACCAAACAATCACCAGATTTATTACCCATACCCACCTTAACTATTAATCCCATCATTGAGCATAAACCTAACTATCTATCTCATCTTAGCAGATCGTTAGGACTAGATCCACCGTATTCTGAGCTCCTTCAAAAAACCCTCGCAGAGGATCCATGCCTTTGCATTGTTGCTAAGCAATCCTATAATTAGCCATGGGATCGGCCATAGCTCCATCCCCCTGAGATCCTTATGACTCGGGGTTGCTAGAAACCCTGGGTGTGTGTGGTAGAGACCCACAAGATCTATTCCCCTAGATCTAGCCTCCTCATAAGCCTTTAGAACCCCTCTAGGATCCATTAGAAACTCGTAGGGATTATTCGAGAGGTTCTCCACCTCCCTATACCCAGTAACCTCTACAAGAGCATCGCGGAAAAACCCTAGGAGGAAGCCACATACCTCCCTATCCTTTGGAGCCCTCTCTATAATAGCCTTGACAATACTCCTCGGTATCGCTACCTCTTCGTAGCACTTGAGAAAGCTGCTCTCACCTCTTGGGGGAGCTTCTCGTACTCAACCTCCTCAGCATCCTCAACATTCTGCTCCCACACTAGCTCCTCACCCTCTTTCTCATAGACATGTTTTCTCAGCTTCTCAACAACCACGAACGTTTTACCATCAGGTGTTCTTCTAATCTCTACAAGGAATTTCTCCCCCTTCCTGTTAACAACGTATTTGGCCTCAGAGCTTGTCTTGATCATCCCGACACCTCCTGAAAACCATATCCACACCGTATTCCTCTAATAGGAATATAAGCCCAATCTATAAGCAGGATCAAGACGCTAATCCTTTCTCTTAAGGATTCTTAGGGCAAAGACCCCTTCTAGAATAAATATAGAAGCTGCTACTGCTGAGGTTATTATAGCTAGGAAAAGCCCGGGGCTTGGTTCAAGCACACCCATGGCTAGGGATACCATCTCTGGGATCAGGAGGCCTGTAAAGAAAGCACCATATATAAGTAGTCTTGGCACAAGCTTGCCTCCTATGTATAGATAACCCCTGATCCTAACCCTCTTCTTAACGCGATAAACCCCTCCAGGATCCTTCTCAACTATCCCAAGCTCCTCGAACTTCTTTAAATGGTAATAAGCTAGGCTGGGATTTATCCCCAATCCTCGAGCGATCTCTCTAGGACCTGCCCCATCGTTCTCCAACAAATATACATAGATCTTCAGCGCGACCCCCGACAGATCCTCGGCATCGCTGTGGGAGGTCATCAGCCATATCCCCTAAGAGCAGGCTGGGCTTCTCATGGGGCTGGGGTGGGGCGGGTTAACATATCCTCCTAAACCTACTTCTCTCTCTATATTGT
>BEWT01000010.1 GCA_003116855.1 Desulfurococcaceae archaeon AG1
ATCAGATCAGCCGCTATAGTCCAGCTACTACTAGGAAACGTAGGCTTCCCAGGAGGAGGAACACACCCATTCAGAGGACACAGCAACGTACAAGGAGCAAACGATGTCCAAGGCTCTGGTATAGAGGCTTTACCTGGGTATCATGGGCACCCGGTGAGTGCTGCAGAGGTTAGGCTCTACCAGGACTGGAAGCTCCAGGGTATGCCTGATGCTTGGAACTGGGAGGTTCCTGAGTGGGCCTTAAAATCATTCCCAGCTCTCCAGGCGAGTGCTAAGAAAGGATCGGCTGATCTTAACAAGGTGCTTCAGGTATTCAAGTTCTATGGGTGGAGGAGGTTTGAGCTGCTCTGGGGTATGTTCTGTGGAACAGACCCTGAGGATGATCCTGTTAATGGTGTTGTTATATGTGACTTCCACTTTGGAACCGGAAGCACAGAGATAGTGTTCCCCAGAAGGGCTCTTGATAAAGAAATAAGGGCTGCATTTATATTTGGCGAGAACCCTGCTGTGACCAACCCCAACGCTAAGATCATCTGGGCTGCCCTCGCATCACTAGATCTCTTGGTAGTCAGCGATATATTCGAAACAGAGACCGCATGGTTCGCAGACGTGCTCCTTCCAGCTGCTGCTTTCGCCGAGAAAGAGGGTACCAGGACCGATGGTAATAGGGTTATTCAGTGGACCTTCAAGGCTCTCGAGCCTAAAGGTCTCTCACGTCCAGAGTATTGGATTATTACGAAGCTGTATAGATATCTCGAGAGAGCTGGCGTGATAGTTATTCCAAGCCAGGCCTATGGTAAGAGGGTTGAGAGGGTAAAGCTTAAGGCTGGAAACAGGGTTATTGACCTCTACGAGAGGAGACTCGATCCGAGCGCTTCATGGGACTATACTGGAGGTGTTGGGAACGCTACACCGATAGGCCCTATAGAGGCTGAGGCTAATCCTAGGATTATTAATAAGGAGATAAACTACTCAGTCATGATATACGACGGGATCTATAATCCTATTAAGGATGAATTCACTACTATGAGGAGAATCTCGACTTTAAGGAAGGAGGGCGAGATCGATGGGCTCTTTAGCAAAGCCTTTGAAGTATATAAGAACTGGGGTTGGTCATGGCCTCAGAATGTAAGGTATCTCTATAACTACGACTCGTTAGTAGCAGTCCTGGGGACTAGCTATAGGTTCACAGCAGCTGGTAGAGAATGGGTTGCTACTGGCGAGACTGGTGAGTGGATAGATGAGTATACTGGTGAGTATAGACCTGCATTCATACCAGGGCATAACTTCTGGGAGCCAAGGGCCTTTAAGAGGAGGCTTAGCGGCATCTCAGATCTATGGGGAGGTGCAAATATAATGAAGTTTATAAGAACAGATGTTCTCGAATTCCCTGAGAAGAGCTTCGTAGTCCAGGATGCAGGGGGCGTAAGGGTTGTTTCATACAGCGAGTTCGCATCACTCACAGGGATGAGATACCTCTGGGCAAACGATACCCTATACTGGGATGAGCAAACTGCTAGTATGAAGGCTCTCGTAAAGAGACCATTCTTCCCAGGAGATGGTTGGGCTAAGTATAAATCTAAGTACGAGGAGTTCAGACAAAAGCTCCAGGCTTACTACCAGCAGACTGGGAGTCTGAAGGAGGCCACTTTAAAGGTGATTGATGAGATGAAAGGCTGGTATGCTGGCTATAACTTCCAGTACCCAATACACACGGAGCCTGCTGAATCGCCAGACCCCGAGCTTGCTATAAAATACCCGACACTCGCCTGGCTCAACCCACACAATATCAAGGTTCTTAAGGATCAGCCAAGCATTGTGGCTGGAAAGCCGGTTGGGCTGGCTCTCATTCCAAGCGAGCTTAAGGGTGAGAGTGGAGAGCTTGTAGTGATTACTACTAACAGACTTACAGAGAAGTTCCACAGTGGGGCCATGACCAGAAATGTACCATTGCTATCACAACTAGTACCAGAGCCCTTCGCCTACATACCAGAGAAGCTTGCATCAAAGCTTGGGATAAGGCCTGGCGAGTATGTTGAAATAGTTACTGCCAGGGGTAGTGTGAGGCTTAGGGCTTATGTTACTAGGGGCGAGGCTTATCTAAAAGTTAATAACAAAGATCTTCCTGTTATCAACGTGATATGGTCGTTCAGCTTTCAGGGAAGGACTACAGGTCCTCAGGGTAACTTCATCAACCCGGATGTTGGTGATGTGGTTACAACGATCCAGGAGTCTAAGGCTTGGATAGGTTTTGTCAGGAGAGTGGGGTGATGATCCATGGTTAAGATGAATTTCCCAAGTAAAGATAGCGGCATAGCAGTCCTGGTTAATGTGGATAACTGCATAGGCTGCAGAGCATGCCAGGTCGCTTGTCAGGAGTGGAATGGGAGAGCGCCTCCTAAGACGAGCTTCAGCCCCACATTCACCAATCCGCCAACACTCATGGCAAATGCCTGGAAAGTAGTTGTGTTTCACGAGATAACAAGGGAGAAGATCCTGAGCTTTGAAGGAGCGACTGTAAAGATAAACGATGCTGTAGAAATAATTCCAATACCATATAACTGTCTTCACTGTGCAACAGCACCATGTGCCAGAGCATGCCCTGTAGGGGCTATAAAGGTGAGCCCAGAGGGAGCTGTTGTTATCGAGGCTAGTGAGTGTATCGGTTGCGGGTATTGTGCAGATGCGTGCCCCTACGATGTCCCCAAGAGAGGTTCTGATGGTAAGTACTATAAATGCACCTTCTGTGTGGATAGGGTTCAGAATGGCAAGGCTCCAGCATGTGTTGAGGTATGCCCTGCTAATGTTTTCACCTTCACATCTATGGAGAATGCTGTTAAGCTTGCCAACGATATGAAGGCTAAGGGTAAAGAGGTCTATGGACTTGATGTTGATAGCTATGTTGGAGGCAGGGTTAGATGGGTCTTCGCTCTATCGAGTGACAAGGCATCCCAGGCTTTCAAGAAGCAATTCCCAGAAAAGGCTGTTGTGGATGCAGAATCCCTCAGAGAGTCTCTGAAATCTATAAGCATACCAGGAATAGGGATCATAACTGCTGCTGTGTTCGCGCTAGGCGTTGCAGCATGGCGTAGGGAGAGGATGAAAAAGACAGGATCTAAAAAGACTAAGGAGAAGAAGCAGAGCAAGGGGTCTGGGGGCGAGTAGGTGGTTTCATTGGAAGAGAAGGAGAAGAAGGATGAGATAGAGATACTGAGCATGGGTGCTAGAATATCCCACACATTGAATCTTGTGTTCTTCACACTCCTAGTCCTGACGGGGATAGTACTGCTATCTATAGAGACATTCGCATGGATAATATACCCAATAGGTGCTCCACTAGCACCCCTCCTAGGCCTTAGCCAGGATACCGGGGCGATAACTGTTGGAGCCCAGGTTGCCAGGGCTATACATAGGTTTATAGGCCCTCTATGGGGAGCCCTATTAATAGCATACGGGATCTATCTGATAGCTGCTAAAAAGATAAGGGTCTTCGACCCCCTTAGAAAACCTATAAGGCAGCAGATCAGAGAAGCCGTGGCTCTGACCAACCACTACGCCTTCGGTAAGCCACTGCCGAAAGATATAGAGGAGAACCTAGATAGACATAACGTGCTCGTCTCTTACTTAACAATAGTGCTAGTGATAGCCTTCATCATGGTGGGGGGTAGCGGCGCAGCAATAATATATCTAAACCTAACCCCCGAGCAGCATAGAATAATGCTTCTAATCCACGACATAGGCTTCTACCTAAGCGTGCTATTCACCCTAGCCCATATATTCGCTACTACACACCCAGCTAATATACCGCTACTCAAAGCCATGTTCACCAACGGAATGGTTCCTATAGAGTGGGCTGAGAAACACATGCCACTATATCTAAGAAAGATCCTGGGTAAAAAGGAGATACCGGGGGAGTAGTTTTTAAACCCCCTTCACTCTAGGTGATCTTTTTGTTCCACTACATAGAGATTGAGGCTAGCGTTGATAGCTATATGGAGATACCAATAGCAGTAGATGAGAGGTTTGACGTATATGTTAACGATAAACAATACACAACGCTATTCACAATGCCCTCTGGCATCGAGTATACAGTTATAGGAAGTCTTGTGAGGGATGGGTTAATAGAATCTCTTGACGATATAGAGGATATAGATATAGATCTGAAGAGGAAAAGGATCTATGTCAGGCTTGCTAAAGATGTTGAGGTGAATAAGATCTATATAGAGGATTGCTCAATACTGGTGAAACAAGGGGTCTATGTATCCTCTAACTTCACCATAGATTGGAAAAACCTGATAGAGATATTCTCAGACTTCAATGCTAAAACAACCTCGGTTACTATGGGAATAGCGTCCCATACAAGCGGACTATACGATCTAGAGTCAGGGAAGGCTATCATAGCCCACGATAGTAGCAGGCATTCATCGATATTGAAAATAATAGGAGCAGGGATCAAGCATGCACTCAACCTAGATAGATCTGTTGCAATAACAACCGGAAGAGCTTCCTCAGACATGGTGGTAGCCCTAGCAAGGCCCGGCATACCTATAGCGGTATCCATGAGGGGGCCTCTATACAGTGGAGTATCGGCAGCGATAATCCTGGGAGTCACTCTTGTCGTTAACCTCAGGAGGGGTGAGAAGATCAGGGGTCTTATCCCACTAACACATGTTAAGAGAATACAAGGCTATCCCAGAGAGCTCCACACAGCCTCACCCAGATCTTTTGGAACCATATAGCCAGGGATCGATGAGATCTGTTTTTTAAACCCATCGCTCCTAAGCGTATCAAGGAATATCCTTACTGCTTTTTTCTCAAGCCTCTTAGACGATATAAGGAAGTCGTAGTTCTCCCAACCCAACCCTATAAAATCCAATCCATACATCTCAGCAGCAGCCCTGATCCCTATCCCCACATCAGCCCTACCTTGGGCTACTGCAGCAGCAACAGCTGTGTGGGTTCTCACCTCATAATAATAGCCCTTTATAGATGAGATCAGTTTGTCAAAACCAACACCCCTGCTGATTGCTATTTTCTTGAGCACTAGGTCTAGAAGGACACGTGTTCCGGTATTCCTCGGCCTGTTAACTATCCTGAGACCCTTATCTATTATATCCTCAACACCTCTAACCCTTTGTGGGTTTCCTTTAGGAACTATTAGACCCTGCTCCCTCATATAGCCTCTGAAAAGGATAGCGTTTCTCACACCGTATCTCTCTAGGAAAGGTATGTTATACTCGGCTGTATTCTCGTCTATAATATGGATCCCGGCTATATCGGCTTCCCCCTTAGATACAGCAATCACACCGCCTATAGAGCCGGCATTTATAGTTTTAACCCTCACCCCGCCTAGCATTGGGATCAGTCTATCAAGGCCTAGATCGTGGCTCCCAACTATATAGAGATCCGCGGGTCTATAGCTGTGGGAGAAGAGGTGGACATCGAACTCCTCACCCTCTACAGCGAACTCCACGTTCTCGGGGATCACTATATAGCCATCGGCATATGCCAGCGTGGTTATAGCGCCAGATTCCGATGGAAGCGGATATGCAGCAATATAGCTTCCCGTATCGATAAGACTTACAGGGAGAAGATGCCTCCTACCCCTAGCCCCCTCAACCCTCATAGCAAGCCTAGCCTTCACACTAGGCCTCTCGATCGAGATGCAGAGCATTCTACATAGCAAAGGTCTCACTATAAGATCAAAGATCATGAGGGCAGAGCTCGGATACCCAGGAAGCCCTATAACGAGCTTACCCTCCCTAGAAACAGCTATAACAGTAGGCTTCCCCGGCTTAACCTTAAGCCCGTGGACTATGATTCCAGGAGGCCCGATCTCGGAGAGAACCCTGTATGTTATATCAGATAGCCCGGCTGATGTACCTCCAGAAAGGATCACCATGTCATGATGGGCAAGGCCTTTCATCACCATCGCAGCGATCTCCTCGGGATCGTCTCCCACTATGCCGAGCCTTACAGGCTCAGCTCCTATTTCTCGCAATGCATGGCTTATAGTGTAGGAGTTAACATCATAGATCTCTCCCAGCTTTAGCGGAACCCCCGGGGAAGCTAGTTCGTAGCCTGTGGAGATCACAGCGACTCTGGGCTTCTTATAGACCTTAACCCTCGAGATCCCCATAGCTGCAAGAACCCCGATCTCCCTAGCACCTATCATGGTGCATTTTCTGAGAGAGAGCTCGCCTAGAGATATATCAGCCCCAGCTGACATTATATTCTCTCCAGGCGTTACCGACCTGTATGCTTCAACCCAGTCGCCAGCCCTTTTAGTATATTCCACCATGAGAACAGCATCAGCTCCAGGCGGTATTGGTGCTCCTGTTGAGATCTCGATAGCCTCTCCAGGCCCTATAGCCCTTGATGGAGGCTCTCCAGGATCTATTCTCCCCACAACCCTCAATCTTGCAGGGTTTGTCTCATTAACGCCAAACAGATCCTCGGATCTCACTGCATACCCATCCATAGTGGATCTGTCGAAGGGAGGGACATCTATAGCTGAGTATATATCCTCAGCAAGAACCCTACCATAGCTCTCATCTATCGATATCTCCTCAACGCCTAGGGGCCCTAGACTAACATATCTATATATCCTCTCAAGAGCCTCCTCAGGTGTTAATAGCTCGTGGAATATTATCCTCTTCCCAGAAATACCTAGCACCAAAATAGCTATGCTCAGTAGGATAAAAACACCGCATAATATTAAAACACTATGCTCCAAGTACTGGTAGTCCGAATGGGAGTAGGTAGAGTATGGTTACAAGCACAACCCATATCAGGTCTACGAAGTGCCAATATATTGTTACAGCCTCTACTACCGAGTTTCCTCTCTCGTTGGTTGGGAGCGTGCCATTATAGGATCTCACTATTAGGAGGGATATAGCTATCAGGCCCATGATTACGTGGAGACCGTGGGTGCTTGTAAGGCTATAGAATGTTGCTGCGAATGGGTTAAGCCATGGGGGCATCCCTGATTTCACATACTCTACTACCTGTCCAGCAAGGAATATGGATCCCAGGATTATCGTTACCACGGCAAGGCTTCTAAAGCTCTCAATATCTCCCCTCTTGAAGTAACTATATCCAAGATGCATCACAGCACCGCTGCTCAGCAGGATCACTGTGTTTATGAGGGGCACCAAGGTATCTAGATGAGGCGTCCCGGGAGGAGGCCATGATGGGTTTCTAAACCAGTAGTAGAAGTAAGAAGCTATCAACGTCCCGAAGAGGAATACCTCGGAGAATATGATTAGAGCAACTGCAAGCATTGGATCGTGTCCCAATGCTCCCAGCCTGGAGCTCCAGGGCCTAAGATCTAGAAGCCCTGTTAGGGCTCCATTAGCACTCTTAGGCCTTGCGAAATACTCCGAATAAGCCCATGCAAGAACTATACCGATGAATATGGCAAGCATTAGAGACCCTACGATCCAGTCGCCCCACTTTATAATGAACATAACACCCACTAGAGGCAATGCTGACGCTATCCCTGTGATAGACATCCATGGGTGGGGGCTATAGTGGAGCAGACCAGACCCGTTTGTATATGCGGTTGGGTAGAAGTCCGGCTGGCCTATCTTGGCAGCCGCCCATGGATCGTTTCTATTCTTAACAGGCTTACCCCATATAAGACCATGAACAATGGCTATGTATATTAGAAGAGTGCCTATTGCGAGTATAATCGAGCCCGCGGTGGCTAGCTGATGGTAGAACTCCATCCCAGGGATCGGTGGGGGTTGGTAGTATCTTCTAGGCATTCCTAGATAGCCTAGGGAGAGCATAGCTGTATAGGTTATAGCACCACCTATTGTGTATAGAATAGCGCTCAGCCTACCTAGAGTCTCGCTATACATCTTACCCGTCATGTGTGGGAAGTAGTAGAATAGAGCTGCTGCTATTGCCATGAATATAGCGTTTACCACATAGTGGAAGTGACCTAGAACAAAGTATGTATCCTGATATGGTATATTGACCGGGATCACGGGGAAGAATACACCTGTTATACCCCCTATTATGAAGAATGCTAAGAAGCCGAGTACGTAGAGCATGGGTGTCCTAAGCCATATCCTCGAGTTATAGAGGGTTGCTATCCAGTTAAAGACCTTGATCCCCGATGGTATGGCTACAGCCATTGTTGCTATCATGAATGGTGTTAGGACTAGCAAACCCAGCCCTGTTGTGAACATGTGGTGAGCCCATACGAAGAAACTCATCGACACGATCATTATAGATGACACAGCTATTGCCTTATAGCCATATATCGGTCTCCTAGCCATCCTCGGCAGGATCTCTGAAACAAGCCCCATAGCTGGGAGGACCAGAACATATACTTCCGGATGCCCCATGAACCAGAATATGTGTTGGTATAGGATCGCGTCACCACCATACCTAGGATCGAAGAACGGAAGCCCGAGATTCCTCTCGAGAAAGATCATTGCTAGCACCATACCGAAGGGAGGTAACGCGTAGAGTATTATTAGCTGTGCGCCCAGGAATGACCATACGAAGAGCGGGAGTCTCGAGATCTTTAGGCTTGGGTTTCTAAGCCTCATAACAGTCAGGAAGAAGTTAACAGCACCAAGTATAGATGAGATCCCTGCGAGGAAGAGGCTGAGGGCCCAGAGATCCACTGAAAATCCTGGAAGCCTCACAGATAGCGGAGCATAGCCTGTCCAGCCTATCTGGAGGTTCTCTGCATCCAGGAGGGTTAGCCATATCAGTATAGAGCTCGACGTGAACATCCAGAACCCTAGAGCGTTTATCTTAGGCCAGTAGAGATCAGGCGCGCCAACCATTTTGGGGATAAGATAGTTACCTATCCCAGCAAAGAAGGGCATCACTACAAAGAAGATCATAAGTGTTCCGTGCAGCGTTACTACTGCCAAATACCTCCCAGGATCTACTACATCTACTCCTGCTAGCTGCATCCTTATAAAGAATGCCGAGATACCAGCAAGGAGCAGGTTTATTAGCGCGATAGCAATATACATAATACCTATGTTGGCATGATTCGTTGTGGTCAAAATACCCCTTATACTCCTATAGAAAGGCTCCTCATGCTCGTGATGCGCCTCTGCACCATGGTGCTTGCTATGCATTAGCACGCCCACCTTTATTATAACAGCCCTACAGAAACTTAAATATTTCAATATATCCTTCTATAAAAGTCTATACTAATGTATAAAGCTAGGAATATCGACTAAGGGAAGTTCTTCGAGAGTAGCCTAAATCTTGAAAGAAGCTACCTATTGCAAATCCCATAGGAAAGAGATACCTGTTTTGATAAAGAGCATAGGAGAGCCTGGGTCAACTGGATCCCCCAAAACACAATAAGGAAGACTGTGTGTCCAGAGCATCTATCGACGATCCTATTATATAGTTTTATATTTTTGGAGAACTTATTATACCGGGGGTTTTGTTGCAAGAACAGCGAAAGATCCTTAGCGCAAAGGACTACGTAGCATGGATCATGACTATATTGTTTGTATTCGTAGTAAGCATGTATATAGGATCTTGGGGGCTGTTCAGAGATCCTAGCCTCTCGCCCCAAACGAGGATTATCAATGCAGCCCACCAGATAACATTCCTACTAGCTATGAGTGTCTTCAGCATATTTGCCGGAACACTTATATTTTTCGTAATAAGGTTTAGGGCTAGGGGTGAAGAGGCTGAGCTCTAGCAGGACTGATCATAACAAGATCTTCAAGGCTCTCGAGATAGCAACAATAGTAGCGACATCACTCATACTAGCATACCTCGCAATCATATCCATAGAAGGACTTCAAGTACTCTGGGCACCAAGCACCCAGGTTAGCGAGCCGTATACCGTAATAAAGGTTGAGGCTTACCAGTTCGGATGGAGATTCATATACCCCAATGGGAGCTCATCATCGACACTCTATCTGGAGAAGGGTAAGCTCTATAGGCTTGATATAACTAGCAGAGATGTTGCCCATGCGTTCTTTGTTCCCGAGCTAGGCTTAAAAATAGATGCCATACCTGGCTATATAAACACCCTCTGGGTTAAGGTTGACAAGCCTGGTAAATACACCCTTGTGTGTGCAGAGCTGTGCGGGGTAGGACACTACGCAATGATAGTCGATATTATAGTTGAATAAAGAGTGGATCCCTCCTAAACAGCCTACCATAGCTGAATAGTTGATGATTTTATAACTATCTGCTTCGTTGTTCGTCCTTGTTCCACGGGTGTGGTGCTAATGATCGAGCAACGATCCAGTGTATCATTATGGCTTATAACTTTTCTAAGATAATTCTCACTAGAGGGGAGGAGATGCGCATGGCTCAGTACTTCCTAAGCAACCTAGACGAATGGGTGAATATGCAGAAGAGAACAGCGGATCTGTTTAAGAGCATAGATCAAGAGATAAAGAGGAAGGGAGACGCTCTCGATAGGCTTGAGCTCATCCTAGCCACGAGGGCGGCTTTCCAGCATATGAGTAGAACTATAAAAGCCTTCGATCAATGGCTACAGGATCCATTAATACTAGCCAACCTGGATAAGCAAAGCCTGCTCGAGGTATGGAATGCCACGTTTAATATGCTCCAAGCACTCTTGGAGCTTGATATAAAGCACACATCAATGTTCAGGGAGTATGCTGATAAGATGCTCAGAGAGGGTAAAGTGAATCCTTTGACAATGCTTACCATGGCTAGGTCGGGAGCCTCTGAGGATGTTGGGAGAGAGAGGAGAACACCACCGCCATCAATAACAATGTAGAGCAAAACAAACTGCAGAAAAAATATCTAGAAACAACTCACTTTTGTCGTGTGGAGAGCTTCTCCATCAGCTTTGGTATAAATACATATAGATCCTCTACCACACCGTAGTCGGAGTATTTGAATATAGGCGCCCCAGGGTCTTTGTTAATAGCCACAATGATCTTGGAGTCCATTATCCCCGCAAGATGCTGCGGCTGCCCCGATATACCTATCGCTATATATAGCTTTGGCCTGACCTTCTTACCCGATAGCCCTATCCAGTGCTCCTCCGAGAGCCATTTAAGATCAGCCGCTATTGGTCTGGAACACCCAACCTGTGCTCCTATAAGCTCTGCTAGCTTGAAAGCCATAGATAGATCTTCTTTCGATTTAAAACCTCTCCCAACAGATACTATGATCTCGGCATCCTCTACCCTCACACCTTTTCTCTCTTTGCCCTTTCTCTCGATAATCTCCACAGATCTCTTGCCAGAGATACTGATCCTCTGGATCTCGCCCACCCTCTTCCCAGTATCGACCGGCTTATTCCTCCCAGGCGCTACCATGATCACTGCAGGGCTTGATAACGTTTCTTTCGAAATAGCCTTGCCAGCCATTACGCTCCTTATAAAGACAGGGCTTCCATCCTCTAGCCTCACTCCTATAGCTTCTGTTATAGCAGGTGCTCCTATGGTTTGTGCTACCCTAGCTCCTGCTTCTTTATTGATCCTTGTTGCTACAAGCACTATATAGTCATAGACCTCCTTGCCAAGAACGGCTTTGAGAGCCTCTACT
This sequence comes from Desulfurococcaceae archaeon AG1, assembly GCA_003116855.1. Classification (GTDB taxonomy): domain Archaea; phylum Thermoproteota; class Thermoprotei_A; order Sulfolobales; family AG1; genus AG1. The sequence goes on from BEWT01000010.1 coordinate 11,527, forward strand.
ACGTCGTCTGCATAGCTAGGATCAGCGTTCTCTGCTACAATTGCTTTAGAGACGCTTAGTGAGCGAATCTCATCCTCGCCAGGCTTTCCAAAGATCAGTGCATGTATATCAGCAGTACTAGAAATCGGTGCTATAAACCCTGTTAGCTCCGCAACCTCCGATATTCTCCCAGCCAGGAGGATCTTCAACACCCTCACCCCCTATAGAGTGTTATACCCTCTTTCGCCAGTGCCTCTAACAGCTTCTCTATCTTTTCATCAACAGTCTTACCCTCTATGATAACACCCTTCCTCTGGATCTTCACTCCCTCAGCAACAAACTCATGGATCTTCTTCATAGGCTCTAACCCTATATCGCTTGCCTTTATAATGTTCACAGGCTTCCTCATCGCAGCCCTTATCTGGAGTAGTGTTGGGAGTCTCGGTGTGTTTATCTCCCTCGTTACCGAAACCACCGCTGGGAGCTTTACCCCCACTACCTCTACGGAATCCTCAAGATCTCTCTCAACGATCACTTTACCCTCCTTAACCTCGATCCTTCTAGCGTATGATACGCATGGAATGCCGAGTTCCTCAGCAACTCTGCAGGGAACCTGGGATGAATAGCCATCTATGCTTGCCTCGCCCGCTAGGATCAAGCTATAGTCGCCAGCTTTTCTGATCATTCTGGCAAGGATCTTTGCTGTGTAGAGGTGGCTATACACAAACCCTGGATCTACGTAGAGATACGACTCATCAACACCCATAGCTAGGATTTCTCTCAACAAATTCTGAGCCTCGCTGACCCTCTTATCACTAGATCCCCATGTTAGCACCGAGAAAGAGCTGATCTTATTGGCGAGACCCTGTTGCTTGATTCTCAATGCCTCCTCAACAGCGTTTCTATCTATATCGCTCACCTTAAGAGGTATTTCGCTGAAAAGCACCCTGTTATTCTGATCAAGCCTCATATACGAGGTGTCTACCGATAGCTTTACCAAAACCGCTATATTCATTACTATACCCCTAGATATTAGACCAATGGGGTTATTTCTTTTTGATACCCATTAAGAAGGGTTTATAAGCTTTGATATTTTTGTGACAAGTTATTTTTAATATCAACGCTGGATAGGTAAGAGGCATCGTTAAGCCCACATAGTCCACGAACCATAGTGATAGCGAGACCGCTGTGACTAGAAAGCGTTCCGGGCTAAATGTTCTCTGATGTCTATTATCTCTAGCAATAAGCGTAGGATGCTATCTCTTCTATGTTTTCAAACACCCCTGCTTGTAATGTTCATCTTAAATATTTCTTTAAGATCCTTACTGCCTCTGTTAAGCACTATTGCGTGGTTCTTAAACACATAGATCTCTATAGAGACCTTGTCATTTTTATATAGCTTCACATAACCCAGATCCTCGTAATGCCACTCACTAGGATCTATCGTCTCTATAATCGAGGGCTCCGCAATATAAGCCCCAGGAGTCCCACAGATCTCCCGCAATCCCGTAGTAACGGGTAGATATGATAGAAGTTCGAATTTTCCTAACGAGCATACCGGGCATGTAGGGCTCCTCATAGCCTTTAAAGTGGAGATCTCGGGTTTAGAGGAGTCTATATAATATATATTGCTCTCTATGGGTCTTCCCAAAAGGATCTTGATGGCTATAGATACTGCTAGTGAGGATACCATTGATACGGCCACGATATGTGTTCCAATAACCCCGCAGCCTCTATCACTCTCCATAATATCTCTCACCACACATCTAAGGCATGCGGTAGTGCGGGGGATTACTGGGATCACCATGCCATATGTACCCTCGATGCCCACATAGATATAGGGTTTTCCCAGCATCACTGCTGCCTCATTTAAAAGCTGCTTGGATTCCATGTTATCCAGACCATCTATCACTAGATCTACATCCCCTAGATATTTAACAACGTTCCTAGAATCTATATTATCGATCACCGGGTCGAGAGATACATGGGGATTGATCCTGGAGAGCTTTTCAGCAACAGCCAGAGATTTGGGCTTTTTCTCCACATAATCCCTATAGTCTAGCAGGTGGCATCTAGCAATATTAGATAGATCAACTATATCTCTATCAATGATCCTTATGAAACCCACACCAACCCTGGCTAGAAGCTCAGCCACGCTTGATCCTATAGCTCCAGCACCAACTACAGCAACCCTAGACCCCCTCAGTATCTTCTGCCCTCTTATCCCTATACTCTCAACAAGGATCTGTCTCGAGAACATCTCCACATAGGTGTCTTCCAAAAACATACTCCTAAGAATATATCGCTATATGCTAAAATATCGCTGCTCCTAGTAGATCTTGAGGCCCCTTGGTTCTTAACAATGATCTCTTCTGGCAGGGTTGCAGGGTTGTGGAGGCAATACTCTGTCTTAGGCTCGGGAATAGTGGTTATAGCTACTGCTCACCCTTAGGGCTTAGAAGAGATGATGGGAAGCTCATTATAAGGGTTTATAGAGGCTCATCTATAGGAAGGTTTCTTGAGTGTAGAAATAACGGTGTGATCTATATATGTAGAGATCCAATACTATTCTATAAACTCCTATACGAGGGGCATGTGGTAAGCGACCATGATAGAGAATTATGGAGATTTTGCGGCATTATAGCTGAGATCCATATCAATATATATAGATACGACGTGGACTTCGACGATTATATTGTTAATGTGCTCTCCTACTATAGAGTTGAGCCAAAAGATCCCGGGCTTGTTGCAAGGATATGCAGGTCTGAGAACCTCCTCCTAGAGGCTGTGATCCTAGACACAAGACTACCACTTATAGTCAGAGGCCCCTCCAACATTATCGAGAAGTATTGCTTAGAACATAGGTATTTTGTTGAGAATAGCTGGAGACTATCGTCTAGGGAGGAGCTTAGAAAAGCTATCCTAAGCATATCGAGGGATCCATGCTATGGGGAGCGGGCATAGAGGTTCTGGATGCAGAGAACAGGGAGCAAGAATCATGATCGCTAAGGGTGAGAAGGCTCTGAGGATTGTTAACGAGATGGACTGCAGATCCGATGTTCTCTTTATAGTCGGGCCTCTCTCAAAGATCTTTCTGCTATATGAGAACATGCTCAAGGAGGTTTACGATAAATGCGGCTATTCACTAGTGATCCCATCATCCTATGATGATGTGGCTATATACGTGAATATGAGGAGACTCGGTTACAATATATGCAGAAGATCCGCTATCCATGGCTGTATAGAGATCTACTGTTTAGAGAGGGGTGAGAAACCATGGAGCCATATGCTGCTTAGGCGAGAGGGCATGTTAACACTTCTCTTCTCAGAGGATCCAGAACCCGAGGATCTGGAAAGCCTGGATATCTACCCCACGGCCAGGGCTAGGGAGGGCGTTCTATACATCTCATACGGCGTCTCCCAACCCAGCGGGGTTATTGTTAGCCGCTGGATCTCCCTTAGGATCAATCCTTTCGATGATCTCCTAGCCATCATAGATACTATAACCACACCTCCTACAATAAACCTCAATATCAGTGGGTATAGGCTATCACTCCAAACAGCGTTCTAAAAGGTTTCTAGGCTTTGATGCATGGAGAGTGCTAAAAGTCGCAGGCGGAGTCTTCTTTACAGCTTATCATCAGTATACTACAACAATACCAATCATTACAACTGCCACTGAAACCGCTTAAAAGCATATAAGAAATTTACTCATGGGATGAGGAATCGTGGTGAGGAGTACTAGATCTTTCGGCGTAGTACTAGTCGTTTTTACTATAGCAGTACTCTCCCTATTACCAAGCCCGGCTTGGTATATTAATGCCCCACTCATTATTAACGCCCAACAAGCTGGGGATCAGAATACAAACGTAACACCTACTGATACAGGTAACGTGACAGCTACAACAACCGAGACTATTAATAACGTCACCATGGTTACCAATACCACTGCTGACGTCACAGCGCCTCTGGTAGAGGAGCTAGTAGAGGAGAATATTACAGGCAATATAACTACTGTGACAGTGGTATCATATATAACCCTTCCTCCAGTAACGAGGCCTCCTAGCAGTACGGAGATCGCGAGCTGGATCTCGGGCGGTGTTATCACCGGGATCCTTATAGGGCTCTCAGTCGGATATGCTATCTTTGCAAAAGGAGTCTCGATCAAGAGACAGCAGACCAGCAGCAAGGCTGGTGGAAAGCCCAGTGAGAAGAGGAAAAAATAGTTAATGAGTTGTGGCAGATATTTGCAGATACGCCTAGGACTACTTACCCTTGGTCTTAAGTTCATTCGCTACTCTGGCTATCTCTTCGTAGAGCTGTTTAGCCTCACCAGGATCTAGTATAGCTACGCTTGCAGCTGCAACAGCTATCCCAGCAGCTTCTCCAAGCCTCTTCTTGCTCGGCACATAGATATAGGGTACTTTCTTCTCATCGCATAGGAATGGTAGGTGGAGCACAACCTCTGGGGGCTGGACATCCTCGGCTATAACCACTAGCTTTGCCTGGTTTCTCTCAACAGCCTTTGTGGTCTCGTTAGTCCCCTTCTTAATCTTACCTGTTTTGGCCGCTGTACTCACCAGCTGGTATACTTTCTCCGCAACCTCAGGTGGTGTTGAAAACCTAACGTGGATCTTCTCGACGCTCATCCTCATCCTCTCTCGTCGCAATTAATAATTATCTTCGGAACTTAAATTCCTAGGATGGGTTTTGCAACGAGAACCATTGATCCTAAAGATAGGGGGCTCCGTGATCACAGATAAAGAGAGACCATTAACAATAGATAGAGAATCGATAGAAGCTATAGCCCAAGAGATCAGTGAGGCTTATAGAGAGGGTCTTAGAAAGATAGTCCTAATCCATGGTGGGGGGAGCTACGGGCACTATGTGGTTAGGAATCTCATCAGCTCTAGAGGAGAAATCGATGAAGATGGATTCTCTGAGGTAACCTGGTGGATGGGCGAGCTTAACAGAGAGCTTGTTATGAGGCTTAGGGGTAGAGGGCTCCCCGCTGTTTCTATCTCAACCCACTCTATATTCTATGAGAGATCCGATGGCTCGCTAGGCTATCACCTCGAACCCATTGTAATGATGATAGAGAGGGAGCTGATCCCAGTATTATACGGGGACGCCATAGTTTCTGGGAAGACTCGTTATAGCATACTATCCGGCGACACGATAGCATGGAGACTCTCTCTAGAGCTTGGATGCAAAAGAGTCCTCTTCGCAACCAATGTGGATGGTGTTTTTGATAGGGATCCCTCGAAACCGGGTGCTAGGCTTCTCAAAGAGCTCAGGATCTCAAGCGATATCGTGTCTCTGGATGATAGCTCCTCTAAATACGATGTCACCGGGGGTATGAGGAAGAAGATTCTGGAGGGTTTGGAGCCTTTAAGGAGGGGTGTGAGGGCCTTGATATTCAATGGTAGAAAGAAGGGAAATATATATAGAGCTTTGAAGGGATACGAGGATGTTGGGACGGTGGTAATCTATTGAGCACGCCTTCTAGAAAGCTTGAGCATATAGATATAGTTCTTACTGAGAGTGTTGAGGGCCCTGGATCTACGTGGTTTGAGCATGTCCACCTGATCCACAGAGCAGTCCCCGAAGTAGATTTTGATGAGGTGAGGATCGAGGTTTCTTTCCTCGGCAAGAAGCTAAAAGCACCTATAGTGATCACTGGCATGACTGGAGGTCATGCCGATGTTGCTCACATTAACAAGGCTATAGCAGAGGCTGCAGAAGAGCTTGGCATAGCTATGGGCGTAGGTTCTCAGAGAGCAGCTCTAGAGGATCCTTCCAGGGTTGAGTCGTTCTCAATAGCCAGGAGGGTTGCTCCAAACGCTGTTATCATAGCCAATCTCGGAGCTCCACAGCTAGTGAAGGGCTACGGTGTTGGTGAGGTTAGGAGGGCTATAGAGATGATAGATGCTGACGCCATAGCTATACATCTCAACGCAGCACAGGAGGTAATCCAGCCCGAGGGTGAGCCGACGTTTAGAAAGGTTGTGGAGAGGATAGAACATATAGCCTCAGCAATAGACAAACCGGTGATCATTAAAGAGACAGGCTGCGGATTATCAATGGAGGTCGTGGATGAGCTTAGAAGAATAGGTATAAAGATCTTCGATGTATCAGGCTACGGAGGCACCAACTGGGTTCTAGTAGAGAAGCACAGGGCTATTAGGAAGGGTGAGGAACTCAAGGCAGCAATAGCAGAGGATCTATCACTATGGGGGATACCAACAGCAGCCTCAATCATAGAGGCTAGATATATCGCACCAGACGCCACGCTAATAGGAAGCGGCGGTGTAAGAACATCGCTAGACGCTGCAAAAACCCTAGCCCTTGGAGCAGATCTGGTTGGGATAGCAAAACCAGCCCTCGAAGCCTACTACTCGGGAAGACTAAAACTCTATCTAAAAAGCCTTATACACGGAATAAAAGCAGCGATCTTCCTCACAGGGTCTAGAAGTATAGACGAGCTGAGAGAAAAACCAGTAGTAATAACAGGACCCCTAAGAGAATGGATGATAGAGAGAAGAATAGATAGAGAAGCGTATGAGATAGCAAGAAGGAAGACCATTGCTAAGGGGATCTTATAATCTTAAATAATGTTTAGTGACAATTGTACTGTCATGAAACCTAAACTCTGTAACAAGAGAATATGTCGAAGAAAAGATCAGGATTGAGGAATCTTATTTTCGAACTGCAAGACATGCTCTTACTCGTAAACGATCTTTGCAATACTATTGTTCAGACGGATCTCTAAGCCTAGAGCATACTCTTCTAGGAACAGACACTATCGCCCAGCGACAGCCTCTAAGGTTATATAAGGCTATATATCGATATTACAGTGTTACAGTTCAGACCATGGGGCGTTTAGCTTCCTAACTCTTGGCCCAAGATCTATAGGTAATACTTTTCAAGCTTTAAAGCTCTTGATCTTTTACAAGACATGGAGGTTCGATAAATAGCCAATCCTGTATCATAATTATTGGGGTTTTGCTTCTGAACAGCTCTGTGAGGCTTGTAAAATCCAGCGAGCTTGGTGATCACGTAGAGCTTGGAGAGGTGCTTGACAGCATTATTCATGGTGACTGTGTCGATGTTCTGAAGAGACTCCCCTCTAACGTTGTCGATATGGTTTTCTTCGACCCTCCCTATTTCCTGCAGCTACCTAGGGGTAAGAGGCTTGTTAGGTGGGGTGTTAGAACGTTGGTCGAGAGTCCTGAAGAGTATTGGGATATCTTCTCAAGCTTTGAGGAGTACGATAGATTCATAGCCTCGTGTCTAGCAGAGGTTAGGCGTGTTATGAAGCCCAACGCTACCATCTGGGCTATCGGGACTTACCATAATATCTTCAGAATAGGAAGGATTATGCAGGATCTTGGTTTCTGGATATTGAACGACGTTATTTGGTTTAAGGTAAACCCCATGCCCAACTGGCTTGGAGTAAGATTCACAAACGCTACAGAGACACTCATATGGGCTGTTAGGGATAGGGATTCGAAGAAATACACGTTTAACAAGGAGGCTGCGAGGAATTATTGCTATAAAGATTGGGGTAAGAAGCTCGCGTATAACGTGTGGAGAATACCAATATGCTCAGGAGCTGAGAGGCTTAAGGATGAGAGAGGTAAGAGGTTACATCCAACCCAGAAGCCTGAAGAGCTCATGGAGAGGATAATCACGATCTCAACAAAACCAGGAGATCTTATCCTAGACCCGATGGCCGGGGTTGGAACAACAGGGGTTGTTGCAAAGAGGCTTGGGAGGCATTTTATAATGATTGAGAAGGATGAGAGATACGTATCCGCCGCCCTGAATAGGATCCTAGCTATACCCCCTAGCAAGCCCTCATGACCATAAGAATCATAGACCCATGGTTTTCATCGAATCTGTAGAAACAGCAATCGAGGCTTTGCTCAGGTTATTGTATAGCCCTCTAGCCAGATCCTTTAGCAACTCTAGCTAGAAGCTCTTCTAATAGGGATGAGAGCTTCCCAACCTCCTCCTCGTTATGGATGAGCGAGGGTAGCAGGTGGGCTAGCTTCTCACCAACGTATAGGATACCATTGATCCTTGAGTATAGGTGGAGCAGGTACTCCATCTCCCCTGTCTTGCTCCATCTAAGCTCATAAACATCCCTACTATTTCTCGGCCTTGCCCTTGTGAAGTGGATCCCAACCATGGTTCCCGCACCTGTTGTCCAGCATATATTGCCATGCTCCTCGCACACTCTATCCACCTTTCTTCTAAAACTATTCCACATGCTGTTAGCCCTCTCATATAGAGATCTGTTCTGCGAGAGATGCCTAACCATGGCGTGACCAGCAGCCATACTGATTGGGTTGCCAACAAATGTCCCGCCATGGAAGGATCTGGATCTCGGGTCTTTGTATTTTATATGATCTAGGAGCTCCATGATCTCAGCCTTGCCACCAAAAGCGCCTGCCCCAGCAAAGCCCCCGCCAACTATTTTTCCAAGCACCACGAGATCTGCTCTTACTCCGAAATACTCTTGAGCGCCTCCTGGGGCTAGTCTGAACCCTGTTATAACCTCGTCGAAAATCAATAGAGATCCGTATCTATACGAGAGATCCCTTAAACCCTTCAGATAACCCTCAAGAGGCTCTATACACCCACCAGCACCGAGGACAGGTTCAACTATTATGGCCGCTACCTCGTGCTTCTTCAGGGCTTGCTCCACAGCATCGAGATCGTTGAAGGGAACAGCTATAGTCTGTCTAGTGATCTCTTCTAGGAGCCCGGCTGATTCAGGGCCTGTGAAGGGGGGTGTTACTGCTACATGGAGTAGGTCGAACCCGCCGTGCCATCCACCCTCGATCTTGATCACATACTTCCTCTTGGTATAGGCTCTAGCAAGCCTTAATACATACATATTAGCCTCTGTCCCGCTGTTAGCGAACCTAACCATCTCAAGCCCTGGAACCACTCTAGAGAGGAGCTCTGCATACTCCACAGCATATGGGTTCTCAAACCCCAGATGTGTCCCCTTCCCCATAGCCTCTAGAACAGCGTCTATAACTAATCTGGGTCTATGCCCGATGATATGGGTTCCATGACCCATCCAGAAATCGATATACTCGTTACCATCTATATCCCATACCCTGGTTCCATCAGCCCTCTCTATATAGGGTGGGTAGGGCTTCATAAACCTAACAGTATATGTAACACCCCCTGGGAGGATTCTGTATGCCCTTTCGAAGAGCTCTCTGCTCCTCCTAGTCCTCTCTATGTATATTTTCTCAAGCTCTGCAGAGATCCTCTTAAGAGCCTCCTCATCCACAGGGGTGCTCATAACAATTACCTCTGGAACCTGATCTTGAATGGAAGGAGCTCTGTTATAAGGTTAAGCCCAGGCGGTAAAGTATGGATCCTCTCCGCAACGTTTAAAACCACAGACACAGTCCCCAGATCCCCGTGAGTCCCGCTACTCCTCCAAACAATACTCGTATCCTCTCCCTCGATGGAGATCTCCTCATACTCAGGAGCGCCTACATATGCATGGAACTCAACCCTTATGATCTCCTCATCCCCAACATAGCCTGATCCGTATCCAATCACACCTCTATTTCTCCCCTTCTCAACCCTCACACCATGGGACTCCACAGGATCCTCTGCTGGGACTGGTTTCTGAGCCTCAACAACCCTAGCGAGGTTCAGATCCCCTGCCAGGGCTACTAGGTATATAGACTCTGCATAGCCAACATGCCCCGTTACCTCGCCCCTAGCGAGCTTCTCTCCAAACACCACAGGATCCTCCCCAACACCGACCTTCTTCCTAAAAGGCTCTCTCCTCTTAGCAGCATCAAGAGATCTAATAACCCTTATCTTTTTAACAGCGGGTAGCGAGGCCGCGATCGTTACTACTAATGTGTCGAAGAGAAAGCCCGGATTGATTCCAGCACCAATAATAGCTACACCATATCTCTTAGCAATCTCGTCAAGTCTCGTAGCAAGCACAGGGTATCTATAGTATGGGTAAGAGAGAGTTTCACACGTTGATACGACATCCACACCAAGCCTGGCAATAGATACTATCTGGTCAAAAACCCTATCTAGATAGGATCCTGTTGCATGTATAGCCACATCGGCACCCATAAGGGATGATATATCGTTGGTAATCTTAACACCAATACTCCCCACACCAAGCACATCGCCAACGTCTTTGCCAAGAATGCTTTTATCGATATCAACAACACCCACAACCTCATAGCCCCTCTTTAGAGCAAGCCTTGCAGCAAGCCTACCTATAGCACCAAACCCATAGAAGCCGACTCTCAAAACATCACCGATAGTTAGTCCTGTTGAGTGGAATAAAAGAAAGAAGATTCTATATAACAATGATCCTTAGGATCTCCTAAAGACCTAGAAATCCGATCCTATCAAACTGCTTCATCTAAAACAAGCCATATATAGGTTTCTCACAGCAATCGATGGAGAACTATGGATCCGATTGCTTCAAATGAGTTAAGGCTAATAATATAGACTTTGATGAAAGAAACCTTATAGCGATGAGGCTAAGGGTGGGGTGATTTATACCACGCTATATCAACCACTATGAAGCCTTCTATCACATTACGCCAAGATCCATTGATTCTGTTTTTAATCATAGTTAGAGTAAGATCTTCTGAGTTATAGTTTACCCCTTATAGAGTCTGAGAAGCATTACAGGGAATCTGTAGATCCTTCTCCTATGACTCTCAAACATGGCTGGGATCTCCATGTTATATATGCCCAGAACCTCGGTGTTAAAACCCTCCTGTGATGAGATCTTTCTTATAAGTTTCAGGGACTCCTCGTTATATTTATGTATTGAGTATATTGTATTAGAGGCCCTCATAGCTGTTCTCAGAAAGGCCAGGTCAGATCCCCTTCTGTGAACGCCGAAAGGAGGGTTCATAACTGCTAGACCAAAACTTCTCAACGATCCTTGAAACAGATCCCAGCATATGATCTCAACCCTATCGCTTATCCCTAGCTTTGAGAGATTCTTTTTAGCATCTACGAGATCCTCGCATGATATATCTATACATAATACCTCATCAACACCCATTATAGCCAAGGCTGCTGCTATCCTTCCAGTTCCGCACCCAAGGTCGGAGGCTCTTTTACCAAGATCCCCTTTCAAAGCAGCTGTGAACACGATCTCGGCTACAAGCCATGACGGTGTGGGGTATTGTTCAAGAAAGATCTTGGGTTTTCTAAAGCCTGGTATTTCCTCCAAAATTCTCTCAAGATCCTTTTTAGTAATGCTAAAACCTTCGAGACTCGGATCAGCCTGCTTGATCATCATTATACCTGCAACCTATCTCCCCATCTATTCTCATGAGCCCTTACGACCCTCGCAACATTCTCCCAAGCCATCTTCCTCAGATCGTTATCACCCATACCCAGCTCCGCGAGTCTCTCTAGGAGCCTGGGGAGTTTGGAGGCGTCTTCAAGCCCCTCAGGTGTTCTCTCTATCCCGAAATAATCCGTCCCTATGGCTAGTATATCTGATCCATAGCGTCTCCAAACCTCTATCACGTGTTTAGCGAGATCATCTATAGACGGTTTACCGCCTATGGTTGAGGTTATTAGAGTGAATCCAATAACACCCCCACTCTTCTTTATACCCTCGAGAATCTCGTCATCAGCGTTTCTCAGACTCTTGTGAACAGCATTATAATTAGAATGGCTAGCTATAACAGGGAGTTTTGATATAGATAACACATCCAAAGCCGTCTTCTTACCAGCATGCGATATATCGAGTATGATCCCGAGCTCGTTAGCTATCCTCACAAGATCCTCGCCATTCTCTGTCAACCCGTAATCCTTCGTCGACCTACATGACGAGGCATACTTATTATCATAGTTCCACGTTATGGTAAGGCTCCTAACCCCGAGCATGTGGAGGATCTCGAGATCCTCGGGTCTTCCCACAGGATCCGAGCCCTCAAGACTAATTAGGATCCCTATACCCTCGCTCTCAACCCTAGCCAGGTCTCCCGGCCTTGCTACAAGCCTGAGCTTATTTTGGTATCTCTTAACAAGATTCCTATATATATGTATATGTTCTATAACATCCCCTAGAGATCCTAGCACGGGGACTAGGGATTCGTGCCAAGAGCCATATAGCTTCTCAAGCCTCTCAAGGATCACAGGGCTCCAAACAGCGTTTCCAGGAAAAATCGCTCCAAAGATCAGTCTAACCCCTCCTCTAGAGTATTTCGGGATATCACCATGCCTTCCCTCAAGATCCTGATCGAATGTTACACCAAGATTTCTATTAACCTTCGGATCAAAGCCGCCTGTTTTTATAGCGAATGATATATCTTGATGCATATCAGCAATCATATAGCGGGGCATAACAGCACCAAGAACAAATATGCGTCCAAGTATATTTAAATCCATGGATCCCTCCTAAACAAGACTATAAGCTATAACAGCGATATTAGCCACTAAGGAGAGCAGGTATTGTGGGAGTTTGAAACACCCCCACGAGATCCATAGAGAGCTCGGGCCGAGAAGCGCTAGGGTTTATGAGATTACTATAAGCACGTCCAGGTATGAAGCTATGGTGAGGGGCGAGGGCTATACAGACGAGTCGGGAGACGTAATAGTCTCAATGCTGACTAGCCATGGATATAGTCTGGTTGGTAGAAAGCTGCTCAAAGACGATCCTGTCGAGATTAGGAAAACCATAGAGGAGCTCCTAAGCAGAGATGATATAGATGTAATCATAACCACAGGGGGTACAGGGATCTCGAGGACAGACTCGACTATAGAGGCTATAAGGCCCCTGATAGATAAGGAGATAGAGGGTTTCGGCGAGATCTTTAGGTTTGTGAGCTTCCAGAGAATAGGATCTGCAGCAATGCTCACAAGAGCCTTAGCAGGCGTGTCCAGAGGTAAGTTATTAATAGTACTCCCAGGGTCTCCTGATGCTGTTAAAACAGGGCTTGAGATAATATTACCAGAGATCCCCCATATACTATACCTCATAAAACACTAACAAGTCTGAAGAACTAGTGATATTAGCCAAGGTTTTTCTTAAGGAACATAATCCCTGGTAGGAGTATCTCCATCGCACTCTTAACATCTATCACATAATGCCCCATATCGGGGATCACGTGTAGCTCGAACTTCTTCCCAAGCTCAAGAAGCCTCTGAGCATATCTAAGCACAGGTCTTAGAGGCGTTCTCGTATCGTTCTGGGGATGTATAAGGCATAGTGGTGCCTTGAGCCTTTCAGCATAGTTTATAGCGGATCTTTCTCTCCATAGATCCCTCTTACCATCAAAGAGAAGTAGAGCGAACTGTTTAAATACAGCGTCACCAAGCTCGTACATCTCCTCCCAGTCAGGAACAGAAGCCCCTGCTACAGCCGCATCCCAGACATCTGGCTCCTTAACGGAGGCCCAGACACCCATAAAGCCGCCATAGCTATAGCCAAAGATGGCTACCTTACTCGCAAGCCCTGTCTCCCTAGCCCATCTAGCTGCATAAACTACATCCATTAGATCGCCTCCCCCAGGATCTCCTATATCGAGTCTTCTGAACTCCTCACCATAGCCCGTAGACCCCCTGAAGTTAGGCGCTACAACATGGTACCCGCTTGCCACGAGAGACGCTATCGTACCGCTCCACATATCTGGCACCTCCCACCACGGGCCGCCATGGACATAGATCACTGTTGGTCCTGGTCTGGGAGCTACTCGGCTTTCTATAACGAACGTAGGTATTTCCAATCCGTCGAAGCTCCTTATCCTGGTGAAATAAACCCTCCCAAGCCTTCTAGCAACGTTTCGCGAGAGTCTCGAACTAGCTATATCACTATAACCGCCTTCAAGACCGACGCTAATTATTCTGGGCGGCGATGTGAGAGAAGATCTCGCGAGGATAAACCTCTTACCAGCTCTATAATACGTGGCTGAACCACTATAGCCTGGGGGTAGCGGGATCTCTCTTCCATCGACATAAAGCCTAACCCTGCCATCCCTCTTCCCAAGGAACCATGTCTTCTCATCATCAAGCCAGTCATAATATATATACTCGGTTATCCTGTGCCTCAGATGATCTGTGTATGATGTTCTCAAAGGTTCTAACACCATACCCTTAGGATCTAAAGTATATAGCCTGTAGGGTCCGGTGTAGTTTGATGCGAAAAGCAGTTTCCCACTCCTACTGATCACTGGTCCTGTGTTGCTCGAACCCTTCTTCGGGGTATATATGTTGAGCTTACCGCTAGGTATATCTAGTATGAAGATCTCTGAGGATCTAGCATCCCCAGCAAGCCAGCCAGCACCAACCACAAGATCTCCCTTTATGCTTAATACGAAGGAGGCTCCGGAAAGCTTCTGGATCATCTCAGCCTTCTCACCAGGCCTTGCGATCCACACGCCAGTACCGCCCTCGACTACTCCTGAAAAAGCCGCCCTCTCGCCATCCAGCGCTAGCCCGAGGATCCTTGTTGGTTTGAAGCCCTCCACCTCGATCTTCTCTCCGGTCTCTGGGTTTGCGAAAACGACTGTTGCAAGCTCCTTGCCTGCTGTAACATCACGGGTATATACAAATAACCTCGAGTCCTCGTCTGCGGCTGCTGAGAGGATCCTCTCACCGCTTGTTATTCTGATCCTCTCGCCCGTCTCAAGATCGAGCGAGTATAGATCCATGGATCCCTCCTGCGTAGATGTGTATATAAGTCTCTTACCACTAGAGATCCCAATAACCATATAGCTCGGGAGCCTGACTATCTCCTCCACAATCGAGACAATCTCGCTATAGGACATGGTTTTATCTCCAATCTATCTCTCCTTAATAATAATATTAATTATGGTAATAACGATCCTGAGATCTATTTGGTGTTAAATTATATTATTCTCCTAGGGATCATATTCTATGGTGTCTGGAAAAAACATGGGGGAGAAGCCTAGAAGCGCTAGCATGGAGGCTATAATGGGTATAATAAAGAACACTTTTGGCGAGACTTCGAAGCTCGTTTTCGAAACGCTTTTAAAAATAGGTAGAGAGGTTCAGGACGAGGATCTGGCAATGCATGCTGGATTACATGTTAGCGAGGTGAGGAGAATACTTTACAAGCTCTCGGAACACGGGTTCGTGACCTCGAGGAGGGTTAGGGATAGGGAAACTGGTTACTATATATACTTCTGGAGGGCTAACACAGAATATCTACCCCAGATCCTTATCTCGAGAAAAAAGACCGTTCTTAACAAGCTCATGGAGAGGTTGAAGTATGAGGAGACATATATCTTCCAATGCAGCTCCTGTAGCAGTGAGAAAGAAAGATTCTCATTCGATGACGCAATGATTAATGACTTTAAATGCCCCAGATGCGGTGCACAACTAGAGCCCGTTAATAATGCTGTGACTGTGAAGAGCTTGAGAGAGCTTGTGGAGAGGCTTAGAAGGAGTGTTGAGGCTGATGAAAAGAGGCTTTATAACAGGGGTTCTTGACCTATTCTCAGGAGCTGGGGGTTTTTCAAGAGGTTTTGCGGATGCTGGTTTTGATATAATCATGGGTATCGATAATGACAGGAACGCAATAAGATCCTTCAAGGCTAACTTCCCAGGAGCTGTGGCTCTTCAAGAAGATATTCAAGAGATAGATTCCGGGGATATAGTATCTATACTTGGCGCAAGGCCAAGGATAATCATAGGAGGTCCTCCGTGCGAGCCATTCACAGGAGCTAACCCGGAGAGGATGAAAGAACCCCTTGACAGGCTATACAAAGACCCCATGGGTAGGCTTGTACTCCACTTCATAAGAATCGTATCCGAGCTAGAGCCAGAGGTGTTTATAATGGAGAATGTCCCAGCTATAATGCATAGCCCTATAAAAGAAGCTATAGAGGATCTTTTCAGAAAGTCTGGTTATCCTGAGATCTATTTCAACGTGCTCAAAGCCGAGGAGCATGGGACGCCTAGTAGAAGGACAAGGGTCTTTATATCCAATATAAGGATAGACCCGCCTAAGAGTGATAAGAGGATCACAGTGGAAGAGGCTCTAGCAGACCTACCGCCTCCCGGGGATGGTAGTATTCCTAACCATGAGTATATAAGCATCTCTGCTAGGAAGATGAAGAGGATCTCAAAGATCCGTAGGGGGAGATCGCTATACCTCTACGAAGGAGCGGGCGGTAGAATGCTTCCAAACTACATAAGATTAGATCCAAACGACATAGCACCAACAGTTATGGGATCATCGAGGTTTATACACCCATACGAAGACAGGATCCTTACAGTGAGAGAGCAGGCAAGGCTCATGGGCTTCCCAGACGATCACGTATTCATGGGGGGAAAAGATGATCAGTTCAACCAGGTGGGAGAGGCAGTACCACCACCACTGGCTAGAAGCATGGCGGAAGAAGTGAAAAAGATCCTGGGGATAGACGATTTAGAGCGGGGTTGAGAATAAAATTTGTTTAAGATCCGATCTCTCCTATGTATTGATCTAGATAAACTTCCTTCTTTATAAAGACATAGAATAGATGATATTTAAATCTCAGTATACCTATCCTATATGATTTAAAAACTAGGATTTATAAGCTGTAAGAATAATACCCCGCGGTGGTTTTATGGGGGATCAGGGCGGTGTAACAAGGAGATCATTCATAAGGATAGTTGGCGGAGTAGTCATAGCCGCAGGGATAGGAGTGGCAGCAATATATCTATCCGGGATAGGGAGAGGTACACCAGCACAGCCTACAAAGGCTATAAGCCCGACGATAACACCCACAGAAACACAGCCAGCCCAGCCCCCCAGAACACCTATCAAAGGAGGAACCCTTAGGATCGAGCTTATATCAGAGATTGTTAGACTCGATCCACACGCATCCACCGCCGCAGTTGATAGACAGGTGTTCCAGAGCCTATATGACCACTTCCTAGATCTCGATGAGAACGGCAACATAATCCCTGCTATATGTAGCTCATGGTCACAGCCAGATTCGAAGACCTATGTATTCAAGCTAAGAGACGGAGTAAGATTCCACGACGGTACAAAGCTGGACGCAGATGCTGTGGTGTGGAACTTCAATAGAATGCTCGGCAAGCTTGATAAGAAACTCTTACCAAGCCCCAACGCTAGAGCAAGCGAGGTTGCATATATAGATAGCGTTAAGGCTGAGGATCCCTTGACAGTAAGAGTCACACTCAAGACACCGTTCGCACCGTTCCTATCCATACTCACCGACAGGGTTGGGATGTTTATATCGCCAACATCGTTCGAGAAAGATCCTGAGGGGTTCTTCTCAAAACCAATCGGCGCTGGTCCCTTCAGATTTGTCGAGTGGAGGAAGGGCGATAGACTTGTCCTCGAGAGGTTTGATGGCTATTACCTATCTGGAAAACCCTATCTGGATAGGGTTATATATACATTCCAGGCCGATGCTACCCAGAGGCTTAACGATCTGAGATCCGATACTGTTGATATAATCCAGACATTCGCGCCAAAGGATATAGAGATTGTTAAGAGGGAAGCCTCAGGCGGGGGTATAAAATATTCGGTTAAGGCTACATGGGCATGGCAGGGTTATGAACTGAATACTAAGAAACCACCCTTTGACAACAAGCTCCTGAGAAAGGCCTTCATGTATGCTATAGATATTGAGGAGATCGTGAACACCGTTTACTACGGAATCGATATTCCAGCCAATTACGGTTTCATAACCCCTGCCCATGGCGCCTTCTATGATGCTAACTATAGGCCTCACAAGAAATGGCCAAAAGCCGACCTCGATGCTGCTAAACAGATGTTAAGAGACGCTGGATACCCAGACGGGTTTGAGTTTGAGTTACAAACAGGTGTTGACCCCATAGCCAAGCTCGAGGCAGAGCTTATTCAGTCTCAGCTAGCCAAGGTAGGGATCAGGGTTAAGATAACCCAGCTTGATTTCACCAGACAGCTAACCAACCTGGAGCAGGGTAACTATCAAGCATCAGCGATCGGGTGGAGCGGCAGGCCCGATCCGGATCAGAACAGCTATTTATTCTGGTATACCAAAGGATCCTTCAACTTCATGGGCTACTCAAACCCACAGGTAGACGAGCTCTTCGATAAAGCCAGGAGCGAGTCGGACCAGGCTAAGAGGGCTAATATGTATAGGCAGATAATCGAGATCCTATATGATGACGCCCCCTATATATTCGTGAGATACCCAGCGGATCTCAAAGCATGGAGATCGAGAGTGACCGGGTTTATCCACGTACCTGATGGTATGATAAGGACAGCACCGATCTGGATATCCCAGTAAGGGAGCTGCTAATGCCAGGACTTGGGAAAATAATAGCCAGAAGGTTAATCGTAATCCCACCAACGCTTCTCATCATAACACTGATCGTCTATACAGTTATAAGGCTCGTCCCGGGGAACCCTGTACAAGCACTCTTAGGAGAAGAGTATAATGAAGCTGCTGCGAGAGAGCTTGAGAAACAACTAGGACTCGACAAACCCCCAATCCTAGGATATATAGACTGGCTGGGAAAGGTTTTTAGAGGAGATCTGGGGACTTCGATAGTTCTCGTTAATAAGCTGAAAGTCTCAGATCTATTGCTACAGAGACTCCCGGTCACCGCCGAGCTAGCCCTTCTCTCGCTATTAATAGGGCTTTCACTCGGGATCATACTTGGTGTGGTGAGCGGGCTTAATAGGGGAGGTAGAATTGATGTCATTATATCAAGCATACTGCTCCTCAATCTAGCAATCCCCGTATTCATAAGGGCTATACTGTTAGTGCTTATCTTCTCAATAGCTTTGAGGCTACTACCATCATCCGGCTATGTTTCGATGAGCGAGGATCCTGTTGGGAATCTCAGGCTCATGATCATGCCATCTCTGGCCGCGGGTCTAGGTGTTGCCTCTGTTATAGCTAGGATCACTAGGGCCTCGGTGATAGATGCCATGTCTTCTGACTATGTAATGGTTGCACAAGCTAAGGGGCTTCCAAGAGGGTTGATAATCTATAGCTATATATTGAGAAACGCTCTCCTCCCAATAATAACGATCGCAGGCCTCCAGCTGGGATCCCTCCTAGGGGGTCTAGTGATCACAGAGTCCATATTCAGGATCCCTGGGATCGGAAGCCTTGTCTATGAGTCAATAATACAGAGAGACTACCCAGTCCTTTTGGGGTCAGTGTTGTTTATAGCCCTTGTATATGTCTTAGTAAACCTGGTAGTCGATATCCTATACACAGTAGCAGACCCGAGGGTTAGATATGAAGGTGATAAACGCTAAAATATTCAGCAGGTTATACGGGATCCTCAAAGAACCCAGGATACTTGCTGGGGTAATGATATTATCTAGCATGATCCTTGTCTCTGGTATCTCTTTAGCAATAGGTTTGGCTGATCCGTTTAGGACTATGGTTTCAAAGCCTTTGCAACCACCATCTATGATTCATTTAGCTGGTACCGACGCCCTCGGGAGGGATCTTCTCTCAAGGATCTTCCTCGGGATCCTTATATCGCTATTCATATCACTCCTAGGAACTATTATAGCCTTTCTACTAGGTCTTCCAATGGGGTTTATTTCAGCTATATATAAGGGCTCAAAGGTTGATGACGTTATAATGAGGATCGTAGACTCTCTCCTAGCATTCCCAGCCCTAGTGCTCGTGCTATTCATAAGCGCCTCCTTTGGCCAAGGACCCCTAATATCATCAATAGCAATTGGTATAGCTGAGGCTCCGATAGTGGCTAGGCTCAGCAGAGGAACCATGATAGGTGTGTTATCAAACCAATTTGTAGAAGCAGCAGTAGCTATTGGGGCTGGTAAACTATGGATCATAGCAAGATACCTGTTGCCCCACTCATCATCAGTGCTAATAACTCACTTCACATTAACTCTGAGCGCAGCGATAATACTAGAGTCCGGGTTAAGCTTCCTTGGCCTAAGCACCTCCCCACCCATCCTCAGCCTCGGAGGGATAGTTAGAGAAGGGTTCCTATACCTTGAAACCGCATGGTGGTACTCCCTCATACCGTCTATGTTTCTCGTGCTACTAGTGCTCTCAGTAAGCCTTGTAGGCGACGGCCTAAACGACGCCATAGATCCCAGATATAAGGTGTCGAGAGAATACATATGATCTCTCCATCAAGTTGTAAAAAGCCTCAGCTAATCGCTACTGAGGTCATACCGCTCTATGAATATATACGCATCCCACCAAGAGGATAAAGAAAAGCGTTATTCGATCCAGCCATCATATAAACCCAGCATCCCTGATTCCATTCTAATATGTTATCCTCTAGGTTCTCAAACAGAACCTCCAAGATATATTATTCTAAACAGTATTTTACATGGTGTTTCGCTTGGAGGAGGAGTTTGATTCGCTAAGTTACTCAGAGGCACCGAAAATTATTGTGAGACCTCCAGGCCCTAAATCCCTTGAGATCTTGAGGGAGCAAAGATCTCTTGAGACCAGGACGCTTATATACCCCAAGGTTTTTGAGTTCGCGATAGACTCTGCAAGGGGCGCCACTATAAGGGATGTTGATGGTAATTACTATGTTGACTGGGTAGCTGGTATAGCGGTACTCAATGTTGGTCATAATAATCCCTATGTGATCAACGCTATTAGGGAGCAGCTAGATAGATATGTCCACTGGATGAGCGAGATCCCCAGTGAGGCTAGGATCAGATTTCTCAAGAACCTACACTCAATACTACCCCCAGGTCTTAGGGGTAAGGCTAGGGTGATCACCTCAGTTACTGGGGCTAGCGCTGTGGAAGCAGCTATAGCTATAGCTAGGTGGGCTTCTAAGAAGCCAGTGATCATGGCTTTCGAGGGAGCATACCACGGGGTTCACCAGGGGGCGGTTATGGCGACTGCTAAGAGAGGTCTCCAGAGGCTCTCAAGCATGCCTCTAATCAATGTAGTAAGGATCCCCTACCCATATCCATATAGATGTCCCATGCCTGCTAAAGATCCTGAGGAGTGTGGCTACATGGTTCTGAGCTATATAGAGCATCTCCTAAGCGATCCATACAGCGGGGTTGGCGATGTCGGTGCAATCATTTTCGAGCCTATAGAAGGTGAGGGCGGCTATATAGTACCGCCCAGGGATTTCCTGAAGGGATTGAGAGAGATTGCGGATAAACACGGGATTCTGCTCATAGCAGACGAGATCCAATCAGGCGTTGGGAGAACTGGCAAATGGTGGGCTGTAGAGCATTTCGGGATAACCCCAGATATAATGACAATCTCTAAAGCCATCGGTGGAGGGATACCGATATCCTTTGTAGCCTATAGAGATGATCTTGATGAAAAGCTTGAAGAGATGTTCCATCTAGGAACCTATAGGGCGAACCCGCTAGGCCTTGCTGCAGGAAGCGCTGTTATAGACTATATAAGGTCGAGAAACCTGCTTGAGAGGGCAAGCAGCCTTGGAGACCATACTATAAATAGATTTAGAGAGATGATGGAGAGATACGAAATCATAGGCGACGTTAGAGGGATAGGGTTCATGATAGGTGTCGAGCTTGTCAAGAGTAAGAGGACAAAAGAGCCTGGCGAGAAGATCGCACAAGAACTCAGAAAAAGACTATTCCAGAGAGGATTGCTAATGCACACATGCGGCCATTATGGCAATGTGATGAGATTCATGGCACCTCTTGTGATAAGCAAGAAACACCTAGAAGCCGGGTTAGAGATCTTTGAGGAGGAAGTGGCAAGCCTATCTAAAGAGATCAAAGCAGGCTAGAGGCTGCTTTTCTAAAAAATAAGAACCTTAGACCCTGTCTTACCGTGTTTTGCAAGAAAAGTTGCTGCTCCAACTATTGGGCATCCTTCTAGTATCGCTTCCCTCGAAATCCCCATAGCCTCTATGGTTGTTGAGCAAGCATAGATCTTAACACTCCCCGACCCCTGGGCCATGGCTATGAGATCCTTCAGCCTTGGGAGGCCTTTAGGCTCAAAACCCCTGGATCTCAGCTCCTCATAGAAGCTTCTCTCTATATCATCAGCCCCCCCTTTGGTTATAGCTTTAAGCCCCCAGAATGTGAAGAACATCTCAACCTTCATACCCATCGCTGCGGCCGTGGTTGCTAGTATAAATGCTGGGTAGACACTCTCAGGTTTATCAGATCTAACTATGATTGCTAGATCCACTGCCTCCTGGGACATGGGATCACCTCTTCCTAACATATGCAATAATATTCTCACCATCCCTCCTGATCTCTATGATCTTGTTGCCAGTATAGATAGCCCACGATCTGAGATCCTCTTCAAAAGCAGGATCCCTAGCCAGCACCATAACCACAGCACCGGAGGGGAGCTGTGATATAGCCGAGCTAAGCATTAACACCGGCCCGGGGCACATCATACCCCTAGCATCGATCACTTTTTCCACCCTATATGGCAACTCCTCAACCCTCTTTTCACTAGCGCTCATACATACTCACCTAGATTAATATATGCTAGAAATCTTATAGGCATTCTCATTTATATTCATATTAAATAAAATTTTCTGCAACTATGTTACAAGTAACAAATAGTGATAATCGTTGTTTTAGAACTATTGTTGTATCTTTTAAACAATATATTGCTCCCAAAGGAATCATGCTTGGTTGCTCCCATGAGCCTCCATATAGGGGTAGATATAGGGGCTACGTTCATAAGAGCTGGGCTTTTCAGCCATGAGGGCGAGCTCCTCAAAAAGATTAAGAGTCCTTTTCCCAGATCCGGTTTTGAAGAGTATCTGAAAAACCTCATCATCGATCTAAGCGGTGGCGAACTCTCCCGCATAGCTGGCGTTGGTGTGGGATCGATAGGACCTCTGGATCTCTCAACAGGATCTGTTCCCAGAGCCCCTAACGCACCGATCAAGAGCTTCAGGATCGTTGACCCCTTGAGAGAGCTCGGGTTAAGGGTTGTCCTGGCAAACGATGCCGTTGCAGCAGCATGGGGCGAGCATATCCTCGGCCTGGCTAGGGGTTATAGGAATATCCTCTATGTGACGATAAGCACTGGCATAGGAGGTGGGGTTATAGTTGATGGGAACCTCCTCATAGGTAAGGATGGGAATGCCCATGAGATAGGGCATCTGGTGGTTGACTACTCATCTAACATTAGATGCGGCTGTGGCGGCTACGGGCACTGGGAGGGGATAGCTTCTGGCATTAATATTCCTAGAAGCTTCTCCCAATACGTCTCTAGAGAGGGGTTATGTGGATCGTTTAAATCCCCCCTATGTCAGAGGCTATTGGAAGGATCTCTTGAGACCAGGGAGATCTTTGAACAATATGCTAGAGGAGATCCCATAGCTATAAAGTACGTGGACGAATACCTCATGCTCGTTAACTCCGCCGGGATCGCCTCAACCATAAACGCCTATGACCCTGAGATCCTGATCATGGGGGGCTCTGTAGCGCTTAACAATAAAGAGGCTTTTGCCAAGGGTCTGGATAGGTATCTGGATAAATATATAACTGTTAGAAAACCCGTGATCCGTTTCACAGAGTTTGGAGACGATGTGGGAATATATGGAGCAGCAGCCCTATCGATCAAACCCCCAGAGTCTTTGAAAGAATATATCGAGGCATGGAATAAGCGATAGAACCCTATAGCATCGGGACCATTACTGGGGCTCTATAGTCGAGGGCGGTTTAGGCGTTATAGCATAGGCAACCATGGTTACCTCAGGCAGCTCCCGAGTTATCCTCTTCGAGATCCTATCTAGGATCTCGTAAGAGATCCTAGCCCACTCTGCTGTCATGCCATCCTCACTCTCAACAGCCCTTATTATAATTATATAACCCTCCCTCCTAGCATCACCCTTAACACCAACCCAGCTGCTCTCCAAGAGCACTGGGAATGCTTGCCAGAGACTATCATAGATCCCTGCTGTCTTTAACTCCTCCTCAACGATCTTAGTGGCTCTCCTCAAGATCCTCAGCTTCTCCTCGCTAACCTCACCAACAATCCTGACAGCAAGCCCTGGTCCCGGGAAAGGATGTCTCTTGATCACCTCGTCAGGAACCCCTAAAACCCTTGCCAGTTCCCTCACTTCATCTTTATAAAAGCTTCTCAGAGGCTCTATCACCTTTAAACCAAGATCCCTTGGGAGACCCCCTACATTGTGGTGTGTCTTTATCCTAGCCGCGTGGGGAGAGGAGCCGCTCTCAATAACATCTGGATAAGTAGTCCCCTGTGCAAGCCACTTTATATCGGGATCTTTATCAACGATCTCTTTAAATATATCTGCAAATAGCTTTCCAATTATCTTCCTCTTCTCCTCAGGATCCCTCACACCTCTAAGGGCTTCTAAGAACCTCTTAGAAGCGTCTATGAAAACCGGATTGAGACCCAGCTTTCTAAGCCTTTCAAGAACCTCCTGAGCCTCTCCCTCCCTCAAGAGCCCATGATCCACAAATACTGTTACCAGCCTATCCCCCACAGCCCTTTTGACTAACAAAGCTGTTACTGTCGAATCTATCCCACCGCTTACGGCACAGAGAACCTTCTCTCCAGGGCCTATACTTCTAGAGATCTCGTTAACGATCCTATCGACCGTACCGCTAGGCCTCCACTCCCTCCTAGCACCAGCTAATCTTAGAAAGTTATCGAGAAGCACTCTCCCCTTCACAGTATGGCTAACCTCGGGGTGGAACTGAACACCATAGATAGGTTTTCCAGAGATTCTGAAGGAAGCTATATACCCGGTATCCTCTGATACTGCGAGGATTTCAGCATCTTCAGGGGGTTTCTCAACATAGTCGGAGTGGCTCATCCACACCTCCTCAACATCTCCGAAGCCCTCGAATATAGCGTCCCTCCTAACGATCCTGATACGAGCTCCCCCATACTCTCCAACACCCCTTGACACCCTACCTCCAAGCATTCTAGCCAGGGCTTGGTGCCCATAACAGATCCCAAGTATAGGTATACCTATATCGAGGATCCATTTGGGAGGCATGGGGGGCTCGTGCTCAAGAACACTTGCAGGGCTTCCTGAGAGAATCACTGCTTTAGGCGAGATCCTCTCGAAAGCTTCTCTGGAGAGATCCCTGGCTGGGATTATCTCACTATAAACACCGAGCTCCCTGATCCTCCTGGCTATTAGATGCGTATACTGTCCTCCGAAATCTACTATGAGGACTGAATCGTAATCCCTGTTCCCCTCAGCCATCGCGACCCCCTAGGGTTTTCTTCTTACTAGCCCTGATGAATCTAGCCTTAGCCCAGAGATCCTCTATATTCCTGGCTCCAGCATAACCCATAGCTATCCTTATACCCTCAACAACCTCCCTAATAACCGATCTAGCAGATCCCTTATAAGGTACCAGGCCCCCCACACCTTCTGGTATGTTTTTAACGATCTTAGCATATCTATCCATAGAGAACCTCCTCATCATAGATGTAATACTAGCCATACCCCTATACTGCTTATAAAGCTCTCCCCCCACCTCTATAAGCTCCGAAGGAGCCTCATCGGTACCGGCGAAAATATAGCCAGCCATAGCTGTGCTAGCACCCACTGCAAGAGCCTTAACTATATCCGAGGCGCTTCTAAGACCTCCATCGGCTATCAATGGGATTCTGAGGCCCTGGGCCTCAAGAGCGTCTCTCACGCTGGCGACACTCCAGATGGTCGGTGCATAAACCCCTGCTACATTGGGTGTTATGCATATAGATCCGCCTCCTACCCCAACCCTAAAGCCATCGATCCTCTCGATATGGGTTGCAGCATCTAGTGCTGCCTCTGCAGTCCCTATATTGCCTGCTACAAAGTCTGAGGATATCTCTTTAACGAGCTTTGAGCTAGCCCTCAGGATCTCGCTGTTATGGTAGTGGGCAACATCAGATACTATTGCATCGGCAAGCCTATCAAGCTTCTTAGCCCTCTCAATATCGATCGGGTTTATGGCTGCTGCTACTAAGAGTCTCCCCTCATCATCGATAACAGGATCTATAGGCTCCATAGCCCCATGCACACTTAGACTACCAATATAGATCCCCCCATTTGTTATAGCGATCACGTCGCTCTCACCCCTAGCTATGTATTTAACAGCCTCTCTGGCTAGCGGTAGGTCGAATGAGACGCCGGGGGTTATGAATCTATTGATCGGTATCGATCCATCTCTGCAGGATTCCAGGAGATCGCTATACCTCACATACCCCTTCAAAGACCCCGTAGGATCTATTACAGGCATGTTCCTAACACCCTTTTTCCTCATAGCATCGATAGCCCTTCCACAAGGCTCCCTCTCAAGGAGATATAGATCCTCTAGCGGTATTGGGGGGAAGCTTTTAACCATCTCAAGATTCCTCACCTGCTCCTCCACAGACATATTTCTATGGATAACACCCACACCACCCATTAGCGCTATAGATACCGCTAATCTCCACTCACTAACGGTATCCATTGGTGAGGATACCAAAGGGATCTTCAGCCTTATGTTTTTTGTAAAATATGTTGAAATATCGATCTGGCTGGGCTCTAGATCCGCTTTCCCGGGTAATAGGTAGAGCTCATCTAGATCTGGTGAGTAGGCTGGCGAGAGGATTTTTTCAAGGAAGCGTGTCAAAAGAGCTCCTCAAGCATATATTTTTGAGGAGGCTTATAAGAAGAAACCTAACATGGATATGTTAAAAACCTATATATGGGGCTGTTTTCTTATTGATATTCGTGGAAAAGATTATAAGCTTTAAATGGGATTGTTTCCTGTGATTATTTGATCTTCACATCGACCCTAGACAGCATGGAAGCATCGCTCCAAGCCATCCGGGGCAGAGCTAGATGGGGGGCCAAGTGTCGTTGGGCTTATAGCCACCCATGAACCCGCAGGGTTAGAGATCCTGCGGGTAGAGGTGGAAGTCCCTGGATAAGACCATGAATAAAATGAGTGAAATGAACATCCAGAGACAAACGGAGCTTCACAACCCAACAATGGATCTTATCAGGCCTAGGAAGAGGGGTGATGGTGATAGTGGTCTACTCCTATATTCGGGGTGTGCTTGTGTCCCTATGAAGAACCTATATCCTTTCATCTCCATAAAGTCTGGGAAACCCTCGTCACTATAGCCGCTCACTATAAAGCCAACATTCTCAAGCTTATCTATATATTTCGGGTTGACTTCGTATCTATGTCTATGTCTTTCATATACCTCGATAGATCCGTATAGGCTGTGGACGAGAGTACCCTTCACAAGCCTGCTTCTGGTAAGCCCGAGCCTCATAGTGCCTCCTAGTTTTGTTATTTTCTTCTGATCCTCTAGAAGATCTACTACTGGGTGAGGCGTATGTGGATCTATCTCTGTCGAGCTAGCCCTCTCCAGCCCAGCCAGGTTTCTCGCAACCTCTACAGCCATTAACTGTAATCCGAAGCATATGCCGAGAGTGACCATATTATTCTCTCTAAGTAGCCTAAGCATTTTAATCTTACCCTCAGCCCCTCTCCTACCAAAGCCTGGTAGCACTATATATCCTGCATCTCTGTCAAGAAGACCCTCGGGATCTATCTTACCGTTCTCTATATCTGTAGCCTCAACCCAGGTTATCTCCGGCTTGGCCATATATTCTGCAGAGGCGTGTTTAACAGCCTCTACTATGCTTATATAGCTATCCCTCACCTTTGTATACTTACCAACCATATAGATCTTCACCCTCCTAGAGGCGTTATCAAGCTTATCAACGAAAACCTCCCACGATGATAGATCAGGCTCCCTGTAGGGGAGACCCAGCCTCTCAGAGATCTTCCTTGTAAGCCCTTGGGAGTGGAGGATGAGTGGAACTCTATAGATATTATCAACATCAGGATCACTGAATATCATATCAGGCTGAACATTCGTGAAAAGCGAGATCTTCCTCCTAGCCTCATCGCTAAGAGGCTTCTCACCCCTCGCAATTATAATATCGGGCTGAACCCCTATCCTCCTCAGCTCCTGCACAGAGTGCTGGAGTGGTTTTGTCTTGATCTCACCAACACTCTTGAGATAAGGCACCAGGGCTACATGGATATAGAGCACATTGTTAAAGCCCTCCTCGAGCCTTAGCTGCCTCATAGCCTCTATGAATGGGAGACCCTCTATATCTCCCACAGTACCCCCTACCTCTATAACCGCTATATCGGCTCCCTGGGATTTAGAGACCTCCCTGATCCTGGCCTTGATCTCGTTGGTTATGTGGGGTATTACCTGGACGCACTCGCCTAGATAGTCGCCCCTCCTCTCCTTCTCAATAACGGAGAGGTAGATCTGCCCGGTGGTTATATTATTAGCTCTTGACAGAGACTTGCCCAGGAACCTCTCGTAATGCCCTATATCGAGATCTGTCTCTGCACCATCGTCCGTAACGAAAACCTCGCCATGAGCATAGGGGTTCATGGTACCAGCGTCTATATTTATATAGGGATCTATTTTTATCGCTGTAACACTATAGCCAGATCTAGAGAGTAGGTTAGCTATAGATGCGGTAACAATACCCTTACCCAGGCTACTCAGTACACCACCAGTAACTACTATGTATTTCGTCAACCACCAAACACATTAAATAGATATCCTAGGGGGTATAAAAAGGTATCCTAAACATGATCCTCAATCGATACAGTTGGCAGGGTATTTCACGATAGTGCTGAAAACCAGGAACAAATCTAGGTATCCCTAACCTTTGTAGCCTTAGGGGTTCAGGCTTCATAGCGGTTGATATTGCTTGATATCAACCGCTCATCCCTTGGTTTCATAGGCCTCAGGGCTCCTTTCATTGGGGCCCATATCATTGGCCTCCACCCGTTCAGGGTGACCCCGACCCACAGCTCCCCTTCATAGCTTTGCTCTGGTTCATTGCTGTGGGGAAACCCCCACATCCTGGATCTCTTTTTGCCTTTAACCCGCCCCTCGGGTCTTTATTTTTACCCTCATTGTTGGGCGGGCATCCCAGTGAAATATAAGAGCTTATATAAGGTTACATTACTGCAGAACTACGGGTTTAATATCAATCCTTATAAACCATCATGAAACTCGAAGCAGCTGGCTACGGCGTGATAGAGTTAGCATGCGCCATGGTTATCTATGCCATGAGGTTTCTTAGATAGAAGAAGCTGCCTAGTATGAAGAACACTAGGCACCATATGATCATTTTAATCACTAGTATTAATGGATCTTCTACAGGCATTACACCAAAGATCCAGCGGTATATGCTGGTAGCTATGGAGACAGGGTTGTTGGATATAATTATATATAGAATCTCTGGGAAGTACTTCCTTATCAATGCATCTGGGTAGAATACGTTTGAGAAGAAGAATAGCACGAAATACGTGAAGCTCCTCATAGTAGCCTGGAGATCGAAGCTCCTAACAGCTGTTGAGATCGTTATTGAGAGGCTTGACATCGATATCGTGAGCATAACCGATGTAGCGATCATGATTGAGAACTTCTCTATACTCGGGATGCTCCAGTATAGTATTAGGAGAAGGGCTATGAACGGGATCTGGTATATAAGCCCCCTCAAAGCACCCCCAAGGATCCTGCCGATTGATAGCTGAAACCTTGTGAGTGGAAGGCTTAGCAGGTATTGTGTATAGCCTCTCCTAACCTCCACCCCCACTTCCCTCCCTATTGAGAAGGCTGATGCGAAGGTTGCTATAGCCGTTATACCTGGTGCTATGAATAATAGGTAGTTATCTATATAGGCTCTATTAACTATCCCATTAAAGATCAGAGCGAATATAAAGAGATCTGTCAGGTTCATTGTGATCAAGCCTGCGAGCCACCACTTATACTTCCAGAACCTATCAAGATCCCTCATAACCACTATCTGTATACCCCTAGCATATGATCTCATTTCCACCCACCACCCTCAACTCTCCTCTCTATGAAGAGCATGGCTAGAATTGATAAGCCTACTGAGAGTCCTACTATATAGGATACCAGATTCTCTGGAGGAGCGTGTATGAAGATCTTGAGGTCTTGGAAGAAGAAGAGGGCTCTCAGAAAATCAGCCATGTTTGAGAGCGGGTTATACATAGCAGCATAGAAATACGGTGGAAAGACCGATAGGAAGGGAAGTGGGTAGAAGATCGTGCTGAGCCTCACAAGCAGGGCATCAACAACGCCGAACAGGATGTCTGTTTTATCGCCTGATTTAAGGCCAAAGACTATGTTTATGGCTAAACCCACAATACCTATTGAGAAGGCTAGTGCCGATAGAACGGCTATTGCTATTAAGACCGGGTTTGTGATCCCGAGTAGTAATAGTATGAAGAGCATCATTGGCAATGTGTAGATGAACGAAGCAATGCCGCCGCCTATTGTTCTCCCAATAGCAAGTATTCTCCTCTTGATCGGGAGTGATAATTGATACTCTATAATACCCTCCTCAAACTCCTCAGCAATCTCATACCCCCTGAACATCGAGATCGAGAATAGAAGTGCTGTGTATGCGCCGAAGAGATAGTACTCGTAATAACCTATACCCGATGTCCCAAGAGATCTTATTGTTACTAGATAGGATATCAGGACAGCAAAAACAGAGACCTGGACTATGAACCAAGCAAACCTCATTAGGAGGAATACTTTATACCTAGCAACCTTCCTAACATCCCATAGAGTTACCAAGAGAAGAGCTCTTAGATCCTCTCTCAATTATTATCACCAGCCAGCTTCGCCCCTGTGTAGTAGAAGAACACATCATCTAGCGTGGGTTCTTTCAGGCTTATCTGCCTAACCTTCAACCCTCCCCTCGAGAACATATCAACAACCCTTGCTATTTTCTCCTCACCCTTGTTAACATAGATCCTTATCACGGCATCCTTAAGATCTATCCTCACAGCATCTATATCGTTCTTTATAGCCTCAACGAAACTCTCCCTCACAGGCCCATCAACTATGATCTCTATTATATCTCCCCCAGGTATCCCATCCTTAAGCTCCTCAGGCGTTCCAAGAGCCCTTAGCTTACCCCTATACATGATCCCTATCCTATCACTCAGCCTCTCAGCCTCTGACATCTCGTTTGTTGCAACAATGATTGTTGAACCATTCCTCCTGAGATCCTCTATCATGTTCCAGACCTGGTGCTTGGTGATAACATCAAGCTGCGCAGTAGGCTCGTCAAATATAGCTAGCCTTGGCTTCTGGATAAAGACTTTAGCGAGCTCTACCTTTTTCTTATTACCACCGCTCAGCTCTGAGAACATCTTGTTCCTATACTCCCACACACCTAGATCCTCCATAACCTGTCTAACAACCTTCCTAGCATCGCTCATACTATACCCAACAACCATGGCATGCCATAGCAATATCTCGTAGGGCTTATCAACCCAGAGAGCCTTGGGCTCTTGGAAGGCTATGCCAACGTATTTTCTAACCTCATCGCTATTCTTAACAACGCTTTTCCCATAGACATAGACATCGCCTGAGGTTGGTTTATATACAGTCGATATTATCAGAAGGGTTGTTGACTTACCAGACCCGTTTGGGCCTAGGAGACCGAAGATCTCGCCATCATAGATACTTAGGTTAAGCTTGTCAACAGCTATAGTGTTTCCAAACCTCTTCACGAGATCCACTATCTCCACAGCAGGTTCCATTTCTCCAAAAACCATTATAATACATATAGAGGGAGTATATAAAATAATGCTCTGTCATTAGATGACAAATAGATCCTAGGATGACCGCCTAGGTATAAAGACAGATTAAAAGACCCTTGAGAGAGCTCTTTAGTTTGGTAAGGTTAGGTATAATCGGGTTGGCAGGGCTGGAACGCCGCTTGGGAGAGACTGTTATAGAGGTTAGCAATGTATGGTATAGATATAACAACGAGCAAGACTGGGTTTTGAGAGGCGTTAGTCTCAGGATTTCGAGAGGAGAAGTAGTGGCTATAATAGGTGAGAGCGGTGCTGGTAAAA
The DNA here is from genome assembly GCA_003116855.1 of Desulfurococcaceae archaeon AG1. Classification (GTDB taxonomy): domain Archaea; phylum Thermoproteota; class Thermoprotei_A; order Sulfolobales; family AG1; genus AG1. Next base: position 43,382 of record BEWT01000010.1, read on the forward strand.
CAACCCTTGCCAAGCATATGAACGGACTCCTGAAACCCCATAGAGGCTACGTGAGGGTTTTGGGAATGGATACTAGAAAAACCCCCACCTCAAAGATTGCTGCCCATGTTGGCTATGTTTTCCAAAGCCCTGACGCCCAGATCTTTAGCGGGACTATATATGAGGAGATGACAGCTGGTCTCAAGAGGCTTGGTTTGAAACGTGAGGAGATGGAGGAGAGGATCAAGAGGGCCCTCAAGCTCGTGGATCTAGATAAGCCTCTCAACATATCGCCTCACATACTGAGCTTCGGTGAGAGACATAGGCTGGCTATAGCCTCTATCCTAGCTATGGAACCCGATGTCCTGATCCTTGACGAGCCTTTCGCAGGGATAGATTATAAGAGATCCCTACAACTCTTGAGAGCCCTGAAGAACCTGACAGAAGAGGGTAGATCTATAGTGCTCATAGGACACGACCTACAGTTAATAGGCGAGATAGCTGACAGAGTGATCGTGATGAAGAACGGAGAAGTGATTAGAGAAGGCTCTGTAGAAGACATACTAGGAGATATAGAGTTCCTAACAAGCAACGGCTACATACCACTGCAAATAACAATCATAGGATCCGAGATAGGTGTTGGGAGATACGTAAGGGTTAGCGATGCAGTGAGGGATATAGAGAAAAGGGTTAGAGGTGAAGAATAAAAAGAGACCTCAAGCCAAGGAGCTCTCCCAACCTACAGGAACCTAGTGATTCATGACGTTTTTGAGCCTAGCGGGGTAGAGGGACTTAGAGTATTACTCTTGCCGTTATCTAGAGCTCTATAGATATAGGGATCTATAAACATAGGCTTATGTTTCTTCTATCACTATAGTGTTTACACATAAATATCGAAGAAGCCTATAAAGCGGGCTATTTAGAAGCAACCAGATCTCTGAGCTCCTTAAGCACAGGGATCTCTCTAAACGCCCTGCTATCCAGTTTATCCCAGTAAACGCCTTTGGGCTTTTTATAAGCCCTCTCGATCCTCAGGATCCTGGATGGAGTTACTATCATGTCTACAGGGAGATCGTGATCCTCCATAGGGATCTCTTGATCCAGGATCTGTATATCATGTACCGTAGTTATAACCGGTGTGTTCTCGTCAACAGCACCAAGCTCCCTTAATATACCGTACTCGAGATCAGCATACCCTCCTCCCTTACCAACCCTAGCCCCTTTCAGGTTAACAGCTACAGAGCCTACTATAACAAGATCGACCTTGGGTATGTTTCTAAGCCCGACCCTCGAACCCCATGAGAACGACCCCCTTATGGTGGAGGCTTCGCGAGACCTATCCCTAGGGATCTTCTGGGGGTTTAGGAGTAGAAAGCCCTCCCTAAGCCTAGGGGTTGGCATAATAACGATCTTACCCATAGAGAGGGCTAGGTATCTAGCATGGGTTTGGGGGGAGTCCGGGTTAACCTTGATCACAGATGCTCTGAGAAACTCTGGAAGCCTTGATACCTTTTCACAAGCCTCTTCCGCTCCCACAAAGTTCGGTATCCTCCCCTCGATCGGTTTAGGGGGTCTCGAGACGCCCTTCTCATCCATGGCTCTCCATATTTTTCGCCGTATCTCGGCTTTGATCTCATTTATGCTTGGCATAGAGACCATCACCATGGTTAAGACAGGATCTTCTATGGATGAAATGTAATTGCTGGTGATTATACAAATCTATACCCCCTGTGAGATATTTTCTTAGGTGGCTCTATGAGGGATAATGTTAGGTGGCTCATATATATCACTCTAGCAATAGTCATGGCTGGTTTCGCAATCATCTTTCTAATATACTCTCTAGGGTATATGGAGAGGGCTATGGTTGGATCCTCATTACTCTCAGCCCTTATAGGCTTCACACTTCTCTCAGGATCTCTATATGCCCTCAAGATCTCAGCCTATATATATAGCCTCATGAAGTCCAAAGAAGGTGAGTCTCGTGAGACATAGGATAACAATAGATCATCTCTATAAGGGTTACCTGGAATGGCCTGAGAAGATCTCCGAGTCTTTGAGAATACAGCCAAAGAATTGCCAAGAACATGGCGAGAGGGGAGAGGGGCTCTTAATAGTAGGTATAGGGGGTTCAGGAGCTCCTGGAAGGATCCTCGAATCCTTCTCGATCATAAGGGGTTCTCCTCTGCATATATGGAGCATTAATTCGGTGGATCTAGATCCGAGGATCTCTTCAAAAAACCTCCCAGCGATATGTGTAAGCTACTCTGGAACAACGCTGGAGACAATAAAGATCCTAGAGGATCTATTATCTATGAAGAGACCAGTAGGTGTTGTTACAAGCGGCGGGCCCCTGCTAAAAATCGCTGAGAGAGAATCCCTACCGGTATTCATGCTCAACCAAGGATCTCTACCAAGAGTCGAGTTACCATCAATGCTTGTTGGTATTGATAAGATCTCTAGATGTGTTGGAGCTAGCCTCTATATAGAGAGGGATCTTGCCGAGGCGAGAGATCTCCTCAACAGGGAGAGAAGATCTATAGAGGATCTAGGTCTCGAGATAGCATCAAAAATAGACGAAGCATTATCCCATGGAAAAAGGATCTCTGTAGCAGCGACACGTCCTTACTACCCCATAATCCATAGAATACGCACCGAGCTCAGCGAGAACGCTGCAATCCCCTCAGAACCTCTCGAAATGCCTGAGACAGGACATAACCAGGTTGCATCCCTAAGAAGCGGTAAGGGTTCTCTTGTTATACATATAGTAGACCAGGATCTAGGAGAGGATCTAGCCCTCAGAGGCTATTTCAAAGAACTCTCAGAGAGATACCCAGAGATCGAGGTTCTGGAAATAAACACCCCAGGAGGTGTTGGGTATCTCTCGAAAGCCCTCTACATAGCTATGGTCTTTGGGATCGCGTCAGCAGCCCTCGGAAAGGAAAGGAATGTTGATCCAGAATATATAGATGAGATGAGACTCTTCAGAGATCATATGTATGGCTACTATTCATCACTCCTCAGAGGGTTTGTTAGTAGTTTCTGATAGCTATTAGCTTTCATAGCTCTCCTCTAAGAGGTAAAAGGAGAATTTTGAAATCACGGCTTTGATATAAAGCTTAGGCAACGATAGAAACCTATTCTATTGGGTTCTAAAAATGTTTATAAATTCATCTGGAGCTTTTTCGATATTCGTAGGAAATATTTATAATCTTTGATTAAAATGGTCTTCAACAATGATCTGATCTCTATATTGATTCTAGATGATGATAGGAGCGCGCTCTAAGCCTCTAGGCAATACTATTAACCCCGCATTATTAGGTTAAAAATAAACCATAGATCTCTACTAATAGGGCGGGAATCCTTTGTCTAATCGAACCTAAAGTGTATTCCCGCTGGTACGTTGAAGTAGCAGGTGCCAAAGATAGTATCCTTCTTATACTGATATTTGCTAATCCTCGCATAGACGATCTCGAACACGTTGTAATCGCCGTCTACGTATGGGTGATCCCCGTGGTTAACTACGTTACCGCTAATGTGTATAGATGCACCTTCGGCCGATATGGATAGCTGGAATGTCGAGGCGAATGCTACAGCCACAGTGCATGCAGTACTCCCGGTTTGGAGGCCTAAGGCGGCACATATGCCCAAGGCTGCTATCGCACCCGCTGGGATACCTATTTCGAAGTCGTCTCCGCATGTGTCAAAGTATCTGAAGATCTGCCTCAGCTCCACATACTCACCCGGATCTAGGTCTCCATCTTCTAGGAACGTGCCAGGTATGGAGAGCCTGGCCTCGTTGGTACCGCTGAAGAGCGTATTCATAAGCTCACTATGAGGCAGCCCTCGGTTCATGCCTCCCAGAATTGTCGAACCACTGGTTATCATATCCCCTATCACGTTCTCAACATCATCCCCGATATACTCCTCAGTAACACAATAGACAATGTAAACCTCATACACCCTATAGACCGGTCTAGCCCACACCCACATCCACAGACTATCAAGTGGTTTCACTAGATCGTTATAACCATAATAATAAGTTGATCCTCCCCACGTGAACCCACTACCCTTCCATAGTGTAACGCTCGGCCACTCACCCTTCTTTATAAGCTCAAGTATCTTACCTGAAGTAAATGTTGGGTAGACACCTACTTTCTCATTCTGTACGCCTATACTAATAGATACCCCAACAGTACCACTATATGAGTGTGTGTTCTCAGCTATTAGTACTGGTGTTTTTATGTATGTGCGCTCATTATAGTCCCAGAAGTATTCGGCCGGTAGCTTCGATTTTAGATCCTCAGGCTTAATCTCAGCAACTAGCTTTCGATATAGGTAGGCTGGGCAGCCGTCTAGCCGTACCTTTTCAATCTTAGACCTTGAGCTCTCGAAGACGCTTACATAGCCATGTTCAACACTTAGCTTAATAGGCTTCTTAGATCCCCTCAGTAGCGTTATATCTATAACTACAGCTTTGCCCCTAGCAACCTCTGAGGGCTTATATGATACTGAGTCGTAGGCATCGAAAATAATCTCTCTCGATGTGTTGTTGAATATAAATAATCTGACTACGAGCCCTGAGTATGTCTGCTCAGGATCCCCACCCCTAGACATATATATCGAAACCCACCCTCTAGCTATTTCCCGGAACTCCTCCGACTGGATATAGACCTCCCTCCTAGCCTTTATAGTATCCCTGAATAGGGGCACAAGATCATCAGCCCACTTGAAGCCTGGAGGTGTTATGGCACTAACCTCAAGGTACATTAGCACCTCTGGCCTGTCGAGTATGGATGTCGCGTCTAAGAGCATCCTATTATCCACACTAACATCGTAGAGTGATAGTGTGAGCTTAACCCCAGGGCCTGCTCTAAACACATCTACCAAGCCATAGTATAGGGCTAATCCCGAACCAGCTAGCAGTATAGCTAAGACAGCCAGGATCAGAAGACGCTTCCCTAAATGGCCCATACAGGTCATCTTACCTATACTTTTGGGTAAGGAATCTTATAAATTTTACTACCTGACAGATCCATACCGTTTACAAAAACTCTATAAGCCCGTAAGCATTAACACTGAACCTCTATAGCCTCTTAGCAGCCCACCCCCCAAGATCCCTACGGGAGGGGTGGAAGTCTCTAGGTGTGGTCATGAAAAGCAAAATGAACATCTAGGGACAAACAGTTATATTGGTTAGGCGCGAATCCTACAAGGAGAAATCCTTAATATATTTTATAGTATTTATTTATCAGCCTTTTAATAGAGCCTACCATATCGATATGCTCTCTCCTAGCCCTATTAGCCATTGCCTCAAGATTCCTTACATCGCCTCCTAGGAGACCATTGATAAATTCCGGGAATCCTTCGTAAAGCCCTGGACCGTATCCCCCCTCTAGCACGACCAAGACCCCTGATATTGATGGTGTTTTTTCTAAGAGATACCTGATCCTTGATCCAAGCCATCCGTATAGATCGCTGCTTAGCTTCACATAACCCATCATCTCTCCCTCGTGGGCATCGAATCCGGCTGATATTATGAGTGCTCTTGGTTTGAAGAAGCCTATGGCTGGTTCGACAAGCTCTAGCCATGAGTATATATACTCCGGATCCCTGCTCCCGGCTATGAGGGGTATGTTGATCTTTGTCCCCATGGCTTCGCCAGATCCTATATCTATATACCAGCCAGTACCTGGGTAGATGTTAGAGTCATGAAGATCTATATGTATTACCCTTGGATCTTCCCAGAAGATCTCTTGGGTACCGTTCCCATGATGTATATCTATATCAACTATAGCTACTGGCTCAAAGCCCATGTTAATAAGCCTGAGGGCTGCTAGAGCAGCGTTGTTAAACAGACAGAACCCCTGGGTTGGTGCTCCTAAAGCACTCCCAGATCTTCCAGCATGGTGCCCAGGCGGTCTTGGGAGTGTTATCTCTAGCCTAGAGCCTGAGGCTATGTTCTCAGCAGCATCTATAGATCCTGATACGGCTTCGATCGCGACTTGGAAGCTATGTTCTGTAACATATGTATCGCTATCTATATACCTCCTACTCCTGGAAAGCCTCTCGATCAGGGCAACATACTCGGGGTCGTGGGCTGTGTATAAAACCTCTTTTGGTCTATTCGTGGGTCTCTTGATAATTGTCTCAAAACCCCTCCTAGACAGTCCTCTCAGTATCATATCGATCCTCTCGGGTCTTTCGGGATGCTGATCGAAAGGCCTATGGAGAGCATGGTTACTCGGTATTATCACCTCGATCCTCCTGGTCATAAAACCCCGGGAAAAATATCGCTGCAAGGATAAAAGCCAGGAGAGCTTAGATCTGTTGATAGTTATGTGGATAAAGATTATTAGCCGCAGATATTCTCTCTACTTGAGGGGGAATGACTTGGTAAGCTATTACGAGGGTATAAGGGTTCCCTGGGTCCCTACAAGGGAGGAGTTCATCGAACAGGCACTAGATCTAGCGAACGTGGGTAAAGGTGATATTTTATACGACCTTGGATGCGGGGATGGAAGGATAGTGATAGCTGCAGCAAAGAGAGGAGCCAGAGCGGTATGCGTCGAGCTAAACCCAGAGCTTATCAAAAGAGCCATGACCAACGCTCAAGCCGAGGGTGTGGATCATATGATAAAGTTTGTGAGGGACGATATATTCAGAGTAAATCTATCCGACGCAACTGTTGTCTATATGTATCTCCTCAGAAGCGTTAACGATCTCCTGAAACCAAAACTCAAAGCAGAGCTTAAGAAAGGTACAAGGATAATCAGCCTCGACTTCGAAATCTCAGGGTGGAAAGAAGTCAAAACCATGAGGGTATCATCACCAGCCAGGATAGGGACATATTATCTCTACATAATAGGCTTAAGCGACGTATAACTAAGGATCATCAGAGCAAAACCTATCCCCCATACATAAGCGTACCTTAAGTTATACAAGATATATTAGTTCTCCTACTAGATCCTTAATATCTTATAGAAGCTCCATCAATCTACGGCTAAAGGCATGCCTCAAGCTATGTCAGAATAGACCTCTCTACTAAGCCCACATATTTATAATAATATCTGGGTTCTATACTCGTTTGGGGATTTAGTGTTGAAGATCTATTTTGCAGATCTTCAGGAAGCGGCTAGACTTGCTAGGGAGAGGAGAGTAGTGTTCTCAGTATATGGGCTGGGTTATGTTGGTGCTGCTGTGGCAGCCGTGCTTATATCGAGGGGGTTTAGGGTTATTGGTTATGATGAGAATAGAGAGAGGCTTAAGGAGATAGAGAGAGGTTCTATAAGGCATATTGATAGCATGGTTAGGGATTTGATAGCCAAGGGTTATAGAGAGGGTTTGTTGGAGCTGAGCTATGATGGTGTTGAGGCTTCTAGGAGGAGCGATGTTAAAATGATCAACGTACCCCTCAGCTGGGGATCCAGGGGCCCTGTATTCGCAGCGGTGGATAAGGCTGTTGAGACCATAGCTATGGGGCTCTCTGCTGGAGATATTGTTGTTCTCGAAACAACAGTGCCTCCAGGGACTACTGCGACGAGGGTTAGGAGGATCCTTGAGGATCTATCGGGCATGGTTTGTGGGAAAGATTTCGGGCTCTCATACAGCCCCCAGAGGGTTGGTATTGAGAAGGTTTTCGAGGATCTTTCTAGCAGATATCCAAAGATCATCGGGGGTGTTGATCAGAAGAGCCCAAAGATCCTCGAGATCCTGTTTAAAGAGATCTATGGGGGTGTTATAGTAATGACCAGCTCAACAGCAGCAGAGTTCGAGAAGATCGCTGAGGGTGTGTATAGGGATGCAAACATAGCCATAGCAAACGAGCTTGCAAGAGCCGCGAGAAAGCTTGGAGTAGATATATGGGAGGTGATAAGGGTCTCCAAAACAAACCCCTACATAAACATCCACAACCCCGGAAGCGGTGTCGGAGGCGTCTCCCTCCCATACCAACCATATCTACTCGCCTGGAGCGTTGGCGAGGACTGGATCTGGAACTCCGCAATGATTAGAGCTAGGAGGGTTAATGAGGATCAACCGGGCTATGTGGTAAGGATCCTTGTTGAGGAGCTTGAATCCCTCGGGATCGATGTTAGAGAGGCTAGGATCGCGATTCTAGGGCTAGCTTATAAGGGTGATGTTGATGATGATAGGAACTCACCAGCATATGGCGTGGTGGAGCATCTCGCTAGAAGAGGTGTTAGGGATATAGTGATCCACGATCCCTATGTAAAGAGCTGGAGCGGGAGACAAGACCTAGCCGTGAGGCTTACCAACAATCTTGAAGAAGCCTTGAGGGGGGCTGATGGTGTGATAGTGGTAACAGATCATAGTGCTTATAAAGGACTCGGGGTCGATATAATCGCTAGGCTTAGTGGGAAGGATAGGATCGTTATAGTTGATTCTAAAAAGATCTTAAGCATAGATCCCAGGAGCCGTGATCTACAGGGCTCTGGGATCAGGTGTGTGTATGCAACACCAGGATCGCCCTCTATACTTCTATAAAGCTATGTGGATATGCATCTAAGCATTTCATCAACCTCGGCGTTAGCCTCGCTAAGTATCTTACCCTTTTCCTCAGCTCCTCCCCCTCCATATATGATCCTCTCGTCACCAGGGATCACTACCTGCTCCTTAGATCCTTTTGAAGCACTTGCGAGAGCGTACCATCGAGGGAAAGGATCTGTGAGCATGTCTTTATAAAGCTCCCTATAACTGCCTATGAAGAGAGGCCTCAATGTAACCATGTTCACGCATCTAGCAAGCTCGTAGGGTTTGTTAGAAGCCCTCTCCTCGATCCTCCTGAAGAGCTCGTATGGCATCCTAGCCTTTAGATCTTTGAGAAGGTATTCAGCCCCCACGCCCTTTGGATCTAGGTCTAACAGTATCCCCAGAATCTCTTTCCCCAATATCGATGGAAAGCCTCTATAGCCCTCCCTAACATCTAGATCCGTATGGTATATTGGATAGAGATCCTGGAGGTTATGGATTGTTATAGTAGGTATCCCCCGCATCCATAGCGAGGGGGCGTCTGTATATGGGTGTCCATAGCCCTCCAGCTCTATATCTAGGGCTAGTCTTCCAAAGACCTTATACGCGTGATCAGGCGAGGTATAGGAGATCCTTAAGGGGGTCTTGTGAGCCGTATCTATCACTAACCCGATCAGTATGTTATTAGCATCTATGCTTGCAGCATAGGATCTAGACCCATATCCCCAGTACCAGGCAGGCATCCCGGGATCCCCGATCTCTTCTGCTGTGAAGCTTACCAGCCTTATTTCATGCCTAGGCGTTCTAAGCTTCCTGCTATGCAGGGCTATTTGGAGAAGAGTCTCCACACCAACGGTATTATCTCTATAGCTGTCGAACCATCTATCATGGTGGGCCGACACTAGAATCGATCCCTCGCTCCTGCCCGGTATTATAGCCTCTACATTAGATCCCCTCGACATTCTGATCCTTGTTGCAACACTGATCGATACTTTCTTACCAATACCTCTTCTGATCAGGGGGACAGCATCCTCAAGCCTTATATGGACAGATGGTATAGGTGCTGGAGATCTAACCCTCAACCCATAACTCCAAACCCCGGAGACAACTATCTTCCTATACCTCGATGGGTAATGGTCATAGAATATAACAGCCCTCGCACCCCTCTCAACAGCCTCATTATATATATTCCATATATTATCTGGAAAGCTCGTTGTCGGTGCTATTAAAACCCTATCACTGCAAGAACCTATATCGCTTGTCAAAACACCCTCCACAAACCCTCCGGGCGTTGGGGGTATGGGGACGCATTTAATATCATCAACATAGCACTCACCATGCTCCCATAAAGCCACATCGATATCATGGCGCCTGGTCTCTAGACCCATCTCTTCGAAAGCCCCCTTGATCCTCTCGACATCTATCTTCTCCCTCTCACTCCCAGCTAGTGTATCCAATCAGCACACCCAAGAGGTACTTATGCTAGGTTCTTTAACGCATCGTTCTGTCTTAATGGTTAGTGCCAGCATGTTAGCTAGATCTCTATGTTTATAACATCAATCTCTAGGGGGATTACATCAACGCCTAGGAGGGATGAGATGCTTGGGCTAGTCCTGCCTCCGTCTCCTGTTATGGCTTCTTCGGCATAGATGTTTGGGGGTAGTGTGAAGAGGATCTCGAGGGTTTTGTTAGAGATCCTGAGGATCTTCTCGATCCCCATGTCTCCTCTAACCACTTTCTCGACCCCTCGATAACCAGCCCTAAGTATTCTTGAGGGTGTTTTCTGCTCAACACCTGTTATCCTTCTGGGTGCTAGGCTCTCTATAAACCTGCTATCAACTTCTTTTTCGATATATATGTGAGCCCTATACCAGATCCTCCTGACCTTTGCCGGCAGCTCTTCAGCGATCCTCCTACTACCTCTACCAAGGATCTCAACCCTATATGTTGATGAAGACCTGTTGAGGACTTTTGCTAGGTTTCTGAGATCTCTTCTACCAGGCTCTGGGGATCTTATCTCTATGATCGATTCGCATCCTCTACCAAGGATCCTGTATCTAGAAGTGTCTCTTATAGGGATTTTGATACTCACATCCCTCCCAAGATCCTTTATATCGCTTCTAGCTATATCTTCTAGAGATCCTCCCCCACGGGGTCTTCTCTTAACACTAAAGCCTCTCACAAGCTTTACAAGCCTTGTACTGAGTATGAGTGGTGGCATGACAGCCTCAACAGATCCTCTCTCGAGATCTAGGATCAACATAACCTCAGGATCATCGAAATCAGGCGATAAACCATATGTGGTTGCAACACTCTTACCGATCTCCCTTTTAAGCTCACTCCTAATAGATTCCCAGTACTGCAGGGAAAAAACCCTGGCTATCTCCTCCTCCGCCTCTACAAACCCCCTAGGAGGTCTTATACCCAGTATGAATCTAGAAGCCCCGAGGTTCCTTATAGAATCCCCGGCTCTTTTTACCCACTCGCTTATAAGACTCTCTATCCTTCCCCCGCAGATATAACAAGGCATCGTGCTAGGCGGTTCAGCACCATATATATGTCTATATAGGCTTTGGAAAGGCTCTCCAGCGTTTCTCGAGATGTTATAGAGCTCATCCCTAAGCCTCTCAGGATCCCTCGAAGCCTCATCATGGTAACCCATGGCTAGGGTGAGCTTTATAGCCCTACCCCTCTCCAGATTACTCAAACCCCTGCCTAGATTGGCAAAAAGCCTTCCTAAGCATCTGTCACACAATGGATATCTAGCAAGGATCTCTCTAGAGAGTCTCAGGATCTCGCTCATCACACAGACTCCACAGCATACTAGGCTTCATAAATATTATTTATTAAACACCGCTAGAGCTTGGCGAATGCTTAATAAACCCCTAAAAGAGATAGCTATTGGAAAACCCTCTAATGATGTGTGTGGCGGTCTCTGAACAGTGATGTATTAGGAGCTCGCTGATCGTTTGTCTCCATGATTCCGAGGGTTTGTCTATGCTTCAAACATAGCATAGAATGCAACGGATAAATACACTTGGTATAATAAGCACGTCGTTCAACAACGATTCGACGGGATCTTGATGTGGTTGAAGCTCCTGGATATGGGGGTTGTTTTCTTTTTGACATTAGTAGTAGGTATTTATAGGTTTTTGATTAATATTTGTTCTTGGTGATTATTTGATCTCGATAGTGACTCTGGATGGTGATGGGAGCAAAGCTCCAAGCCATCCAGAGGATGATCTATCAGTGGATGGGGGTCAAGTTCTGTTTGGCTTGACAGAAGCCCATGAACCCATATGGTCGATCTACTATAGAATTGAAAAGGGCTAAAGGGTAATGGATAAAGGTGTAGGTGATCGTTGTGGGTCTTGCTAGAGATCTGATGGAACTTGGTGCAAAGGCGCTCTTCATAGATCTCGACATGACTCTTGTTGATACTGCTAGAGGCTTGATTATAGCTATGGATATGGTGAGGGGAGAATTCCCTCTAGAGATCCAGATGGACTCTGATACGAGAGCTGTAATGAAGTCCTATTACAATGGTAGCTTGATAAAGATAAACGAGCCTATGAAGAGATGGATCTTCTGGAGATATGTGTGGATCAAATATCTCGAGAATAGGATCTACGGGATCCCGATGCCATGTTCAGAGGATTTCCTAAGAGAGAGTGCTGGTAGAATGATCACAGCGATAGTAACTGGTAGAGAGGTTGAGACCAGACTCTTCGTGGACGAGCTCAACAGCTATGGCTTCCCCCTAGATATGATTAGCGTCTACTCAACCGGAGACCTCGGATTCGGTGTGACAAAGAGAGAGCTCTATGAGCAGTTGGCAAGAAAATATGAGAGGCTCGGTATCCCGAGAAGCTCTATAGTTGTTATAAGCGACTCACCAAGGGATCTCCTGTTTGCCAACGAGACAGGGTTTAAAGCGATAGGCTATATACCTTTCGACGATAAAGAGGTGGAGGAGATGATATCCAGAGCATCCCATGGTCTTGTTCTCAGAACCCTCTGCCCGAACCATGGGCTCTTTAAAAAACCCGTTATGGGGAATGTATAAAAAAGATAAGCATGATCTTATGAGGGGAGATGCCTCGATCTCTATGGTATCTATAGCTCCTGTGTTCTGTTAGCATACCCGATTGAGTATTTCTTAGGCTTTAGGTTCTCGATGATATACTCTGTAGCCTTCCAAGGATCTGAGTGATCACCACACGTATATACATCTACCGTGGCATATGAATACTCTATCCATGTGTGTATAGCTATATGGCTCTCTGTTACAAGCGCTATCACAGAGACCCCTCCCTTCTTGCCGCCAAAGCTCCATGACTTTACCTCAACTAGGTGCATGTTAGCCTTCTTAGCAGCCTCTACTACTAGGTTTCTGAGGAACTCTTCGTCAGATATACGCGAGGGATCTGGGTCATATATGTTTGCGTATACGTGTTTACCAATGATTCTGGTGTCTTTATCCTCTAGAACAAGCTCTTGTTCTACAACGCCTCTATTTTCCTCCCCGGCGTTTTTCCCCATTTTTACCCGGTTTCCCTCCTTTTCCATTTTTATTAAAAACATAACATGGAATTTAAGCTTAACTCTGGTTTTTCTGCCTTAACCATGAGAAGACCGAGAAATACCGGGCCGGCTTAAAAGAATATAAGCTCTCTCGCTACTGTGTTGGTGGGCTTTGGAGCAGGATTTCGTCACGGTTGTTGATCACCCGCTTGCAAAGGCTATTCTCACATCCCTCAGAGATAGAAGAACTGACCAGATAGGCTTTAGAAAAGGCCTTGTGAGGCTTGGGAGAATAATTGGTATGGAGATGACCAAGCACCTAGATATCGAGAAGATCTATGTGGAGACTCCCTTAGGAGTTATGGCCGAGGGGATTAGGATACCTGATATGGAGCATGTAGTCATAATAAATATCCTCAGGGCTGCGATGCCCATGGTTGAGGGGCTTATAAAGATATTCCCCAGCGCTAGGCAAGGGATTGTAAGTGCTAGGAGGGTTGAGGAGAAGGGTATGGGTGCTAACTACTCCTTCGACGTTGAGATACATTACATGAAGATCCCCAAGATCTATGAGAGGGACACATTGATAATGGTTGACCCAATGTTCGCTACAGGCTCTACAATGGTCTCTGTACTCGACAGGATCCTTAATATGGGTGCAAGGCCGAAGAGAATATTCTTCACAACAGCTATATCGACCAGAGTAGCTATTGATAGGTTGAGGAGCTTCTTGCTGGATAGAAAGCTTATAGAAAAGGCTAGGCTGTTCACAGTAGCAATAGATCCTGAGATTAACGATAAAGGATACATAGTACCCGGGCTGGGGGATGCTGGAGACAGGGCCTTTGGATATGGCTAGGGCTACTAACATATTTAGAACGAATAAGAGCCTCCTAACCCTATAGTTAGTGATCCGTCCGGGGTATTTTGCTTGGAGGCTGAGCACCCCTCGCGGGATATATTCGGGAGGTCGGCGAGGACTCTTCTAGAGCACCACATAATACTGGGGGTAACCTCAAGCATATCTCTATATAGATCCCTGGATCTTGCTAGAGAGCTTATGAGAAGAGGTGCAGAGGTATACCCGGTAATCTCGCCTAAGGCCGCAAAACTAATATCCCCGGAGATGTGGAGATGGGCTACAGGGAATAAACCCTATGTGAGGTTCGGTGGAGAGCTTGGACATATAGCGCTTGCTAGAAGGGCTAGCGGTATGGTGATAGCACCTGCAACAGCTAATACTATTGCCAAGATAGCCTATGGAATAGCAGATACTAGTGTAACCCTCACTGCTCAAGTAATGATAGGGATGGGTAAAAGAGTGATCATAGTTCCAGCTATGCACGAACCCATGTATAGATCAAAGCCTCTTGAAGAGGCTCTGAGGAGATGCGCCGAAATGGGTGTCTCCGTATTACCACCGGTTATAGAGGAGGGGAAGGCAAAGATCCCGAACATATCCTTCATAGCAGACAAGGTTGAGGCAACCATACTCAGGGGAGAGGATCTCAGGGGTGTAAAGATACTAGTCACCGCAGGACCTACCAGAGAGCATCTAGACCCTGTGAGGTTCTTAAGCAACCCCAGCAGCGGTAAAATGGGTGTAGCGATAGCCTCTGAGGCTTTCTATAGGGGAGCATCACCAATACTAATACACGGCTCTGTATCTGTACCAATACCACCATGGCTCAGGACTATAGAGATAACAAGCACGGAAGAAATGCTAAGAGCCGTGGAAGCCTCTATAGAGAAAGAGAAACCAGAATCGATAGTGCTAGCGGCAGCCCCAGTGGATTTTAGATTCTCGGTGAAAGAGTCTCTTAAGATTCCTAGCGAGAAGGGGGCTCCTGAGGTAAAGCTAGAACTAACCCCAAAGATAGCTGAGTATGTGAGGAAAAAAGCCCCTAACTCCCTGATCATAGGGTTCGCTGCAGAGACGACGGATAGCGAGGAGGAGCTTGTTGAAAAAGCATATAGAAAGCTTAAGAAATACGGCTTTGACTATGTGATGGCAAACTATGTTGGAAAGCCCGGAACAGGGTTTGGTTACGATACTGACGAGGGGCTTATAATAGATTCTAGTGGAAAGATCCTGTTTAAGGGGTATATGCTCAAGCGGGAGTGGGCAAGGATAATAGTTGACATAATAGCCAGGGTTTCTGGACGCGGGAGAGAGATCTAAATATAGGATGAAAACAAACCGTGTAGCATATTATAGCCCATTAACATGTACAGTGGTGATCCCATGCAGTGTGTCGAAGAAGGCTCGCTAGCTCCTGACTTCGAGCTAGCAGACCAGGATGGAAAGATCTTCAGGTTATCAAGCATGAGGGGGAAGTATGTGGTGCTATACTTCTACCCCAAAGCAATGACCAGAGGATGCACTATAGAGGCTATAGAGTTTAGAGACTCCTACCAGAAGATCTTATCGTTGGGGGCTGTTGTGGTTGGTGTCTCCAAAGATAGTATTGATAGTATAAAGAAGTTCTCCCAGAAATACGGATTGCCATTCACACTACTATCAGACCCAGAGGGGGTGGTTATCAAGCAATACTGCGTCCAAGGACCCTTTGGCCTTGCAAGGAGAGTTACTTTTCTAATCGATGATAAGGGTATTGTTAGGAAGAAATGGAATAAGGTAAACCCTCTTGGACACGCGATGGAAGTTATAAAGGAGATCGAGGCTCTCAGGGGAGGCTAGATGCCCAGATGCTCTGTCTGTGGTAAGGTTTTCCCTGAGGGGCAGGGGATCTATGTTAAAGTCCGTAACAAAGAGATCTTTTTCCACAAAAAGACATGCGCAACCAAGTTCCTGAGAGAGCTATTACCCCTCCTTGGGCAGGAGTGCATGGGAGCTGTTGAGAGTGTGCTTGATAGCTTCTCAAAGGCTATAGAGGAGAAGAAGAGGGAGAAGAGACTCCCCGGAACATAGGATCCCTGTGTTAAAATCTTTTAAACCTCTTTATCTAAATTATTTAAATGGCGGCATTGTTGCGGGCAATAACTAGAGCCAGTATGGATGAGGATAATAATTGTCTAAGCGGTGAGGATCTAGAGATAGCCTCGATGCTACACCCAGCTGTACAGAAGCTCGTCTGTGAGAAGGGGTGGAGACAATTAACACCGATCCAGAGGAAAGCAATACCAAGGATACTCGCCGGCGATAATGTGTTAGCAATGGCTCCAACAGGCCATGGCAAGACAGAAGCGGCTTTACTCCCAGTCCTATCCCAGATGCTCCAGATGAACAAGGATGGGAAGGGGATCTATGTTCTCTACATAACCCCCCTCAAGGCTCTCATAAACGACCTCACATTGAGGATCGAGTGGTGGGCCTCGAGACTCGGGTTCAACGTTGGTAGGAAACATGGAGACGTACCACAGATCGAGAGGATGAAGAGGCATAGAACAGTACCTGAGATCATGATAACCACCCCTGAGAGCCTTGAAATAGACCTCGACTGGGCTACCAAGTTCAGAAAATACTACTCAACAGTATCTTGGGTTATAATAGATGAGGTTCACGAGCTCGTTGGTACTAAGAGGGGGGCTCAGCTAGCAGTCCTCCTCGAAAGGCTATATAATATGAGTGGTAGGGAGTTCCAAAGGATCCTGCTATCAGCCACTGTAGGAGATCCGGAGAAGGTTGCTAGATACTTCTCAGGATCCTCTCAAAGAAACATATCCATAGTTAAGGGCGGAGGTTATAAGGATCTAATGTTCTCTATAGTCTCTATAGATGAAAAGAACAACGACCCCATAGAGGGAGGCGTTAAGGAGCTTGCTAAAAGCATAGAGCCTCCTACGCTGGTCTTCACCAACAGCAGATATATCGCCGAGAGGATCTATGAGAGCCTTGAGAAAACAGGCTTCAAAAGAATGGCCGTACACCACTCATCAGTCTCACACGAGCTGAGAGAGAGCATAGAGGATGAGATGAGAAAAGGCAACATAGATGTGGTTATAGCGACAAAAACCCTAGAGCTAGGGATAGATGTTGGGTGTATAAACAAGGTTATAATGTTCAGACCGCCCGGGCAGGTTGTCTCGCTCCTCCAGAGAGTCGGGAGATCTGGACATAGCGTTGATGAAGTGTCGAAGGGAGCGATAATAGCGCTCGACAACATGGATATCCTGGTATCCGCATCCCTGATCTCTCTCTTAGCAGACGGGTATCTGGAGAAGCCCTACATGATCGAAAACCCCCTAGATGTGCTAGCAAGGGAGATCGTTGGATGGGTGCTTAGGGGTGAGAATGTTAGCCTCGACACCATATATAGGGTTATTAGGAGGGCCTATCCATTCAGGAACCTTGAGTGGACAACCTTTGCAGAAGTGATCTCGGAGATGGTTAAGAACGGGATTCTGGAATACTCCGGCAGCAATACCATCAGGCTTGGTAAGAACTTCTTCAATATATGGCGGTTTGATCAGAAGTGGAGGAGTTCTAGGATGTTTACAGAGTTCTTCACATTCATATCCGAAAGCACTATGTTCGCTGTGAGGAGCGGTGACAAGATCGTTGGCTACCTAGACGATCAATATGTATTCAGGATCCTGAGGGTAGGCGATGTGATCAGGATAGGCGGGAGGCTGTGGAGGATCTCAAGGATAGATGAGGATAACATGATTATAGATGTCTCGCCAACGGATGAGAGCAACAGCATGATCCCGCTGTGGAGAGGCGAATCCCCCACTAGGTCGAGAGCCGTTGCCGAGAAATTCTACGAGATGCTCTCAAACGGGTTCAACATTAACAACAACATACTTGATAAGGGATCGGTAAAACTTGTTGAGGGCGCTCTTGAGGAGATCAGATCCTGGTTTGTTAAAAACAAAATACCAATACCGTCTAGAGATACAGTGGTTATCGAGGATCTAGGCGAAGAGGAGGTTATGCTCTACCCATTCGGGGATAAGATGGCTGAGGCTGTGGGCTACCTCTTCCTCTACATCGCATCAAAGAAAGAGGGGATGGATGTTGGTGTGAGGGTAACCCCCTTCGGGATCTCGATCAAGGCTTCCAATACTAGTCTTAGAACCATTCTTAAGGAGATAGGTTCGGGGGAGTATGTTGATGAGATTATGGGCGAGGCTCTCAAAAGAAGCCCCAAGCTATCTATAAAGGTAAAGGAGATCCAGCATAGCTTCGGCTATATGGGCAGGGTTCCTGAAGAAAGTGTGGTGTTTAAAGAAGCCGTGAGACAGATCCTAGAGGATCTCGAGTCAGAAGGAAGCGTCAGATCCTTCTTCGCAGGCTTGTCAAGCGGGGAGATAAAGATCTACATAGTACCCAAAAGAACCCCTCCATCACCTATATCGAAAAAGATCCTATCGACTCCTCTTATCAGGCCATGGTTGAGAGATATATCATACATAGTTGCAAAGCTCCTCAAGGGCTTCGCAATGACAGTAACAGAGGTTGCCGAAGCTCTAGAGCTGCCTGAAAAGATCATCGAGAACAAGCTCAAGGAGATGAGGAAAGGAGGTCCATACAGGGCTATCCAGTTCAAAGACGTTGATACTGGTGAGTGGAGATGGGCTTTGGTAGAAGATCTCGAGGCTATATCGAAATCCCCAGAGTTCCAAGCGTGCTTCATGTCGAAGGGCATTTACGATCATATAGAATGCTCGCTCAAATACGAGCCAGGATCTGCTCAGGTTAAGTTTGTTATAAAGACCAGCGATCTCGATGAGGGTATAAAGAGGATCCTTGAGAACATGTCAACTGACGAGATCTATGAGGTGAGGGTGTCGCCAATAAGCGCTCTAGGACTTAGAGAGGCTTCCATCGCCTACTATAATGTTCCAAAAGAGGCCTTCCCATATATTGTTAAGAATGCCATAGCATATATAGAGAAGATGAGTACAAGTTACTAAACCGATCAGTGTTAAGAAGAAGGGTTTGTTTTAGAATTACTCTACATATATTCCCGGCCTTAGTGGCATTGCCTCCTTCTTCTTACCCCTATAGTCTGGTGCACTGGGATCCCATGATCCGTATACCTCGATCACAGAGGCTCCTGTGGCTTCTCTCAAAGTCTCTAGACTGCTTCTTATAACAACTATCTCATCTATTACAGCTCCCTCAAGGATCATTGAGGCGAGCTCTTCTGATAGTGATGATGCGTGGTCAAAGATCCTCTTTATCCTTAGAGCCTCCTCATCACGTGATCCCAGACCCAGCTTGCCCAGATAAGCCTCCATAACAGGTCTAATCCCCTCACCCTTTCTCTGAGCCTCAAGGCTCTTTCTAAGGATCTCTATTTCGCTCTGCGGCGCTGTATAGATCACTACTCTTGAGGGTTTCTTTCTCAGTATAGATATGATCTCCGTGAGATCCTCGCTAAGGGATCTTAGATATATGTGCTTCAGCTCCAGATCTCTATCTATATATCTCCTCAGATCCTCCCTATCGAAGCTCTCCCTAACCACAAGGCTTTTCTCACCCAACACGCTGTGCCATATCTCCTCAGCAGCGTGTGGTGCGTATATCGATAGCATGATCACCCATGCTCTAACGATCCCCAAGATCTCTTTCCACACACTATCACTCCTTCTAATATACTCTGCAATGGTGTTCGCAACATCATATATAATCCCGATCCCTGCTTCCCTAACCCTCAGCTTTTCGAGAGCATCGTCGGCTCTCAAAATACTCCTAACAATCCTTGAGGCGTAAACCTTATCAAGCTCGCTTGGATCCTCTCTTACAGGCATTTTCACGAGCTTTTCTAGAAGCTCATATATTCTTCTAATATTCTCAGCAATGCTTACAGCGGCTTCATGCCTAAAATCTAGATCCTGGCCTTCTTCGGATAATGTTGAGAGGGCTATTCTAACACTATCGCTTCCATATAGATCTACAGCTCTAGATACTGGCAATATGTTTCTCAGGCTCTTTGACATCTTCCTACCCTCTCTAAGAACCCAGCCGTGGATCAGCATTGCTCTAGGCCATAGGTCTCTTGGGAACACGGCTACGTGGTTCATTATGAAGAATAGCAAGTGATTGTTAGCTAGATCCTTTCCAGCAACCCTGAGGTCTAAGGGGTACCAGTATAGAAAATCCTTCCTCAGATCCTCGAGATCCTCTCTCTTGATTCCGAGATTTCTAGCAATACTCCCAGGATCGCCTTTTCCTAGCATCACATAGTCCCAGAAACTCTTACCAAGCATAGAGGGATCTTTAACAATCTCTCTGAGCTTGTGGGAGATTGTATAGAAAGCCATGTAGATCGTTGAGTCGCTCAGGCTCTCAATAATCCACTCAGTATCCCAGGGAAGAGGCGTCCCAAGCCCTCTAGTCCTCGCACAAGGCTTCTCCCTAAGGTTACCTATGAGGTTAGCCATATATTCTCTCATCTCGGGGGGCTGTATATACATGCTCCTAAGCAGTTCGAGACCCTCTGTTTTCCATCCCTGGTTAGAGTAGTCTATGAACCACTGGTTCTCAAGCATCTTAACAACAATTTCTGTCCCACATCTACAATACACGGGCTTGTTAGTGATCTCATATAGAGAATCCCCTACCCCTGAGAGCTTTATAAATGTAGATATGTTCTCCCTAGCCTCAGGGATCCTCTTACCCTCGACCCAGCCCTTTATAAACCCAACCAAGAAGCCCTGATCATGCCTATCGCTCTTCACAAGCCTTGATAAATCCCTCTCCATAGAGCCAAGGTTATACTCCAGCGAGTATAGCTCCTTAGTAGCTTTTTCAAGCGCCTCCCTATCAAGCTGATCTTTAACCCTGTGCTTCTCAACAAAATGCTTTGCAGGGATGCCCTTGATCCCTGGTACTCTTATCACGACCCGGGGTTCGTTGGGCTTTATACCCTCAGCGTTTTTCAGGATCTCGGTGTATGCCTGGTAATCATCTGGCGAGTGGGCGGGGACGCTCATAACAACCCCCGTACCTGTCTCAGGATCTACGAACCTTGCTGGAAGTATTGGGATCTTCTCGCCTGTTATTGGGTTTATAGCTGTTTTTAGGAGGAGCTCTTCTGGAGATATGCTTCTTATATATTTAACCCCTCTTTTCTGGTATAACAGCTTCTCATAAGATCTCTTAGAGATAATCCATGTCGAGCCCTCCACCTCGGCTTCAACATAATCAGCGTCGGGGTTGATCCAGATGTTTGTCACACCAAACACAGTCTCGGGTCTGAGGGTCGCTGCTGGTAATACCCTGCCATTCTCGTCTTTGAAGAATATTAGTGTGAACTCGCCTATCTCGGGATCCTTGTCATCCTTAGTATCATGCCCCCCAACAGGCATTCCGTGCTTTGGACACCAGCCAACAGGATATGTCCCTCTGGTAACAAAGCCCTTTTCTCTGAGAAGCTCGAACTGCCATCTTATAAAGCTGCTGAAATAAGGATCTATTGTTGTGAACTCCCTCCTCCAATCTATACCTAGACCCAGTATCTTCATGCTATCTCTAGAGATTCTGTGGAAGTACTGGGCAAGATCTATTGGTTTTGAAAGCTTTAGAGCGATCTCTCGAGGGACATTATATATATTAACGAAGAGATCTATGAGTTCTGTATCGCCCGCTTCTATAGATTCAGCCATAGTCAGTATAGGCGTCCCTGTATAGTGGAAACCCATTGGGTAGAGGACATTCTCGCCCCTAGTCCTCCTATGCCTAGCAATAATGTCTGCCAGAACATAGCTCCTAGCATTACCTATATGTATAGGTGAGTTGGGATATGGAAACGCTGCTGTTACAAAGAATTTACGCCTATCTCTAGCCTCAACACGCTCAACCCTATAGACGCCTTCAGCCTCCCATACACTCTGCCACTTGGAGGAGATGCTTTTCAGCCACTCTATAGGATCCGTAGTCCCGGAGAATAGAGCTCCGTTTGTCCCTGGATGCTTGTTAATATTTTTTGATGCTCTCTCACATCCAGGGACTTCCACCTCACTCGCACAGGGATCTCTTACCCCTGTGGGGTCATGGGCGGCCGTCGAGCCCAACGGCATAGGGCTCCCATCTATTGGGGAATCATCCTCCGGGCAGCTTGGAGCTTTGCTCCCATAACCACCCGGAGTCAGAGTCGATATAGAGACCAACTCATCACCAAAAACCATACCAACAAGACCTTTATAAATCTTTCCTGGTATTAGTGGGAAAGCAGCTTTTCCAACATCTAAGACACGATAAACGCCATAGCTCTAGAGATTAAGATGATCCCCAAAAATTTTTAGAAAAGAAACAGCTCTTCCTAATAACGCTATAGCTAACCATTTCGGATTTAATAAAAGTTAGTATGGGTTAATATCGATTATTAATTATTAATTAAGGAGACTCGCTGAGAACTAGGGAGATATAAGAAGCTGGGAAACAGCTATGAATTTTAAGGTAAGGTCTGTGACACTGGAAAATGTTGAGAATTATTGGTATCGCTAAACCAAGAATAGCCTGGGCAAGTGTTTGAGTTTAATAGAATTATAAATATGGAGATGCAGGGACTAAACTAAGCTCTGTATTGCGTGTTGTAACATTATATAAGGGGTTATATATGAGAGGCTGGGGTTCTAGAAAGCCTGTTAAAGACTCGTGAGGCTATTAGAACATATAGTGCGCTAGTGCGCCAGTGAGTGGTGTGACGCGCCAGAAATATATTTATAACCTCGTCTTGGAAGATATAGAGGAACTCTTATGAGGGCTCCAAAGCCTCTTGACAAGATCCTCTGGGATCTATGTAGAGATACTAGGGAGGATGTGGAAGAGATCGTGGGGCGAGTTGAGAAGCTGAGGAGCAGGGTTGCAGAGGATCTTAGTCTTACAAACCACCCCTTCGTGCTAATGCGTCTCAGGGAGTTCCAAAAAGAGTTTGAGAGGATGGTCAAAAATGATCTAGAAAAATACCTAAACCCAAGCAAGGATGGCTATATATGTTCAAAAGATATGAGAAAATCCCTAGAGTTCTTGGAAACAAAACTAATAATGTTAGAGAAGAAACTAGGATTAGTTAGAGAAGCCCTGGAAAAGAATGATGAGCAGCTTTGGAAGAAGATATAACATAATAACCCTTATGATCCCTCAATCAAGTCTCTATGAGTCTGCAAAACCGAATCGTTATACTAGCTGAAGCCCTGTTGTAAAAGGAACAGCATCTGCCATAAACCTATGAAGATCTTGCTGTACAATCCTCAGATCTCCTGAGTATTGAAAATCATTAAGTCCCCCCGAGGGGATTCGAACCCCTGACCACCCGGTTTCCGCCCGCCCCACTACAGCCGGGCGCTCTGCCACTGAGCTACGGGGGGTTCCTATATTTATTAAATCCGTGCTCTTATTTATTCTTTACCCAAGGGTCGGGCTATCTAGGTGGTAGTTTTCCGTAGGGCTGGTATCCTGGTAATGGTCTGTTAGGGATATATTACCTGGCACAGATCCCTATATTAGGGCTAGTAGGTTATTGAGGTTCTGTGCTAAGTGCGGTCGAGATGAGAGATCCGTGCCTATAATTAGGCATCTATGTATTGACTGTTATCTAGAGCTTAAGGGGAGAGATCTCTTTCCCAGAAGTATTACTCTAACATACTGCCCCTCATGTGGGAGCTATAGGGTTAGTGGTGAGTGGATTAGCAGCGAGGATATGGGTAATGACGAGAGGGTTGTTATGGCATATATCATCGAGAGCGGTTTAAAGATCCCTGAGGAGATCGTCAGCGCCGATCTAGAGGATCTCAGGGTTATTAGAACAGACTACGGAGAGGCTATAGATGCAAGCGTGAGGATCAGCATAGGGAGCTCTCAATACAGGATCACAAGGAGAGTGGGACTCCATAGAGAGAGAACACTATGCCCAGCCTGTCATAAGATCCGCGGTAAGGGTTATGAGGCGATTATACAAATAAGAGGGCTTCCTTTTATCAACGAGCGCCTCTTAAGAACCATCGAAGAGAATCTCTATAAACTCCCAGAGGCTCTCAGAAACTCTATAGCCGAGATAGAGCACTTGAGAGAAGGCATAGACCTTAAGCTTGTCTCCAGACATGCCGCTCAAAGCATAGCAAGTATCATTAGGAAAGAATTCGGTGGAAGGATAATAGAAACAGAGGAAGGCGGAACGGGAAGAAGCATGAGGACTGGTAAGAAGCCAAGGCTAGTGATAAGCATCAGAATACCAAGCATAGAAGAAGGATCCTATATAAGGATCAACGGACAGCCATATATAGTTGAGAGAGTCGATGAAGAGAGAATAACCCTGATCAATAGGGAAGGGAAAAAAGTCACCATGACCAAAAGCGACATAGTAAAAAGCTGGGAGTAAGTCTCCCCTCAATTTTTAATGATCCCACGCGATCAACGATCTTAGGATCTCCACGCTACCTAACTCCAAGCCCCAGCTTATGGTAGCTATATATCCTGGTGTGTAATACTTATTGGTGATTAGAGAACCCGGATCTGAAATGGTGATGATGTCCCGCATATATGAGTGACAGCTGTTACTAATTATGAAAATATAAGTTGTCAGATTATTAATATACGGTGTAATATATTTGGGTATAGCTAGAGAGATAGCAGTAATGGCTGTATCACTTATACTTATTATATTATTAACCCTATCCTTCGGATCTGTAGCATCTCTCATGAACCCCTACGCTGGTGTGTGGACAGAGATCGGAAGAGGGGATTTCAGAGGCTCTATAAAGATCAGTGTAAAAGGGATCGATAACAGCGTTACAGTGGTTTTTGACAGCGATATGGTTCCCCACATATTTGCATCGAGCTGGCGGGATGCAGCATTTGCCCTTGGATATCTCCACGCCTACCATAGATTGTGGCAAATGGATATACAGAAAAGGCTTGCTGAAGGGAGGCTCTCAGAGATTCTTGGTAATTCTACGCTGAAACAGGATATCTATATGAGGATAGTGGGGCTCTATAGAGCTGCTGTTAACACTACAAAGTGGCTTGAGAACAGCTACCCAGATGTTTACTCAATAATGGCAGCATACTCAGCAGGGGTTAACATGGCTATAGAGGGGATGAAGGCGAGGAACGAGCTGCCATTGATGTTCAAGTTGCTTGGATACGAACCAGAGCCCTGGAGGCCTGAGGATAGCATGGCATGGGCTCTCTATATGGCTTGGGGTTTAACTAACTTCTTTGAACCATTAGAGCTAACATACTTGGCAATAAAACTAGGGCCTAGCGATACCAACATACTCTTCCCCGTCCATCCATACTATGGAGATAACGTAACAGTGATCCCTGGGGATGGGAGTATAAATAGCCTTAGAATCAACAAGGATCCCGGCTATCTCAGGAGCCTCAACTGGTTCTCACAATGGGCAACGGGAATAGATCTCAGTGATCGAGACCTTGCGCAACAGATCCTCGACGCCATAGAATCCATACTGGATCTCAGCGGTGAGAAACCACCAGATATAGGGAGTAATAACTGGGTTGTAGGGCCCTCTAGATCCGCAACCGGTGGGGCTATAATGGCAGACGATCCTCATCTACCGCTCAATATACCAGCCATATGGTATGAGGCCCATATAAAGACTCCTGACATGAATGTGAGAGGCGTGACCCTCCCTGGCATACCATTCATAATCATAGGGTTTAACGAGCATGTTGCATGGGGTCTCACCAATACACAGATAGGCGTTATGGACTTCTATCTAGAGAAGATATCGAATGGTTCTTACCTCTATAACGGTGAGTGGAGACCTTTAAAGGTGGTTGAGGAGCCCATAAGGGTTAAGGGTTATGGTGTCTATCTATTGAAGGTAAATATAACAGCTAATGGTCCTATAATAAGCACTAAAGGAGCTCCCATATCGTTTAGATGGGTTGGTAATGCGGGGTATATGAACGATAATAGCGGGGTTACGAGACAGGTTTTAGCGATATATCTTGTTAATAAGGCTAAGAGCTACGAGGATCTGGTTAACGCTCTCAGATACTGGGATATACCCTCACAGAACTGGGCCTTCATAGATAGGGAGAATAACTACGGGATAATAATACCCGGTCTCTTCCCATACAGGAGTGTTAGGCTTCCCGATGGCGATGTGGTTAGGGTTATCGGGTCTAGATCTATACTTAACGGGAGTGGTGGCTATGCGTGGGAAGGTTACGTGCCCTACGAGCAGATACCGAGAACCATTAATCCACAGAGAGGTTGGGCTGCAGCGCCCAACCAGATGAGCGTTGGTCCCTATTACCCATACTTTATCCTGGGGAGCTGGTGGGATCCTGGTGCTAGGGCTCAGAGGATATATCAGCTCCTCTCCAGCAAGGATAAGCACTCGGTTGAGGATATGATGAAATACCAATCAGATATATATCTATGGTATGCCTCGTCATCAATCCCCACGCTTATCAGGGCGGTTGAGGGGTATAGGGATCTAAGCCCCGTCGAGCTCAAAGCCCTCGAGATCCTCAGATCGTGGGATTATAGGATGGATAAGAATCTAGTTGCACCAACAATATGGTGGGCTTGGTTCTCAGCTCTCTACGACGAGTCTTTCGCAAAAATATATACAGATCACGGGATCAAGCTGAGACTCTATCCCACGGAAGACGCGCTGGTATGGCTGATCCATAATATGCCTAGCTCGAAATGGTTTGGTGGAAACCTAAGCGATGCCGCTAGAAAAGCCCTCTCAAAAGCCATAAGTAGCCTTAAAGCTATATACGGCGATGATATTAACTCTTGGGTATGGGGGAAGGTTCATAGGCTATATATAGCCCACCTAAGCGGGCTTAAACCCCTATCTATAGAACCAGTGCCTGAGGATGGGGCCTCAGCAACTCTGATGAACGCTGGCTTCCAATACGATCTCAGAAACCTTGGGAGAGAGGTGTTTGTCAGAACGGGCCCCAGCTGGAGGATTATAGCATATGTCGAGAGAGGATCTATAAAGGCTTATGGGATATACCCAGGTGGTCAGAGCGAGAATCCTGTTAGTGATTATTACAAGAACTTCTTTGACACGTGGTATAGCTATAAATATAGGGAACTAGATCTCCCAACAAACCCAGAGGCTGTTAGAAGCAAGATAGCCACGATCGATATAGTGCCTGGGTAGGTGATCTTGGATGGGTATGTTTAGAGATCACATATACCCGATAATATCTGGGATCATTATAGGTATAGTGGGAGGCGTTCTTGGTCTTGACTGGCTATGGATATCAATCCTCATAGCAATACCGCTAGCCATCCTATCACCTAACAGCGCTCGAGCAGGAGCCATTAACAGCATTATAGCCTCTCTAGTGGTGTTTACAGCCCCCATTATAACCAGGATCTCCATGGATCCGCGGACGATGAGAATGCTAGATATACTATCATCTATAACCGGGCTTAGCTGGCAAGTAATAATAGCAATACCAATAATAGTTTACATTGTAATATCGCTACTAGCATGCATAGCTATCATATCTATGAAAAGGGTAACGATAGAACTACGCACCAAGCGGATCGGCTAGAAACACTGCAACCTTAGAACAGATCTCTCCAGACAATTTTTACAACGCACTGTCACAATATGCTGGTTACCTAGCTAGTTTTTTGATACACACAAGCAGGAATTTATAATTTGAAACTGATATTTGGGCAATAGGTTAGGTGGTGAAAGATCGTTCCATATAACACTTGTTGTAGCAAGCCTGGGAAAAAGGATTCGTAACCTCTCCATTATTAATCTTTATTTGCTAGTCTTCTATGGAGCTCTAAGATGTATCATAACTGGATCCCGAACTCGGATCCCGAGATCAAGGCTTCAATGCTAAAGAGTATTGGTAAAAACATAGATGATCTTTTCGCAGACATACCAGAGCCTATAAGGCTTAAGAAGAACCTTAACGTAGGATTTGGGAAACCGTTATCTGAGTACGAGGTTCTCAGACTCGTCGATAGGATATTGTCTAAGAACAAAGTATTCAGGGATCCTCCCCCATTCATAGGAGGCGGGATATGTGCTAGCCACACCCCCTCTATAGTCAGGCTCCTCTCACTAAGGGGCGAGGTTTACACAGCATATACTCCTTATCAGCCTGAGATAAACCAGGGTATTCTTCAAGCTTTGTTCGAGTATCAAAGCATGATGGCTGAGCTATACGGTGTTGATGTTGTTAACGCCTCTATGTATGATGGCTCGACGGCTGTTGCTGAGGCCTTCAGGCTTGCCATGAGGGTTACTGGGAGGAGGAAGATCCTTGTCCCCGAGACCATGAACCCCTTCCATAGATCTGTTGCCAACACATGGATCTCGCCTGTCGGGGGTGTTATTGTAGAGTATAGGGTTGATGGGAGAGGACAACCTTTGATCCAGGATTTGACCAGTAAAGTTGATGGGGAGACAGCTGCCGTCTATCTAGAAAACCCATCCTTCCTTGGAAACCTGGTAGAGGAGCCTGAAGAGATAGAAAGCATAGCTAGGAGTAAGGGATCCTTGTTTGTTGTCTTCTCAGACCCTGTAAGCCTAGGGGTTATAAAGCCTCCTGGAAACTATGGTGCCGATATAGTTGTTGGCGATGGACAAGGCCTTGGTTTGGGGCTTAACTATGGAGGCCCTGGGCTAGGGATCCTCGGGATCAGAATGGATCAAGGGTTGTTGAAAC
Organism: Desulfurococcaceae archaeon AG1; assembly: GCA_003116855.1. GTDB lineage: Archaea > Thermoproteota > Thermoprotei_A > Sulfolobales > AG1 > AG1. Next base: position 71,970 of record BEWT01000010.1, read on the forward strand.
AACTCCCAGGAAGGCTGGTTGGCGCGACGCTCGATTCGAATGGTAATAGGGGTTACGCGCTGATCCTCCAGACCAGGGAGCAACATATTAGGAGGGAGAAGGCAACGAGCAATATAACCACAAACTCCTCCCTCATGGCGATTATGGGAGCTATATATATCTCATACCTAGGCTGGAATGGATTAAGAAGACTTGGGGAAAGCATTTTGAAGAGGACTAGATATGTTGTCGAGAATATCAGAAAAAGACTCTCAGGCAGGGTCTCTATAGCTATCGATACAGATCTTTTCTTTAAAGAGGTGCCCTTGAGATTTCATAGGAGGAGTTACGAAGAGATCCATAGGGATCTTTTGGCTAGAGGCATCCACGGAGGGTTGTGGTTAAAAGATCTTCTAAAGGGTTATGAGGATTGCTCCCTATTCTGCTTCTCAGAGGTTCATAGCAAGAGCGACATAGATCTCCTTATAAACGCTCTAGACGAGGTGAGCTGATATGTGGAGACAGGCTAGGTGGGACGAGGATCTCTTGCTAGAACGTGGAAAGAGATCGTCCGCAGGACCTCTCATCCCCTTCGAGGATCAGTTTAACGAGATCGAGATAAAGATCCCCGAGAACCTGTTGAGAAAGGACGAGCCCTCAATACCAACGCTCTCCGAGATCGAGGTTGTTAGACACTACACCAGGCTATCCCAGATGTCATATGGCGTAGATCTAGGACCGGTTCCTCTTGGCTCGTGTACCATGAAGTATAATCCTAAGATGTTAGATCTCATAGCCATGGATCCAAGGATCGTCGAGCTCCACCCCCTACAGGATATCGATACGGTGCAAGGTATCCTGGAAATAATATATCTCACCGAGAGATGGTTAGCCGAAATCACTGGTATGGATAGATGCAGCTTCCAACCCCCAGCAGGGGCTGCTGGCGAGTTTGCAGGAGCCCTTATGATTAGGAAATACCACCTCGATAGAGGTGAAGAGAGGGATGAGATGCTCATCCCAGACTCTGCTCATGGAAGCAATCCCGCCAGCGCTGCGATGGCAGGCTTCAAGGTTGTTAGAATCCCCACAGGCCCTGACGGAGAGGTCTCTATAGAAGCATTAAAAGCTTCTGTTGGTTCGAGAACCGCTGGGATTATGCTCACCAACCCAAACACCCTCGGAATCTTTGAGAGCAGGATACTCGAGATCTCTGATATAGTCCATGGGGCTGGAGGGCTTCTATACTATGATGGGGCTAACCTTAACGGGATAATGGGGATTGCAAGGCCGGGGGATATGGGCTTCGATATAGTTCACCTCAACCTGCACAAGACATTCGCAACACCCCATGGAGGTGGGGGACCTGGAGGAGGTGTTGTATGCGCTAGGGGAGAGCTTGTAGACTATCTCCCGAGACCCTTAGTAGAGAGAAAAGGTAATAAGTACTACTGGGATTATGAGTGTAAGAAATGCATAGGAACCGTTAGGGCTTTCTATGGAAATATAGTGCCAGTTGTAAGGACATTCGCATATATAGCGATGCTAGGTCCCCAAGGGTTGAGAGAGGTCTCCGAGGTCTCTGTATTGAATACAAACTACTTTATAAAGAAGATCCTTGAGAAACCATATTACGAGCTACCCTATGCGCCCGAGAAACCCAGGAAACACGAGGTTGTTATAAGCGCAAGCAAGATAGCAAAAGAGACCGGTGTGACGACAGAGGATATAGCTAAGGCACTGCTTAATGAAGGGCTCCACGCTCCAACAATATATTTCCCACTCATAGTTAGCGAAGCCCTAATGGTGGAGTTCACAGAGACAGAGCCTAGAGAGGTTATAGAAACATATGCAGAGATCCTCAACAAGATCGCAGAGAAGGCTTATAGAAATCCCGAAGAGGTTAAGAAAACACCGAGCAACACCTCAGTGTCCAGGCTTGATATGGTTAGGGCGAACCACCCGAAAACGCTGGCACCAAGTTATAAGCTATATAGACTTGTATACAGTGATCCAGGCAAGTGATCCTCGACTATTTTTAACAAAAATACTGGCGCCGGGGGGAGGATTCGAACCTCCGACCACCGGGTTAACAGCCCGGCGCTCTACCAGCTGAGCTACCCCGGCCCATATCTCTATAATCTTCTAAGGCTTTTTAGCTTTCTGCTAGCTTTCGATCAATAATATCAAAGAATCAACAAGTACAGGGGTTTCAATGTAACATGCATAGATCTCCTTATTTGCGGATCACGTATTGCTATCAGCCTAACCGCACGGAGTTCCAATAACAGGATCTTTCTGGATGGTTTAGAGCATGCTTAGACGATCACCAAGGATCTATTTGATATTATGAGGAAAGGTTCGTATAATTTAAAAAATGACTCCACATGTTTAGTTCATCAAGATATGGATCATAGATCTCCATATGCGAACCCTTATTAGCTTCTACACTATCTATTATCATTGGGTAGCCGGAATGTTCCTGTTCTTTAGCCCAATAGCATTAGTATTAACAGTGCTTGGATATATAGTGATGTTTCTTTTAGCTGCCACTATAGCGCCAAAGGTTGCTGGGAAGCTCTCAGGAACTTTCTCGCTATACAGCTCAATGGTTCTAACGCTCGTCCTGATAATATTCGTTTTCTCAGCAACCCTAGCAGCGATAATATATGCTATCCAGCTGTGGCAGGGTGCTCCAGTAAATCTCACCGATCCATCGGTTGTGTGGGGCTTTATAGTCCCTATAATGGCTTTCGTCATAATAGCTAACCTGATAACATACCTAATATCCCCCTTCATGATAAACATGTTCTACGGAGCCAGGCCGGATCAGAGGCTTCAGGAGATAGTTAATAGGGTTGCCCAGAGGCTTGGTGTAAAGCCTCCCAAAGCTGTGAGGGTAAGAGGTCCTCCCAACGCATTTGCATATGGAAACATAGTGACTGGAAAGTATGTTGCTGTTACCGATGGTATGATGGAGCTTGTGGATCAGAACGAGCTTGAGGCCGTTATAGGGCATGAGATAGGGCATCATAAGCATAGAGATAACGCTATAATGCTCTTCCTCGGAATACTCCCCTCGGTTATATACTACCTAGGAGTAAGCCTTGTACACCTAGCACTATGGGGAGGCAATGCTGGAAGGAGAAACAGCTCTGGAAACGCCACAATAGCCATAGTAGGGATAGCTGCTGTCATAGTATCCTTTGTTCTCCAGATCCTGATCCTAGCCTTCAGTAGACTTAGAGAATACTATGCAGACCTAGAGGGGGCTAGAGCGGCTGGTAAGAGCGCTATGCAGGCAGCTCTTGCTAAGATACATATATTCTACCGCAGGAACGAAGATATCCACCAGAGCGTTAAGGATAGCAAGATGAGAGCCCTATTCATATACGCCTTAACAGATGCTGTTGCAGAGCCCTTCTACAGGGTTTCGAGGGCTGATATAGAGAGGATCATGAGGTCTGAGTACTCACCGATCGAAGAGATCCTAGCCACACACCCACCGATCCCCAAGAGGCTAAGATTCCTAGAAAACCTCACCTGGATCTAGATCTTAATCCCAGTATTTTTTAGTAGATATATAGGTTTTTTCCTTCTCAAGGATCTTTAGATACATATCTGTATCACTGATCGAGGAAGATAATATATCCCTAGCCGTCTCCGGACCTATACCCCTACCCATCATTACCAGAACAGCTTTTTTACCATATGTAGCAACAAGATCCGCAGACCTTCTAAGAAGATCCACCACCTTCTTCTCATCATCGCTGAGCGCCCTCGGATCCTTCAAGACCCTGGGATCCTTAGCGATCCTCCTAACAAGATCCCTAGCCCCCTCATAGCCATATTTATTGACACCAAGGAATACGGAGCCGCATGATGGGCATGAAAGACTTTCGGGGAGATCCTTTACCCTCCTATTCTCAGAATATCCACACATTATACATACTAGCTGTGCCTCTTTCTCCTCCAATCTCCTCTTAACCAGCTCGGCAGCAAGATCTGTTGGTATTGACTGACTCCTAACCCTCTCAAAGCCCGATACACCCCTATAGATCTCTTCTCCAAGAGGGGTTGGCTCCGCAAGATCCAGGGTAACTATCCTTATATCGCTCCTCTTAATACCTCTAAGCATCTCTAGAAGGGAATCTATATCGAGCTCCTCGTGAACCATATCTCCTATAGCCTCTTCATTAACCACTGTTCCCTCAAGGTACTTCACATACTTCATAGCCTCGTCAAAAGATACATCTTTATCCATCAACCCCATTTTCTTAGCCGCTGCAACCATGTACCATTTATAAGCACCGCTAGACCTTGCTGCGTTAATAACCCTCGAGATAACCTCATCCTCGCTCTCCCACGAGCTGAGAAGCCTCTCTAGATCCCTTAGAGAGAGGCTCCTAGTCGATGCTAGTATAAGTGCATAGGGCGTAGCCCTATAGGATATTAGAGGACCGGTGAAGCTCGATATATAGAGACCAAGGGTCTCATTACCCCTAGACCCTAGACATGTGTGAATCACAGCTATGCTTAACCCAGGCTCTCTCCAACCCTCTATAAGGATAAGCCTCTCCCCCGGTAATGGGTATCCACGTGATATGTGGCTATTAATCAGGCTGGAAAGTCTCTCAAAAGACCCTTGATCCATAGGATACGTAGAGATAACCTTAGAACTGTTCTTTCCACTCATGGCTATTAGTTTGAAGAGGCTGCAAACCTCCCTAGCTATCCTTCTATCAACAGGGATCTGCTGCCCTATCCACTTAGGTATAGAGCCTTCTATGCTCTCCACATGCTCCACATAGATCTTCTCACCCTCTATCTCGAGAACCCTCCATATAGAGCCGCCAAGCACTATAGCAACACCTGGGGAGATCTCTTTTGCAACGAACCTCTCGTCAAGCTCCCCTATAATCCTGTTGCTCATAAGATCAACAACCTCGTAGTTCTTAGTATCAACTATCATGGTCACGCTATAATAGTAACGCCTAGTCCTCCTCCCCTTTCTAAGGATCTTTCTCCCCTGATTCTCAGCAACACTGATAACACCTATATCTCTGAGGAATTCTACCACCCTCTCTACCACTTGGGCTTCTAGCTCTCTAAAGCAATACGCCCTAGATAGTGTATCGATGATCTCGTCTATAGAGATCTCATCATATTCGAGAACCAAGCCAGCGATCTGGTGGGCCAGGACGTCCAGAGGGTTCTTACGGATCTTTATCCTCTCTATCCCCCTATGCTGATTGCTAGAGCAAGTCCTCCTAGCTATTACAACGCTCTCAGCAAGATCATATATATTCTCGCTAGCTATTATATAGCCTTTCGATACAAGATCCTCCCTATGACCGCTCCTACCTATTCTCTGAACCATTTTGAGAGCCTGGCGTGGGGACATGTACTGGATAATAGTATCTATACTACCAACATCTATCCCTAGCTCGAGGCTTGATGTAGCAACCACAGATTTTAACTCTCCCTCTCTAAGCCCTCTCTCGATCTCCTCCCTTGTAGTTCTTGATAGGGAACCGTGGTGCACGCCAACGGCTAAGCCTCTTCTTCTTAGCTCTGCTCCTAGTCTTTCAGCCTGATCCCTGGTGTTGGTGAATATGATCACGGTACCGCTCGTGTTCCTAACGATCTCTTCGATCTTCGAGATCCTTGAGGCGAAGAAAGGATCGGAACCATCACCACCAGGATCAACACTACCTGGGAGAGGGCTTATAACAGAAACCTCGCAGGGTTTGCTACTACTATCGATTATTATCTCTACACTAGATAGAGATCCTGCTAGGAAGAGAGCCGCATCACCCGGATTACCTATGGTGCCTGATAAACCGATCCTCATAAACCTTGGCGAGTATCTCTTAAGCCTCTCGAGAGCCGATATAAGCTCTGCTCCTCTCTCGCTCCCCATGAGCTCGTGTACCTCGTCGACAATCACATAGCCTATGCTGGCTAGGTGTTGCCTGAGATCCTTGTTAACTATTATATACTGGAGAGTCTCAGGAGTCGTTATAATCATAGTCGGTGGAGAGCCAGCGATCCTCCTCCTAGAGCTCTGGGGAGTATCTCCGTGGAGTACTCCGAGAGAGAATCCGAGGGATTGGAAGAGCTTCTCAAGCCTATTCCTAAGATCCCTGTTAAGAGCCCTCAGAGGAGTTATATATAATATCTGGAGACCTCTAACCCCGCTATCAAGGATCCTTGAGATTACTGGGAACAGAACAGCTTCGGTCTTACCACTCCCGGTGGGAGCGATCACTATAGAGTGCTTCTTAGTTCTAAGTAGAATAGGTATAGCCTTCCTCTGTATCCTCGTGGGCTTCTCATAACCCAGCCTCTTTATTGCTTGTCTTAACACGGGGTTGAGAAGATCAAATACATTGTTAGGATCCATACCCAAGATCTCGATCCTCGTTAGCCATAGAGATGCGCTGTTTTACCATTATATCTAGGCATAATGGTATAGTGATAAAATCCATATGAGATCCTGTAGGAGGTATCAATAACACTAGCCCTTTGACTTCTTCTTAGACGTCTTCTTCTGCACCTTAGCCTTCTTAGTCTCCTCCTCAACCTCTTCCTCTTCTTCCTCAACACCTTTTACAGGTGTGGAGATCCTGTTTAGAAGCTTTTTTGCATCCTCAACATCTATCCTGCCAGAGACCACTGAATCCCAGATCTCTGTTACATGGATCATTGTGTTAATTTGATCCAATCCTAGGAGGAGATCTGAAGCCTCAACCTCAGCCTCAGCCTCCTCAGTAGTAGTCTCTTCCACGCCCTCCTCTAGTTCTTCAATCTCCTCCTCCACCTCTTCCCTCTCCCTACTCAAGGATGAGCCTCACCAAAATCATAGATTACTAGTGATGCTTATTAGCTAAAACGATATTCCAGCAATACTCATAGCTTCATATAGTCTAGAAGAGTCTTTTTTCCTCCTTTTTTCTCTTCCTTCTCTTCTGAAGATCTTTTAGAACCCTTTATCCTAGCCAGCTCCTCTACAGCTATCCTTAGATCTGCTTTAAGATCCTCCATATTCCCCTTATTCCTGAGGATCGCTGCGGGATGGTAAGTAGGGATCAACGAGATCTTTATCCCCAGCATATCACCCCTATATATATTACCCCTCATCCTGGTTACACCAAGCCATCTAATCCCCATCCTTGAGGCAACCCATTCCCCAGCAACGCTTCCCAGGGTTACTATAACTTTCGGGCGTATCATGAGGATCTGTGATTCTAGATAGAGGGAGCATGACTCTATCTCATCCCTAGCCGGTTGCCTATTATTAGGCGGTCTACACTTAACCACATTTGTTATATATAGATCGCTTCTCTTTAAACCTATATCCTCCAAAACACTATCGAGAAGCTTGCCAGCAGCCCCCACGAATGGTAGCCCCAGCTCGTCCTCTGTAGCCCCGGGCGCCTCTCCTATAAGCATGATCTCAGCATCTCTCTTACCATCGCCAGGTACGGCTTTTCTCCTAGACATATGGAGCCTGCATTTCGTGCATGATAATATATCTTCTACCAGGATATCCCATGATTTATAATGACTAGCCAATGTGAACCCCAATACTGGCTCGGTACAGATTAATATATAATTGAGAGATACTCGGTATAGCTTTGTTAGATGAGATCCTGTATATAGCCTAGTGCTGGGAGCTCAAAGATCCCGTCTCCCCTGGCTAGGATATATGGCTTGGCATTCTCTATATCGCCATAAGCCCTGGTTATTGGTGATAGATAGTTACCCCTGATCGTAGTTACTGGAGAGCCCGCTTGATAGCTCCCTGAGGCTGGCATTATAAGCCCCTTTATATTCTTACCACCCACGCTTAACGGCATCTCTAGGAAGCAGGGGAACTTGGCTATCTTCCCAAGCCTATCCCTTATCGATATGCTTGGATGCTCATGCCCATAGATGATAACCTCTGTATCTTTTATAACACCCTCATCAACTACATTCTCTAACCCTTGATGTCCATGGATTATCAAGAATCCCCCAACCTTATAGTAGGGTTTTGGCTCTACACCGTATTTCGATGTCACTATAGATGCATAGTTATCATGATTACCTCTTACAAAGATCACCTCGGAGTTCTTTTTCTTCAGAAAAGATAGAACCTCCTCGATCTCTCTCCTCTCCTGCACACCAAGCTTCTCGAATCTGTGTTTCAGATCCCCAGCTATTATTATCAGCCCTATATCAAGCATACTGAACGCCGTCTCGAGATCCTGTATGAGTTGTTTAAGCTGCCCCCTAGGTAGATATAGACCAGCCTCCCCCATAGCCTCTTCAAAGCCCAGGTGGGTGTCAGCTATGACTAGAGCTCTCCACCTCCTTAGATAAGCGAAAGGCGTGTCTACAACTAGCTCTAATCCTGGGTATATCTCCAGAACCCTCCCCCTCTAGAATCACCATTGCTTTGAGAAATAATATCCCTTTAACCGGTAATACGGGTTTAGATATCTCAAGAGATGGTCAGCATTTAAGCCTATATAGCTTGATACACTTGCTAAAGCTCTCATCAGCCTTTCTAAGAGTATCTATCACTATTGGGAGCACTTTTTTAATAACATGTGACTGTCTCCCCGCCTCTCTATAATCGTTATACGGGATCTCTATCGAGTATCCCTTCAGCAGGATCCTCACATAGCTTGGTCCAAGCACCAAGCCCCCCTCCTCCCTCAGTATCCCCAGCTCTCCATTCTTGAAAGATATAGCTATATCGCTCCCAACCTTCGAGATCGAGGTAACATTATCTGTGCTAACAATACTCCATCTACCGTCACATATATACCCAAAGCCCTTAATTCCCCTAGAGCTTGAGAGACAAAGCCCTTTCTCAATAACCTTCTCACTATAGCTTATCACCTCTTTAATCGACCCTATAACCGATAGTTCTGAAACCTTTGCTGAGGAGCCTGCCTTCTCGATACCGTCTTCGAGATTTTTCAAAGATAGTTTTAGGAAGCCCAGCAGGTCTTGGGGCATCTTTATACACACCTTTCACCCTATCTAAACACTGAGAGGATTTAAGCTCGTTGCTATAGGAATAACGCTGAGATTGATCAGTCCATGGATCATCCGGCTTGGCCTAGGATTAACCAATAACAAGGATCTTTTTCAGACCTGCGCGGGCTCCGCATCACTACGGCCCTTTCGAGCCTCATCATCAATCTAGATACCCTTCGGAGCTATATATCGCCTTAACCAGATTAGTACATATGTAAACATACGATATATAATAATACCTCTGAAGGATTAATAATCCAGGGATTATGAGCGTCTCTCACGAGGAGGAGAGAAGGATCCAGGAGATTAGGGGCTCATATGTTCTATATCTACCAAAGGAGTGGTGCAAAGCCCACGGCGTTGAGAAGGGCTCGAGGGTTCTGATCAGGAGGGTTGGGTCTAAACTCATAATAGAGCCCTCCCACGCTCCACGCCTCAAGACATACTCTGATATAGATATGGATAACTATGACCCGATCTCACTAAAACATTTGTTAATAGCCCTCTATGTGTCAGGGGCTGAGCAGATAAAGCTCACATCAAAGAAGCCTCTTTCCCGAGATACCAAGAGACAGATCATGTCTATCTTGAAGCTCATGCCTGGTTTCAGCATATTCGACGAGGGTAGGAATTTCACAGTATTAAGAGAGGTAAGGAGGGGCTCTGGACTTGAAACTATTGTGAGAAGGGTGATAAACAACGCGAGATCCCTCTTCGAGCTGACCATATCATCATACTCAGAGCAGAATGGTTTTACTGAGGAGCTTGAGGATCTCGATAACGAGATCACTGAGGAGCTTGAGGATCTCGATAACGAGATCGATGCTATTAGGAGGGAAGCCGAGAGGATCTTTAATATTATGCTCAGCAACCCGGAGATCGATAGAGATCCTAAGTATCTACAGAGATCATATGTTATGGTTCAAGTAGTAAGACTCATAGAGAGGATTTCAGACCACCTAGTAGCTATAGCTAGACTTGGAAGTAATGTCGATAATGGCGATAAGGTTAAGATATACCTCGTGCTAAAAGATATGTATAAATACTACGTGCTATTGGACGAGATACTCAGGACTGGTATCCAGGATCCCGATAGAAGGCAGAACGGCAAAGGAGAGAGGCTAGAGACACTTATGCCCTCTCTCGTGAATCTCATAGAGAGCAAAGAGAAGATCCACGAGAAGATCTATGGATTAGGACTTACCAGAGACATATCGGCTTACCATATAACGAGAATCTATGACTATATAACAGATATAGCTGAGTATCTGCTCGATATGGTTGCAATGTCTTCTTTCGTTAACTATATGTAGATATTCAGCGGGATTACAGCATTCAATGATCACATGTAATTACTTAGAGAGATCTCTCTGTCCTTTGCAACCGCTACGTAGAGACTTAGAAGTAGAAAGAGCATTGAAATCAGCAGCGGTATTGTGATCAAATTAGTTATAGACATAGGCCCCACAGATCTTATCTCGAACCACGGGTACTGGATAACATCGCCTAAAGTACATGTAACGCCACACACCACGCTCCTCGTTACTGCAGAGCCGTATCCATAGATCATCACGCCATTGTTATCATAACTAGCCCTAGCTGATATTGAGAATGGGACAGGAACGTTAAGTATAGTTACAGTTAGGCTTCTCCTAATATCCTCTGTAGAACCCCTACTCTCAGTGTTTATTAATATATTTGATGCTAGCAGCCTGTTAACAAGTATTCTCGAGGCATCATCAACAATAGGGCTCATGCTAAAATCAGAAGACCCTCTAGTTACCAATAGAGTCGCCATAGAAGAGCTATAGGGAGGCTCGTTAGGACTGCTACCTATATTAACGCTAACCGCATAGATCAGCTGGGATCTATCTATAGAGGTGCCTGAATAGTACGAGTATAGACTAACCCCCATGAGGGAGAGGATCGCTATGACCATCACAACCTTCGCACCCCTACCCAAACCCTCGCCCATCTCGGTGAAAATACTAAGCGTGTAGGAGAATGGGTGCTTCAACCTTGCCACAATATCTCTTCCCAATAACCATGAGAGAGCAACTCCTGCGATGAAGCCGCCGGCATGTGCAAAGAAAGCAACACCACCGAGCCTGAGGTAGCCGTATAGAACCTGTACTGCGAACCAGAAGAGAAGGAATGTAGAAGCCCTGAAGGTTCCACATATAGGGAACGGTAGGAAGAGACACATGGCAAGAGGTGTTGCTGGGTATAGCATTAGATATGCTCCGAGAACACCGCTTATGGCTCCAGAAGCACCGACAGCGGGTATTGAGAGAGCTGATGCCCCCTGAAAACCCACAGATACTGTGTGGAGAAAGGCTGCCAGAACCCCTGATACTATATATAGTGCCAAGAACCTTGAAACTCCCAGGATGCCCTCGACGCCCTTACCAAATATATATAGGAAATACATGTTGAAGAATATGTGCAGAGGATCTGCGTGGAGAAACATTGAGGTAAAGATCCTCATGATCCCTTGATCCGTTAGGAGATATGCTGGGATATAGCCATAGTTCCACAGAACATCGCTATTTATAGAAACAAATGAGTTCTTATATGTGGTAAGTATATAGATAACTACATTCGCCACTATAATGGATATAGTAGCTATGGGTCTTCTAAGCTCGGCTGAAGCAGCACCCATAGGTATACCCATGGCATGTGACAACTGCTGGCAGGGCATCTACCCACATCCATTGAGATAGGGCAACGCAGGTTAAAAAACAATCTTGGGCAAAGAGCATTGGGATTTCATACCATTAATCAGTATAGAGCTATATCGACCGTTCTTTCCTTATACTTAACAATCTATTTGAGCACTAACATTGCTAGGTCTGTCGGTTAACCTTTATAGGTGGTAAGAGCAACATTCCAAGCTATGGGATGGTGATCTTCGAAAGTATATGGATTCCTGTTTTGCTATACTAAAACAGCTTTTGAACCGCAGGGATAGAGATCCTGTGTAGGTAGGGCGCAAGACCCTGAATAGCAGGGTAACTATAAATACTCAGAGACGCGCGGTGAGAGAAGATAGCAACTCATATATATACTATTATATCTAGGTTGTCTATGATATCCCTATACCTATTTCTTATAGTCACCTCAGAGATCCCTAGAGCTTCTGCTATGCTCTTCTGTGGCTTTTTATTCTCTAGCAATATAGATGCTAGATACACCGCTGCTGCAGCGGTTCCTTCAGGATTCTTTCCTGAGGTTGATGTTGGCTCATACCTAACCATGAGATCTATGATTCTTTTTGATAGAACCACTATATCGTCTGAAAGGCCAACGGAACCAGAGATCTTTGGTATATAGCTTGCTGGAGTTAGTGGAGCGGATCCTCTAGGATCGCTCTTCTCTCTAAGCTTCCTCTTAAGGTCATTAAACACACCTGCCCATGCTAGTCTCTTAGTAGCGTTGTGTATATCTCTCTCACTAAGGCTGAGTGTTTCTCTAAGCTTTTTCATATCTATTGGTATACCATAGGCCTTGCAAACCTCTATGATCATGGCTCCAACGGCCGATGCGATCATGTTCTTTCTAAGCAGATTGTTCTTAGCAGCTTCTTTGATAAGCATTCCCACGGTCTCTGCCACTACACCTGGTAATCCCATTTTGGCTATGGTATCGTTCATGATCATTTTGGCATCTATCTCCTTCCTGACCCTATGATCTCTTGGTCTTCTTGTGCTTGTTTGAAGCTTGTTGAGCTTCTTACCCGTACTCCCCCTAGGATCTATATAGCTTGTTAAACCCCCATCGTGGACTTTGAAGGTTATCTGGGGACCTATTCTGGATCTGTTAAACCGATCCTCAGGACTATATTCCCTCCACTCCCTAGCCTGTGATATTAAGCCCTCCTCGATCACGAGACCCGTCTCTGGATCTATGATCTCTCCTCTTTCATAATCATATATAAGCTTACCACTAGCTATCAATTCTCCGAGATCCTTTTCCACAGCTGTGCTCGCGCTCATTATCTAACCCTCTTTCTTCTCCTAGGCTCGTAGACAAGCTCCTCTCCAACACTAACCGAGGCTCCCTGGATCATCTTTATAACGGCATAAGGCTCTCTCGTGGGGCCTATTATATCGCTCACTATCCCTACCTGTTTTAGTCCTCCTTTGTGATAGGCTCTTGAACCGAGTTCCGGGATTCTTGAGGGATTTTCTATCTTAACCACAACAACTTGATCCTTGAATACAGAGATTACAGATCCTAATGGGATGAGCTCCACAAAGATTCACCACAGTATTATTACGAGAGTAATACTATATAAAACCGCTCCCTATTCTCAGGCCTGGATAGAAGGGCGGTAGTTTCACATGGTTATTGGTATTTCTCCCACAGCATCAGTCGAGCTAGTGATAAGACCCCTTTATAAGTCCATTATATCTTTCGAGCCTAGCCAGGCTACTCATTTAAGGCATTAGTATAAAGATCTCTATTTATACCTCTCACAGCCTTATTATATCCTTTGAACTCTTATCGAGTATGATTGTATCGCCATTATCCAGTATAGCTATATCGCTCTCGATCCTGAGCCCGTAGTTGCCTCTAAAATAGACCCCCGGCTCTACGGTGAACACATTACCCTTATCAAGTATATCGGTAGATGTTATTGAGAGATACGGTGGTTCGTGGATCTCTAAGCCTATGCCGTGACCCGTTCTGTGAAGTATATTTCCACCCAATCCATAATCCGTGAGGCAGCTTCTAACCCGTAGATCAATCTCAGCAGCTCTAACCCCTGGCGATATGATCGATATTGCTTCGTTGAAACACGAGATCAGAGCTGTAAAGTTATCCTCCACGCTTTTGGGTACCGGCCCTAGCGAATAGATCCTCGTGAGATCCGATACATACCCATCCACCACAATCCCTAGATCTACCAGCACAAGATCCCCGTAGGAAAGAACCTTGGATCCAGGGATATGGTGTGGGTTAGCAGTGTTCTCGCCAAAAGCCACTATGGTATTGAAGGCTTCTGTATAACCTTCAGAAGCAATCAAGCTTGCTATCTGGCTTGCAACAAACCTCTCAGAAAGCCCGGGGCTTAGGATCCTATAGAGCTCTGAAAAAATATTCTCAGCAATCTTCACCGCTCTTGAGATTATGTTTATCTCATAGAGGGATTTCCTAATCCTAAGATCTCTCAGTACTGTTGATGCAAGCACCGTGCCTGAAGGTGATAGCTCTTCTTTCAACAACTCATATGTTCTCAGACTCATAGTATCTTCAAAAGCCCCCTTCTTACCATAGATCCTCAGCCTCCTCGCCACCTTATCCACAATGCTCCCAACGTTATCCTCATCACCCCATAGCACTATATCGGAATACCTGTTAAACCAGCTCGGTATATTAGCAAGCTTGGGGGCTAGCAACACCCTATCATTATTAACTGTCAGTATAAATAATATTAACCTCTCATAACCCTCCTCAAAGAACCCCGTGAGGTATCTGAAATTCGGCGACGGGGTTAAGGCTATATATTCAACACCACTCTTTCTCATCAAGGCTATTGCATTAGCAGTCCTCCTCTCAAGCTCTTTCAATAACTCCTCCAAGGCTCTCCAAGAAAATAATATCCGAAAACTATATTTTATAGTGTGGCTATATCAAAAAGAAAACAGCCCAGAATGGATTGTTCTATGGAGTGAGCTATAATACATCGACAGAGATACACACAAGAGAGTAGAAAAACCCTTAAATGTTACCAGAACTATCAAGAGACTAGATAGAGAAAACGGCTATCCAGGAAACAAGCCTAATAATAAGAGCAGGCTAGTGAAACGTAATAGCTAAAGCAAATAATAATAGAGATATCATATTATAAGTCTTCAGATGTGGAGAGCCGTAGCCAGCTGCTTCGAGTTTCATGATGGTTTATAAGGATTGATATTAAACCCGTAGTCCTGCAATAATGGAACATTATATAAGCTTTATTATTCTATGGGGATGCCTGCCCAACAATGAGGGTAAAAATAGAGACCCGAGGGGCGGAGTAAAAGTAAAGAGATCCAGGATGTGAGGGTTTCCCTACAGCAATGAACCGGAGCAATGCTATGAGGGGAAGCTGCGGGTTGGGGATCGCCCTGAATGGGTGGAGGCCAATGATATGGGCCCCAATGAAAGGAGCCCTGAGACCGGTGAAGCCAAGGGCTGAGCGGTTGGTATAAAAATCAGTCACAATGAAACCCGACCCCGGATCCCCTCAAACCCTTAACAAGATAATCAAATGAAAACCACACAAACTCATTAGAAACTATGAAGCCTAGAACGATGTTTTGCTTCTCAATCTGTCGTGCTAGAGTTCCAAGACCTCGAGCATCTCTTTATTACTCAGCCTGACTACTTTAAAGTATTTCGAACTGATCTTCCTGAGATCTGGGTTCTCTCCCATCACCATAACTGTTATAAGCCTAACATTATTCTCCCTCAGATGCTTCCTAACCATGTTCTCTGCAAGCCTATCCTCACCATCTGTTATCAATATAAGCTCTCCCAAACCCCTCATCTTAAGCTCCGCAACATCCTGGCACGCTGTTATAATAGATCTAGTTATATCTGTTCCCCCACCACTCTTTATCCTTGCTAGATAATCCATAAGCCTCAGCGTCTCGCTCGATTTGCCGGATCTTGAGACCTTTATAAGGTTATATGGTGCTGAGTCAAAGAACCTTATGAGGAAAGGCCTCCCCTCCCTTCTAGATCTCATGAAAAGCGCTATAGCTGTGGCTTTTGCCCATCTTATCTTCTCACCATCCATAGATCCTGATTTGTCGAGCAGCACGTAGAGGGGTCCAACATCCTGTCTAACCACCTTTTCATATAGGATCAGCTTTCCTGTTGCCCATTTGTATAGAAGAACCTGTTCGGCTTCTCTGGTTTCGAATAATGCTAGCTCTGTCCTCGAGATCCTGGTTAGCTGGCTTCCCCTCGAATAGCCTATAACCTCTCCCTTTGATGACTTGATCATCTTCTTCCTCGTCTTAAAGGTTATCTCCTCTATGAAGCTCAGGCTATCGAGGAGCCTCTGGACGTCGGTGTTTCTAGCAAGTCTAATTATATCGCTTGAGTTCTCGATCATCTCGAGTATTGAGCCTGTACCAGCCTGGGTACCCATTGCCATCTGCTCTAGCTTCGATAGACTATCAACCTCGTTCATAACCCTTCTAATGGCATTTCTAACGGCATTCTGAATGTTATTGCTACTCCTCTCATTATCATTCTCACTGCCAGTTTGCCCTTGATCCTCGCCCTGGTTCTTCTGCCCACCCTCTCCCCCCTCGCCTCCCGACTGGGGGCTTAGCTCTTGTAATAGGTGTTCTAGGAAGCTTGCTCCAACGATAATGGATCTACCGCTATGGGCTATCGTATAATACCTGATCTTCCTAGCCTCAGCATTGCTCAGTATCCCTTTAGCCACTAGGTATCTGAGCTGGGCAAGCCTATCCTTCTGATCCTTCGGCGGTACAGGTAATGGGAATGGGAGGTAGAAGAGATAGAAGATATCTATCCCTAGATTTGTATCTATATCCTTGTTCCGTATTCTCGACAGCTTTTTAACTATTTCAACCAGCTTTTCCCCTCTATATCTCGCAAGAGGATCATCGTATCTTACTCCAGCCAAAATTCCTGTCATTATATCATCCTTACTCTATCCTTCTCCTTATCTTTTCCATAGCGCTGCTTATAAGTTCAAGCACCCGTTTCCCAGCAGCCTCTACGTTCTTATCACCGCTCTCTATAATGATAGAGGATACCCTCTCCCTGAGAGCCTCAAGATCTCTGTAGATCTCGTTAAGCCTCTCCTCATAGAATCTAGATATTGTTGCGCGGGCTCCGGGCGCGAATGGCTCTACATACCCATAGCTCTGGTTAAAACTGCTTACATAGTTTATGAGCTCCTTAACATTCCTCTCTATATCCTCTAGCTCCCTCAGATACATATATGGCGTCTTGAGCTCCTCGTGGAGTATCACGTTAACCTTCTCAAACTCGTCGATATCCCTTGGTGCTGTGTATTTAAGAACCAATAGATCCTCTTCCTGTGCTTTCGTCCTGTTATTAAGAATAGCGTTGGCAGCTATCACCTTCAGGGTCTTGCCCTTTCTTCTATCGGTTAGATGTATACCCTTCGATTCCAGTATCGCTAGTAGTTTTATAAGCTTTGGCTTGATCCCTTCGAGATCTACTTTGAAAATCTCCTCCCTCAAATCCCTTAGATCCTGCATAGAGAGAACAGGCTCTACATCGACTACATCCTCCTTCATCTCGTTAATCCACTCTTGGTTCAACAGATCTTTCCATAGATCGTCGGTTACAGGCCTAACATGGTGTCTCAGCAACATTCTATCATATATAGCCGCCAACTCAGGATCGTCTGGTATCTCGTTGGTAGCCGCGAAGAGACTCCATAGGGGAACCTTTATAGCAACACCAGCCTCATAATAGATCCTCTCGTTTATTATTGATAATATACTGTTAAGAATACTCGAACTCGCCTTAAAGATCTCATCTAGAAATGCTATCTCAGCATCGAGCAGTGTTCTCGTAGTAACCCTTCTAAACCTCTTTTCATCTATAAACGCCTTTATATCAACAGGGCCGAAGATCTCGTCGGGCTCTGTAAATTTTGTTAAGAGATATGAGAAATACCTAGCATTCAATAGAGCAGCGGCTCTCCTTATCAGAGCACTCTTAGCGGTTCCAGGTTCTCCTATCAGTATAGCGTGTTCCTTGATCATAAGGGCTAGCGTTACTACTTTTGCCTCCTCATCCCTACCCACAAATGGTTTGACAAGCTCTCTGTTGAATCTGTTTATCTTATCCGCCAGCTCGCTGAACTTTGAGATTTTGATTACCCCTTAATCAAGTTATCTGCAATCCGGGCTAATATCCTATGTTGAAGAGCATTTGCACCTTGCTATGTATCCGTATGTAGTCATAGAACGACAACTGTGTACCATGTGATCCCATTGCAAAACTTCTTCTACATGGTTATCAATAATCAGGCTTAAGCTATCTCTCCGAGAATATGGAACTCGATCTTTTCTCACTACACGTTAGCAGGCCGTTATTGATCCTATATAGGATCATTGGTTATTTTACCCTTAGAGTAAATATGACTCGGTGCATGTGATGTCTCAGCAGACAAAGAGCAAAGAGCTCAAAATAGTAACAAAGCCTGTTATAGCACTCGATCATCTTAAGAGTAACAAGAGGGCTTTAAAAACGCTGTTCATCATATCAGAGTTAGGTGGAGTTACCGAGAAGGCTCTCGCATATATAATCAGGGAGCTTCAATCGGTAGGCATAGATCTCGGATATAGTTTTGTAGAGATAGCTGGGATACCTACATCAAAAGACCTTAGAGAAGATATCATAGCAATGCTATACGTAGGTCTGCTTGAAAGTGGACAGAATAAGAAGCTATCAGTAACAAGCCAAGGTAAGGAGTTCCTAGCCCAGATCAGCATTGAACAGGAGTTTATAGAGAATCTCAAATCAAAACTCCCAGAGGTTAAAAACAAACTAGCAACACTATTAGCTGAAGCAGACCTAGGGGTCCAGAAGGGTAGAAGGTATAGATAGGTTTCAAACACATAGTGCTAAGCTGTATTGGTTTTCATGAATGCTAATGGTTTGCTATCGAACCCCCCACTACCCAGGAATTAGGATCATGGATCCTATGTAGTGAGCAGCTATTTGGGTTAGTATAAACCTAATGGAATCCTTTCTAGAGGGTCTCACGATCGCCATATATAGTGCTTGAAAAACACCTAATCCTATTAATAGAAACACAAAGCTCTCAAGAGCTATCCAGAGATGATTGGGGCCTGGGTATAACGATTTATATATCGAGAACGAGAGACCACTACCAAGCCCTGCAACAAGCCTTAATATGAATAACCTATAGAAACCAACCCTCTCGCTCCTCAGCGACATAAGGCCACCATATTTATCACCACACCATGGTTAAAACCTCGATCTCTTGCTACATAATAGATATGCGTAAACACCTAATACTACTTAGAGATCTATTATACTGGGATAGAATGAAGAAGGGGATGAGCTGGCTAGATCTTGCAACATGGATCAAGGAGAATAGGGAGAATGTTGTAGGGAGCTATATCGATAATATCTATGGAGAGAGCAACAAGCTCCTGCTAAAGATCAGAGGGAGTGGAGAGCCTTTTTACCTATCAATAACAGCTGGAGAGAGTATCTATATAACAAGGAGAACAGGTCTTATAGGACACGGAGAACCCGGCTCGATAGTAATGGGTTTTAGGAGATATCTAAGGGAGTCAAGGATAATCGATATATATCAAAAACCATGCGACAGGATTGCTGAGATAAAGGTTGTTGGTGCTAACGAGTATAGAGTTATCGTTGAGCTGATCCCTAGAGGTGTGGTCTCCATAGTAGATCTGGATGGTATTATCAAGTTCTCCAACACCACAGCCACTATGAAGGATCGAGTCATAAGGATCGGTGCGAAATACTCCTACCCACCCACACAGGTTTCAATATGCAATTCTGATCCTCAAAGCCTTGTTCCAAACGTTAAGAAGGGATATGATCTTGCAAGAGGGCTTATTATAGGAGCCGGAGTCCCTCCAGATATCGCTGAAGAGACACTCTACAGGCTTGGTCTTGATAAAAGTATAAAACCATCAAGCCTTGCCGACAATGAGGTTGAGAAGATCCTAGATGAGGTTAGGAACTTTGCAGAAAGGATCACTACAAACCCAGAACCTGGGATCGTTATAGATGCTTCGGAAAAACCACAGGGCTTCTACCCCTACGAACCCAAAAGCCTCGTAGCAAGGGGGTATGTGTTTAGAAGAACAACCAGCTTTAACGAGGCTATAGATGTGTTCTATGCATATGCAGATGCATATAGAGTTGAGGAGAAACCAGCCGAGGTGATCAGGATTGAGAAGAGCATAGAGAAGCTTAGAAACCAGATCAGCAGTGCCGAAGAAGAGCTCTCAATACTTAAAAAAGTGCTTGAATATGTAGATGCCAACTATCAACAGCTTGAGGAGCTCTTCGAATGTGCCAGAAAAAAGATCACTGATTGCCCCGGAGAAACGGAGGTTATGGCTAGGGTTAAGAATAACACTGTAGAGATAGTGCTTGATAATGCAAGGTACTCGTTAAACCCCAGACTATCGTTTATG
Source organism: Desulfurococcaceae archaeon AG1 (assembly GCA_003116855.1). Lineage (GTDB taxonomy): Archaea > Thermoproteota > Thermoprotei_A > Sulfolobales > AG1 > AG1. The sequence continues at coordinate 92,192 of BEWT01000010.1, forward strand.
GAGAACTATATCGAGCTTAGGAAGAGAATCTCTGATATTGAGAAAAGGATCTCAAGAGGTTCTAGCGAGATAACAAGACTCGAAGAAGAGATCAAAAAGATCTTGGCTGAGAGGGAGAGAGACAAAGTAGTAAGAATGATCAGGAGTCTCATGAGGCAGGAGTGGTATGAGAGATACCACTGGCTAATCACATCAGAAGGACTCCTAGCTATAGGCGGTATGAACGCTGATCAGAATGAGAAGATAGTTAGAAAATACCTCAGAGAGAACGATATATTCATACACGCCAACATACAAGGAGGCTCCGCGGTAATCCTCCTAGTAGATAGGGAGTATAGCGAAAAATCAATCCAGGAAGCCGCAACCCTAGCAGCATGCTATAGCAGGGCATGGACAGCAGGCTATGGCGCCATAGATGTATTCTATGCAAAAGGATCCCAGGTTAGTAAGTCACCGCCCCCAGGGGAGTATTTGGGGAAAGGCGCTTTCATGATCTATGGCGAGAGAGGCTGGATCAGAAACGTACCCTTATTACTAGGTATAGGTGTCGAGATCCTAGAACACGATGTGCCCAGGATCATAGTGGGGCCCCCCGAACTTGTTTCCAAGAGAGCCGCTTCATGGAGCGTTCTAGCCCCTGGGGATCGGGATAGGAGAGAGATAGCTGATAGGCTGAAAACAATATGGCTAAAAAGTGGGAGTGTAAGAGCAGAGGCGATAGAGGCCATAGATCTAGAAGAGCTGGTGAAAAGGATCCCAGGGAGATCCAGGATCATCACAGATCTTGGGAAAGCAAAACCAGATCAATAGATCTGATAATCTCGAAGAACAGCAGGACAACTAGGAGAACTTCGATCCTATTGTTCGTTAACTAGCAACTGTGGTTTAAGTTTTGCAAGAACTGGTATTATCTAACACCTATCCACACCCTAGTTTTATAACAACATGCTCAGATCTCTTCCAATACACGCCTATCTTTGACAGGAGAATTGTGGTAGCAATTGAAGAGCTTCCCAAACCACTTGGGTAAATAGATATATATATAGTATTTAACAGAGACATCTATGACCCTAACCCTATATAGTCTCTAGTTATTAGGGAATATTGGTGAGACTATTGGGCGCGGGCGGTGCTGAGATCGATCGTAATTGGTTTTTTAAAGATAAGGTAAGGGTGATCAACCCAGAAGAGCTCAAAAGTCTAGGATCTATACTTGAGGCTATGAGCGGGACGGCGTATCAGGGTAGGAAGCTTGGAGAGGTTTTCAAGATCATCACAGCCATGATCCGCGATCCTGATGTTACGATCTATATGGGTCTCGCCGGATCTATGGCTACAGCAGGTATGTGGGGTATTGTTAGCTGGATGATCGAGAAGAGATATATAGATGTGCTCGTATCTACAGGAGCTAATGTATCAGAGGATATCTATGCCGGTATGGGTTTCCCCTATGGTAGGGGTTCTCCCTGTGTTGATGACACGATCCTGCTTAAATATAGGATAGATAGGTTCTACGATGTATATGCGGATGAATATCTATACAGAGAGATGGAGAGACTTTTAAGGGACTTTATAAGGGATCTTCCATCCGACTATGTTTTCTCCTCAGCAGAGTTCCTCTACCTACTTGGTGCGAGGCTATCAAGGCTTGGTATTAGATCTATCGCTACCTCTGCCTATAAATCCAGAGTACCCGTATTTGTGCCAGCTATAGTTGATTCAGGCTATGGGATAGCCTACATACAAGCCCTCAGAGAGTTTGGAAAAAGAGTCTATATAGACCAGTTTAAGGATTTCGAACAAATGGTCGAAATAGCCATGAGATCCAAAGAGACGGGAGTTATATACATAGGGGGAGGAGTACCTACAGACATTACACAGCTTGTAGCAGTAGCGAAAGCCTTGATCGAGGAGAAAAGGCATGGTGTCGATGTATCTAAACCGCATAAATATGCTGTAAAGATAACCACAGACCTACCACAATGGGGCGGGCTAAGCGGGGCAACACTGGAAGAGGCCGTGAGCTGGGGTAAGGTGGAGCCAGTCAGTTCGGCGATGGTTAATGTTGATGCAACAATAGCCCTCCCAATAATAGCTGCAGCGATCAGAGAAGCTGGGCTTGAGAGGAAGGGCGTAGATCTAGGCTGGGTCTTTGAAGGAGTGCGGAGGTATGAGGATAAGATCTAGTGGGGAGATTCAGAACATACTGGCTAGGCTCAATATATATAAGTATGAGTATATAGAAGGCCCTATAATTATAAGGCAGCATGTAGAGCTCTTTAAAGATGCTATTAATAAGGGCCAGGGGTTTTTAGACACAACACTAGATCTAGGTTTCACCTCGACCCGTGTTGAGATAAAGGGATATGAGGTCTATATAGAAGGATATGTAGCATCGATCAAAGGGCTTGATGAAGAGATCAGAGAGGGTTTTTTATACAAAATAATCGAGGGGAAACTATATAGGCTGGACATGTTTAGAGACGGTAATTACTATAAACTAAAACCAACATCGATCAACACAGCACCAACCATCGAGATCAATGGTATTCAGATGCACAGAACAATCAACATAGACCCCTGGAGAGACGCCTATAACAAGACCAAAACCCTTGGAAGGGTTAAGGGGTTAAGAGTACTTGAAATAGGAAGCGGTCTGGGCTACACAGCATCGAATCTACTGAGGCTGGGGGCCTCGATGGTGGTGTCTATAGAGAAGGATCCAAACGTTCTCTACCTAGCGAGGATGAATCCATGGTCGAGAATGCTTAGTGATGAGAGAATCAAACTGATCCTGGGAGACGCTGTCGAGATCATAAGGGATCTATGTGACCAGTGTTTCCACAAGATCCTCCACGACCCCCCGAGGATCAATATTGCTGAGGATCTCTATAGCCTGGAGTTCTATAAAGAACTATACCGCGTTCTCAAAAGCCCGGGCTCTCTATTTCATTACACAGGCGAGCCTGGGAGACATTCAAATATAAGCTATCTCAAGGGTGTAAAAGAAAGGCTCGCAGCAGCGGGTTTTAAAGATATAAGGTGGGTTGATACTGCGCAGGGGTATATAGCATTCAAATACTGAGGATCACTTCATAGCAACGAAGAGGCTGCTCCTCGTAGCCTTTAACCCTGGCTCTCCATGCTCAACCTTCTTAGTTGTTATAGAATACTCGCCTAGATAGTGTCCTATCATCTCCGGGGTTACTGTGAACGTGACGTACTCTTTACCGTTATAAACTGCGAAGGTGAGCCCCACCATGTATGGTAGGATCACTAGATCCCTCACATGTGTTTTTATAACAACCTTCTTGCCAGCCTCAGCAAGCTTCCTAGCCTTCATTATCTTCTCAATAAGCTTTTTCTGAGGCTCTGTAAAGCCTCTCTTAAGACTCCTCCTAGCCCTAGCTGGTAGTAAGTTTAATAACTCATCCATGGGCATCTCCATAAGCTCCTCAAGGCTCTTACCCCTATACCTAAACTTTCTCCACTCGACTGGTATCTCGAGGGACATGGCTACCTATACCCTATCATTTAAATCGACATGTGGGGTAATAAGCGGTTTACTTCCACTTCCACTTACAGTTTTATCGATGTAGATCTCTACACCACTCAGAGTTCTTTATAAAATACATACGCTCTCCATGGCTTCTCCCTAGCTAGCTGATAGATCGATTCCCAAACGCTCTGCTCCTGCCCCGGTCCCTCTACTACTACAAGCTCTATCTCTCCAAACCTATCCTGCACACTCTCGTAAGCTATACAGCCAGCAATATCATTAACACTACCCATAGTTTTTTGTGTCTCAAGCACCAGAGCCTGTAGTGTCCCCCGATCTCTTCTAAAACGTATCAGGGCTATCACACCAAAGCCTCCGTCCCTGGCGAGGCATAGCCTCTCACTTGCAAGGATCATCCTCTCTATAGCCTCCCCACTAGGGGGTCTCCATACCCACATATTATCACTATCTGGGATCATGAGGTTGCTATTGCCTATAGATCTTTTTATATGATCCATAGCCTTTCTATCAGTGCTGGGCACCGATATATAGACACCCCCTTCACCGAGTCTATAGATTTTATCCTTATCCATATGCATCCATGATATGAGAGCCCTTTTCTGGAGACTAAGCTTCTCGCATATCCTATGGACAGGCTTATTATCCACACTCGTTAGTAGCGCAACCCATCTGAGCCCAGATCTAGAAGCCTCTTCAATGAGACCCTGGGTTAGATGGCTACCAACCCCATGCCCCCTATGCTCCTTCATAACCCTAGCACCCATGAGCCACGCTCCTTCTTCACCAACAACATGTATTATGCCCACTGCAACTGGTTTTCCATCGATCTCAACAGTATATGCTTTTCCCTCGCTAACGTATCTCTCAAGAACCCCCGACCTTAGATAATCATTAGGCTCTAACCACTGAAAAATATATTCCAGATCCTGCTTCCTAATCAACCTAAATATCAAGAACCCTCCCAAAACCTTTCACACAAACAAAGCTAATGTGTATATAATATCTACAACCTATGGAGCTCCATATAGTTACTGTTTAATACCAATCCCAGCCTATGGTTTCACAAGCCTCATGGTTTCTTTTATTGAAGCCCGTATTCTTAACCCACTAATTCAGGATCACCATATCCTGGTTCTCTTCAACAGATTCCCGGTTCTTCGTAAGATACACATAATGGACGCTTGTCTATAGGAAAATCAAACATACCATTATAAAAAACTTCATGAAAGCAAAAACGGTTTACATATATTATCCTAAGACCTCATAGAGCTTAACAATTCTTGGTATACAGGATCCTGCTACATAATTGTATCATAATCGAGATAAGAGTTTTTACCCTCCTATAACGTAGTCTTATGTAGATATAAATCCTGGGTGATAGCTTGAGAAGTTTAGAGGAAGTACTAGGTTCTGCAACAAAGGCTTCTGAAAACGAGGATCTTAGAAGACTGTTAAAAACAATACTCCCCAAAGTCTCTGAGAAGGTATATGAAGTGCTTAAAAGATACCCCTATATTGAGGATCTTGCTGAGGAGGTTTCTAGGATTAAGAGGTATTCTATTGAGAATCTTGAGGGTCTTTTGAAGCAGGCTATGGATAGTGTTGTTAGGGTTGGTG